>NZ_CP141590.1:0-657500 GCF_035581365.1 Tsuneonella sp. CC-YZS046 | reverse complement strand
TCTCGGCGCCAAGGCGGTCGGGGCGAAGATCAACGGCCGGCACATGCCGCTGCGCACGCCGCTCAACAATGGCGATGTGGTCGAGATCATCAAGAGCGACAATTCCGGGCCTCAGCTGTCCTGGCTTGGCTTCGTCGTGACCGGCAAGGCGCGCGCCGCGATCCGCCGCGCCGTGCGCCAGAAGGAACGGTCGGAAGTCGCGGCGATCGGCCGCAAGCTGTTCGAGGAGATTTGCGAGCGTCTGCCGAGCAAGATCGGCAAGAAAGCCATCGACGCCGCGGTCGAGCGGCTGAAGCTGGAGCGCGAGGAAGACCTGATGGTCGCCATCGGCAGCGCGAAGCTCGACGATCGCGAGGTGATGGAAGCCCTGGTGCCGGGCAGCACGTCCGCATTGCCGGACCCCGATTCATGGCCGCGGCAGGAACGCGCGATCTCGATCAAGGGGCTGACGGCAGGCATGGCCTTCCAGCTTGCGGAATGCTGCCATCCCGTGCCTGGCGACCGGATCGTGGGCCTGCGCCGCCCCGGCAAGGGGGTGGAAGTCCACGCGATCGACTGCCTGACCCTGGCCAACGGGGTGGATGCCGACTGGCTCGACCTGTCGTGGGGCGAACGCTCGCAAGGCGCGGTGGGCCGGCTGCGCGCCGTGCTCTACCATCGGCCGGGCACGCTGGCGGAAATGGCCACGATATTCGCCCAGAACCACGCCAATGTGGTCAATCTCGTGCTCGCCCAGCATGACGATCCGTTCCACACTTACGATGTCGATCTGGAAGTGAAGGACCTCGTCCACCTGACTCGAATCCTCAGCGCATTGCGGGCGAGCGACGCCGTGGCCGAAGCGGACCGGATCTAGGATTTCCGCTCCTACTCCAGTTCCAGCGAAAACTGGACCATGTCCCCCTCGGCAATGTCCTCGGCGCGGCGGATCGCGGCCTTGACCGGCAGCCACCATTCGCCTTCGCGGGCCGGGAAAACGGAGGTCCGCCAGCTGCTTGCGCCGATCCGGGCCGTCACCTTCACGGAGCCGAATCCCCGCGCCCGGCCGGTTTCAAGCCGCCGCATCAGGGCGTGGGCGGCGATCGCCTCCGCTTCCGCGCCGCGCATGGTGACGAAGAACCATGTGCCATTGTGCGGCCCGTTCCAGCGCCAGAGCGGAGAGGCGACGTGTAGGATTTCGTGCATTTCGGGGTTTCCTGCCGAACCGGATGGCGGAGCGTATGTATTTCCTCAACTTGCCATCTATCGATGACTTGCGAAAGCCATTCGGCGCGGCTAGGGGCGCTGTTCCCGTCAGGTATGCGGAGCGGTGGCCGAGTGGTCGAAGGCGCACGCCTGGAAAGTGTGTATACGGTAACCCCGTATCGAGGGTTCGAATCCCTCCCGCTCCGCCATCCACTACTCTTCAAGGGTTCTATCAGTCGAGAAATTCCCGGAATAGCGTGGGTTTTCGGGGGTGGCTTGTCCTGATTGGTCTTCATATATTCCCATCCAGCCAGTCCGTGCTATGGTATCATCTATGGTGCGGTGTCTGGAAAATATGGTATGTCGCGACTGACCGATGCACAGCTGCGAGGCGCAAAAGCAAAAGAGAAAGCCTACAAGCTCTCTGACGGGGAACAGCTCTATCTGCATGTGAGTCCCGCAGGCGGACGACATTGGCGCATGAACTACCAGTTCGGCCGCAATGCCAATGGCAAGCCGCTCCAGAAGACCCTGACGATCGGCAGCTATCCCGCCATCTCCCTGCGCGATGCCAGGGATGCCCGCGACAAGGCCAAGCAGCTGCTGGCCAAAGGCAGGGAGCCAAGGCCTTGCGATCTCTTCGGTAACGGTGCGGATGCGGCCGATACGCGCAAACGCTTCGAGACCGTCGCTGGAGAGTGGCTCGTTGCCCAGACCCCGCGCTGGTCGCAGGTCCATGCCGCGGATGTGAAGGGCAGTCTTGAAAACGAGGTCTATCCTGCCTTCGGCTCGCTTGCGATGGCCGACATCGAGGCGCCCATGGTGCTGCGGCTGCTGCAGGGGGTGGCAAACCGCGGTGCCATCGAGACAGCACATCGGCTGCGTCAGAGGATCAGTGCCATATTCGGCTATGGCCTGGCCTTGGGATATGTATCGGCTGATCCTGCAGCCAGCCTCGGCAGGCTGCTGCCGCCCAAGCCAAGAGCAAAATCGCAACCTGCGATCACCGAGCTTGGCAAGCTGCGCCAGCTGCTGGTGGATTGCGAGGCCGAGCGGTGCCGTGCCCCTACCAAGCTGGCATTGCGTTTTCTTGCACTAACAGCGGTCAGACCCGGCGAACTGCATGGCGCGCGCTGGGAAGAGTTCCATGAGCTTGATGGCAAGGAGCCGCTCTGGCGCATTCCGGCAGCGCGCATGAAAGGCGATCTGGACCGCAAGGCTGAAGAAGGGGGCGATCATCTGGTTCCCCTCGCCCCTCAGGCAGTTGCGATCCTGCGGGTGATGGAACCCCTCACCGGGCATCTGCCGCTGGTGTTTCCCTCTGATCGACACAGCCACCGGCCGATGAGCGAGAACACGCTGCGGGCGCTTCTGATCCGGGCCGGCTATTATCAGCGCCATGTTCCGCATGGGTTCCGCTCAGCCTTCTCGACCATCATGAATGAGCGGGTAAAGCTACAGGGGCAGATCGATGACCGGGCGGTCATCGATCTCATGCTGGCGCATGTTCCGCAGAACAAGGTGGAGCGGGCTTACAACCGTGCTGCCTATATGCCGCGTCGGCGGGAGCTTGCCTGTGAATGGGCAGGCCTGCTGTTGGCCGATATGTGGCCACCCGAGATCCATCTGGGACAGCCGATCCGTTGGGCGACTACCGGTCCCGGCCGGCCTGGCGACTAGCCGACCTGCTGGACAATCCAGCGTTCGATTGCCTGTTCGGACCAGCGCGAGCATTTGAGGCCGAGCTTGATTGGAGCGGGCATTTCCTGACGCTTCACCAGCGCATAGATGTACGAGCGGGAGAGCGAAGTGCGCTCCATCACTTCCCTGATCGCAATGAGCCTGTCGTTTGGAACCGGGCGCACTTGTGCATCCTGGCGATCGGCTTGCCGGATCCCATATCCGGATGTGTCTGCTTGGTTGTCCATGGAGCGAACATGGTCGCGGTCCATCCTGGGCGCCATCCGACAGATTTGTGGTTCTCAGTACCACAAACCATTGACAGAGAGCTGGCCGCAAATAAATTCAACGCTGCCACAGCTATGCACAACTCATTATCTGGGCGCTGTTGGCCGTCAGCCCCTTCCGTCAAAGCTCCTGCAGAGCAGGTGGTGAAGGATATCCGCCTGCAAACGCGTCGACAGCAGTTCTCTGCCAAGGACATCCGGATTGTTGCTCGAGTGTCTGCGCGGCGGTGACAACCTCGCCGATCTTTGCCGCAAGGGAAGGGATCGCCCGGAACCTGTGTTAAATTTGGTCGAAGGAGTTCATGAGGTCAGGAGCGCCGTCTGGCGGGCAACACTGCCTCTGCCGAACGACCGGCGAGGTGCAGAACCTGCACTGCACGGCTAGTGTCAATCAAGTTGCCCCCGCGAACAGATCTACAACCCTGCACGCGAACTAGTCGAAGGCTTACCCCCAGATTCTGTAAACGCCGCTGAAGACGATACAGCAGGAAGTTCGCGGGATCGCTCGTCTCTAACGCCAACCTCGGCCAAAGAAATAAGAAATAAAATTTTGACTTTGTCAGCCGGAATCACTCGCCGCTTCCATCAATCTTATAATTGAGAAGACGCAGCGCGTAATCCGCAATTTCTGAGGCAATTTCATCTGCGGGGATCGCACCGGGTTTATACCAACGATGAACCCATCGAGCCATACTAAAAATAGAAAGTGTCGCTATTCGTGGCCTCGCAACATCGAATACGCCTTTCACAATTCCATCTTCAATTAGTCTCGTAAAACTGTCGTCAAGCTGACGTTCTTCCGCACGTATTTCTAAACGCTTTTCCTCTGGAAGATTTTTTTCCTCTTGCATATAAATAGAGCAAAGATCCTGCACATCAATATTAAGCTTTACGAGGTATGTGACAATATCTCTTATCTTATGCTCAGGACTATCGTCAGATCGTATGATATCTTTTATTCCAGACGAAGATATCTGGGCCACTCTATCATATATCTCAATTAGCAAATCGCTTTTATTATCAAAATATGAATAAAGAAAAGGCTTTGATACATCAAGCTTTTCGCAGAGCTTGTCCATCGTGGTTTGATGAAAACCAAACTCCGAAATCATTTCCACAGCTTCTTCGAGAATCTGATTTTTCTTAAATTCTCTTATTTTCTGCTTCATCTTCTGGTCTCTAGTAAACGGTGCAGCACCAACGTGCAATTACCGCATGTGCCTCACATTCCTGGTTGCCGTCGATTTGCTGTTATGCAAGTTTATCCGGTTTGTCCATCGACGCCATCTCCGAAACGCCACGATGAGCGCAGCGGCAGCAGCAATTGAAATCAGGGCCACATGTTGCGCAGCCCGTTGATCGTTTCAGGGTCGTAGCGGGGCCGATCGGGCGGGCGACAATTGAAACTGGCAGGCGTTGCACTTAATTTTATCGGGCTGGCAATGCCGCGATAGAGACCATCATCGACAATCATGCGACGATGCGCGCTGTGTTCGTGAGTCAGGGCTTGCGATACAGTAAGTACCGGAGCGCAGGGCACTCCAGCTTTCATCAAGCGCTGAACAAGTTCCTTTCCGGCGCAGGTTGCCAGTACGCCTCCAATCTCCTTGCGAAGCTGATCGCGATGCACGTTCCTATCTCCGTTAGTACGATAGTCCGGGTCCGTGCTCAACTCGGCCCTGCCAACGATCTCACAGAACTTTGCGAATTGCCCGTCGGTTCCGATCGCGAGAAAAACGGGTTCGGTTGCCGTTGCGAAGCAATCATAAGGCGTGATGTTGGGGTGAGCATTACCACTGCGTAGCGGTTCGATCTCAGCTGTTAGATAATTGGCGGAATGCGGATGAAGAAGCGACAAGGCGCAATCATACAGGGTCATATCAACAAGTTGTCCGCGCCCGCTCTTGGAACGTTCAATCAGCGCAAGCAGAATACCGATTGCTGAATTAAGGCCCGTCACAAGGTCGACGATTGGCACCCCCATGCGAAGCGGTGGCCCGTCACCCTCGCCGTTGACGCTCATAAGGCCGGACATCGCCTGTACCGCAGCGTCATAACCGGGCATCCCGCCCAACGGGCCATCATCGCCAAATCCAGTGATCTTGCAATATACTAGGCTGGGGAAACGCTCCGTCAACGCAGCGTAGTCCATCCCCCAGCGCGCCATTGTGCCTGCCTTGAAATTCTCGATAACGACGTCGGCGTGGGCGATGATATCAAGCAAGGCACCACGCTGGTCAGCGTGGCTCAGGTCAAGAGCAATACTGCGTTTGTTGCGGTTGACGCCGTGGAAATAGGCGGCGGTATCGCCGATAAATGGCGGCCCCCAGTTGCGCGTTTCATCTCCGGCAAGAGATTCCACTTTCAAGATGTCAGCACCATGATCGCCAAGAATTTGCGTGCAGAACGGGCCTGCGAGCACACGCGAAAGGTCGATGACCCGAAAGCCGTCCAGCGCACCTTTCACCGGTCTGTTGCTGCTTTCCGTCACGCGGAGAGGCCACCATCGGCCATTAGGATGTTTCCAGTGATGAAACTCGCTTTTTCCGATGCCAGGAAGATCACGGCTTCTGCGATCTCCGATGACTTGCCAAGCCGCGCCAAAGGCACACGCTCGTATGTCGCCTTCATGAACTTGTCGTCAATACTGCCGTTTTCCTTAAGCGATTCGAACAGACCGGCATCGCCAACAAGCCCCACGCCAACGGAATTTGCGCGCACGCCATAACGTCCTTCCTCTACAGCGATACCCTTCACTATCGCATGCACGGCAGCTTTGGGAGCGATGGAAAGAATGTCCTTCTTTGTGTATTTCTGGATCGCTGGCGTTGCTAGCGCAACGAGTGCACCACGTTCTTCCCTCAGGATCGGGAGCACGCTTGAAACCAGATTGTAGAAGCCATCCACATCCTGCTTCATCGTGCGATGAAACAAATCTGGCTCGATGTTTACGATGTATCGAAAATGCAATTGAGGGCCCGCTGCATAGATCAGGGTGCTGGGGTCGCCGAACTTTGCGCGCACCGTCTCGACACCGGCTTTTACCGATTCAAGGTCAGCGAGATCCATCCGGATGGCCATTGCTCGTACTCCGGCCGATTCAAGTTCGCTTGCTAGATCTTTCGCCGCAATGTCGTTCCGAAAATAGGTGAAGGCAATGTCTACGCCCGCCTTGGCCAGCAACCGACAGATGCTCGCGCCCAGCCCCCCGCTGCCGCCGGCTACGAGTGCTATGCCATTACGAAAATCGCTCCTGTTCACAATCAGTATACCCCTTGCCTGCCCTTCATTTTCCCAGCACTACCGATGGTGGAAGCCGGCAAACGCCATACAGCTGCCGCCAGTCCCGAAACTGTCGGGCCGGAATCGTGAGAAGATTGAAATCGCTCCAAAGCCGCTTCGGACCGCTCCCTCCGCACGCAGCGAAAGCCAGCCAATGTCCCCGCATCAACAACGTAGATAACTAGTTTTCGTGGTCGTATAGAATTCGATGGCGCTTCTTCCCTGCTCACGCGGCCCCAGAGAAGATGCCTTGCGCCCACCGAAAGGTACGTGAAAGTCGGCCCCAGCGGTAGGCAGATTCACCGCCACGATCCCGGCGGCCACGTTTCGCCGGAAATGCATCGCGCACGCGAGATTCCTAGTACAAATTCCGGCGGAAAGACCGAACTGCGTATCGTTTGCTACCTGCAAGGCCTCATCGTAATCAGCAACGCGAGTGACTGCAGCAACCGGTCCGAAAATTTCCTCCTGGCAAATTCGCATGCCATTGCTTGCCGAACTGAACAGGGCGGGCTGCATAAAGTAGCCTCTGGTTGTGCCTTCGATCCTGCTTCCACCGAAAGCGAGCGTTGCTCCCTCCCCCTGTCCAATATCGATATAGCGAAGATTCTGTTCTAACTGCCCCTCACTTACAACGGGGCCTATATCGGTCGCCGGATCGAGTGCATGTCCGATCTTGATCGCCTTCATTCTCTCGATCAATGCCTGAACAAAATAATCGTGAATCGCGTCTTCGACGATTAGGCGTGAGGCCGCGGTACATCGCTGCCCTGTGGCAAAAAAAGCGCTATCGATGGCGCAATCAAGTGCCAGATCCATATCCGCGTCGGCCAGCACGACTAAGGGGTTCTTCCCCCCCATTTCCATCTGCAACTTGGTGCCATGTTCGGCACAGTTCGTGGCGATAGTTCTGCCGGTCGTGGTGGATCCGGTAAAACTGATCCCATCGATGTCCGGGCTCCTGGCCATTGCCGATCCGATGACCTTTCCCGAACCCATTACAAGGTTGAGGACACCTTGGGGAACACCGGCCCGACAGATGATGTCAACCAAGTGCCAGGCCGTTGCCGAAACCAATTCGGCCGGCTTGAAGACGATGCAATTACCGTAAGCCAGCGCCGGCGCGATCTTCCAGGCCGGTATCGCAATCGGAATGTTCCACGGCGTGATAAGCCCGATGACCCCAAGCGCCTCACGCGTGATGTCCACTTCCACACCTGGCCTCACACTAGCCAATTTCTCACCCTGTATGCGCAAGCATTCGCCTGCAAAGAATTCGAAAATCTGAGCTGCGCGCACCACTTCTGCGGTCGCTTCCCGCAAAGTCTTACCCTGCTCACAGGATACCAACCGACCCAGTTCCACTTCCCGCTCCCGCAATTCAGAAGCTACACGCATAAGAATGTCGTGTCGTAATAGGATCGAAGAGTGCGACCACTCGGCAAACGCAGTTTTGGCGGCTGCAATGCTTTCCATCACCTGATCCGCCGAACCGGAAACGCATTGCGCCACGATTTCATCGAGATTGGATGGATTGGTGCTAGCGAAAATCGAGTCACCCTCGCGCCAATCTCCGTCGATGAGATTCTTCAAGACAATCATGGTGATCAACATTTCTCCCAATCGCGCCATCGCTCACACACATCAGCATTTGTATGCTTTATATATTTCTATTATACTGTCTAGTATGAAAACCACTCATATAGACGACGCGAATTCCAGGGAGAAAGGAACATTGGAAAAGTTGCCAACAGAGGAAGACCTGAACGCCATTCGGGAAGGCGTGCGCGCGGCCTGCGCGCCCTTCGACGACGAATACTGGCTCGCCCGCGACGACGACGGCAAGTTCCCCCGCGAATTTCACCGCGCCATGGCCGAAGGCGGCTGGCTGGGCATCACCATGCCGGAGGAATATGGCGGGTCCGGCCTTGGCGTGACCGAAGCGATGACGATGATGAACGAGGTCGCGGCCTCGGGCGGCGGCTTCGCGGCGGCGTCCACCATCCACATCAACCTGTTCGGCCCGCACCCCATCGTGGTCAAGGGCACGGACGAGCAGAAGGCGCGCTGGGTGCCCCGGCTGGTGGCCGGCGAGGACCAGGTGTGCTTCGGCTTCACCGAACCCGACGCAGGCCTCAACACCACCCGGATCAAGACCTTCGCCGAGAAGGTGCCAGGCGGCTATCGGGTGAACGGGCAGAAGGTGTGGACCTCCACCGCGCAGGTCGCAAACAAGATCATGCTGCTGACGCGCACCACAAAGTTCGAGGATTGCAAGAAGCCGACCGACGGCATCACCATCTTCTACACCGATCTCGACCGTTCCAAGATCGATGTTCACCTGATCCCCAAGATGGGCCGCAAGGCGGTGGATTCGAACGCGATCTTCATCGAGGACCTGTTCATTCCCGAAGAGGACCGCATCGGCGAGGAAGGCAAGGGCTTCGGCTATATCCTGCACAGCCTCAACCCGGAACGCATCCTGATCGCCTGCGAAGCCATCGGCATCGGCCGCGATGCGCTGCGCCGCGCGGTGCAATACGCCAAGGAGCGGGTGGTGTTCGATCGCCAGATCGGCCAGAATCAGGGCATCCAGCATCCGCTCGCGGAAAAGTGGATGTATCTGGAAAGCGCCTGGCTGATGGTGGAAAAGGCCGCGCGTCTTTACGACAGCGGCCTGCCCTGCGGCGCGGAAGCCAATGCGGCCAAGTTCCTTTCGGCCCGGGCCTGCTTCGATGCGGCCTATCAGGCGGTCGCGACCCATGGCGGCTTCGGCTATGCCAAGGAATATCATGTCGAGCGGCTGTTCCGCGAAAGCGTGCTGACCCGCCTCGCCCCCATCACCGAACAACTGATCCTGAGCTTCATCGCCGAAAAGGTGCTGGAACTCCCAAGAAGCTATTGAGGTAATCCGCATGGGAAGACTGAGGGGAAAGGTTGCTTTGGTCACTGGGGCCGCAGGCGGCATTGGCCAGGCTACGGCTAGCGCCATGATAGCCGAAGGCGCGAGTGTGTACCTGGCGGACATCGATGAAGCCGGGGCGAAAGCCAGCGCTGATGAAATCGGCGGAACGGCGCTAAAACTCGACGTTACACAGGAACAATCGTGGACCTCGCTATCCAAGCTGATCGATAACGACAAGGGGAAGCTTGACGTATTCGTAAACGCCGCGGGAGCCGTCATCATCAGCCCCATCGATAAGCTCTCAATGGGCCAGATCCGGTGTCAGCTCTCCGTCAATTTGGAGGCTCCTTTGCTGGGATGCCGCGCCTTGCAGCCATTGCTTGCCAAGGGAGGAAGCGATGGACTTCCCTCTCCGGTCGTCCTGATCGCATCCGTCGCTGGGCTAGTCGGACTTTCCGACGAGGTTGCCTATAGTGCCGCGAAGGCTGCCGTCGGTCATCTTCCCAAATCCTTGGCTGTAGAGTGGGCGCAGCATGGGCACGCAATTCGCATCAATGCCATCTACCCGGGATGCATACGCACACCGATGCTCGAAGAAGCGGTCAACGGCTTTGTACGCGAAGGCGTCATGGACGAGACTAGTGCATGGAAAACTATGGCCAACCTTGCCCTACTCCAGCAGATCGGCGACGTTAATGATATCGCCGCCGGTGTTATCTACCTCGCATCGGACGAAGCGAAATTCGTAACCAGCACTAGCCTAGTTATCGACGGCGGCTGGACTGCTGCTTAATCCCCAGTTTGGTGGAAGTTGGAGAGCGTTAGTGAAGATCGAAACCGGCGTAGCCAGCGCTCTCCACTTCTTCGCACTTCTGTTTATACGCGATGTTCCCGCCTGCCCATAGCAAGAATTTTCGCGGTCTCTCCTCGATATTCGAGTTGTCGCCGTTGAACCAAGACCTAACATCGGTGAACAGCGTTTGATTAGCCACTTCATAGACAAGTTCGGTCCACTCCCTTTGCGCTTTCTCGGTCGGTTCGACATATCTGATATCGTTGGTGTGAAGGTACTCAATCATGTCGGTCAACCAGTTGATCTGAGACTCCGCGCAACGCGGGATATTGCAGAATGTGGCCCCGTTATGTGCCCCCAGGATTGTAAAGAAATTGGGAAAACCGTTAACCTGCAAACCGAGATAGGTTTCTGGACCATCCCGCCAGACTTCCTTCAGGCTGACCCCGTCACGACCAACAATGTCCATCCGGAGGATACTGCCGGTAACTGCATCGAAGCCGGTGGCACAGATCAGAATGTCGATATCGTAAAACTTATCTGTGGTCTGGATTCCGCTCTCGGAGACAAACTGGATCGGAGTTTCCTTGATGTCCACCAGCGTTACGTTCGGTTGGTTATAAACCTCGAAATAGCCGTCCTCCATCGGCAACCTTTTTAGACCGAACCCATGGTTCTTAGGAATCAGCTTTTCGGCGACCTTGGGATCGTTGACACGTTCGCGAATTTTGTCCGCCACGAAATCCGACATCAGCCGATTGGCCTCCTTGTCACGCAACACGTCCCTGTAATTGCCGATCCAGATAGCATAGCCTGGCTGGGCATAGAGCTTCTCCCAGAATGCCTTACGCTCTTCGGGTGAAACCTGCAGAGCGGACTCACGGACGTTGCGATACATGTGACCTGTATGACTCGCGTTGCAGCGTTCGAAAATGTCGCGATAATTCGCCTTGATTCTATTCATCTCCGCAAGATCGATCTTTGAATTCAGCAGCGGGACAGCCCAGTTTGGGTTGCGCTGGAACACCAGTAGTTGACCAGCCTCCTTTGCCACTTCCTGGATGACTTGGATGCCAGTTGCGCCAGTTCCGATCACCGCAACGCGCTTGCCCTCGAAATTGACCTTCTTTCCACCTTCCCCCTCGTCTGCATGGGGCCAATAATAGGTATGGTAGCTCTCGCCTGCAAACCGGTTTAACCCCTCAATAGAAGGCCAAGTCGGCGCGGAAAGAGGCCCAACTGCGGAGAGAAGAAAGCGGCAAGTTACGCTCTCTCCATCCTCAAACATTACATGCCAGGTATTGGCCTCTTCGTCGAATTGTGTTTTAGTTACCCGAGTTCCGAAGCGAAAGCTTTTGCGAATGTCCATCTTATCAGCCGCAGCCCTAAAATATCGCAAGATCTCGGGCTGCGAGGCAAAATGTTCGCTCCAGTTCCACTCTTCCAGAAGCTCATCGATAAAAGAATAGCTGTAGGTGTAGCTCTCTGAATCGAAACGACAGCCCGGGTAGCGGTTGAAATTCCATGTTCCGCCGATATCCTCAGCAGCTTCAATACCAAGTACGTTCAGACCAATTTCGCGTAACTTGTAAAGTTGGTACATGCCAGAAAGTCCAGCACCGATTACCACGGCATCGTACTGTGGTTTAACTTCGTGCGAAATGGCCATTTCTTCCTACTCTATGTAATTTAATTATACTATCTGGTGCTGTCTATTAAAAGATCAATAAATAACATACATACACCAGCAGAATGGATTCATTCAATTCTCGCCTGGTCGATAGCTCACCGCCGTCAACCAGGGGAGAAACTGAGCCAAACCTAAAATTCAGCTTTCACTTCAAATCCGTACATGCGCGGAGCACCAGGTATTGCGGCATTCGAGCCCGTCACCTGCCCGAGCGCGATCCCGCCGACATAGTATTTTTCCTTGGTCAGATTGTTGACGTAAAGTGCGGCACTAACCTTCGACCCCAATATTCCATTCCATTCACCGCGTAGGTTGACGAGCTGATAACCGTCGATCTTCGTCCCTGGCAAAACCGTGTTATGCAGGTTGCTGTAATAGAAATGGCTCTGCGCATAGACTTCCCCGCGCAACGCAATTTCTCCGACCTCACCGATCTCAGTTCCCGCACGTGCATAGGCCGAACCAGTATATTTCGGCGAATCGGCATATGGTCCGAAAAAGAAGTTCTGGCCTCCAACAAGCGCCCGATTGTCGGCGAAGCGCGCATCAGTATAGGCAAAAGCGCCGCCAACATTAAGCCATTCGGCGAGACCCAAGTTGGTATCCACCTCAAGACCTGTCACCCTTGCCTTGTTTGCATTACCAGCCATCGCAGTACTGTTGAAATAGATCGTGCGCTGCACATTCTTGATATACTGGTCATACACCGCGATATTCAAACGTGTGGGGATCGACCCAAGCCTGCCTGCGAATTTCGCACCGATTTCGAAATCATAGGTGGTCTCTGGTTTGAAGAAATCAGGATCGGGAAAACGTGCGCCAGACGTGCCGTTGAAACCGCCGGTTCGCCAACTGCCCCGGTGGTTGAAATAGAGCAGCAGATCGTCGGTCACCTTGTAATCCAAACCGATCAGCCAGCTCGGTTTTGAATCCTTGACTACTCCTTCATTGAGCGCACCAAGCAGCTTGGGATCGGCAACGCTGCCGGGGTTGAACCGGATGCGAACGTTCTCCCAAGTATAACGGAACCCACCAGTAAGATTGAGCCGGTCAGTGATCGCATATGTCAGCTGGGCATAAAGGGCCTTGGATTTGTCCTTCGTCGTGCTGTCATACGATCCCAAATATGGCGCACCCAAATCCGGCAAAATCTGGACAGGAATGTAGGAGTACGTTTTCTCTTCGGAGATAAACCCGCCGACAATAAAGCTAAGCGCACCAAGGTTTCCGGAAACCTGAAGCTCATTAGAGAATTGCTTGGTTCCAAAGATGTAACCATCTCCACTAAACGTTTCACCCCATTTCTTCTGAGCAGGTCCGCCGAGGGCCCCAAAAAACTCATATGGTCCACCATCTACATCTAGTAAATCTTCAGACATCAATTTGTTATAACCGAATATATTCTTTATAATAATCCCAGAGTCAAACTCAAAAGACGTAGTATTCGCCAAAAAAGTTTGGTTCGCTCGGTGTTTCTGACTACGATTTATCGAAACATCATAAAATCCGCCTGCTAAACCAGCAGCTCTCTTCTGAAGATAATCTTCAATCCCGTTGTAAAGCGCATTTACCCGAGGATCGGTCGAACTCCCCAAACCGGGGCCGAGGGCATCAGCGCCATGAAGATCGCGAAAAGTGGTAACCAAAGGTTTCGTCAGCCCGTCAGAAGTGTCTACATAGCTATCCGGTGCACCATTTACGCCATTGGCATTTTGCAGACTAAGCGAACCGTTGGTGCCACCATAATGACCGCGCTGAAAAACAGTCACGTTCTTAAAACCAGAATCGACAGGTTTGATCAGCAGGCTGATCCTGCCAACTTGGGAGTCGACTGAATTGAGGTCACTACCGTCGATCAGGTTCTTCTGGTAACCATCGCGCGTCTGCGAGCGGCCTGCAAAACGTACGGCCACGCCTGACGTGATGGGCAGGTTAAGCGCACCCTCAACTTCTACATTGCTGTAATTGCCAAAACCACCCTTCAAATACCCGCTGAATTCCTCATCCGGCGCCTTGGACGAATAAAGCACAGCGCCGCCGGTCGCATTGCGACCAAACAAGGTACCCTGGGGACCCTTGAGCACCTGAATGGATTCGAGATCAAACAGGGCCGTTCCAGAGGTACCGCCTGTTGGAACTTCGTTGAGATAGGCCGTAACCGCCGGAGACGAGAAGGAAAACCCGTCAATAGATTGGCCGCGGATCGCATAGTTGATCTGGTTGGAGGAGACCGCCGAACGGACCGTCAAGCCTGGCGTCGCCGATTGGAGGTCGAACTCAGTCGTGATCCGTCGCTCCTCGAGCGCTTGCGACCCAAACGCTGTGACTGCTACCGGGACGTCCTGAAGCTTCTCATCCGACCGGCGAGCGGTTACAATAATCTCGCCAGAGCTGATGCTCGGCTGTTCCGCCGCCGGTGCGGACTGTGCCATTGCAGAGGTTCCGCCCATCATCAGAGCAAGCGGTGCCGCCCCCATCGATAGCCGCCCTAGCATACGTCCGCTAATTCCTCGCTGATTGAAATCTGACATAAATATCTCCCTCTCCCTGTGGGTTACCGCCCGATCTCGCCAAAATTCTGTGGGACTCATTTTATAAACTAATAATATAAATTTTATATATATTATATTATAGAATATACTCATTGGTATACAATAGGCCAAATTTTGAGGCTCCGGAGGATAGCACCTCGCGGCTCGTTATCCCCATTCCAACCAAACGTTTCTCGCCGAGGCTACGAAACCAGACTGAAACCGAGGCTGCTTTCCATCCTTAATTTGAAATTTGGGGATCCTCCTGAACCACTCTTCAAGCATTATCCCCAGTTCAATCCTAGCGAGGTTCATGCCCACGCATCGATGATGACCAGCCCCGAACGTAATGTGAGAAACGCGCTTGCGATGCAAATCCAGCTCAAGAGGATTACTGTTCAATTCTTCATCAAAATTGTGCAGTGCTATTGGCGCCAGAATGAGATCGCCCTGCTTGAATGACACCCCGCTGTATTCCATGTCACTGACAATTTTCCTACTTTCAGCAAGGATAGGAAAGCGACGGAGCAATTCTTCTGTTCCTCGTCGAATATTTGTAGCATCCGCTGCAAAGTATGATGCTTTTTCCGGATTGCGCGCAAGATACAGCATCATAAAATTGAGAAAATTGACCACTGTATCCAATCCGCCGAGCAACAAGAGCGAAGTGAGACCTCGAGCATTGTCATCGTCAAGTTGCTTTCCATCGACTTCACTGTTTACCATGACAGTTATGAGATCATCGCCTTCCTGCCCGCGTCGTTCGCGAATAATTGGATCCACATAGTTGTGCAGCGACCGAATGGCAGAATCGAGCGAAATACCCATTTCCTCAGGAGTATTGCCGGAAGGGCGCGTAATCTGCGACGTTATCTCCAGAAGCCGCGGAACATCCTCTAGGGGAAGTCCAGCCAACGCCATAAATACCCGCACCGGAAACACCTGGGCGAATTCGTTCGAAAAATTACAATAACCCCGATTCACAAAAACATCGATCAATTCGGCCGCGATCGCGCGAATTTCGGGCGCGAAATCACGGATACGAGACAACGTCAACGCCTTCTCCATGATCTTCCGATAAGCAGTATGATCGGGGGGGTCCATTTGTGCCGGAACAATAGTATACTTTTCGCCTGCCTCCTTGGGCAGCAGGATGATCTCACTGGAAAAGCGCGCGAAATCGCTGTATATCTCTTTGATCAAGCTTGCTTTGGTGGCAATCCAATGCCCACCGTTATGCGGCGTCCAGACTAAGCTCGGAACCCCAGAATCCTGAATCGCTTTCCAAGCCTCGTGATACCCGTCCTCAACTCCATCGAGTGCATACATATCGATAGGGAAGACCAGTTCCGCCGGGACATGGGGTGGAACAGTTGCAAGGCCATCGGCTGGACTACGAGGCACTTGTGCATTCATGGTCTCTCCTTACTCATTACTGAGATGCTGCGTTCTGCCAATAGGTTGCCCGTGATCATGAGATCGACATGTCGAAAATGACTTTCACTGCCTCACCACCCGTCACCGCGGCATAAGCGTCGGCTGCCTGATTCAAACCGAAACGGTGGGTGATCAGATTTGCCAACGGCACCTTGTCCGCCATGTCGACTGCGAGGTGGAGCGCCCGGTAGTAATGCTTGGCGCGAGGCGCCATAGAGCCCCGGACACTGAAGTTCTTGAGCACAAGCTGACGTGGCTCGAACGAGACTTCGCCAGCCGCCCCCCAGAGTCCCGCAACACAGTATCGGCCTGCCTGCCCTCCGAGAGCAACACCCTCCGGAAAAGCAGAGAGATGGCCCGCCGCTTCCACGACTAGGTCGGGACCCGATGCCCCGCATGCATCCATCACTGCATTCTTCCGCTCTTCTGGCGTCAGCTCTTCAAGCGAGAGCGTATCCGTTGCACCGATCAGCCTGGCGCGTTCGAGCCGTATCTTGTTGTTATCGATTACGATGATACGGCGAGCACCTGAGACATTTGCAACCAATGTCGCGGCGAGCCCGACAGGCCCCGCCCCCTGTACCACGACTGTCTCGCCGAACTTTATGCCACCTGCAACATCGATACTGCCCACAGCAGTAGGAAGCGCACAACCCAGTGCTATGATCGCGTCGAGCGATGCGCCTTCAGGAACCTTGAAGAAAGGCATTCCCCGCGGGAGCCAACCATAGTCAGCGTGCGAACACCAGCTTGGCTTATCTGCTTCGGCAAAGTGAGCAGCTTTCTCACAAGGACTGCTTTCCAAGATGGTGCAAGTATAGCACTGGTTGCAGGCAACCATCGGAGACCAGTAAACGCGATCACCGACCTTGATCGGCTCTCCCGCATGGTCGCGATCCATTCCCGCGCCCAGCTTTTCAATGCGACCGATGCCTTCATGCCCGAGAATAATCGGCAAGGGATATTCATAAGCAAGGCGATGAATCATGTGCAGGTCAGTTCCGCAAACACCGCCCAGTTCGATCCTCACGAGCGCACCGCCGGCTTCGGGCTCGAAGATCGGCACCTCGCGCGTCTCGACAACACCTTCAGACACCAGAACTGCCGCTTTAGCCATAAAAGACCTCTCCGTTCGCACCTTCCCGCAAACATGTGCCTCGGGCGCCTTTTTGTATCAGTGACCATCAATTATCTTACCATCATTGTCAATAATATACTTCTCAGTATATCGAAAGACTCGCTTTTATGTAGGCAGGATTCTCAAGTTTGGCGAAGATCTGAAACGACCGGCTCTGTACCTGGCCAGCGTACGTTCAACCTGTCCGTCAGCGAACTGGAGATGGAATCCCAAGGGCCAACATGAATACTCAGCAATTCGCGACGGGCGAACCGCCACGCACCTTCTTCACGGACATATTTATCGTGATAGCGAAAGGCACCGAACACCGTAGTGCCCCCATAAGATAGTTCGATGTGGGCCCCCACTGTCCCCACCGCCCGATTGTCACTTTCCGGGTCGAAAGAGACAAGCGCGAAATTTGGTGTATGGACCGTCTGACCGACGCCTTCCCGAAATGCGCGCACAAAGACCATAATGTTGGCCCTGCCTTCAGAAACCGGGAAACCCGTTCCTGCGAAAATGGCATTAGCGGCAAAGCAGCGTTTCAGCGTTTCGAAATCGTTGTCATCCGAAGCGATGAAATAGCGCACGATCAGATCCTCGATTTCCTGGCGATCCTCGATTCGTCCGATACGCTTTGCTAGATCGTTCACGCCGAGCCTCCTTTACCTACCGCGCGAAATTGAGACGCAAGCCTCTGCGCGGCGCGCGCACAGTTGCGAGTTTCCCGCTCGATGAGAGAGTGATGTACATTTGTCTGTTATCCGGCCCGCCAAAACAGATGTTCGTGGTCAACTCGTCCGGCATCGCGATCTGCCGTTCGAGTTGCCCGTCAGGCGCAATAACGCTGATGCCGCCGTACGGGATATCGGCCACGTATACGTAGCCATCCGCGTCGACTGCCAGCGAGTCGAACATGGCATATTCTGGGCTCGTCCAGTGCAGTTCACCCTTTCGCCACGGAGGCCGGTTCGCGTAGTTCGCAACGCGCCCCGGAGCCTCTAGGTCGAAAGCCCAGACTCTACCGGTCAGCGATTCCGAAACATACAGCTTGCGTTCGTCAGGGGATAATCCGATCCCGTTTGGTCCTTCCAGCGGGAATATCTGTTGTGAGATGAGAGACCCGTCAGGCAACGCATAGTAAACTGCGCCCAGGTCTCGGACGCGTCTCCCGCGATGATGCAAACCCAAGTCCGTGAACCAGAATCCGCCTTCCTTATCGAAAACGATGTCATTGGGAGCAGTCAGCGGATTCGAGGCGCAATGATCGTAAAGACGCTCCACGTCGCCGCTCGCCAGATCCACCGCTTCGATCCACCCTCCGGAATGGTCGTCAGGTGGAAATCCCGGCAGCAAACGCCCATTACGCTCATGGAACTGAACACCGCCGTTATTGCAAACGTAGCAGCGACCATCGGGGCCGAGAGCGGCTCCATTCGGGCCGCCGCCCAAGTCGGCCACGACGGCAACCTCGCCCTTTTCACTAACCCGCGTCAGTGTTCCACCTGCGATTTCGACAACTAGGAATGAACCATCGTCAAGCGCTATCGGTCCTTCCGGAAATCGCAATCCGCCGGCTACGTCGACTAGTTCCGAAGTTGGATCAGTCTTCATGTGTCGACTGCCGCAAAACGAGGCAAGTACATATCGCCGTCCACCTTCTCCCAGACCAGCTTTACAGATTGGCCGATCGCGACCGAACCGTCGCTCACGATGTTCGTGACCAGTTTGACTTCGTCAAAACCATCGAATTTCACGAGCGCAACGACATAGGGTATAGAGTCGGCAATCCGATTGTCCGCGGGATGATGGATGATAGTGTAGGTAAAGATCGTTCCTTCATCTGGCGCCGATGCCCAATATGACTGGGTAGAATGGCACGCGGGACATACAGGTGAAGGGGGATGTCGCGCCGTTTCACAATCTACGCAGCGTTGAAATCGCAGCTCTTGCTTTCGGCAAAAGTCCCAAAAGGGTTCGTCTTCGAAATTCGGTTCGGGCGCGAAGCTTTCGGGAAGATAAGCCATCAGGCCGCTGCCAAGATAAGACCGCTAGTAGGCGATACGCCAAGCCCACCAGTTACAAGACAGGTTTCGGCACCTTCGACCTGACTAGTCGACTGGCCACGAAGCTGACGAACACCTTCGAGCACATGTGTCATTCCGTGAATGTAAGCCTCCGACAGATTTCCTCCCGCCGTATTGATAGGCAAGGAGCCTGTGCCCCATCGAATATTGCCATCGCCGACGAAATCTCCCCCGGATCCGCGTGGACAGAACCCGTAGTCTTCCAGCGCCATGATCACCATGCCCGAGAAATGGTCATATACCTGTGCAACATCGATGTCTTCAGGGCCCATGCTTGCCTCTTCGTAAAGTGCTTTCGCCACCGCCACACTGTTTGATGTTGCATAATCCGCGTCCGGCATATTCTGGCTACCAAGCGGGCCACTACCCCAGCCGGGACCGCTGCCCTGGGCCGCAGCAAGAACGCGAACCGGTTTTTGCCGTAGGTCGAGCGCCCTTTCCAGCGTCGTCAACACGACTGCGCAGGCACCGTCACTTTCCAGGCAACAGTCATAGAGGCGTAGCGGATCCGCGATCATTCGCGATGCGAAGTAAGTCTGCTCATCAAGTTCACGCCCGTACATAACCGCATTCGGATTGCGATTGGCGTTTGCCCTTCCCGACAACGCGATTTCGGCCAAATGCTCCGGCTTCGTGCCGTAGAGGTGCATATGGCGTCGCACCATGAGGGCCAGCATTTGGCCGGGTGCCAGCAATCCGAACGGAGCGGTGAAATTGTTGTGTGCGCGTGCTGAATTGGCCTTGCCGAAACGCCGAGTCTGCCCTTGGCAAAGTCCTCGATACGCGACCACTGTATGGGCTTGCCCCGATCGCAATGCGGCGACTGCCAGCGCGATCGAGGCGGATGATCCGCCGCCGCCGCCGCCCCAGACCATGCCGGTAAAACGCATGACAGGAATACCCAGGGCAACCTGCATAAGATTGGCTTCGTTTGCATCATTGGAAAATGAGGTGAAGCCGTCGATTTCCTCAGGATTCAGGCCAGCATCGTTGGCTGCAGTGATGATCGCCTCACAAGCCAGTTGAAACTGGCTCTTGTCGGTAATCCCACCCCATTTCGTGAAACGGGTCTGCCCGATGCCCACGATCGCAATGTCATATCGACTGTTGGTCATCAATTGGCAGCTTTCATGACGGAGCGGCTCTCCCGATCCTTGCAGTCGCCGATCACCCCTTGTTCGCGGATATCGACCTTGCGTATTTTCTGGTTGGGCGTCTTGGGCAATTCGTCGCGAAATTCGATGTATCGCGGAACCCAGAAGCGAGGCATGTTCTCGTCAAAGAAATCCCATAGCTCATCATGCGTCGGTTTTTCATCCGGTTGCGGAACAATTACCGCTTTCAGATCATCCTCACCGAACGGGCTCGGTACCGCCACGACAGCGCTTTCCAGAACCTTGGGATGGCGATTGATGACACTTTCTACTTCATAAGACGAAATATTTTCACCCCGCCGTCGCATCGCATCCTTCTTGCGGTCAACGAAATACATGTAACCATCTTCGTCAAGCTTTCCCCGATCTCCGGTATGAAACCACAAGTTTCGGAAGGCCTCGACAGTTTCAGCTGGCATATTGTAGTATTCAGTCATCATCACGAACGGGTGCTTGGGACGAACCGTGATTTCCCCTGCTACGCCCGGAGCGCACTCGTGATCGAATTCGTCCACGATGCGTACCTCAAATGTTTCATTGTTTACTCTCCCGCAAGAGCCGCGCCGCGGTTCTTCATCGAAAGGTGTCAGCGTCACGCAGCCGGTTTCCGTTTGCCCATAAGCGTTCAGGAGTTGACAGCCGTTGAAACGCTTTTCGAATTCGTCATTCTGTTGCGTAACGATAAAGCGCTTGAGCGGAGACCTGCAATCGTCCTCGCGTGGCTGTTGCTTCAGGAGGATCGGCGGAAGCGTGAACACGCCCAGAGCAACAGTCGCGCCAAACGCATGGATATCGGGCCAGAACTGCGAAGCCGAGAACTTCTCGACCAGCATGTATTCCGACCCAGTGATCAGCGCGGGCAGTATCCCCATCCAGGTCGCCAACGAATGGAACAGGGGCATACCACTGTTGTAAATTTTTTCTCCCTCTTTCAGGCTCATCGCACGCGAAGTATCGAGCGCAAAAGTTACGGCATGGCCATTGGGTGCCACCGCGCCTTTTGAAAGGCCGGTTGTACCCGATGTAAAGGCGATGGCATGCGGATCATGGTTGAGAACCGCGATATCGGGATCGGCATCGGGGAACTGATCGAACAGATCGAAGTCGACACAGCGGAATCCATCGATCTCCTCTTCGGACTTCTCTCCAACCCTGATCAGGATTTCGAGGCCGGGCAATCGATCCTTGACATGCTGGACCCTGCCGAGGAACTCGTCGCCGATCACGACGGCCGAAACATCGGCCCTGCCAAGCTGATGCGCCAGGATGTCACCGGCATAATCAGTATTTATCGGAACATAAGCCACATTTGCCTTGGCACAACCAAGCCAGGCAAACACCCACTCCGGCGAATTGCGGAGGAAGATCGCTACCTTGCTGCCTGCTGCGACACCCAGATGCGCGAGCAATGCAGCGAACTGGTTGGCTTTTCTGTCCAGATCGTTGAATGACCAGACCTCCCCCTTGAAGTGGAGAAATGGTCTGTCACCGAACCTCTCGGCTGCGGAACGTACAAGGTTCGTCACCGTTCGCTCAGAAAGCGGCAATGAATAAGTCAATCGAGCAGCCTCCCTTTTTGTCTAAAAAGTTCGAATGCCAAGTGCATCCGCTGCTATCAGTCAGACCAGTTCCACCTCTTCGATCGGCGACCATGATTTAAGTTCGGGCACGACTGTTTTCGAAAGCAGGTCGGCACTCTTCTCAACCATGTCATAAGGCATGCCACCGAAGCTGCAGATACTGATCCACTCGTAATCGCCGATGATTGAACGCCGACCTTCAAGCTTGTCGAGGATCGCCTGCGGAGTACCCCAGGCCTGGTGCGAGATGTAGTCCTCGACCGCCCCCTCAAGGCCAAGATCATTGAGGAATTTCGCCGATTCCCCATAAGCTTCATATCCTTTCAGCTCCTTGTGGTAGTCGGAAAGGAATTCGTAGTGTTGCAGGATCGAGATATATTTTGCCGAAAGGTACTTACGCACCACTTCCTCGGCATATCCCATATCCTCGCTGCAGAAACAGTCATCGACCAGAAGCGGCGGCGGCGCGGCACGATTATGCCGCGCTACGAATTCCTTCCGGAAAATCTCAATGTTCGGCAGGAGCTTTTCCATCTCGAACTGGACGAAGCTCATCATGCGTGTGTCATGTTCCGCAATTGCCTGCGCGGACGTGGGCGACATGGCAACGCAATAGGTACGATCCTTCATGTCCCGCTCCAACCTCGGCCGGATTTCCGTCCGGACCTGCGGGAAATGAGGCCCCTTACCTTCAATATAACCTGTGTCGAAAGCTTCGAGAAGCATGCGCGCCATCTCGTCGAATCGGTCACGCGATTCTTCAATCGGTACGCCGAATGTCTCAAACTCGCGACGCGCCAGTCCTCGACCAAATCCCAGAATGTAACGGCCACCAGAGAGAGCATCGAGCAATGCCACCCGCTCAGCAAGCCGGATTGGCTGATTCCACCAAGGAAGAATAAGTGCCGCGCTACCAAGTTTGATGGTACTGGTTCGGCCAGCAAGGTACGAAAGTATTTGAAGATTATCTACAGATATTGAATAGTCTTCAAAGTGGTGTTCCGGGCACCAAATTGCATCATAGCCCCATTTTTCTGCCATTTCCGCAATACGCATTTCTTCTCGGAACATCTGCGCGTCCGAAAGAGTTTCGTGCTGGCTTGCCAGCATCAACATGTATCCAACACGCATAATTCTCTCCCGTGGTTACGAGGGGTTACGGCATCTTAAACGGAGCGACGACGCCACCTCGAAGCTCAGCGTTATCGTCATCTTACTGATAATGTCAATATACTACTAATCAGTATATTTATCTGTTGGCCTAGGTGATCTCCAGTTTGATGGTCACGACGAACCAACCAACACTGACTGCGGACGGACGCGCGCGGCTCGATTGTGGCGGTGAGCGACAGCGCGGGCAATGCGCTGATCGTGGACATCCTATAACGAATACGCCATTCCGTGTGCTTGGGAATTACGATCATTGGGGTGACTGGTGTGGTGCCCAAACTGGGGCAGCTGCTGAAATTCGAGACCTTCTCCCATCAGAAGCGGTCCATTGCGCCCTCCGCCAGCGCATCGGGCGCTCGTGCATATAAATGCGGCAACAAGCGCCGACAAGCACGAACCCGCTCCGCGGGAGTGTCGCGTGGTGTGATGTAGCGTGATATTCATCGGTTTTGGGCGGGGAGAAGCCGCCGTCTGACCATGCAAGTCCCTTCAACGAGAGGAACTTGCCATGGCTACCAACCCGTCCGCTCCGATCAGTCCGCTGCGCCAGCGGATGCTGCACGATATGATGATGCGCGGCCTGTCGCCACGAACGCAGCACCAGTATGTCCGCAACGTCCAGCGCTTTGCGGCCTTCCTCGACCGCCCGCCGGACACCGCGACGGCCGAAGATCTGAGAAGCTTCCAAGTCCACCAGCACGAGAGCGGCGTCAACGCGGGCACGATCAACAGCACGGTTTCGGCGCTGCGGTTCTTCTACACGGTGACACTGAGGCGGCGGGACCTGGCGCGCGGCCTTGTCGCAACGAGACGTCCGCACACGGTGCGCGAGGTGCTGAGCGTCGAGGAGGCCGCCCGGCTGCTCGAGGCCGCACCAGGGATCAAGTACAAGGCGGCGCTCGGCGTCGCCTATGGCGCAGGCCTGCGCGTCTCGGAGGTCGCGCACCTCAAGGTCGATGATATCGATGCGCGGCCATTACGCGCGGAACCAGCCCCCGCATCATGATTGGGGGCAAGTGCCATCAAGACACTGTCATCGCCTATGCGCACGCCATCTCCTACTTGCTGATGGAAGAATTGCGCCTCGTTTTGGAGGAGGTCATCTAATGGAACTGAGACCCGAACTGATCCTCACAACGGTGATAAAGTCGTTAGGCGACAATGTCATACCGGCGATAGATCCTGATAATGCTCCGGCGCGCCAGCAGGCGCAGTTGAGCATCGCTCTTCTTGAAATCCTGAAAAGCCGGTTACCGCTCATGTATCGTTACGACCGGCATGATCTCAAAAGCTTTGTCGAGCTGGGGGAAACTCTTGCCTCCAGCGGTTCGAATAAAGAAGCGACCAGGAATATCGAGCGCCTATGCAGCGAGGCGCGTGAATTGCTGGGCAGAGCGCGAGCCGACCCGGGTGAAATGCTTGAGCGATCGAAGGATCTGCGTCGAGCGATCAGCGTCTATGTCGATGATGTGCGCGAAACGGGTGACGAGCACACCGCGCTGAAAGTGGACCGGATCGTAGTGGCATCCGCCGAGGAGCTTACCCTGCGTGAACGCGCATGGATGTTGCCGTTCGGCTTCGAAGCCGATCCCGCCGTCGTTCCCGATCTCGAAACACTGCTCGATCCGGTGCGCTGACCAATCGAGCTTGGAACCATCTGAAAAAGAGAGGGGTTTGCCGTGAAGAGTATTGAAGGAAAATCGCTGATCGTGACCGGCGGCAGCAATGGAATTGGAGAGGCCGCCGCCCTTCTGTTTGCCGAAAACGGCGCGAAGGTAACAGTTGCGGATGTCAATTCGGCCGAAGGGCAGGATACAGTCGAGGAGATCGTCAAGCGAGGCGGAACCGCGCAATTCATAAGGACCGATATTTCCGATCCCAATGATGTGCAGGCGATGGTCGCCGCCGCAGTGTCGGCATATGGGAAGATCGACGGAGCCTTCAACAACGCCGGGGTGCCCAATGTCGGCAAGAGGCTTCACGAAGTTACGTTCGAGGAATGGCAGCGTTACCATGCCATCAATCTTGCCGGCACTTTTCTCTGCATAAAATACGAAGTCGAGCAGATGCTGAAAACGGGCGGCGGCGCGATCGTGAATACCGCTTCCGTGGCCGGTCTCGTGAATGTTCCGCTGACAGGCGAATACACGGCATCCAAGCACGGTGTATCGGGCCTCACCAAGGCGGCCGCCTCCGACTATGGACATGATAATATCCGTGTGAATGCAATTGCTCCGGGAGCCGTGCGCACCGCGATGTTCGCGAAATCCTGCGCGGACAATCCGGAGTTGGAAGAGTATTGCAAATCCGTTCATCCGATCGGCAGGTTTGGAGAACCGATCGAGGAAGCCGAAGCCGCCATGTGGCTGCTGTCCGATGCGGCTTCATTTGTCACAGGCATCGTCATGCCGGTGGATGGCGGATACACTGCGGTCTAGAACAATCCGATTGTCTGCGCGAGTTTATGGAGCAGTGCGGTACCTCCGAAAATACCAACCTGGCAATGCGATTCCGGGGCAGGCCTTACCGCATGACGCTTCGGATATCTGACACCCTCAGGCGGGCAACCCGCCTGAGGGAAGCCAGGGATTGTCAGCTTCACGGACGATCTCCGCGATCTGCTCTCTCAGCCATAGATGCATGGGATCGTTGCGATGGATCGCGGACCAGAATGCGCACACATCGAGTTCGGGAAACGGAATGGGCGGTTCGAAAATGTCGATGGGAATATGGCCGGCAAACCACTCCGCAACATGGCGCTGCACTAATGCGATCGCATCCGATCGCGCGACCAGCAAAGGCAGCAGGGTAAATTGCGACACGCGCAACTGTTCGGGTTGATCACGCCCCGGAAGCGCGCCATGGAGGTAGCTGTTGTCGTCGAAGCGGCAGGCAATCGAGGGAAGATCGTTCAGCCTTTCCAGGGACAATTCTCCCTGCAGCCGGGGGTGATCGCGCCGCGCAATGCAGACCCACTCCTCGCGATAGAGTTTGATCCACTCAAGCCCGTCTTCATTGAAAATCGAGCCTGGGATGACGCTCCGGGGAATGATGATGAAATCGACTTTCCCTTCGTCCAGATCGCGCCGGGTGACATATTGAATACTGATGAACTGGATTGTCGTGCGCGGAGCCAGAGCCGCCAGCCGCCCGATAAGCTGCTCTCCCAACGCCAAAACGATGGTGTCGCCCGTGGCGATGACAAACTGACGCTCTTCCGCCGCAGGATCGAACGACGAGGGTTTGAGAAGGTCTTCCAGGCCACCTAGCAGTTCCTCGATGCGCGGGGCGAGCGCAACCGCCAGGGCCGTGGGAACCATCTTGCGCCCCACCCTGACCAGCAGTTCATCGTCGAATTGAATGCGCAACCGCCCAAGCGCTTCGCTCACGCCCGATTGGGTCAGGTTGAGTTTCTCGGCGGCCCGGGTCACGTTCCTCTGGCGCAGCAATTCGCGCAGGATCGGCAGCAGGTTGAGATTCATCGTCCTGAGCGATCTGCCGAGGTCCCTGGGGTTCGTCATATCCTGGTTCCTCCCTCTGCCTCGCCCCCAGTATCAGCACACGCGATGATATTCATCAGATTAATCCATTTTATTGATGACTTCGATCCAGACTAAAGCTGCCGTGACCGCCGCCACAGGCCGAAACTGGGGCCTCAAAACTGTGCGCGCAGAGAGGAAGAATGGAATGAGCCTTTCAGAAACGCTGATCGCGCGGGCGCGAGACATCGCCCCGATGGCCGAGAAGGAAGCCTGCAACACCGATCGCAACCGCAAACTGAGCGACGCAGTGATCGACGCCTGTTGCGACGCGGGGCTGATGGAGATCCTCGTCCCCAAGATGTATGGCGGGCACGAACTCGATTATGCCACCATGGCGGCCGTGGTCTACGAATTCGGCCGTTATTGCACCTCCACGGCCTGGGTTCTTTCCTTCTACATCGGCCACAATTACATACACGCCCTGTGGCCCAAGCAGTTTCAGGATGAGGTTTTTGCCGACCGGCCTTTCAGCCTGACGCCTGGCACGATTGCCCCCAATTTCCGCCTGAATCCGGTCGATGGCGGTTATATCGCCAGCGGCCTGAGCCAGTGGAACTCCGGCAGCTCGCGCAGCGACTGGTTCCTCAACAGCGGTCTTGTCATGGTTGACGGCAAGCCGCAGGGCGCCATGGCGTTCATGGTTCCCGCATCCGACGTGGAGATCATCGACAACTGGGACATGGCCGGCATGCGCGGCACCGCCAGCGGTGACGCCAGGCTGAACGACGTGTTCGTCCCGCGGCATCGCGCGGTCGAGGTGGCCGACCTGCTGAACGGCCAGTCGCCGGGGGCAAAGATACACGATAACCGCATCTACTCGCTTCCAATCCTGCCCTTCGTGCTGGGCGAGACATTGCCGGTGATGGCGGGCGCCTACCGAGGGGCGGCGGATGCCTTCAAGCAGCTGACGATGGATCGCTATTCCACCTTCACCTCCGCCAAGGTTCAGGACAAGCAGACAGCGCAGATACGAATTGGCCACGGACAGGCTGGGGCGGCCATCGCGGAAACGCTGCTGCAGGATTATGCCCGGTTTCTGGATACGGTCGATCCAGCCGAGATCCGGCCCATCGAGAAGCGGGCCGAAATCCGCGCGCGCATGGGCATGATAGCGGATTATGTCTACAGGGGGATCAACGAATTGATGCTGGGGGCTGGTGGCGGCGCTTACCGGAACACCTCGCCCCTGCAACGTTTTCTGCGGGATATGAACGTGTTACGCGTCCACGGCTTCCTCGATGTGGAAACGGCTGCCGAAAATCTCGGTCGCGTCCAACTGGGCCTTGAGCCGAACTGCCCCTTGTAGACGGCGCCGTTACTAAACCGGGTCCGCGTTCGTCCCCGCGCGCTTGCGCGAGGACCCGCCATGGCAGGCCTTGCCGCAGCACAGCTCCTCGTCGCTGCCGGGCAATCGCTGCGGCGCCAGCGGAATCTCCACCGCAGAACCCACCGCTCCGCCGCACAGCGCGACGGGAATCCCCGGTCGATACAGCACGAGCGCGGGGTTCAAGGCAGCAGGCACCAGCGCAGCAAGAGCCAGCAGGGTGGCGCCACCAGCCGTCATTCGGGTGGTTCCTCATCTATCAGGATACGATGGGCCGCGCCGTCCAGATCATCGAACTGACCGGAACGCAAGGACCACAGAAAGGCACCGAGACCGGCCAGACCGAGCGAAAGCGCGACCGGGATCAGAAAGGCCAGTCCGTTCATCGGGCAGCCCTGCCCAGGCGCAGCGAGTTGGCGATCACGACCAGCGAGCTCAGCGACATAGAAAGCGCGGCGATCATCGGCGTGACGAACCCGGCCATGGCCAAGGGCACGGCCAGCACGTTGTAGCCTATCGCCAGGGCGAAGTTCTGCTTCACCACCCGCATGGTGGCCTGTGCGGTGCGCACCGCACGGGGCAGGGCCAGCAGCGAATCCTGCACGAACACCAGGTCGGAAGCCTGCAAGCCCACGTCGCTTGCCGAACCCGGAGCGATCGAGGCATTCGCCCTGGCCAGGGCTGGGCCGTCATTCAGCCCGTCGCCCACCATCAGCACATTGTGCCCCGCGTTCTGCAAGCGCTCGATGGCGTCCTGCTTGTCCTGCGGGGAAGCGCCCGCCTGCGCGAACAAGCCGGTTTCGCGGGCTGCCGCGGCGACCGAGGCGGGATTGTCCCCCGAAAGGATCGTGGTTTCCAGCCCGAGCCGAGCGAGTTGCGCCAGCGCCTCCCCGGTGTCGGGCCGCAGCCGGTCGGCAAAGGGGATCAGCCAGATCGGCCGCCCTTCAATATCGAGAGCCACCGCGATGCCGTTCGCGCTTTCCGGGCGGCGCAGGGCCACCGCATGGCCCTGCCATTGGGCGAACACGCCCGACCCGGCCCGCTCCGTGACCTGCGTCAGTTCCGCCGCGTGATGGCCCGCCGCAGCCAGAGCGTTGGCAAGCGCGCCCGAAATCGGATGGCGGCTGTGCGAGGCCAACGCAAGCGCCACCGCCGCCGCATCTTCGGGCAGGCTGCTCAGCACATTCGCATCCGGCATGGGCTTGCCGAGGGTGAGCGTGCCGGTCTTGTCGAGCAAGGCGCGGTCCACTGCCGCCAGCCGTTCGAGCGCGGAGCCATCCTTGACCATGATTCCGGCCCGCATCAATGCCCCGCTGGCCACCACCTGAGCTACGGGGACGGCCAGCCCGAGGGCGCAAGGGCAGGTTATGATCAGCACCGCGACGGCGATCACCAGCGAGTGATACCACCCGGCCCCCGCAAGCATCCAACCCGCGAAGCTCAGGGCCGCCAGGGTGTGGACAGCCGGGGCATAGAGCCGCGACGCCCGGTCGGCAATGCGGACATATCGGGAGCGGTCCTGCGCGGCCGCTTCCATCAGGCGCGCGATCTCGGCAAGCGTCGTGTCCCGCCCCGCCGCGCTCACCCTGACATCGACCGGAGCGTCCAGGTTGAGCGTTCCCGCCAGCACCCGCTCCCCGACGCTTGCCGGAACCGGCGCGCTTTCCCCGGTAAGCAGGGATTGGTCGAAGCGGCTGGCGCCCGACAGGATATCTCCGTCCGCCGCCAGTCTTTCGCCGGCCGCCACCCGCATGATCGTGCCCGGCGCCAGATCTTCCGCCTTGCGCCATTCGAGCTTGCCATCGGCGCCCACGGCCATTGCCCCTGCCGCCGCATGGCGCAGCAGCGCATCCACGCCGGTGCGGGCGCGATCCCGCATCATCGCATCGAGCACGCGCCCGGCCAGCAGGAAGGTGAGCAGCATCAATGCGCCGTCGAACCAGGCGTCCCTGCCCCCCACTATCGTTTCATAGAGGCTGAGCGCGGCCGCGATCGAAACACCGATCGAAATCGGCACATCCATATTGGTGCGGCCACGCCGCAGCGCGCGCCAGGCCGAGCGGAAGAAAGGCATTCCGGCATAGCCGATGGCTGGCACGCCGATCAGCGCGGAAATCCAGTGGAACATGCTGCGGGTCGCGCCATCCGCGCCCGACCATACGCTGACCGACAGCAGCATCACGTTCATCGTCGCGAAACCGGCGACCGCGAGTGGAGCGAGCAAGGGCCTTACGGCCGAATCCGAACGGGCCAGCGAGCCTTTGCGCGGTTCCGCCTCGAAGCCGATCCGGCCCAGTTCAGCGACAAGATCGCGTGGCTTCAACGCCGGATCATGCCGGACAGTCACCTGCCGCGCGGAAAGATTTACCCGAGCCGACAGGATTCCCCGCGTCTGCCCCAGGCCTCGTTCGATCTTGCTGATGCAGCCCGCGCAATGCATGCCGGGGACGGCAAGCACCGTTTCCGCCGATTTCTCGTCAGCCACGAGGGACAGCGCGCTCATCTCAGCAGTTCCTCTTCATGGCGCCAGATTCGGCCCGCGTTCCGCACTTCGAGCCGCACCCGCCAGCGCCCGGGCGGCAGCATTTCGGCCGAAACGAACCGGCCGCCGCCATCCGGCACGAAGCGCAGCGTCCGGTCAGGCAGGCGGCCCAGGGGGTGACGCGCGATTGCCGTGACCGCAGCCGTAGCCGGAGCGTCGGTGAGCAGGATTGCCACCACGCCATCATCCCGCCAGTCGATAGAAACCTCGTGGCCCAGCGCCTCCTGCGCCCTTGCCTCTGCCAGCCAGCGGTTGAAATGCTGGCTCGCGACATAGGAATTCTCGACTACCACGCCGCCGAATGTCGAGCTGGCGAAGCGCGCCATGACGACATTGACGGTGATGACGACCGAGAAGAAGCTGACAAGGATCAGCGCCATGTGGCGCCCGGTGAAGCGATTGGTCATGGGGTGGCCTCCGGTGCATCGAAATGGGCTTCGCTGCTGTCCTCCTCGCGCTCTTCATCGAGCGTTCGCAGGTGGAAGGTGAAATCCCGCGCGGCTGCGCCGGGCGGAGCGATCACATAGGTCCGCAGATTTTCGACCGTGTCCGCGGCAAGGGTCCGGCGGATTTTCCGGGCGGCGGCCGAACGCGGCATCTCATCCGTCCACATGCTGGCGCCGGGAAGCCCCTCCATGGCGATTTCCATCACGCGCGGGCGGCTTTGCATATTGCGCAGCTTGATCGTGTAGCCGTTGCGCACCGACCCGTCGCTCATCATCATGAAGGGCGGGTTGCGATCCTGCGCGACCGATATGTCGATGCGGGCGCGCGTGCCGAGCGCGAACAGCAGGGCAAACCCGATCGCACCCCAGACGCCCAGATAGATGAGAGTTCGGGCATGCAGCAGCGCTTTCCAGACGGGCCGGGCAGGCTGCCCGGCGGCCTCGCGCTCGCAATCTTCCAGCGTGGCATAGTCGATCAGCCCGCGTGGACGGCCTATCTGCTTCATCACCCGGTCGCAGGCATCGATGCACAACGCGCAGGTTATGCAGCCGATCTGCGCCCCTTCGCGAATGTCGATGCCGGTGGGGCACACCGCCACGCACTGGTTGCAATCTATGCAGTCACCGAAAGCCAGGGGATTCTTCTCGGCCTGCTTCACGCTGCCGCGCGGTTCGCCGCGCCATTGCTTGTATGTGACGATCAGGGATTTTTCGTCCAGCATGGCGGTCTGGATACGTGGCCAGGGGCACATATAGACGCATACCTGCTCCCGCATGAAACCGCCCAGCCAGAAGGTGGTGAAAGTGAGCACCGCCACGGTGCCATAAGCGACGGCGGGCGCGTCCCCGGCGAAGAATGCGCGGAAAAGCGAGGGCGCGTCGGCGAAGTAGAGTATCCAGGCCCCGCCGGTGACAAAGCTGATCGCCAGATAGATTGCCCATTTGACGGTTCTGCGCGCGATCTTGGCCGGCCCCCATGGCGCCTTGTGGAGCCGCATCCGGGCATTGCGATCGCCATCGATGAACCTGTCGACATGCTGGAACAGATCCGTCCATACGGTCTGCGGGCAGGCATAGCCGCACCACGCGCGCCCAACCGCGCTGGTCACGATGAACAGCCCGATCCCGGCCATAATCAGCAGCCCGGCCACGAAATAGAATTCGTGCGGCCAGATCTCTATGCCGAACATATAGAACCGGCGATGGGCAAGATCGATCAGCACCGCCTGGTCGGGCGCATAGGCCCCGCGATCCCAGCGCAACCATGGGGTGACGTAGTAGATCGCCAGGGTGACGGCCATGACGAGCCATTTGAAGCGCCGGAACGGCCCGTCGATCCGCTTGTTGAAGACCGGCTCCCGCTTCGCGTAGAGCTGTTCCCGCGGCTTGGCCTTGCGCGCCGGAACGATGGTTTCAATCTGGCTCATTGGCTTGGCCCGCTGGCGCCGCAGCAGCATCAGCCGTCGCGGCGGCTGGTTCGACGAAGGCTTCGCCGCCGCCCAGCGAATGGACATAGGCGGCCAGCATCTTGATCGTCACCGGATCGAGCCGTTGCCCCCAGGCCGGCATCACGCCCTGGCGCGAATTGGTGAGGGTTTCGGTCAAGGTGGCGCGATCCCCGCCATACAGCCAGATCGCATCGGCAAGGTCGGGCGCGCCGAACTCGCGGCTGCCCTTGCCGTCAACGCCATGGCAACTCGCGCATTGCTCGGCGAAGATCGCCGCGCCTCGCCTCGATGACGCGCTGGGCTTTTCCAGGCGCGACAGGGTGCGGACATGGCTCACCACATCCTGGATCTGCGGCCCCGTCAGCAGGCCGTCGCGGCCGAAGGCGGGCATCAGGCTGAAGCGGGTCTGCTTGTCGCCCGGCTGGCGGATGCCGTGGGTAATCGTATATTCGATCGCCTTGAGGTCGCCGCCCCACAGCCAGTCGTCGTCGTTGAGATTGGGATAGCCCTTGAAGCCGGCCGCGCCGGAGCCATGGCATTGGACGCAATTGACCTTGAAGGCGGCCTGCCCGCCCGCGATGGCGGCACGCATATTTGCCCCGTTTTGCGGCAGGCGCTCGACAGGTATCTGCGAGAGAGCAGCCAGCAAGGGCGCTTTCCGGCTGTTTTCCGCCTGTATTTCCTTGGCCAGCTGCCCCCGGCTGGTCCAGCCCAGCACCCCTTCCGTGCCCTTCTCGACCAGCGGCCAGGCCGGATAGGCGACGCAATAGCCGACCGCGAAGACGATGGTGGCGTAGAATGTCCACAGCCACCAGCGCGGCAACGGATTGTTCAGTTCCTCGATGCCGTCCCATTCATGGCCGACGGTTTCGACGCCAGTGGGTTCATCGACGCGCTTATTCGCCATCGCTCTCGTCCTTGAAGATTATCCGTGCCGCTTCGTCGTTGCGCTGCTTCGCGCCGGGCCGGAACGGCCATGCGGCAAGCGCCACGAACACGATCATCATCGCCAGCAGCCCCCAGCTATCGGCCAGGTGGCGCAGCATGTCGTAGGTGGAGTGCTCGCTCATCGGCCCGTCTCCGTGGCCAGCTCTTCCTGAGCGGCGGCGCTTGAAACGTCGACCAAGGTGCCGAGCATCTGGAGATAGGCGACCAATGCATCCATCTCGGTGATGCGCGAGGGATCGCCGTCGAAATCCCGGATCTGCGCCTTGGGATAACGCTTGGCCAGATCGCCCGCGTCGGCCTCGGGATCGGCCTGGGCCTTCATATCGGCTTCGGCCTGCGCAATATCCTTTGCGCTGTAGGGCGCGCCGAGATGCTTGAGCGCGGTAAGCCGCGCGGCGGGATCGCCGATCTCCAGATCGTTGTCCGCCAGGAACGCATAGGGCGGCATGACGCTTTCCGGCACGACCGAGCGCGGGTCCTTGAGGTGCTGGACATGCCATTCGTCCGAATAGCGGCCCCCCACCCGCGCCAGATCAGGCCCGGTCCGCTTGGAGCCCCACTGGAACGGGCGATCATACATACTCTCCGCCGCCAGGCTGTAGTGGCCATAGCGTTCCACCTCGTCGCGGAACGGGCGGATCATCTGGCTGTGGCAGGTGTAGCAGCCTTCACGGACATAAATGTCGCGCCCCGCCTGCTCGAGCGGCGTATAGGGGCGCATGCCCTCCACCTTCTCGATGGTGTTGTCGATCCAGAACAGCGGCGCGATCTCCACGATGCCGCCAATCGCGACAGCGATGAACGCGCCCACGCCGAGCAGCGTGACATTGCGTTCCAGCTTCTTGTGACGTTCGGTGATGCTCATGATCTCGCCCCCCTCAATTCGCCGCTGCCGGAACGATCGGGCGGTCCGCCGCGGGATCGTAGGCGGCATCGGTCAGCGGCGCTTCCTGGCGCAATTTGCCGAGGATGGTGGCCCAGACATTGATCACCAGCAGAACCGCGCCCGCCAGGTAGAGCAGCCCCCCGAAGGCGCGCATCAGGAACATGGGATGGAGCGCCACCACGGTATCGGCGAAGCTGTTCACCAGATAGCCATCGGCCCCGTATTCGCGCCACATCAGGCCCTGGGTGATCCCGGACACCCACATCGACGCCGCGTAGAAGACGATGCCCAGCGTCGCGAGCCAGAAGTGCCAGTTGACCATGCGCAGGCTGTAGAGCCGCTCGCGCGCCCACAGCCGCGGAACCAGGAAGTAGACCGCCGCGAAGGTAATCATGCCGTTCCAGCCGAGCGCGCCGGAATGGACGTGCCCGATGGTCCAGTCGGTGTAGTGAGACAGGCTGTTGACCGACTTGATCGACATCATCGGCCCCTCGAAGGTGCTCATGCCGTAGAAGGCGAGGCTCATCACGAACATGCGCATGATCGGGTCGGTGCGGACCTTGTCCCATGCGCCGTTCAGCGTCATCAGGCCGTTGATCATGCCGCCCCAGCTGGGCATCCACAGCATGATCGAGAAGACCATGCCGAGGGTCTGCGCCCAGTCGGGCAGCGCGGTGTAGTGGAGATGGTGCGGGCCGGCCCAGATATAGAGGAAGATCAGCGCCCAGAAGTGAATGATAGACAGGCGATAGCTGTAGATCGGGCGCTCGGCCTGCTTGGGCACGAAGTAATACATCATCGCCAGGAAGCCGGCGGTCAGGAAGAAGCCGACCGCGTTATGCCCATACCACCACTGCACCAGCGCGCCCTGGACCCCGGCGAAGACCGGATAGCTCTTGGAGCCAAGCAGGCTGACAGGCAGGTCGAGATTGTTCACGACATGCAGCATCGCCACGGTGAGGATGAAGGACAGATAGAACCAGTTCGCCACGTAGATATGCGGCTCGCTGCGCTTCACAAGCGTGCCGACGAAGACCGCGAGATAGGCGACCCAGACGATGGTCAGCCACCAGTCCACATACCATTCGGGTTCGGCGTATTCCTTCGACTGGGTGACGCCCAGAAGATAGCCGGTGGCCGCGAGGACGATGAAGAGCTGGTATCCCCAGAACACGAACCTCGCCAGGCCGGGAAAGGCCAGCCGCGCCCTGCAGGTGCGCTGCACAACGTAGAAGGAGGTCGCGATCAGGGCATTGCCGCCAAAGGCGAAGATCACCGCCGAAGTATGCAGCGGCCGCAGCCGCCCGAAATTGAGGTAGGGTTCCAGATTGAGAAGCGGAAACGCGAGCTGGAGCGCGATGAACACCCCGGCCAGGAAGCCGGCCATTCCCCAGAATACGGTGGCGATGACGCCCCAGCGGATCGGATCGTCATCGTAGCGGCCCGGATCGGCGGGAGTTTGCAATATGCCTCGGGCAATCGCCCCGTAATCCACTCGGCTGATGCTGACCCAAAGCCCGATCAGGGCGGCGAGCGCAATCAAGGTCATGTGAATGGCGAATCCGCTGTCCTTGGCCGCGGCTGCCGCCATTACAGCGAGCAACAGCCCTGCGAACCACCATCCGGCGCGCGTTAGTACCGATTCCATTTTTCCAGAGCCTTCTCGTCGGGAGAGAGGCATTCGGCTTATGGCTTCTTCGGCGGCGCAACATTGACCCGTGTCAATTTTTGCGTTGCGGCACGTCAATGTCCCGGATCGAGGGGTTTGTCACAAGCCCCCCATGCGACGTGGCAGTCGAGGCCGCACGGGGTGGCCCCCCACGACGCGGGAACCAAACTTATGCGTAAGACTATCGCCCTGGCCGCCACAGCCGCTGCCGCCATTGCCTTTTCCCACCCGGCCATGGCTGACGAGAATGCCGGCTCCTGGCAGGTCAAGGTTTTGGGGACCGCCGTCTTGCCGGATGGCGAGCTGGACAAGGTGAAGTTCGCCGCTCCATCGGTGGCCGCCGCGCTTCCGGCCAATGTGGAAACCAAGGCGGATGACAATTTCGTCCCGACCGTGGCGATCGAATATTTCTTCACGCCCAACGTGTCGATCGAGACGATCTGCTGCGTCACCCAGCATGACGTGGACGGCAAGGGGGCACTTGCCGGAGCGCGGCTGGTTTCCAACGCCAAGATCATCCCCGCCACCTTCACGGCGAAATACCACTTCAATGCCGGCGGAATTAAGCCCTATGTCGGCGCCGGGCCGACCTACTTCATCTTCTTCGACGAGAAAGCCGGGGCCACCGCGCAGGCGCTGGGCGCCACCAAGGCCAAGGTCGACAATGCATTCGGCTTCGCGCTGCAGGCCGGGATAGATATTCCGGTGAATGACTCGGGCCTGGGAATAAGTCTCGATGCCAAGCGCTATTTCCTGTCTGTCGACGCCAAATGGCATGATGCCAACGGAGCAAAGGTCCTGGAGACCAAGCATAATCTCGATCCCTGGGTCCTGAGCGCCGGTCTGGCCTTCAGATTCTAGGCAACCCGGCAATAATGCACTGTCGGATCGCAAGCCCGATCCGGCAGTGCGCCACCGTTTGAAGGGGCGCCGCCTGGCGAAGGGAAGGCCTTCAGCTCCAGGTGGCTTCCGGCGGCAGGCTCATCAGGATCGCATCTATATTGCCGCCGGTCCTGAGGCCGAACAGAGTGCCCCGGTCATATACCAGGTTGAATTCGGCATAGCGCCCGCGCCATTCCAGCTGGCGCCGCTTGTCCGCCTCGCTCCATTCCATATTCATGCGCTTGCGCACCAAGGGCGGGAAGGCAGCGAGAAAGGCTTCCCCCACATCGCGGGTGAAGGCGAAGTTCCGCTCCCATTCGGCATCGTCGCCGCATTCCAGATGGTCGTAGAAGATGCCGCCCACCCCGCGCGCCACGCCGCGATGCGGGATGAAGAAATATTCCTCCGCCCATTTGCTGAAGCGTTCGTAATAGGTCGGATTATGGCCGGCGCAGGCGGCGCGGAAAACCGCATGGAAGGCCTGTGTGTCTTCCTCATAAGGGATGGGCGGATTGAGATCCGCACCACCCCCGAACCAAGCCTTGGCGGTCGTGAGGAAGCGCGTGTTCATATGAACCGCCGGGACATGCGGATTGGCCATATGCGCCACCAGGCTGATACCGGTGGCGGTGAAGCCGGCGTTCTCCGCCCCCGCCCCATGAATCTGCTGGGCGAATTCCGGCGTGAACTGTCCGCCCACGGTCGAGACATTGACCCCGACCTTTTCGAACACCTTGCCTTTCATCAGGCCGCGCGTCCCGCCGCCGCCATCGCTGCCATCCTCGGTTTCCCGACGCCAGGGCAGATATTCGAACAAGGCATCGCTGCCCGCCTCCCGCTCGATCGCCTCGAATTCGGCGCAAATGCGGTCCCTAAGGCTCTCGAACCATTGCCTTGCGCGATCGGTATGTCGGGTCCAGTCGTCCATTTCACCATTGCCATTATCTGGATTGCCATTTTCCGGGCGGTCAAACCATCCGCCGCACGGCGTGCGCACTCCGCTTGCCATTTGCGCGCGGCTTGGGCAAGGGAAGGACATGGTTCCCCTTTCGTTCGCACGTCAGGAATGGCTGCTGACTCGTTCCGGCGCGCTCTACTGGCCGCGCGAGGCGGCCTTGCTGGTGGCCGATCTGCATCTCGAAAAAGCCAGCTTCTTCGCGAAAGCCGGCCAGATGCTGCCCCCTTACGACAGCCGCGAAACGCTGGAGCGGGTCGCCCTCGCCATCCGCGAGACAGGGGCAAGGCGGGTTTATACGCTGGGCGACAATTTTCATGACGAAGACGGCGCGCGGCGGCTCGAACCGCATGCCGCCGGAATGCTCGACGCCCTCACCCGCGCGGTGGACTGGGTGTGGATCACCGGCAATCATGACGGCGAACCCGGCCCGATCCGGGGCGGCATCATGCAAGCGGAACTGGACATCGGTGGAGTCGTTCTCCGCCACAAGGCAAGGGTGGGTGAAACCCGGTTCGAACTTTCAGGCCATTTCCATCCACGCTTGCGGATCAGCGCGCGCGGCAGGCATATCAACCGGCCCTGCGCGGTGCTGGGCGAGGACCGCGCAGGCGGCGGCCGCATGATCCTGCCTGCATTCGGCGCGCTTACCGGTGGGATGGACGCGGCCGATCCGGCGATCCTCGATGCGATGCAACCCGCCGACGCCATTCACGCCTTGATCGAGACGCGCGGCAGGCTGCTTCGCTTCCCGCTATGGCGCGCCGCCGCCTGATATAAGCGGGACCCCCTTTCGCTTATTCGCGTTTCGCATTAAGACGCGCGCACTAAACCGCTATTACAGGAGACCATACTATAGCTCGTCCACCCCGGCGCATGCTTTCGCCCCCCGTCAAGAGCGGGCCGCGCTTTGATAATATGATCCAGTCCGACAAGGTGCGGGTCATCGATGAAAACGGCGAAAACCTTGGCGTGATGTATACCAGGGAAGCAATCGAGCAGGCAGCCGATGTCGGGCTGAATCTGGTCGAGGTATCACCCAATGCCGATCCGCCAGTCTGCAAATTCCTAGATGTCGGCAAGTATCGGTACGAAGCCCAGAAAAAGGCCAACGCCGCACGCAAGACGCAGAAGACCCAGGATATCAAGGAGGTCAAGATGCGTCCCAACATCGATACGCACGATTACGATGTGAAGCTGCGCAACGTGCATCGCTTCATCGAAGATGGCGACAAGGTGAAGATCACCTTGCGCTTTCGCGGCCGCGAATTGTCTCACCAGCAGCTCGGCATGGATCTGCTTCGCCGCGTGCAGGACGATGTCGCCGAAATCGCGAAGGTCGAAGCCTTCCCCCGCATGGAAGGCCGCCAGATGCTGATGGTGCTCGCTCCCAAATAAGCCGAATCGGCAAGAGCCGATAGGTATCGAGGCCGCGCCCGCCCCACCCAGGTGGACGGCGCGGCTTGCTCCCCTGGCAACGCGTGTCTAGCGTGGAACCAAGGGGGAGAATCTATCACGTGACCGCGAAACGCACAGGCTTCGTCGTCGGCCTGGCCGGCTTTCTGGCGACGCTCGTCCTTCCCGCTCCCGCCGCCATGCCTGAAACGGCATGGGTGGTGGCCGGGCTGGTCTTCCTGATGGCGGCATGGTGGATGACGGAAGCTCTCCCGCTGACCGCCACGGCGCTGCTGCCATTCCTGGTCCTTCCGCTTGCCGGGATCTCCGACGCGAAGGAGACGGCATCGGCCTATTACTCTCCGATCCTGTTCTTGATCCTGGGCGGGGCTTTCATTGCCCTGACCGTGGAACGCACCGGCCTGCACCGGCGGCTTGCGCTCGGCCTGCTCAACCGCATGGGCAAGGGCGGGGAAATGCGGCTGCTGCTGGCTTTCATGATCTCCACCGGCTTCATTTCGATGTTCATCTCGAACACGTCCACGGCGCTGATCATGATGCCGATGGCCTTGGCGGTTCTTGCCGGAGGTGGCCTCGCGGATGACGAAACCCAAGGGCTGGCTGGAGCATTGCCGATGGGAATCGCCTTTGCCGCGTCGATCGGCGGCCTCGGCACCATCGTCGGCTCGCCCACCAACGCCATCGCGGTCGCTCTGCTCGACAATATGCTGGGCCTGAAGATATCCTTCGCGCGATGGGCCATGTTCGGCCTGCCCATGGTCGTTGCCGGGATACCGCTGGCCGCATGGATCATAGGCCGCGTGCAACGCGTCGCGGATCATCCCTTCGACATCGCCGCCGCGCGCGAGACGATCAGGGACACCGGCCCTCTTACGTCACCTGAAAGACGGCTGATCCCGCTATTCGCGCTGACTGTTCTTGCCTGGGTCTGCCAACCGCTGCTGGAACCTCTGCTGCCGAAAGGCGCGCTCACCGATGGCACCATCGCCATCGCCGCCGGTCTGCTGCTGTTCATTATTCCCGACGGAACCGGCCGCCCGCTCCTGCTCTGGAAAGAGGCTGACAAGGCGCCCTGGGCGGTGATCCTGATGTTCGGGGGCGGGCTGGCGCTGGCCTCGGGCATGGAAGCATCCGGGCTGGCGGACTGGCTTGGCGAAGCCCTGTTGCCCTTGCGCACCGTGCCGCTGCTGGTGATCGCGCTCGCGCTGGTGGCGCTGGTCGTCGTCGTGACCGAATTCGCCAGCAATGTCGCAACCGCGAGCGGGGTCATGCCCGTGGTGGCCAGCCTGTCCGTGGCGCTTGGCGCAGACCCGCTGCTGTTGGCGATGCCGGCAGCGATGGCGGCCAGCTGGGGATTCATGCTCCCGGCTGGGACCGGGCCGAACGCCATCGCCTGGGCAACCGGCCGCATCCGGTTGACGCGCCTGATCCGCGCCGGCCTATGGCTTGATATTTGCGGCATATTCCTGATCGTGGGAGTGATATGGAGCATGGCGACCCTCATATGACGAAGACCGAGAAGCTGCTGTTCGTGCATGGCGCGGCGGGCGATGCCCGCATCTGGGAGCCGGTGATTGCCCGCCTTCCCGGCTGGATGGAAAGCAACCCTATCACCCTCACCTATTTCGGCCCCGATGCCTGGCCCGACGATGGCGGACGCTTCGGGATCGGGCTTCACAAGGCAGACATCATCGCCGCCGCAAGACAGGCCGGGGGGCCGGTCCATCTGGTGTGCTGGTCCTATGCTGTGCAGGCCGGGCTTGCCGCGCTGCTCGCCGAGCCGGACCTGTTCGCATCGGCCGTGCTCTATGAAGGGGCGCGGCCCTTTCATATCGTGGATGAAGCGGAGCGAGGCGCCTTCGCCCAGAGCGCGGAGACGATCTTCGGCGCTCTGGCAGGGGTGCTGCAGGCCGATGGCCCGGACGCCACCATCCCCGCGCTGTTCGGCAGCCATTATGAAAAGATGCCAGAAGCGCGCCGCGCGATCTACCTGTCCAACGCCAGGATGATGCCGCTGCTGTTCTCAAGCACCGATCCCGGCAAGATCACGCGAGAGGATCTGGCCAGGATCGATACGCCCTGCTGCTGCGCGATGGGAACGGAAAGCCAGCCTGCCTTCACCATCGCAACCAGGGCATTGGCCGATGCAATGCCGCGCGGGAGCCTCTCGATCGTGGACGGCGCGGACCATTTTCTGCCTGAGATCGGCCCTGATCGCTTTGCGCAACTCGTGACGGACTGGGTATCCGGGTTACGGACAAACAGCGGAAGCTGAACTAGCCCTTCCACTCCCGCCGTTCCTCGGACTGACGCAGCACCTCATAAGCGAGCTGATAAGCCTGGAACGCCTTGGCCGCCTCGGCATCGCCGGGCCGCACATCGGGATGCACTTCCTTGGCCTTATTGCGCCAAGCGCGCTTTATCGCGTCGAAATCCGCGTCGCTGTCCAGCCCGAGCACATCCAGCGCCTGCATCTCGTCAGCGCTGCGGCTGCCATCGCCGGAACCCGCCCAGCCATAATGCGCCGCTTCCCGATAGCCGGAATTGTCCCGTTTCTCGGCCTTAGCGCGTTCTTCCGCTTCGGCCTTGTCAAGACCGGCGAAATAGTCCCACTTGGCATTGTATTCCGCCGCGTGGCCTTGGCAGAAATACCAGCGCTCAGGGCTATTCGGGGCCTTTGGCGCGGGGCAATTGCCTGGCTCGTCGCATCCATGCCGATCGCACAGACGCACATTGGCGGCCTCCCGCGAGGAGCCGTAGCCGCGCCAGCGGGGAAAGCCCCAATCCAGGGAACGCCTCGGACGGGCCATCAGGGTTGCCTCGCATTCATGGCCTCAACATAGGCAAGGGCGGGCAGCGACACCAGCCGCGCCCGCCCCCGTTTGGCGAAAAATTTCGCGGATCAGTCGATCGTGATGGTCGCGGCGCGACGGTTCTGCGCCCAGGCCCCCTCGTCGGAACCCATGGCGACCGGGCGTTCCTTGCCATAGCTCACGGTCGACAGGCGGTTTGCGTCGATGCCCAGGCTCACCAGATAATTCTTGGCGGCATTGGCGCGGCGTTCGCCCAGAGCAAGGTTGTAATCGCGAGTGCCACGTTCATCGCAATGGCCTTCGATGGTTGCGCGCTTGTTCGGATACTGCAGCAACCACTGCGCCTGCCCCTGGAGAGCAGCGGCATCTTCACTGTCGATATTATACTCGTCGGTATCGAAATAGATCACGTCACGGCCCGCCATCTTGGCGACGAAATCAGCCTGACTGCCCGGCACCGGGCCGGTGGCGGTCTCGGTGGGCGGAGGAGCGGTCGGCTCCGGCGGCAATTCCTTGGGAGCTGTGCTCTTGCAAGCGCCGAGCGCAAGCGCGCTCGCCAAGGCGATGGCGGTAAAGAGTTTGTTGTTCATCCATATTCCTCCTCGACTTGGCCGGAAATCCGGCGGTACTGTTCACTATAATGCATTCAGGGCAAAACGGGTCCCCAGGCCGGGTCGGAAGCATCGACTGGCGTCTGCAACCGCCTGAGGTTCCGCCCCGTCAGATCCACCTGCCACAGCGATGTGCGGCCTGAATTACGTTCCGTGCGGAAGAACTGGATGATGCGGCCGTTGGGCGACCAGGTGGGCGCCTCGTCCTGCCAGCTATCGGTCAGGTGGCGCACATTGCCGCCGCCCGGGCTCATCACCGCTATCCGGAAACCGCCGCTGATATGAGTGAACGCGATCTGATCGCCGCGCGGGCTCCATTCCGGCGTGGCGGCGCGGCCGCCGAAGAAGGTGATTCGCTTCTGATTGGAGCCATTGGCATCCATGACATAGATCTGCTGGCTTCCGGAGCGGTCGCTTTCGAACACGATCTTCGATCCGTCAGGAGAATAGCTGCCGCCGATATCGATGCCCGGCGCATCGGTAAGCCGTTGGCTTTGCCCGCCGTTAACGGAAACCCGGTATATGTCAGTGTTGCCGTTCACCGCCATCGAATAAAGTATCCACTTCCCGTCCGGGGACCAGCGCGGGGCGAAGGTCGGATTGCTGCTCTCCGTCACAAGGTGCTGCTTGCCGCTTGCGATATCGTAAATGAAAATGCGCGGATTGCCACGCAGGTAACTCAGATAGGCAATCTTGCTGTAATCCGGCGAATAGCGCGGGGTCAGCGCCCTGGTCTGGCCAGTGGTGATGAAGCGATGGTTTGCGCCATCGGAATCCATGATCGCCAGCCGCTTGACCCGATTGCCCTTGGGGCCGGTTTCCGCGATATAGGCGATCTTGCTGTCGAAGAACGGGCTTTCGCCGGACAGCCGCGAATAGACCAGGTCCGCGCATTTATGGGCCGCCCTGCGCCAGTCGGCGGGCTGGACCACCCAGCCCTGCCGCACCAGTTCGCTTTGCAGATTGATGTCGTAGAGATAGCAGCCCACGGTCAGCCTTCCGTCCGCTCCGGCGCGGACATAGCCATGAACCAGCATCTCCGCATTGCGGGAATTCCAGGTGCCCCAGACCGGAGAAGTGATTTCCGGGAAGGTCGGCTGCGGCAAGGCATCCGGCCCAACCGGCTGGAACAGGCCATTGTTGCGCAGATCGGCGGTAATCACGCGCGCCAGTTCCTTGCCCAGCGCGGCCGTGCCCTGCGCATTGGCCGGGGTGGGGACATTATTGTCCGTGGCGAAGCCGGGGATGGCGATGCCGAGATCCTGCCAGGCCTTGTCGTCGGAGACGGACCCGGTCAGCCCGGTTTCGCCCGATGCTTCGATCGGGATAGTGGGAGCTTCGCTTACCTGCGCGGAAAGCGGAGCGGCAAGAACGATGAGGCAAAGAGCGAGTATCTTTTTCATTGCGACAACTTCCTGTCGAATCTGAAGGCGGAAACCTGTTTCCAGGCGTTGTAAAACCTTGGTGGAAGGTCGAACGGCGCGGCCAGCTGCACGGCCCTGACGGCCAGTTCGGCATGACGCGACGCTTGCGGGCGATTGGCATCCGTAATCCCTTCCTGGCGCACAACGCGCGGCGTGCCCGAGAGGGTCCCGTCCGGGTTTAGGTCGAAAGCCAGCACCGTGACCAGCAATTCCGCATCGGCGCCTTGCGGCGAGGACCAGTGCGGCTTCAACTGGCGGCCGATCGCCTGGGCCAGGGACGCTTTTTCAGCGGCCCCGATTTCCGAAGCCGGAACGCGATCGTCACCCCGCTTGCTGCCCGTGGCCGCGCCGGCAAGAAAATCGTCGCCGATCCTGCTGCCGCCGCCCTGCTTGGGTGCGGGCTTCGCCGCGGGCTTTGCGGCAGGTTTCGCCGCGGCCTGACTGGGCTGGGCCGCAGGCTTCGCTGCCGGGCTCGGCTTGGGCGCCGGCTGCGGCACCTTCGCGCGCGGGGCTGGCGCCGGCTTCGGCGCGGGCGCAGGGTTCGGCTTTGGCGCAGGCTCGGGAACAGGAGCCGGCTCGGGCGGACTGGGCGGAGCGGGTTCAGGCGCCAGAACGGGCGCGACCGCCGCGCGCTGTTCGCTGACGATCGTTGGCGCCGTCGCCGTCAGCCCCACATCTTCTGCCAAGCTGACGGTCATCCGTTCCGGAATGGGGACGACATTGCTCCGGTCCGGCTGCAACAGCAGGGCGGCGACCAGCAATCCATGCAGCACCAAGGCCACCGCCAGGGGAACTCGTTCTTCCGGACGAAGGACTGCTGAAGATGCCATAGCGTGGGCCTATGGAGCCGAAACTGAACTGTTGGTGACCAGCGAAATCGAATTGAACCCCGCATGGTTCAATTCACCCATCACCTCCATCACCCGCCCGTAATCGAGCGCGCGATCCGCGCGCAGCACCACCAGGGGCGGCTTTCCTGAAGCATCCACCGGCAGAGTGGCCAACCGGTCCGGCAGGGACCCGGGCGCCAATTCCTCCTCGTCGAGATAGATGCGCCCATCCGAGAGGATGGAAATCGTCACCTGGTCGCTCTGCTGCTCCATCGCACTGGCGCGGCTATCCGGAAGCTCCACAGGAACAGCCGCGGTCAGCAATGGCGCGGTCACCATGAAAATTATCAGCAGCACCAGCATCACGTCCACCAGCGGAGTGACGTTGATCTCCGCCATCGGCGCGCGTCGCGCACCCCGCCTGCTTCCCCGGCGCCCGCCGCCGCCTGCCACTCCCATAGCCATCAGCGATCATCCATTTCGCGGCTGACGAGGGAATAGACCTTGTCCGCAAAGCGCTGCAGCCGGGCCTCGAGCGCGTTCACCCGGTGGGAAAAGCGGTTATAGGCTATCACCGCCGGAATTGCCGCGAACAGGCCGATAGCCGTCGCGAACAGGGCTTCGGAAATGCCGGGCGCGACCACCGCCAGCGAGCTGTTCTGCTGCGAACCGATCTGGAAAAAGCTGTTCATGATGCCCCAGACGGTACCGAACAGGCCCACAAAGGGGGCAACGGAGCCGACAGTCGCCAGAAAGTTCAGCCGATCGGCGAGAGTGTCGGCCTCCACGGCAACCTGGCTGGACATCGCCGTCGCGACCCGCTCCCTCGCAGCCTCGCGGTCGGCATTGCGGCCGGTGCGGCGCCATTCCTCCAGACCGGCGCCGGCAACGCGAGACGCCGCGCTCTGGTTCTTGGCGCGCAGGTCATCCGCGCTGCGCCCGTCCATCTTCGTCCAGAAATCCAGCTCATACTCATCCGAGCGGCGGCGCACCGAAGCGATCCGCAAGGAGAAGGAAATGATAATCATCCAGACCCAAATGCTGGCCAGGATCAGCCCCGCCATCACCACCTGCACGACGATGTCGGCATCGAGGAAGAGCTTTACCGGATCAAGCCGGGTGGGAGCGGCGGGAAGCGCCGCCGCAAGAAGGGACAGTTCTGTCATCTGTTACTCTCTGCGATCAAGATGGATTGAAGCGACTTGCGCCATGTTTCGGGCTGGCGTTCCGCGCGTCCGCCGGCTCCGACAAAGCCGATGCGGGCCTGCGCTTCGGCCAGAAGCTCGTCCGCCCGCAACGCGCGGTGGCTGGCGCGCCAGCTGGCCGCGCCCACAGAAGTGACCGTGCTTTCCACCACTACGGCATCGTCCAGGCGCGCGGGGCGGGCATAGTGTATCGTGATATCGGTAACGACATAGAACCCTTTCCGCTCCTCCAGCGCCATCCGCTGATCGATGCCGAGAAGACCGATGAGGTCCATTCTCGCCCGTTCGAACCAGCGCAGGTAATTGGCGTGATAAACGATCCCGCCGGCATCCGTATCCTCGAAATAGACACGTATCGCGAAACGATGCGTGGTGCCGTCGAGGCGACCTGCCGGAGGGTCGGGAAGAATAGCCATGCCACGCGCCGTTTAACCGCGCGACGAGTTGTTGGGCAACCCACCGCCTCCTTCATATCGCAAAATCGGCTCGCTACAGCGGCATCGCCCTATTCGGGGATCATCCGCCCCATCTGCTTGCCGGCGCAGATATGCACATGAAAATGCGGGATTTCCTGATGAGAATGGAACCCGGTGTTGGCAATCAGGCGATAGCCGGGGGCCACCAGCCCCTGATCGCGCGCGATCTTGCCCACCGCGCGGATGAAGCCCGAAATTTCGGCGTCACCCGCCTTTTCGGTGAAATCGTCCCAGCTCACATAGGGGCCCCTGGGCACCACCAGGATATGGACCGGCGCCTGCGGATTGATGTCGTTAAAGGCGAAAGCCCACTCATCCTCATAGACCTTCGTGCAAGGCAGCTCTCCCCGCAGAATCCTGGCGAAGATGTTCTGGTCGTCATAGGGTTGGGTTGCGTCGACAGGCATCAGCTCTTCCGTGCAGCTTTTTCAACAAGGCCCGAGGTACCTTCCCGCCGGTCGAGTTCCGCCAGCACATCGGCAAGCGGCACATCGCGGGCGGAGAGCAGCACCAGCAGGTGAAACAGGATATCCGCGGCCTCGCCCACCAGCTCCTCGCGCTCGCCCGAAAGCGCGGCGATCACGGCTTCCACCGCTTCCTCGCCCAGCTTGCGCGCGATAACCGGCAACCCGCGCGCATGGAGCTGCGCGACATAGCTTTCGCTGGCGGCCGAGGCGCGGCGCCGGGCAATGGTCTGTTCGAGACGGGACAGCGTATCCATGGCGCGTGACATGGATCGCCCGGCGGGCGCGGTCAAGCCGCAGCAGCCGCAAGGCAAGGGATCAGAGTTTGTTGTCGTGGTCCTTGTCGCGCCGCTTGTAGCGTATCGCGACCTCGCGCCCCAGAATCACCCCCAGCAGGCCCAGGATGAACAGCGCAAGATCGGAAGGCTCCGGCACCGTCGTCCCGCTGGACGCATTCACCGGCGCCGCCAGCAGCAGATGGACGGACATCAGCAGGAAAAGGGCCAGACGATACATCGGGAAGGTTAAAGCAACCATCGGGCCACAAACGGCAAACCAAGGATACAAGCCTGTTTCATTGGTTAATCCGACCAGCCTTCCTTGCGCGCGTGTAAAGCGGTTCGACGGTTCGGGGCCGGCTCAGCCCCGTGCCGGCAGGCCCGCTTCGCGCAAGGCGGAATGCGCCTGCGCGATGGTATAAGTGCCGAAGTGGAAGATGGATGCGGCCAGCACCGCGCTGGCATGGCCCTTCGTCACGCCTTCCACCAGATGCTGCAGATTGCCGACCCCGCCGCTGGCCACCACCGGCACGCTCACCCGGTCCGCGATCGCGCGGGTCAGATCGAGGTCGTAACCGGCCTGGGTGCCATCGCCATCCATCGACGTGACCAGCAATTCGCCCGCGCCCAGTTCCGCCAGCCTGACCGCATGGGCCACCGCATCGATCCCGGTCGCGCGGCGGCCGCCATGGGTGTAGATTTCCCACCGCTTCCCCGCTCCTGCTGAGCTTGTCGAAGCACGTGCATCGACCGAGGCGACGACGCATTGGCTCCCGAACTTTTCCGCCATGTCGGCAACCAGTTCGGGCCGGGAAACGGCGGCGGAATTGACCGCCACCTTGTCCGCACCGGCCAGCAGCAGCGCCCGCGCATCCTCCACCGAACGCACCCCGCCCCCCACGGTGAGCGGCATGAAGCAGACCTCGGCGGTGCGCCGCACCACATCGAGCAGCGTGCCCCGCCCTTCATGGCTGGCGGAAATATCCAGGAAACAAAGCTCGTCCGCCCCGGCGGCGTCATAGGCCTGCGCCTGCTCGACCGGATCGCCCGCATCCTTGAGATCGACGAAGTTGACCCCCTTCACCACGCGGCCATCGCGCACGTCGAGGCACGGGATGACGCGAATGCGGACGGTCATGCCCGGGCCGCCATCTGCAGGGCCGCCGCCAGATCCAGCCGCCCGTCATACAGGGCGCGGCCGGTGATAACGCCCTCGATCCCGTCCACCGCATGAAGCGAGAGCAGACGAATATCGTCCAGCCCTTTCACCCCGCCGCTGGCGATCACCGGCAGCGAGGTGCGCCGCGCGAGATCGACCGTCGCTTCGATGTTGCAGCCCTTGAGCAGCCCGTCGCGCCCGATGTCCGTGAACAACAGGCTCGCCACCCCCGCATCCTCGAAACGGCGGGCCATCTCATGCACCGGAACGTCCGAGACTTCCGCCCAGCCTTCCGTCGCGACCATGCCGTCGCGCGCGTCCACCGCCACGACAATGCCGTTTTCCCATTCGCGGGCCATGTCCTTGACGAACTGTGGGTCCTTCAAGGCTGCCGAACCGATCACGATCCGGCTGACGCCCAGATCGAACCAGCCTTCCACCGCCTCGCGATTGCGGATGCCGCCGCCCAGCTGGACATGGCCGGGAAAGGCCTCGAGGATCGCTTCGACCGCTTCGCGATTGCGGGCCTCGCCGGCAAATGCCCCGTCAAGATCGACCACATGCAGAAACCCGGCGCCCGCTTCCGCAAAGGCCATGGCCTGCGCAGCAGGATCGTCGCCATAGACGGTGGCGCGCGCCATATCGCCTTCAGCCAGCCGCACGACCTGGCCACCCTTGAGATCGATGGCGGGAAATACAATCACGGTTTCCACTCCAGGAAGCGGGAGAGCAGCTCCAGCCCGTAGGACTGGCTCTTTTCCGGGTGGAACTGCACCCCGAGAATATTGTCGCGGGCGACGGCCGCCACCAGCCCGCCGCCATGGTCGGTCATGGCGGCGATGTGCCGCCCCTCGGCAGGCTGGAAATGATAGGAATGCAGGAAATAGGCTTCCCCCGGCTCGATCAGTTCGGCGCCATCCTCATGCGGGGTGGGCACGACATCGTTCCAGCCCATATGCGGGATCTTGATCGCCGGGTCCGTCGCCTCGATCGCCCGGACCTCTCCGGCGATCCAGCCAAGCCCCGCCGTCACCCCATGCTCCAGCCCGCGATCGGCCAGCAATTGCATGCCCACGCAGATGCCCAGGAAGGGCGCCCCGCCCACATGCACCCGCTCCCGCATGGCTTCGATCAAGCCGGGAATGGCGCGAAGGCCCGCCGCGCAGGCGCCGAACGCACCCACTCCGGGCAGGATGATCCGGTCCGCCGCGCGCACCACATCGGGATCGGCGGTCAGCTTCACCGTCTCCGCCCCGGCGGCGATCAGGGCATTGCGCACCGAGTGAAGATTGCCCGCGCCGTAATCGACGAGAGCGACGACTTCAGCCACCTAGCTGCCCCTTCGTGGAAGGCACCGCCCCGCCCTTGCGCGCGTCGAGCTCCACCGCAGCGCGCATCGCCCGGGCAAAGCCCTTGAAGATGCCTTCGATGATGTGGTGATTGTTCTGGCCGTAGAGCAGCTCGATATGCAGGGTGATGCCCACCGCCTGCGCGACCGACTGGAACCAGTGCTCGAACAGTTCGGTGTCCATCTCGCCCAGGCGAGGCTGGGTGAAGCTCGCCTTCCAGACCAGCCAGGGGCGGCCCGAGATGTCGAGCGCCACGCGCGCCAGCGCTTCGTCCATCGGCGAATAGACGCTGCCGTAGCGGCCGATCCCGGCCTTGTCCCCCAGCGCCTGGGAAATGGCCTGGCCCAGCGCGATCGCGCTGTCTTCCGTGGTGTGGTGCTGGTCCACATGCAGATCTCCGGCGACCCGCAGGGTGACGTCGATCAGCGAATGGCGCGAGAATTGCTCGATCATGTGATCGAGGAAGCCGATGCCGGTGGAAATCTCGTAGGAACCTGTCCCGTCGAGATTCACCTCGACGAAAATGTCGGTTTCGCTGGTTTTGCGGGCGATCCGGGCTGTACGCATGCTTGCGCCTATAAGACTGTGGCCAATAAGCGCAATACGCGCCGCGAAAGCATCACGCCACTCGCTTTATCCTTGACCGGCTCAATGGGCAGCGGCACTTCTGACGGCATGAGCGACGAAACGCCCGATAGCCTGATCCCTTACGACGAGATCGTCCAGGAAGCACTCCGCGCCGTGGTAGGCCGTGTGCTGGGCGAGATAGAGGGCACCGGGGGGACGCTGCCCGGCAACCATCACTTCTACATCACCTTCAAGACCGGAGCGCCCGGGGTTTCCATCCCCAGCCATTTGCGCCAGCGATTCCCGGATGAGATGACGATCGTCCTCCAGAACAAGTTCTGGGATCTGTCGGTGGACGATGACGGGTTCTCCGTGGGGCTGAGCTTCAACCAGGTCCCTGCGAAGCTGGTCATTCCCTTCGCCGCGATCACCGCTTTCGTGGACCCTGCCGTGGATTTCGGCCTTCAGTTCCAGGCGGCGGCGGACAATATGGAACCCGAACCGCACGACGATGCGGAAAACGATTCAACGGAACAGGATGGTGATTCGCCCGTTGAGGGGGGCGATGGCGATTCGAACGTCGTCACTGTGGATTTCGGCAGGAAAAAGTAAGCGGCAGCGCCTTTGCCTGACCGCCAGACGCGAGGGCGGAATGGCACGAAAGAGCGGATCGAAGCGAACTCCCAGCTACAGGAAGCTGTCGAAGAACGAAGCCAGCATTCCCGGCCCAAGCCCCGATCCCAGCACGAATTTCATCCTTGCCGATATTCTGCTGCGCGGCGCCACCGCCGTCGTTCGCCGTGGCGTCGAACGGCGGATGCTGCGCGGCTACGGGCGGAAGAAGGCAAAGGAAATCGTGCAGGGCCGCACTTTCGGGGAGACGGTGTTCAACACCATCGTCGTGAAGCTGGCCATGCGCTCCGTCCCCGGCGCGCTGCTGGTGGGAACCGGAATGCTCGGCAAGACCCTGCTCGACCGCAGCAAAAGCAGGACCCGGGCCAGGGTGGAAGGCGAAAAGGCGCTCGGCGAAATGGCCGATAACGCCTGACTTCCGCCCGGCCACCCTTAGCTGCCGCGCGCCATCAGTTCCGAAAGGCTTGATTTCCGGCATGGGCTTGCGCCACAGCGCAGCATGGCCACCACCGACAATCTCAAGCGCCGCGGGCTCATGTTCATCCTCTCCTCGCCCTCCGGCGCGGGAAAGACGACCATTGCCCGCAAATTGCTGGCCGGTGACGGGGATCTGCGCATGTCGGTTTCCGTCACCACCCGGCCGATGCGGCCGGGCGAGATCGAAGGGAAAGACTATATCTTCGTCGACCGCCCCACCTTCGAGCGCATGGCGGCCGAAGAAGCCTTCCTCGAATGGGCGGAAGTGTTCGGCAATTTCTATGGAACGCCCAAGGCCCAGATCAAGGCGGGGCTGAAGGAAGGGCAGGATTTCCTGTTTGACATCGACTGGCAGGGCACCCAGCAGCTTTACCAGCGCGCGGAAGCGGATGTCGTCAGGGTCTTCCTGCTGCCGCCCGGGATCGGCGAGCTGGAGCGGCGCCTGTCATCGCGGGGGACGGACAGCGCGGAAGTGATTGCGGGCCGCATGGCCCGCGCCCGCTCCGAGATCAGCCATTGGGACGGCTACGATTATGTCGTGGTGAACGACGACATCGACGCCTGCTTCGCGAAAGTGCGCACCATACTGCAGGCGGAACGTATGCGCCGCGCGCGCCAGACTGGCCTGGTCGATTTCGTCCGGGAGCTGACGGCGGGCGGATAGCCTGCGGCCCGACGGCGTTCAGCCGCCGCCCGCATTCCCAAAGCTGGCCGACGCCTGCGCATCCACCATGCCGCCGTCGATCGCCAGCGTCGTGCCCACCACATAATCGCCTGCCCGGCTCGCCAGATAGACGGCGCCCGCCGCCATATCCTCCGCGGTGCCGGTGCGCCTCGCCGGGATCGCCTGCGCGGCCACCTCCGGCGCATCCCGCGCGGCGCGGTTCATGTCGCTGGGGAAGGCTCCGGGGGCAATTCCATTGACGACGATGTTATCCGCGATCAGGCGCGCGGCCATGCGCCGGGTCAGGTGGATGAGGCCGGCCTTCGATGCCTGATAGGAATATGTTTCCCAGGGATTGACCCTCAATCCGTCGATCGAGGCGATATTGATGACCTTGGCCGGCCTGCCGGAAGCCGCCGCATTCCTCAGCAGGCCGTGCAGCTTCTGGGTGAGGAAGAACGGCGCTTTCATGTTCAAAGTCACCACCTTGTCCCAGCCCGCTTCCGGAAAGGAGTCGAACGGAGCGCCCCAGGCGGCCCCCGCATTGTTCACCAGGATGTCGAGCCGCTCCTCCCGGCGCGAAAGCTCGGCGGCCAGCGCGTCTATGCCCTCAATCTTGCCGATATCGGCCACCAGAGGCACCACCCGCTCGCCCAGTTCCGCCGCGGCCGCATCGAGCTGCTCCTGCTTGCGGGCGCAGATATAGACCCGGGAGCATCCGGCGGCGAGCAGCCCTTCCACCACCATCCGGCCAATCCCCCTCGACCCTCCCGTGACCAGCGCGATCCGTCCGCCCAGCCCGAAAAGTCCTTCCAGATCCATGCCTCTCTCCACTTCCGATCGGTTTTAAGCTTCTTACTCCCGAGACACCTCGCCGCAAGCCCGGAGCGACACTGGCACTTGCCCCCCCCGCCGCAAGCGATTAGGCGCACCGACCATTGCCATACCATCCTGCAGGGAGTTGCCTCACCATGTCCGCCGAACTCGAAAGCGCCATCGAAGCCGCCTGGGAAGCCCGCGACGCAGTGACTCCCGCCAGCCAGGACGTGCGCGAAAAGGTGGAAGCAGCCCTCGCCCTGCTCGAAAGCGGCGCGGCGCGCGTGGCGGAGCCGGATGGCCATGGCGGGTGGAAGGTCAATCAGTGGCTCAAGAAGGCGGTGCTGCTGTCCTTCCGCCTCAATGACAATATTCCCGTGCCCAACGGCGCCGCCGGCGCCCCGGCCTTCGACAAGGTTCCCTCCAAATTCGCAGGCTGGGACGAGGCGCGCTTCCGCGAGGCCGGCTTCCGTGTGGTTCCCGGCGCGGCTGCCCGGCGCGGCAGCTATATCGGCAAGGGCGTGGTGCTGATGCCCAGCTTCGTCAATATCGGCGCCTATGTCGGCGACGGCACCATGGTCGATACCTGGGCGACGGTCGGAAGCTGCGCGCAGATCGGCAAGAATGTGCATATTTCCGGCGGCGCGGGCATCGGCGGCGTGCTGGAACCGCTGCAGGCAGGGCCGGTGGTGATCGAGGACGGGGCATTCATCGGCGCCCGTTCGGAAGTGGCCGAAGGGGTGGTGATCGGCGAAGGCGCGGTGCTTTCGATGGGCGTGTTCATCGGCGCCTCCACCAAGATCGTCGATCGCGCCACCGGCCAGATCCACATCGGCAAGGTTCCGCCCTATGCGGTGGTCGTGCCCGGTTCCCTTCCGGGCAAGCCCTTGCCCGACGGCACGCCCGGCCCGTCGCTCTACTGCGCCGTCATCGTCAAGACCGTGGACGCGCAGACCCGGGCCAAAACCGGCATCAACGATCTCCTGCGAGACTGATCGCGGCTGCCGCGACAGGAACATTCGCCCCGGTCGAACGTAGTTTCCTCAGGGTCCAGGTGACCGTTGGGAACTATGGAGGATCAATCATGGAAAACCGGGGCGGGGAAATTCATGTGGAAACGGACGAAGCCCGTGGCGGCTCGACCCCTCACATCGTCCGCTGGGTGCTGATTATCAGCACGCTCCTCGCGATCGCCCTGCTGTCCATCATCTGGATAACGGGCGCGATCAGCTTCTGATCCGGAAGGTGCGGGTCAGCCGCCCGGCCATGCCTGCACCTTCCGCCCCCCAGAATCCGCCCGAAACAGGACTCGATCCATGGAACCGCCCGGCCTCGAACGGTTCGTCGCCGCGCAGGATCGTGACGGAACCTATGCCCGCGCCCTTTCGGAGCTTCGCGCGGGCAGGAAGCAGACCCATTGGATGTGGTTCGTCTTTCCGCAGATCAGCGGCCTGGGCCATAGCCAAATGGCTTACCTCTATGCGATTTCCGGCGCCCCGGAGGCCCAGCGCTATCTGGAGCACAGGATACTGGGCCCTCGCCTGCTGGAATCGACGCAGGCCGTGCTCGATTGGAGCAGCCGGAAATCCGCTGCCGCCATTTTCGGTACCATCGATGCGATGAAGTTCCGCAGTTCGATGACGTTGTTCGAAGCGGTGGGGCCGAACCAGCCCTGCTTTGCCGAAGCCCTGGACAGCTTTTATGACGGGCAGCGCGACCCTGCCACCCTGGCAAGCCTGTAAACCGCCCCGATCTACTCCGGCACCGGAGTTTCTATCGGCGGATCGCCCGCATGGGCGGCGGCATAGGCTTCGGCCGCCTTCAGGACCCGCATCATGTTGCGGCTCGCGATCTTTTCAAGTTCCGGCTGCGTATAGCCGCGCCGCGCCAGTTCCGCGAACAGCGCCGGATAGCCGCTAACATCCTCCATCCCTTCCGGGCCGGTCGCCATGCCGTCATAGTCGCCGCCCACCCCGATATGGTCGATCCCGGCCACCTGCCGGATATGGTCGATATGATCGGCCAGCTGCGCAATCGTCGCCTTGGGTTCGGGGTGAACTTCGACCCATTGGGCAAGGCGGGTTTCGACCTCCTGAGGCTGCCCCAGCCATAGCGATTCCAGCCGCTTCCTTTCCGCCTCGCGATCGGCCAGCCAGTTCCGCACCGGCTCGCTCACATAGCTCGGCAAGGCGACCGCCATCACGATCCCGCCATTCTCCTTCAGCTTCCGCAGGACGCCGTCCGGCACATTGCGGGCATGGCCGTTCACCGCCCGCACCCCCGAATGGCTGAAAATCACAGGCGCACGGGCAACTTCCAGCGCATCGAGCATCGTTGCCTCGCTGACATGGCTGAGGTCGACCAGCATCCCGATGCGGTTCATCTCGCGCACCACGTCCCGGCCGAAATCGGTCAGCCCGTCATGTTCGGGCTTGTCCGTGGCGCTGTCGGCCCATGGCGTGTTGCTCGAATGGGTCAGCGTCATGTAGCGGACGCCCAGCGCATGCATCTGGCGCAGCACGGCAAGGCTGGAGCCGATCGAATGGCCGCCTTCCATGCCCAGCAGCGAGGCGATGCGCCCCTTTTTGACGGCCTGCTCGACCTCCGTGGAATTGCGCGCGAACTGCAGCTCCCGGGGATAACGCGCCAGCAGGCGCCGGGTGACATCGATCTGCTCGATCACCGCCTGAACCGCGTCCGCTCCTTTCAGCTCGGTCGATACGAAGACCGACCAGAATTGCATGCCGACATGGCCTTCGCGCAGGCGCTTGAGATCGGTATGCATCACCTGGCCAGTGGGAGCATCCCTGCCCGTGTCTGTCGTATCCTCGAAATCGAAGCCCCCGATCATGTTGCGATACCGGCCCCGCAACTGGATCGGCACATCGTTGTGGCCATCCCATACCGGCGCGGCTTCGAGCGCGGCCCTGGCAAGCTGCTCGGGCGTTTGCGCCCCAGCCCCAGCCGAAACCATCATGCCCAGCAGGAACGGCGCCACGGCAAATAACAACGCCCGCATCGATTTTGCCCCCGGATAGCAGGTCCTGGCCCTAAAGTGCTGGCCAGCCGGCATCATGCCGGGCAAACTTCGCGGATGGAAGGCCTCACCGCAAAGCAGCTGATCGAACGACTCGCGCTCAAGCCGCATCCGGAAGGTGGCTGGTTCCGCGAGACATGGCGCGCGCCGACGACCAATCGCGAACGCGCGGCCGCCACCGCGATTCTTTTTCTGCTCGAAGCGTCCCAGAGATCCCACTGGCACCGGGTGGATGCCGCGGAGATCTGGCTGTGGCATGCCGGGGACTGCCTGAGGCTGTCCACCGCCCCCCAGGAATGCGGTCCGATCGACAGCATCATCCTCGGCCCCGACCTGCTTTCCGGTCATGCCATCCAGCACGTGGTCTCCGCCGCCCACTGGCAAGCCGCGGACCCGGAACCCGGCGGCCGGTCAGGTTTCGTGCTGGTATCCTGCGTGGTCGCGCCCGGCTTCGATTTCGCCGGCTTCACCCTTGCTCCGCCGGGGTGGACGCCCCGGCGCTGAGCCGCAGGGGCTCAATCGCCATCCTCGTCATCGTCCCAATCCTCGTCATCTTCAGCGCGCGCATAGGTGCCGGCGAGGATCGCGATGCCCACCACATGCCCTTCCATGGCCTTAACCAATTCTTCACGGGTCGCGCCCGGCATCAAGGTCAAGGGCAGATCCAGCGCGAAGAGCTGGAACACATAATCATGCGGCTCATCTTCATGCGGCGGCTCGGGCGGCAACCACTCGCTGTTGCGTTTTGAATTCTTGCCGACCCGTGGCGGCGTTTCGCCTTCCATCAGCTTGCCCAATTGCGCAGCAAGCCCCCAGACCAGCCAGTGGCAAGCCGGTTTTCCGCCTGGCGCATCCGGATCCTCCACCACCAGCACCAGCTCCAGCGCACCTTGCGGAGGCGTGGTCCATTCCAGCGGCGGTGCAACCGCATCTTCCTCGTCCGCGGTAAAGCACGGATCGAGTTCTTCCCCATGATCGAAGGCAACGCTGGTCAGGCGAAAGCCGGACTTGCCGATCAAGCCCTCGCTCCCCAGCTTCGCCGCGGTCAAGGCGGCATGGGCGGGGCGCGCATTGGGCAGGGCTTGGGCGAGCCAGGCCGGAACGGCTTCGGTCATGGGAAATATCCTGTGGCTGGGAAGATAGTAAGTGCTCCCTATTTGCCCGCTTTCGCTACGGACTCAAGCGTTCTGCGATGCTTCTTTCCGGAAAGTTTCAAGGGCTGCGATCCAGAAGATCGTCCGTCATCTCCATCAGCAGGAGAGGCTCTTCCGCCCAATCGCTGATCGCCTCCACGAAGGCCGCGCGGGTTTCCGGCTCGTCATACACCATCTTCGCATCGAACGCCTTGCGCCAGGTCTGCCGGTCCGGCCATTCCGCGACGCCGATGAAGCGGATTGCGCCATCGTCGCGATCCTCCCGGTGCAAGCGGGAGCCCAGGCTGCCGTATCTTTCCCGGATGAGCTCGGTTCCACGGCGCCAGGCAGCGCGAAACTGCTCTTCCTTTCCGGGATGCACTTCCCACCAATAGGCCGCAACGAACACGGACGGCGGCCGGGCTTATTTCCTGGCCCGGGCGGTCAGCGCCTTGGCCTCGTCCTCGGTCAGCCTTTGGATCATGCGGACCGGGCAACGCTGGGTGCCGGTAACGCCGGGCACCAGCAGGGTCACATCCACGCCCCGGCAAATCTGGCCCGAACCGTGCTGGTCGAAGCCGATGTTCTCCGCAAAGTTCAGATCGGGGCAGGGACCGAAAGTCTCGAACAGAAAGCGGCGATTTGCGCCCGCGCTCACCATGATCCGGTTGGAACCGGATTCAGCGTCCCGCACAGTGTTGAAGCCATTGACGTCGCCCGGCCAGAAGCATTCGCGGCCGTCCGCGATGGACGCCTCGCGCGGCTCATCGGCAGTGGGCGCGCACCCTGCCGCCAGGGCAAAGGAGCAACCCGCGACCACCAAAGCAAGTTTCATGATCCTTCTCCCACCTGCTGCGATCCCGCCCGCAAACATCAATCCACGCCGGTTATCCGCATATCGGGCCGTTGCCCGACATAGCTCATCGCCCGCCGGATAACCCGGGAGGAGCAGGCGGGCTTGGCGATCAGTTCCGAATCCAGCTCACGCACCGTTTGGTAGCGGCGGTCGAGATCGCCGGAATGGAGCAGATAGGGAATGCGCAGCCTCTGAAGCTCCCGCGCGACCGGCAGGCAGGTTTCGCCATTCTGCAACGTCACATCGAGCACAGCCACGTCGATCCGCTCCGCGCCAGCCAGGAAGGAAAGCGCCTGCCCGGCCGTAGTGGCGCAAAGGCTGCGGCATCCTTCATCCTGCGCCGCAAATTCCAGATCCATGAGGATAAGCGGCTCATCGTCGAGCAGCAGGATCGTGCAAACAGGCCGCACGGTCATACGTCCGGTCCCTCATTTGCCGGGATGCGATCCAGCGGATCGTTGCCCGGATACGGATTTTTGCCAGACCCCTGCGACACGGTTTTCCCTATCAGCGTAACTCTCAACGCAGAGCAACGCCGCTAAATGCCCTGAGTTCCTGCATCTAGGCAATGAAAAGGCGGGGAAGCTCCCTTCCCCACCCCCTCGGATGCTCAATGGGCGGTTTCATCCCGCGCGATGTGAGCGGGCGATTCACCCGGCATCAGCAGGAAGCGCCAGATCGCCGCGCCGAGCGCGCCGCCGATCAGCGGCGCCAGCCAGAACAGCCAGAGCTGCGGAATCGCATTGGTCGTGGCGAAGAGCGCCACGCCGGTGGAACGGGCCGGATTGACCGAAGTGTTCGTCACCGGGATCGACACCAAGTGGATCAGGGTCAGCGCCAGACCGATCGCCAGCGGGGCGAAACCGGCGGGCGCCGCCCGGGATGTGGAACCCAGGATCACGATCAGGAAGCCGGCGGTGAGGATCACTTCCACCAGAAAGGCCGCCTGCAGCGAATAGCCGCCGGGCGAAAGCTCCCCAAAGCCGTTGGATGCGAATCCGCCCGGAGCGAAGCCCGCCTTGCCCGAGGCGATGGCATAGAGCGCGGCCGCGGCCACGATCGCGCCGGCCACCTGGGCCGCCCAATAGGGCACCAGATGCCCCCAGGAAAAGCGGTTGGCGAGCGCCAGACCCAGCGAAACCGCGGGGTTGAAATGCCCGCCCGAAATGCCGCCCACGGCATAGGCCATGGTCAGCACGGTCAGGCCGAAGGCGAAGGATACCCCCGCGAAGCCGATGCCCAGTTCCGGGAAGGCCGCGGCCAGCACCGCCGACCCGCAACCGCCGAAGACCAGCCAGAATGTGCCGAAGAATTCGGCCGAAAGATTCCTTATCATCTACCCCTCTCCTTCAAGTAACCGGGCCGGAAACTATCCTGCTTTACCCGGAACGGAAAGAGTATGCGGCAATTCTCTATTCGATCGCCGCAATTCTCATTCCGTGGAACAGTTTCCGGCGCGCGTTTCCACCTTCCCGCTCGCGAGGAACCAGCGGGATTGGCCAGGCGTCTTCGCTTCGTTGTGATAGCAGACATCGGCCGCGCCGCTCTTGGGATCGACCATCACGTTCCACTGGTGATCGCCGCAATTATGCGCCTCGCACGACCAGGATGCGACCTTGCCCTGATAAAGCTCGATCGTGCTGGCCGGGCCATCCACCGTATGGATCGCCTTGCGCACGGCGGCATCCGTGACGGTCTTGTCGATCGCCGCCTTGACCGCCGGATTGTCGTTCCACGTCACGCCATTCACCGCATCGAACGGCCATTTCCCGACATAGGCGGAGAGATCGCCCCCGCCGCCCGCGGGCTTGGCGGCGGGCGTTTCCGTCGCGGCCGGGGCGGCGGTGGGAGCGGCCACGCCATCCGCAGCGGGGCTGGCCGCGGCTTCCGGCGAAGCGGCAGCCGTCTCGTCCGAAGCGGCATCCGCCCCGGCGACGGCATCCCCGGCGACAGCTTCGCCCGCGGCCTCTTCGCCGCCCTTGCTTCCACAACCCGCCAGCGCAAGCATCGCGCAGGCAATCGGCACAGCCACCCAACCGGCAAGTCGCATCGGAATCCCCTTAATTGAACTGTTGCAGATGAAACCGCAGCGTATCGTTTACCGCGCCGCAGGTAAACCGCGCTGACGGCCCCCTCTCCTCGGCCCCGTCAACCAGAGTAATCGGCGGTCTGGCGCGGCTCCACCAGCACGAAGGTCAGCCCGCCCGGCTCGATGAAATTGTTCTCGTCGGCCACGATTTCGGGATTGTTCGCCGGGTCGAGATAGGCCGCGATATGCTCCTCCGCTTCCGCCCGCGTGGCGAAGCCGATCTCGCTGACGCAATCGAAGCCGAGCGCCACCGCCGAGGCCCCGGCGATGCCGCTCACCTCCGCGCCTTCCATCACGTAATTGCGGCGATAGAGCCGGGCGGGCGGCACCTTGCCGCGCACCAGCGGGACATGCCCGTTCTCGTAATAGTCGATGAATTCCTCGCGCGTCAGCCCGGCCTTGCGTTTGACGAACAGCAATATCTTGAACATGGCACCCCTCTCGCTTCTGCAGTCAATCTAGCCCGGCGCGCCCGGCCAGCGCTGCATCGGCAGCGCGGCGATATGGTCGGTCCAGGGATGGCGATGCCGCTCCCACACGCAGATCGCGGGTGCGGGATAGGCCGGGTCCGCGAACAGCCCGCTCGCCACCGCGATCACATCGGGGAAGCCCGCCAGATCCCAATAAACCGTGGTGCCGCAGTCCGGGCAGAAATGATGCGCCACGCCATTGCCGGTGTCGGCGGTCCGGCTCCATTGCCTGCTTTCCCCCTCGATCCGCACATTGACGCGCGGGAAGCGGCTGTTGGCGCTGAATGGCGCGCCGGTCCGCTGCTGGCAGGCAAGGCAATGGCACATCGAAATGCGCGCGGCATCCCCAGTGCAATGCGCCTTCAACTGGCCGCATTGGCAGGCGGCGACGCGAATTGTCTCCCCGCTCATGGATGCGCCTCGCCGGTGAAGGGCTGCTTTTCCGTCCAGGCGCAGCCGCTGCGAATCCCGTCTCCCACGCGCAGCGTGGCATGGAAGGGATAGGCCCGGTCGGACATGCCATCGCTGCATTGGCCGGGCGTGACCGCCAGCGAAAAGCTCTCCCCTTCCAGCTTGCCGGTGAAGGAAACGCCGTTGCGCCCGGCGAACCGCTCCACCGTGATGGTCTGCCCATCGGGCTTCTCGGGCGTGGAGTAATTGAGCACGGTGCCGGTGGCCTGCCCGCCCCAGAACGGCTCGGTGCCGGTAAAGCGCACCGTCTCCCCTTCCGCGATCCCGTCATAGGGCCGGGTGGAGGCGCTGTCGCCCGGCACATTGCCGTCGGCGGGATCTTGCTTCACGCCGGACTGGCAGGCAGAGAGCAGCAGGGCGAGCGATGCGGCGAAAGCGGGCTTGCGGATCATGGCCCCTTCATGCGCCCGCCGCGCGGCGCAGACAAGCCCGCGCCGGTCCCATTCGCCTTGCCCGCCGGGGGCAAAGGGGTGATGCTCACCGCCCGGAGACTCGGAAGGAAGCGAAGCATGAGCGAGACTGCCCGCGCCACCCCGCTTGAAGGACAATGCCTGTGCGGCGCGGTCACGCTGCGCGCCACCCCGGCCGAACCGCACCTCGACGCCTGCCACTGCACCATGTGCCGGACCTGGGGCGGCGGGCCTTTCATCGCCCTGCCCGCCGGAAGGGAGCTGGAGATCGGGGGAGCGGAGCATGTCACCCGCTATGCCTCGTCTGAATGGGCGGAGCGCGGCTTCTGCCGCCGCTGCGGCACCCATCTGTTCTATTTCTACAAGCCCGCGGGCAGCTATGCCTGCCTCGCCGGGTTCTTTCCCGGCGCGGACGGCTTCACGCTGACCAGCGAAATCTTCGTGGACCAGCAGCCACCCTATTACCATTTCACCGAAGCGACCACCCGCAAGACCGGCGCGGAAGTGATCGCGGAGATGACGCAGGGGGAGTGACGGGCGGCGGGGAACGTCCATCATCCTTCGCCCTGCCCCGTCATTTCCGCCCCGCTCGCCATCCCGGCCGGTTGACGCAGAACGCCGGAAATGTGCATTGCGATTTCGGCCTGCGCGCGCCGCTTGCGCGCGGTAAACGGCCGCACCATGGCGTAAAGCCAGCGCGCATCGAGTGTGACCTTTCGCAAGGGGCGCTTCTCCCAGAGTCGTCCTGCTGGGAAAAGAGCGACGGGCGAGGGCGCGGATGTTCTGCGTCGCATCCCTCGGGATAAGCCAGATTTGCGCGATGTAGGAAAATCCTTCTCGCCCCCCTTCGATCACACTGAACGAGATTTCTGTCTTGCTATTGCAATCTATTAGCAATTATATGCCGTCCTGTGCCCTGCCGGCTCTTGACGAACGGAAGCGAACATGTCGCGCGATCTGATGAAGACGCTCAGTTACCTGACCATCCACCTGGCGGTGGGGTTCAGCGTTGCCTACGTCCTGACCGGCTCCCTCGTGCTGGCGGGGGGCATCGCGCTGATCGAACCCTGCATCAACGCAATGGCGTTCTATTTCCACGAAAAGGCCTGGAAACGGGTGGAGCAGCGGGGAAAAGCATCCCCGCCGGGGAATGACGGCTTCGACCAGCATATGCTCAGCGCGGCCTAGGACCGGGAACTCTCGCGGCAGCCGCGCCGGAAGGCTGGCTCACATCTTCTCGCCCGGCAGGCGGCTGGCCTGCTCCACCCAATCGGCAAGCTGCGCCTCGTCCAGCTCGCCTTCGCGAATGTCGAGGTAGCGCACTTCCGGATGCTTCGACTTGCCGGCCGGCACGGGGTCGAGCGAGGTGCCCCGAAAGAAGCTGACCTTCACATATTTCGTGAAGCAGTGATAGCTGAGGAACCATGTGCCGGGCGGCCCATCCGGCGCGCCATAGAAAGGCGAGTTCCACTTCACCGCCTTGCGCACGCCGGGCACCCGCTCCGTCACGATCGCATCGACCCGGCGGCAGATGTCCTGCTTCCAGCCCGGCACCGCGGCGATATAGGCCTGCACCGGCCCATCACCCTCGCCCTTGGGGATCTGGGGATTGCCGCCCGAGAGGAGAAGAACGGGCTCGTCCTTCGCCATGCTTCCCTAACGTCCCGCCAGCCTGCGCCGGTTGGCCCGCACATGCTTGCGGTAATGGGCGAGCGTGCCTTTGGCGATGGCTTCAGGGCTGCTTCCCAGCCGCCCGCCCGCAAGGGCAAGGGTGAACGCCAGGTTGGCGGCCGATTTCTCCGCGACCATCCGTTGCGTTTCGCGCCATGCGGCGGTCCCGCCCCGGGCCAGCTTCATCCCGCGCAGGGTCATGACCATGGATGCCTCCGCCCCCAGCAGCCAGGCGTCCATGCCGATCGCCAGCCAGGCCTTGTCCGATGGCCGCATCACGCTTTCCGATTCCGGCCCGACCGCGCGATTACTCGCTGCCGGAAGGGGAAATTTCCGCTTTCGCTGTCATCCGCGCCGCTGTTCATGGTGTCGCCCTCGTCCTGGCTGGCCCGGTCTGAATATCCGGAAATACCCAACATTGCGAGCGCGTTTCCATGCTCACGCCGGCGGCAAGGGAATGCTGCGTTCGGCAAACTGCGCGCTGGCAAAAATCCGTTCGCCCTGCCATGGCCCTCCCGGACAGGAGCAAACGACATGAGCAGTGACGAAGACTATGTTTATGACGAGGAGAGCGGCGAGTGGCTGCCTGCTTCGGAGCTTGCGGCCAAGCGTGTCGCCGAAAGCACCGTCGAGGTGCGCGATGCGGTGGGCAATCTGCTGGCCGACGGCGACCAGGTGACGCTTATCAAGGACCTTGAGGTCAAAGGCGCGGGCCGGACCCTGAAGCAGGGCACGCTGATCAAGTCGATCCGCCTGACCGGCGATGCGCAGGAAATCGACTGCAAGTTCGAAGGCATCAAGGGCCTGGTGCTGCGCGCGGAATTCGTGCGGAAGCGCTGAGCGCCTTTCTGTTCGGGGTCGCGCCTTATAGGCCGCCGCCCCTTACTTCCCGATCAGCACGTCGCTCGCCTTCACCAGAACCGTCACCGTATCGCCCACCTCCAGCCCGAGGTCCGCGATGGCTTCCTCGGTTATGCTGGAAGTGATGATGTTGCCGCCACCGATGTCGACCTTCACCGTTCCGTTCACCGCGCCGGGCGTGATCGCGGTGATCGTGCCGGAAAGCTGGTTGCGCGCGCTGATCTTCATTACGGTTCTCCTTTCGATCCTCCGGCAAGCCCCGGCCGCAAGGCGGAAACGCGCACCCAGCGACGTGGTTTCCGCACCGGCTCGCCGATCATGGGTCTTATCGAGGCGCCTCAAACCAGCGCGGCCATCCCGTCCCACAGCAGCTTGGCGCCCAGCAGCACCATGAGGAGATACATCAAGCCATAGAAGCGCGCCGCATCTATCCTGCGCACGAGCCACACCCCCGCCAGCGTGCTGGCGATCGCCACGGGGATCAGCATGGCCGAAATGGTCAGGTTCTCGCGCGTGAACTCACCCAGCGCGATATAGGCGGGCACCTTCACCCAGTTGAGGATGGCAAAGGTCACCGAACTGGTGCCGACATAGAACAGATGCGGCAGGCGGCGCGGCCCGACCCAGATCTGGAATGGCGGCGCGCCCGCATGGGCGACCTGGCTGGTGAAGCCCATCGCCACTCCGAACAGCGAGCCTACCCAGCCCGGTGAGTTCGTCGCCGCGACGATCCGGCCGCCGCGCTCCACCCACAACCGCCACAGCCCGAAGATCAGGGTGATCCCGCCCAGCACCGTCAGCACCGCGCTGACCGGCAGCACTTCCGCGAAGGCCCAGCCGAGCACGACGCCGATCACCGCGCCCGGCATCATCCAGCCCACGATCCAGCGATCCCAGGCGTGACGGAAGCTCCAGACGCTGACGACATCCTGCACGATCAGGATCGGCAGCAGGATGCCAGCCGCCGCCACCGGCGAGATCACCAGCGCGAGAATCGGAGTGCCCAGCGTGCCGAGCCCGGCAAAACCGCCTTTCGCCAGCCCGATGAGCGAGACGGCGATCACCGCCGCGAGGATGAACCAGGGATCGTTCAGCATGGGCGGCGATCAGCAGGCCTGCGCCGGGCTTGAACGCCACGGCACGCCATCGCGAGGAAGTTGAGTCATTTTCCGGTGCGAACGCGGTGGGATCAATCGTGCTCGCGTCCGCCCGCGCCGATATAAAGCTCGCGCCCGATCTCGTTATATTTCTCGCTCATCTGCTTCATCCCGGCTTCTACTTCCTCCGCCGCGATGAACCCGGTGCTTTCCTGGTTCTGCTTTGCCGCGAAATCCCGCACTTCCTGCGTGATCTTCATGCTGCAGAACTTCGGCCCGCACATCGAGCAAAAATGCGCGGTCTTGGCGCCTTCGGCGGGCAGCGTCTGGTCGTGGTATTGCTCCGCCGTATCCGGGTCCAGGCTGAGGTTGAACTGGTCGCGCCAGCGGAACTCGAACCGCGCCCTCGACAGCGCATCGTCGCGCACCTTGGCCGCCGGATGCCCCTTGGCGAGGTCCGCCGCATGGGCCGCCAGCTTGTAGGTGACCACGCCGACCTTCACGTCGTCGCGATCCGGCAGGCCGAGATGCTCCTTGGGCGTGACGTAGCAGAGCATCGCCGTGCCATACCAGCCGATCATCGCCGCGCCGATGCCGCTGGTGATGTGATCGTAGCCCGGCGCGATGTCGGTGGTCAGCGGCCCGAGCGTGTAGAACGGCGCTTCGCCGCAGGCTTCGAGCTGCTTGTCCATGTTCTGCTTGATCTTGTGCATCGGCACATGGCCCGGCCCCTCGATCATTACCTGCACGTCCTGCTCCCAGGCGCGCTTGGTCAGCTCGCCCAGCGTGTAAAGCTCGGCGAACTGGGCCTCGTCATTGGCGTCGGCGATGGAGCCGGGGCGCAACCCGTCGCCCAGCGAATAGGCGATGTCATAGGCCTTCATGATCTCGGTGATCTCGTCGAAATGCTCGTAGAGAAAGCTCTCCCGGTGATGGGCGAGGCACCACTTGGCCATGATGCTGCCGCCCCGGCTGACGATGCCGGTGACGCGCTTGGCGGTCATCGGGATATAGGGCAGGCGCACGCCCGCATGGATGGTGAAATAATCCACCCCCTGCTCGGCCTGCTCGATCAGCGTATCGCGGAAGATTTCCCAGGTCAGGTCCTCGGCGATGCCGCCGACCTTCTCCAGCGCCTGATAGATCGGCACGGTGCCGATCGGCACGGGGCTGTTGCGGATGATCCATTCGCGCGTGTCGTGGATGTTCCGGCCGGTGGACAGGTCCATCACCGTGTCGGCGCCCCAGCGGATCGACCAGACCATCTTGTCCACTTCCTGCGCCACGTCGGAGGCGACGGCGGAATTGCCGATATTGGCGTTGATCTTCACCAGGAAATTGCGGCCGATCGCCATCGGCTCGGACTCGGGATGGTTGACGTTGCTGGGAATGATCGCCCGGCCGCGCGCCACCTCGTCGCGGACGAACTCCGGCGTCACGTAATCGGGAATTTCCGCGCCCCAATCCTGCCCGTCGCGAGCATATTCCTTCAGCCGCTCGCGCCCCAGGTTCTCGCGCTCCGCCACATATTCCATCTCGGGCGTGACGATGCCGCGCTTGGCATAATGCATCTGGCTGATGTTCATGCCGGGCTTCGCGCGCAACGGACGCTTCACCACATGGGGGAACGGGGCAACCCCGCCGCTGCGGTCCGGCCCCTTAAGGCCGTTGTCCACCGGCTTCACGGCGCGCGCATCATAGGCTTCCACATCGCCCCGGGCGAGCTGCCACTCCCGCCGCAATTGCGGCAGGCCGGCCTGAATGTCGATCACCGCCTCGGGGTCGGTATAGGGGCCTGAGGTATCGTAGACGCGGATCGGCGGTTCGCCGCTGGAGGGTTCGAGATGGATTTCACGCATGGCCACGCGATGCCTGCCGACATGAATCTTGCGGCTGCCCCGGATCGGGCCGGTGGTGACGCCTATTTCGAGCTTGGAATTGATGTCGGCCATCTCGTCGGTCCTTCGTCTGGATAGTCTTTTAACGGTTGCGATGTGTCAGAAACGGGTCAGGGCGAGCGCGACCAGCGCCACCCCCACAATCATGGAAAACAGCGCCCATAGGCGGGAAAGCGGGCCGAACCTGCGCAGCCAGAAGGCGATGTAGAAATCCGAAAAGGCCAGTATGACCAGCGCTTCCAGCACCATCAGCCCGCCCAGCACGTTCAGGAAGCTGGAGAGCCAGTCGGCCGATTCCCAGGGATTGGCGAGGTAGATCACCGCGCCCAGAAACAGCTCGACCAGCGCGGTGATGAGCTGCAGCGATGGCGAGGCCACTATATCGCGCAGCACCTTGTCCCATTGGCCGGGATTGCGCAATTCGCCCACTCCGGCAAAAAACGCGAACAATCCCAGGAACATGCTTGTCCATGCCGGCACCAATGTCAGATCGGGCATCACCATCCTGCTCCTCTTGACCCGGACACGGAACGGAGACGGATGGCTTCTGTCGGCGCGGCCACCCTCCCTCCGCCCGTGCTAACGGGTTCAGGTTCAACGGGTCGTGGGACGCGACTCCCACCTCTCAGCCAATGCGCTGGCTCCCCGGGGTGGGGTCAGGATAGGGGCATTCGATCAGAATGTATAGGCAATGCCCGCACCCGCCATCCATTGGCCGCGATCGCCCCGGATCGAAGTGATCGGCGTCCTGGCGGCGCTGCCGCGCAGCTTGACGTAGCTCAGCACTCCGCCGATCGACCAGCCGCCGTTCCTCATGTTCCCATCGAGATCGTATCCGGCATAAAGCCGCCCGCTCCAGTTCTTCCAGCCGGACTTGCCCTGATACATGGGAAGACCGCTCGCCGCGCTGCCTTCCGCGTCGATGGTGTAGTAATAATCGGCGTATTTGTGGTTCACATGATCCATGCCGAAGGACACGCCGACCGCGGCCGCCTGCGATATGGGGGTGAAATAGCTGGCGCTGGTGGTGATGATCCGGCCGCCCTTGTTGCCGGAAAAGGTCCATCGCACGTCCGTCCCGAACGAGAGGGAATCCTTGCCCGTCAGCAGATCGCGAAAGGACACGTCGGCGCTGATCCCGGCTTCCCAGGTTTCATCCAGCCGGGGCAGCAGGCGCACGACAGGGTCCTTCACCTTGCCGCTGCGGTCCGCGCGATAGCGGACCACCGGGCCGAGGGAGAAGGCGACCTTCTCGCCCTTCCTGCTGGGAATGAGATCGGCGCCCAGGCCGATGCCGCTGGAATAGACGCCGATCCCGCCGATCCGCCCGCGAAACCCGGCGGCCGGCCTGGCCTCGTAATCGTCGGACCCTTCATAATCGGGCGCATAGATCGCCCCGGCTCCTATTATCAGGAAATCGCCGGAATAGGCGTTCTCCGCATCGGGAAAATCATTGTCTGCCGGTTCTGCCATGGCAATTGCCGGAAAGAGGCTGGCGAAGGCGGAAAGCGAAAACAGGGAAGATGCGCGCATAAGGGTTCAATATACCATGATAATCGTGTGACCATGCAAACGATCATGCTGCGACTGCGTTCCTGTGCGGGGAAAAAGCGGCATTACAATCATCGTCACATTCGGGCATCGTCGCATTCGGGAAAATCGGTGCTCCCTGTTGTGCAAGACGGATCGGCGGCTATGCTTCCTCAAAAGCGAGAATATCGAGAGGGGCATTGATCGTGAATCGTCTGCTGTTGCTTGGCGCCTTGCTCGCGTCCACCCCCGCGTCCGCCATGGCGCGCCCGATGACGCCGGAGGACGTGGCAAGGATCGAAGCAGTCGGGCAGATCGCCATTTCGCCCGATGGACAGGCGGTGGCCTACACCACGGCAAGGCTGCCCGACATCACCCGCCGCCAGGACGATGGCCGCGCACGGCAGCAGCTCAAGCTGGCCTGGGGCGCGGACCATGGCCGCGATTACCTGCCCGCGGACATGAATGTCTCGGCGGTGCGTTTCTCGCCCGACGGAAAGACCATCTCCTTCATCTGGCAGCACAAGGACGGCAAGGAAGCGGTCTGGGGCATTCCCGTGGATGGGGGCGGCCACCGCAAGCTGGCCGAAATCGCGGATGCCAATGTGCTCGACTATCGCTGGGCGCCCAATGGAACGGTGATTTACCTGCTGGCCGAAGCGGAAACCGCCGTCACGCGCGAAAACGAGAAGAAGGCGGGGTTCAACGCCATCGTGGTGGGGGAGGAGCCGCGCTTCAACCGCCTGTTCGCCGCGCAGGCGGGCAAGAAGCCGGATACGCAGCCCCGGCCGATCGCCCTGCCCGGCCAGGTAAGCCTGTTCGAGATTTCGCCTGACGGCCGCGAAGCGATCGTGCAGAGCGCGCCAACCCCCAGCGTCGATGACAGCTACACGAGCAAGCGCGTGCAATTCGTCGATCTCACCACCGGCAAGGTCCGCCGCGTGGTGGAAACCACCGGCAAGATCGACGACATGGAGATAGCGCCGGACGGGCGGACGCTGTCGCTGATCGCGGCAACCGACGAGAACGACCCCGCCCCCACCACGCTCTATCTGGTGGACAGCGCGACCGGCGCGCTCCGCCCGCTGAACCAGGGCGCGGCGGAAGCGGCGGTGGATGCCGAGTATCTGGCGGATGGAAGGCTGGCGGCAGTGGTCCACAAGGGCGCGCGCAGCGTCCTGCGCTTCTACGATGCCGCCGGACGGGCCGTGCAGGAAATCGATACGGGCGATCTGGTCGCGACCCGGCTGAAAAGCGCCGGCGGCAGGCTGGCGGTCCGGGCGAGTTCCGCCAGCCACCCGGCCGAACTGTTCGTGCTGGAAGAACAGGCCCAGGGACAAGCGCAAGGACAAGCCCTGCGCCGCTGGACCAGCCACAACCCATGGCTGGCGCAAGTGGAGCTGGGCCGGCAACGCACGATGACCTACACCGCCCGCGACGGCCAGCGGATCGAGGGCATCCTGATCGAGCCGGTCGGCGGGCTGAAACGGGGCGGAGCGCCGACCATCCTCGACGTCCATGGCGGGCCGGAAGCCCATGAATCGAATGGCTGGATCACCGATTATTCCTCTCCGGGGCAGGTTGCCGCGGGGCGCGGCTATGCCGTGTTCCTGCCCAATTATCGCGGCTCCACGGCCTATGGCACGGAGTTTTCCAAGCAGCATCAGGGCGATTACGCGGGCAAGGAATTCAACGACCTGCTGGACGCCAGGAAGGCGCTGGTCGAACAGGGCATCGCCGACCCGGCCAGAGTGGGGATCACGGGCGGTTCCTATGGCGGCTATGCGGCGGCCTGGGCCGCCACCGCGCTGTCGGAAAACTTCGCCGCCGCGGTCATGTTCGTCGGGGTTTCCAACCTCATCTCCAAATTGGGCACGACCGAGATCCCGAGGGAGATGTATCTGGTCCATTCCCGCAAATGGCCGTGGGAAGACTGGCAGGCCATGCTGGAACGCTCGCCCATCTATCATGCCGGCAAGGCCAGGACGCCGCTGCTCATCCTCCACGGGCGGGACGATAGCCGGGTCGATCCCGGCCAGAGCCTGGAGCTGTATCAGGCGATCAGGCTGCGCACGGCCACGCCGGTGCGGCTGGTGCTCTATCCCGGCGAAGGGCACGGCAATCGCCGGGCGGCGGCGCGATACGATTACAATCTCCGGATGATGGAATGGTTCGACCGCTATCTCAGCGGAACAGGCGCGAAAGACGGCAACGCGCTGCCCCCGCCCCGCCCGGAGCTGCGCCTGCAGGACTGATCGGGCCTGACGCGCCGGCGCGGATGCCGGGCACGCAGCCCGGCCACCCGCCAGTTACATTCTCCTAATGCGCCAGAAGCAGCGGCAGGGGGGAATCGATCAGCATTTCCCTGGTCGCGCCCCCCAGCAGGCTTTCGCGCAGGCGGGAATGGCCATAGGCCCCCATCACCACATAGGCCGCGCCATGATCCTTGGCGGCCTCGCGCAGAATGGTGGAAACCAGCCTGCCCGCGCCCTCGATCTCGACGATCTCGCATTCCAGCTGATGGCGCGCGAGAAACGTCGCGGCATCGGCGGGCGGCAATTCATAGCCATTGTCTTCCGGCACGGTCGCCAGCACCATCTTGCTCGACAGCCGCAGCAGCGGAAGCGCGGAGCGCAAGGCCTGACATGATTCCGGCGATCCGTTCCACGCCACCAGCGCCGGACCGCTGCAATCGAAGCCCTGCAACCCATTGGGCACCGCCAGCACCGGAACGCGCGAGCGCACCACCACATCGGCGGCAATCGGCGGCATTTCGAACCGGGAGCGCCAGTCGGATGCCGGAACGCTGACGACCAGCAGCTCGGACAGCCAGCTATGGTTGACCATCACCGAAACCGCGTGGCCGGGATGGGCCTGCCAATCCCATTCTATGCCGTCCGCCCGCAGGCGGCTCTCCATCTGCGCCCGCTCCTTGTTTTCGATTTCCCGGACATGCTCCAGCGCCTGCTCGGCAAAGATCGCGGCGCCATAGGGGTCGACGGGAAGGTAGGACATCATCGACGCGATCGGCTGAAGGCAGGTCAGATGCCCGCCCACGCTCCGCACGACATCCACCGCCGCCCGATAACGCGCCTCCTGGCCGTCGTCAGCGCCCATATAAACCAGAACCGATTTCATGCTTCACCTCCTTGGGCCGGTCATCCCGTTCCCTGCCACTGCCTGATGGCCTCCACCGGCCATACGAGCATCAGCACGTTGAGAGTGAGATTGTCTCTGATCACGATCAAAGTGAACGTTTCAAAAGCAATCGCCGCCATCACGCTGGCCCATGCGGGCAACCGCCCGGCGGCGAGGAAACCTACCACCATCCAGCCGAGATCGGCCATGGAATTGACGATGCTGTCACCGGCATAGCCCCAGCTGACCGTGACTTCGCGGTAGCGCTGGATGATGATCGGGGAATTCTCCAGGATTTCCCAGAACCCTTCGAAGGCGACCGCGATAGGCAGCGCCCAGCGAGCCGGACGCCCCCCGAACAATTTCCACCTTTCCCACAGCAGCCAGGCGCCGAAATAGAACAGCAGGCCATGGATGACATGGCTGAAGCTGTACCAATCGGCGATATGCTGGCTGTTCTCGCTGGATTGCACCACGCCGTGCCACAGCTTCACCGTGCCGCAGGCGCAGATCGGCGGACGGCCCATCCCCAGCAGAATCATGAGGATCGCCAGCAGAAAAACCAACGTCAGCAACCATGCGCGGCGATCGGGAAGCAAGAGGGGCTGCATCCTTCGGTTGTGCCGTCTCGCCGGGCATGTCGCAAGCGGTTGCGCAGGGCGCACCATCGGCTTACTCACCTGCCAATGACAGGTCGCAAATACGACATCGCCATAGTCGGCGGCGGGCTTTCAGGCGGGCTGATCGCCCTGGCGCTGAAGCAACGCCGGCCCGGCCTTGCGCTTTGCCTGTTGGAAAGCGGCGAAACGATCGGCGGCGCCCATCGCTGGAGCTGGTTCGACACCGATCTGCCGGAAGGCGGGGAACGGCTGCTGGCCCCGTTCCGCAAGACCGCGTGGGACAATGGCTACGATGTGCGCTTCCCGAACCATGCGCGCCACCTGCCGACGCCATACCGCTCGCTCTCCTCGGACGATTTCGCGGCGGCGCTGGACCGGGAATTGCCGGAGGGCGCGGTTCGCCTGAAGGCATCCGCTTCGGCGCTGGATGCTCGCGGCGTCACCCTTGCCGATGGAGAGCGGATCGAGGCCGGGGCGGTGATCGATTGCCGGGGCTTCGCCCCCACCCCCCATCTGACCGGCGGCTGGCAATTGTTCCTGGGGCATCATCTGCGCATGTCCGCGCCGCATGGGGTGGAACGGCCGGTAATCATGGATGCCGATGTCGCGCAGCACGGGGCCTATCGCTTCGTCTATGTGCTGCCGCTGGGCGCAAACGACCTGTTCGTCGAGGATACCTATTACACCGACAGCCCCTTGCTGGATCGCGGAGCGCTGTCCGGCCGGATCGGCCGCTATTGCGCCCGGCATGGCTGGGAAGGCCGGATCATCGCCTCCGAAAGCGGGGTGCTGCCGGTCATCACCGGCGGCGATTTCTCCGCCTTCCAGGCCGCATTGCGGATAGAAGGCGTGGCCCGGGCCGGGGCGCGGGGCGGCTTCATGCACCCGCTGACCAGCTATACCCTGCCCCATGCCGTGGCGGCCGCGCTGGCGGTGGCGGAGAACGCCGCGCTGCCCGGCCCCCAGCTTGCCGCCCTGCTCGAGGCGCGGGCGCGGGACCACTGGCGCGGGACCGGGTTCTACCGCAAGCTCGGGCAGATGCTGTTCGGCGCTGCCCGGCCGGAGGAACGCTGGCGCATCCTCGAGCGGTTCCATCGCTTGCCCGATGATCTGATCGAACGCTTCTACGCCGCCCGCTCCACCTGCGCCGACCGTTTCCGCATTCTGTGCGGCAAGCCTCCCGTTCCGCTGGGGCGGGCCGCGGCCTCGCTCCTGCGCGCCGGAGCGCCGCTCGCGCAAAGGGCTGTCGCGTGACTTCCAGCGCGAAACGCGCCTGCGTGATCGGGGCAGGCTTCGGCGGGCTGGCGCTGGCCATCCGCCTGCAGGCCGCCGGGATCGCCACCACGCTGGTGGAAGCGCGCGACAAGCCGGGCGGCCGCGCCTATTACTGGGAGAAGGAAGGCTTCACCTTCGATGCCGGTCCGACCGTAATCACCGACCCCGCCTGTCTGGACGAATTGTGGCGCCTGACCGGCCACGATATGTCGCTGGACCTGGAACTGATGCGGGTGATGCCGTTCTACCGGCTCAACTGGCCGGACGGCGTCAATTTCGACTATTCCAACGACGATGAAACCCTGCGCCGGGAAATCGCCCGCATCGCACCCGGCGACATTGGCGGCTACGAGGATTTCCTGCGCTATTCGACCCATGTCTATCAGCAGGGCTATCTCAGGCTGGGCGCGGTCCCGTTCCTCGATTTCAGGAGCATGGTGAAGGCGGCGCCTTCCCTGGCCCGCTATCAGGCCTGGCGTTCGGTCTATTCGATCGTCTCACGCTACGTGAAATCCGAAAAGCTGCGCCAGGCGCTGTCCTTCCACACCCTGCTGGTCGGCGGCAATCCGATGACCGCCAGCGGCATCTACGCCCTGATCCACAAGCTGGAGCGCGAGGGCGGCGTATGGTGGGCGCGCGGCGGAACCAACCGGCTGGTGGCGGCGATGGTCCGCCATTTCGAGCGGCTGGGCGGCACCGTGCGATTGGGCGATCCGGTAACGCAGGTCCACACGCTCGGCACCCGGGCGACCGAAGTGGAAACCAGCAGCGGCTGGAAGGAGCGGTTCGACGCGGTCGCCAGCAATGCCGACATCATGCATTCCTATCGCGATCTTCTGGCGGGGAGCCAGCGCGGGGCGACCTATGCGAAGAAACTGGCCCGCCAGCGCTTCTCGCCCAGCCTGTTCGTGGTCCATTTCGGCGTCGAGGGGAGCTGGCCGGGCATTCCCCATCACATGATCCTGTTCGGCCCGCGCTACAAAGGCCTGTTGCAGGACATCTACGAGCATGGCGTGCTGCCGCGCGATTTCTCGATTTATCTGCACCACCCGACCGTGACCGATCCTTCCATGGCGCCCGCCGGAAAAAGCACCTTCTACGCGCTGGTGCCGGTCGCCCACATGGGCAAGCTGACGGTGGACTGGGAACAGATCGGACCGCTGCTGGAAAAACGCATCCTGGATGAAGTCGGCCGCAGGCTGATCCCCGACATCCACGACCGCATCGTCACCAAGTTCCACTATGCGCCGCGCGATTTCGCGCTGGATCTCAACGCCTATCTGGGCAGCGCCTTCAGCCTGGAACCGGTGTTGAGCCAGAGCGCCTGGTTCCGCGCGCATAATCGCGACGACACTATCTCCAATTTCTACCTCGTCGGCGCGGGCACCCATCCCGGCGCGGGCATTCCCGGCGTGGTGGGCAGCGCCAAGGCCACGGCTGGGCTGATGATCGAGGACCTGGCCCGATGAAGCGCCTGGCCGTCTATTGCGGCTCGGCCACCCCCGAGGACCCGCGCTATATGGCGCTGGCCGCCGAGGTGGGGGCCGCCCTCGCGCAGCGCGGCATCGGCGTGGTCTATGGCGGCGGCAGGCTGGGGTTGATGGGTGCGCTTGCCAAGGCCGCGCTCGATGCCGGGGGCGAAGTGATCGGGGTGATCCCGAAAGCGATGGTCAGCCGGGAAATCGCGAATTACGACTGCACCGAACTGATCGTGGTGCGCACCATGCATGAACGCAAGGCCCGCTTCACGGATATGTCCGACGGGTTCCTGACCCTGCCCGGCGGCGTCGGCACGATGGACGAGCTGTGGGAAGCGGCAAGCTGGGCGCAGCTGGGCTATCACGCAAAGCCCGTTGGCCTGCTCAACGCCTTCGGCTTTTTCGACGGCCTGATCGCGTTCATCCATCACATGGTCCAGGTCGGCTTCATCCGCCCGGCCCACGCGGGGATCGTCATGGCGGAAGGCGAACTGGATCTGCTGCTTACGCGGATGGATGCCCATGAGCAGCATACGCCGATCTTCCGGATGAAGCCGGAGGGTTTGTGAACCCGGCAACGTCCCGGGAGGATCGCCCCGCTCTCGTCCGCCATGCCCGCCAATCGATCATGCGCGGCTCCAGGAGCTTCACCGTGGCGAGCCGCCTGTTCGACCGGGAAACGCGGGAACGGGCCTGGCTGCTCTATGCCTGGTGCCGCCGCTGCGACGACCTAGCCGACGATCAGGACCATGGCCATGCGCTGGGCGCGCAGGCAGGGGCCGAAGATCGCCTCGCAATCATTCGGCAACTCACAACGCGCGCATTCGCCGCTGAGGAAACCGACGATCCGGCTTTCGACGCGCTGGGCGTGGTGGCGCTGGAAACCGGCCTCACCATGCGGATGGCAGACGATGTGATTGCCGGCTTCGCGCTGGATGCCGCCGGTTGGCGCCCGCGCAGCGAGGCCGATCTGATGCGCTATTGCTACCATGTGGCCGGGGCGGTCGGGGTGATGATGGCCGTGGTCATGGGGGTCGATCCGCAGGATGGCGACACGCTGGATCGCGCCTGCGATCTGGGGCTTGCCTTCCAGCTCGCCAATATCGCCCGGGACATTGGCGAGGATGCGGCAGCCGGGCGGTGCTACCTGCCGGCGGAATGGCTGGAACAGGCCGGGATTCCCGCCGGGCGGCATATGCAACCCGCGTTCCGTCCGGCGCTCGTTCCGCTGGCTGCGCGGCTGGCCGGATTGGCGCGGGAACATGAACGGGCTGCGCGGATCGGGGCGGCCCGCCTTCGGTTCCGCCAGCGCTGGGCCGTGCTGTCAGCCGCCGGGATCTACGGCGCGATCGCCCGCAAGGTCGGCGCTGCCGGTGCGGATGCCTGGAACACGCGCCAGGCGACCGGCCGGATCGAGAAGCTGGGGCATGTGGCGGAAGCCTTCCGGCAGGCTCTCGCCCGCCCGAGGGGGCTGGAACGCCTGCCGCGCTGGAACCGGCGCGAACTGGCAAGGCTGGCGGCTCAGGCCCCCATATAGGCGGCCACCGCCGCACGCTCGGCCACGGTCATATGCAGGCCCAGCTTGCTGCGCCGCCACAGCGCATCTTCCGCCGTGACCGCCCATTCCTCCGCCCGGAGATAGGCGATTTCCGCTTCGCTCAATCCCGCCCCGAACTGCCGCCCCAGAGCATCCCGACTGCGCGCCTGGCCGAGCCACCGCCCGGCGCGCGTGCCATAGGCCCTTGCGATCCGCACGGCATCGCGTTCATCCAGAAATTCATATTCGGCGCGGAGCGTTTCGATCAGATCGGCTTGCGCATCGACCGGGAAATCGCCACCGGGCAGCGGCTTTTCCGCCGTCCATGCCGGGCCGCCCAGCCCATCCAGGCGGCCGGAGAGCATATTGACGGCGGCTTCCGAGACATGCCGATAGCTGGTGATCTTGCCACCCCATATCCCCAGCAGCGGCGCCCCTTCCCCCGGCTCCGACAAGGACAGACGATAGCCGCGCGTCGCGGCTTCGGGCCTGCCCGATCCATCGTCGATCAGCGCGCGCACCCCGGCATAGGTCCACACCACATCGGCTGGAACGACCGGCTTTGCGAAATAGCGACTCGCGGCCTCGCAAAGATAGGCCACCTCGTCATCAGCCGCCGCGACATGATCCAGCGCCCCCGCGTGATCGCGGTCGGTCGTGCCGATCAGCGTGAAATCCCGCTCGAAGGGGATGGCGAAGCAGATCCGCGTATCGGGCAGCTGGAAGATATAGGCGTAATCGTGATCGAACAGCCGCCGCGTGACGATGTGCGAACCGCGCACGCGCCGCACATGCCAGGCCGGCCTCTCCCCCGCCACCGTGGCGACCTCGTCCGCGCCCGGACCGCCCGCATTGACCAGCGCCCGGCCATGGAACGCCCCGGACGGGGTTTCGACCCGCCACACCGCCCCTTCGCGCCGCGCCGACAGCATCGGCGTATAGGTGCGGATTTCCGCGCCTTTTTCCGCCGCATCCTTCGCGTTCAGCACGACCAGCCGGGCATCGTCGACCCAGCCGTCCGAATATTCGAAACCATGGCGCAAACCGGGGCCGAGCGGCGCGCCCGCCGGGTGATCGGCCAGCGCGATCCCCCGCGCGCCCGGCAGAGCGGAACGCCCGCCGATACGGTCATACAGGAACAGGCCCGCCCGCAGCATCCAGCGCGGCCGCAGGCCCGGCGTATGCGGCAGGACGAAGCGCATCGGGCGGATGATATGCGGCGCAATCCGCCACAATATCTCGCGCTCCCGCAAGGCTTCGCGCACCAGGGCGAACTCGCGATATTCGAGATAGCGCAGCCCGCCATGAACCAGCTTGGTGGAAGCGGAGGAGGTGCCGGAAGCGAGATCGCGCGCTTCCAGCAGCAGGACTTTCGCCCCCCGCCCCGCCGCATCGCGGGCCACCCCCGCGCCATTGACCCCGCCGCCCACGACGATGAGGTCGAATGGCGCGCTCACGGCTGTTCGACCGTTGGCGGCAGGTTGAGCCTGCGGAACAGGCGGCCCCGTTCGGTGAACAGGACCAGCGCCAGACAAAGCAAGCCGATGACCAGCAGCGATATGGCCATGGGGAGAGAGGTTCCGTCATAGGCCTGGCCGATTATCACACCGCCGATCCCCGCTCCGAACATCCGCACGAAGGCCTGGACCGAGGAGGCCGCGCCCGCCGTGGCGGCGAAGGGCTGCATCGCGATCGAGCCGAAATTGGCCGTCAGGAAGCCGATGATCGCCATGTTCGCGGCCATCAGCGGGAAGAACCACGCCAGGCTCTGCCAGGAACCCATGGCGAACCAGATCTGCGCCAGGCTGAGGCCGATGAAGACGAACAGCCCAGTATGGGACACCCGGCGCGCGCCGAACCGTTCGACGATCCGCGCATTGGTGAGGCTGGATATGGCCATCGTCCCGGCCATCGCCCCGAAGATGAGCGGAAACGCCTCGCCCGCCCCGAAATGCTCGGCCACGAGCTGCTGGGACTGGTTGACATAGCCGAAGATGCCCGAGGTGACCAAGGCCGCGCCGAACACGTAGCCCACCGCCGAACGGCGCGTGATCGCGTCGGCCATATGCGACAGCAGCGGCCGGAGCTGGATCTTCTGGCGATATTCCGGGTGCAGCGTTTCCGGCATCCGCATGAAGAACCAGCTTGCGTTGATCGTGGCGATCACCGCCAGCAGCACGAAGATCCAGCGCCAGCCGGCAATCAGCAATATGCCCTGCCCGATCGTCGGCGCGACGATCGGCACGGTGATGAACACCGCGAAGATCAGCGACATCAGGCGGGCCATGCGGTCCCCCTCATATTCGTCGCGGATGATCGCGGTCGGCACCACGATGATCCCGGAGGTCAGCAGGCCCTGCAGGGCGCGCAGCACCAGAAGCTGGGTGAAGTCGACCGCCAGCGCGCAGCCCAGCGCCAGCGCGGCATAGCTCCCCAGCGCGAACAAGGCGACAGAGCGCCGCCCGAAGCGATCCGCCAGGATACCGGGAAAAAGGCAGCCCAGCCCGCTGAACACGACGAAAATTCCCACCACCAGCTGGCGCCTGTTCTCGTCGGAAACCCCCAGATCCTGCGCGATCATCGGCAAGGCAGGCAGCATGGCGTCGATCGCCAGCGCCTGCAAAGCCATGAGCATGGCCATGAGGATTACCAGTTCGCGTTTCGAGATTTTACGTTCGCGGGCAGATGTGGCCGGTGTAATTGCCATTTCGTTCCCATGCCCATTCCGGGCTCGCTGTTCCAGCGCTAACTTGCTGTTCCTTGCCGGAACATGGGCTAATATCCTCGCATGGACGATCCGCGGTATCCAGCGAAGGAACCTGTCGAGCCGGATGCGCAGGGTTTGCGCAAGATCATCCATATCGACATGGACGCCTTCTATGCGAGCGTGGAGCAGCGCGACGATCCATCCTTGCGCGGCAAGCCCCTGGCGGTGGGCGGTTCCTCGGCGCGCGGCGTGGTGGCGGCCGCCAGCTACGAGGCGCGCAAGTTCGGCGTGCGCTCGGCCATGCCTTCCGCCCGGGCGGCGCGCCAGTGCCCGGACCTGATCTTCCGCAAGCCGCGCTTCGATGTCTATCGCGCCGTGTCGCAGCAGATCCGCGCGATCTTCGCGGACTATACGGATCTGATCGAGCCGCTGAGCCTCGACGAAGCCTATCTGGACGTCACGGCGGACCTGCGCGGGGTCGGTTCCGCGACCCGCATCGCCCAGCTCATCCGCCAGCGCATCCACGAGGAATTGCAGCTTACCGCCAGCGCGGGCGTGTCCTACAACAAGTTCCTCGCCAAGCTCGCCAGCGATCAGAACAAGCCGGACGGGCTGTGCGTGATCCGCCCCGGCGAAGGGGCCGCCTTCGTGCAGTCCCTGCCGGTGCGGCGTTTCCATGGGGTCGGGCCGCGCGGCGCCGAACGGATGGCGAAGCTCGGGATCGAAACCGGAGCGCAACTGGCCGCGCAGCCGATCGAGTTCCTTCGCGAGCATTTCGGAAGCTCCGCCGATTATCTCTATCGCGCGGCAAGGGGGATAGACCTGCGCCCGGTGCAAGCCAACCGGCCGCGCAAATCGGTCGGCGGGGAACGGACCTTCGCCCAGGATATTTGGAGCGGGCACGCCCTGCGCGAGACGCTCGACCAGATCGTGGAGATCGTGTGGGAACGGATCGAACGCACCGAAGCGCGGGGGCGCACGGTCACGCTCAAGCTGCGCTATTCCGATTTCAGCCTGGTCACGCGCGCCCGCTCGGTCGCCCAGGCGATTTCCGGCAAGGCCGAGTTCGCGACGATCGGCCATGCGCTGCTCGAGGAAATGCTTCCCCTGCCCCAGCCGATCCGCCTGATGGGGCTGACGCTTTCCTCGCTGGAGGGGCAAGCGGACGAATCCGCCCCGGCCCCACAGCCGGCCCAACTGCCGCTATTCTAGAGTAATTTCAAAGCAAGCAGAACGCTTGCTGACTCGGAAATCACGGAAAACAAATCAATTTCCAGCCCGAGACCGATACTCCTCCAGCCACAGCGCGGTGGCGACCGCCAACGGCTCCGGCAGCGCATCCAGCGCGAAGAAACGCGCCTCGACGATTTCACGGCCATCCGCCGCCGGTTCCCCCTTCGCCGTTCCGACGAACATCTCGACCCGGTTGCTGGCGCCATGCAGGTCGCGCGTCGCGGAGCCGAAGTGGACGAGATCATCCGCGCCGCAGCCGACCTCCTCCCGCAACTCGCGCCGGACCGCATCCACGGAATTTTCCCGCCTGCCGATCGCCCCGCCCGGCAAGGCCCAATGCTCCCGCCCATAGGAATGCCGCACAAGCAGCACCTGCCCTCGGGCATCGAACAGCATGATGCCGCAGCCCAGCACCTCCGGCCGGCGCCAGCGCCACCATATCCGGCGCAGGCGATGCGCCAGCCGCAGCCCGGCGCGATGGAGCGGCGCCGGCAGGAGCGCCAGGTTCATGTGAAGCACGTCACGGGCTGGCGCGCGGCAGCCAGCAATCTTGCAATCGGCAGGTCGTTCTCGCCGCGCATCGCCGCTTCAAACAGCGCCGCTTTCTCCCGCCCCCGGATCACGAACATGATCTCATCGCTCGCCAGCAGCGCCGGAATGGTCATGGTCAGGCGATCGAACGGCGCTTCCGGCGGCAGCGGATCGGGCGTGACGCGGCGAACCGGCCGGAGATCGTCGGCACGCGGATCGCAGCTGGGAAACAGGGAAGCGATGTGGCCGTCGGCTCCCATCCCCAGCCAAGCCAGCGCAAAATGCGGCGGCGCGGAATCCTCTGCAAGCGCCACCACCCGCGCCCCCGCCGGCTCGAGCGCGGCGCGAATCCTGCCGGTGTTGCTGGCCGGGTGATCTTCCGGAACGATCCGGTCATCCCCCGGCCATGCCTCCAGCCGATCCCACGGCAAGCCATGCCGGGCCAGCAGGCCCAGGATGGGAAAGGGCGTGGAACCGCCCGGCACCGTGAAGGCCACGCGCCCGGCGCGGCTGCGATCAAGCGCGTCCCCCAGCCGCCGCGCCAGGAAATCCGCCACGGCCGCGTCGTCCGCACCCCGGATGATCGCGGGAACGCCGATCATGATCCTGTCCGGAAAGGCGCAGCCGCCGCGAGCACGGCCAAGGCGGGGAGCAGCCCGATTATTTGATGATCTGATCGAGGAACCAGACGCGCTGCTCCGCCTGATCGGTCCAGTCGTCGGAGCTGCCGTCGGTGGCATTGTCGCCCGCTTCTCCGGCGGCGGCTTTGGCTTCGCGAATGGCGGCGATCAAGGCAATGTTATCCTCGCGCAGTTCCTTCACCATCGCTTCGGGCGAAAGGCTGGTCGAATCCTGATCCTTGATCCTGGTCTTCGCCGCAATCGCGCCGATCGAGGTCAGGGTATCGCCGCCATTCTTGCGGACCCGTTCGCCGATTATATCGGTGAGGGCGAGGATCTGCGTCGCCTGGCTGTCGAACAGCAGGTGCAGGTCGTGGAACCGGGGGCCGGATACGTGCCAGTGGAAATTCTTGGTCTTCATATAGAGGGCCAGATGATCGGCCAGAACGCCATTCAAACTGTCGATCAGCGCCTTCTTGGCGTTGTCGCCTTTCTTGCTCATTGTATTTCCCCTTACGAATCTGTGCGTTCATTCTACGCTTAATCGAATGTCGAGTTGCGACACAAATTGCAGTTTCCATGATCGTTTTTATCGATCAACCCAGCAGCCCTCTGGCAAGGAGGCCGATAACAACCCCCGCCAGCGCGAGCGCCACGGCCAATCCCACCCTGATCCGGCGGAACAGGCGCGCCGCGCCGGGCTGCGCTCCCAGGCTCCAGCCGGCGGTGAGCATCACGGCGCTGCCCACCGCCCCGCCCAAAATCGCAAGCCAGGGCGCACCCGTCGCAATGGTTATGGCCAGGATCAGGAACCGCGCGCCATCTCCGATCTGCGTTGCGACCAGCACCAGCAGGATGGCGAACGACGATCGGGTCGGCTCCTCCGCCTGCCGCCCTTGCCAAGGCCAGGCCAGTTCCGCCGCGGCCAGCACCAGCGCGATCGCCACCAGCATGGACTTGGCGTTGGGGGCCAGCAAGGCAGTCAGGCTCATGCCCGCCAGCCCGGCAAGCACAGCGGTGACCGCCGCGCTCGACCAGGCGATGGCCAGCAGGATCGGAGACGCGCCCAGCCGGGACGAAAGATGAGCCACCAGCCTGTAATCCCGCCCCCCGAAGGAGGCCATTGCGGCGGCCAGCATAGCAAGGAAGAATGCAGGCATCGCCGGTTCAGCGCCGCGCGATAGGAGGAGAGGCAAGCGAAGGGCATTTCCCTTCACGGTTGTATCGTGCGCGCACGGGCATGGCTCCACTCAATCCCATCGGTTCGCGAAACGCGCCGGATTTCCGCTGCGTAAAAAGTGGCCGGGCGGCGCGGCTTGCAGGCTGCCTGTCGATCCCGCGTCCGGTCAAGCACACTATTTCGCACCGCATGGTTTGCTTTACCGGCCCGGTTCCGAATATCATACGGCTTATCAAACTTTTCCACGAGAGAGGAACAGATGCCAAAGGCACCCGAGCGGATCGCTGCGACGACCGAGGATTATCTGGCGAAGCTGTCCGAAGGCATCGAAAATCTCGGCAATCTTGTCGAGGAGCAGCGGGCGGAAATCGCAAGGCAACGGCGCTTGCCGGATGCGGTTGCTCAAGCCTTCATCGACCTCGACATCTATCGCCTGCTGGTTCCCGCGGATCTCGGCGGGGCTGAAATCACCCCGATCGACCAGTTCGATTTCGTGGAGCGCATTTCCTATCACGATGCATCGGCCGGATGGAATTTTGCCGTCGGATCGGGATTGGGAATATTCTCGGGCTTCCTGGAAGCCGCCGAAGCGCGCGCGCTGTTCACCCAGTCAGGCGCGGCGATGGCCGGGTCCGGCGCGCCCCAGGGGAAGGCGCATAAGATTGACGGCGGCTATCGCATCGAAGGGCGTTTCGCCTGGGCCAGCGGCATAGACCAGGCGCAATGGGTATATGGCGGCTGCTTCGTTCACGAAGACGGCAAGCAGGTGATGAAGGAAGACGGTTCTCCCGCCACCGTGCTGGCCTTCATGCCCAAGGAATTCGCCACGGTGCATGAGTGCTGGAATGTCAGCGGCCTCGTCGCGACCAACAGCACCGAGTTCAGCATGGCCGATGTCTTCGTGCCGAAGGAGCGCACCTTCAGCATACCCTGGAAGGAAAGCCGTCATCCGGGGCCGCTGTTCCGCCTGCCGATGACTTTTTTCGGCTTTGCGCTGACCGGCGTTCCGCTGGGGGTCGCGCGGCGGGCCGTCGATGGCTTGCGCGAGTTTGCGAGGTCCAAACCCACGCCAGGCGGCGGGAAACTCAGCGATGTGGGCTTCTCCCAATATGCCGTAGCCAAGGCGGAAGCGCTCATCGACGCGGCGCGATGCAATGTGCGCTACTCGTTTCAGCAATTGTGGGACTGCGCGCTGGCCGACGAAGCGCCCAGCATGGAAACGCGCGCGCGGCTGCGCCGGGCCTGCGTCCACGCTGCCGAGTTGAGCCAGGAAGCGGTGAACCTGTGCTATCGCGCGGCGGGCGGGTCCGCCCTGTTCGCAACCCTTCCGTTCGAAGCGGCGTCGCGGGATGTCAATGCGATCTGCGGGCATCTGGTTTTCCAGCGCGCCATGATGGAAGATGCTGGGCGCGTCGCCCTGGGCATTCCGCCCCGGCTGATGGTGTTCTGACACGCCACTCGCCCTCCGATCCCGACGATCATCCCACGGGCTTGCGTCGCCCGGTCAGGGCAGCCGAGCGGCGTTCGCAGCAAGTCCGCCTGTCGTTCAGGCCGCGTCCCTGAAGAAAGGGGTTGCGGGCCTCGGCATAGGCGGAGGCAGACTTGCGCGACGATTACGCTTATCGGAATCCAGGCATCGCTCCGCGCCCGAAAGCCTTATTCGCTGAGGCTGGACCGCAACATCCATGCATTTTCTTCGTGAACGCCGATCCGCGCCACCAGCATATCATGGGTGAACAGATCGCCGGCCGCGTCGGCAAGCTCGGCAAACTCGCTCATCCGCCGCGCCACGGCTTCATTGTCTCGCACCAGTTCGGCGATCATTTCCCGGGTCGGCTTGTGCGGCGCCTCGTTCTCGATCACCGTCAGCGCGCGGAAGGCCTCGCTGCCGGTCGGGGCAAGTTTGCCCAGCGCCCGGATACGCTCCGCAAGCGCGTCCGCAGCCTGGTGCAGTTCATTATATTGCGCGTCGGTCAGCTTGTGGAGGCCGTAGAAGTTGGGGCCTTGCACGTTCCAGTGAACCCCAAGCGTCTTGGCATACAGCGTGTAGCTGTCGGCCACAGCCTTGGTAAGCGCTTCGGCGATCTTCTCGCGGGCATCGCTGCCCACGCTGGTGTTGAGCCTGTTGCCGTCGCCTTCGACCTTCCGGGACGCAGCTTTCGATTTGGCTGTTTTGGCCATGTTCCACTCCTCCAGTTGTGACTCGCCCCTCCTGCCCGCCAACAATAGCGGCGGAATCCATCATTGTAAGCTCGCGTTTCGCGACAGCGGGGAATCCCGGCCAGCGCGGTCTGCCCAATCTGGCCACGCGCTGGCCATCACCGAACAGATGATCGACGAGAGAGAGAACGCTGCATTCGTGGCGCTCACCGCAACCTGCCGCGTATGTTACGCGCTTACCGATGGCGAAAAGCGGGAAAAATGGCTGATCCGGGGATGGAGCGGGCGAAGGGAATCGAACCCTCGTCGTAAGCTTGGGAAGCTTCTGCTCTGCCATTGAGCTACGCCCGCATTGCATCGCAAGCATCGCCAGCGCCAAGGCTGCTTTGCCGCAATGTGCGTGCCGATTGCCACGACCACCCTCGCATCGTCAATATAAACTCGGCGCAATTGCCAAGCGCAAGGATTGCCGGGGCAGCGCGGCATCGCATTGGACAGGACTATAAAGGAAGGACTATCACCCGGACTTATTAGCACTCCTTACAAGTCAGGGCACGCCAGCGATGACACAGAGCATGAAGCGCGATCAGCTCGAAGGGTTGGTCATGTTCATCGCCGTTGCCGAAGCGAAAGGCTTCACGCCTGCGGCCGTGCGGCTCGGCGTGACCCCGTCCGCCATGAGCCAGGCGATCCGCAATCTGGAAGAGCGCCTGGGCCATTCCCTGTTCAGCCGAACCACGCGAAGCGTCAATCTGACCGAAGCGGGCGAGCAATTCTACGAACGGGTCGCGCCAGGCATCCGGGACCTCGTTTCCGCATCGGAAGAACTGGCCACGCTCGGAAACCAGCCACAGGGTGTCCTCCGGCTCAATCTCCCCCGCGCCGGGTTCATCACGATATTGCGGCCGATCATCGACAAATTCTGCGAGAATTACCCCAGGATCAGGATAGACCTGAGCATCGAAAGCAGCCTGGTGGACATCGTCGATGGCAGGTTCGACGCGGGTATCCGCTTTGGCAACCTGATCGAAAACGACATGGTCGCGGTCAACCTCGGCCCGCCTATCGCGGAATTGCTCGTCGCGTCACCCGCTTATATCGCGAAATTCGGAATGCCGGATAACCCGAAGGAACTGCTCGAGCATTCCTGCATCGGTTTTCGCTACAGCACCAACGGGCAGATCCGGCGCTGGAAGCTGTTGCGCGGCGCGGAGGAAGTGCATCTGTCGGTAAATTGCCGGATCATTACCAATGATCCGCTGGCTGCCGTGGAATGCGCGATCGAGGGAGCCGGCATAACCTATTCCGCAAGCTGCTATGTCCATGACAGCATAGCGCGAGGCGAACTGGTGCGGATACTGCCCGATTGGGGCAACCAGCTTCCAGGACTAGCGCTGTATTACCCTTCCGGCATCAGGGTTCCGGCTAAGCTCAGGGTGTTCATAGATTATCTGCGCAAGCATCTGAACAGGCAGGATTCCTTCACCTGATTGCAGCGCGATTCCCAGCTTTTCCGTGAACGCCTGCGCGCATCACGGCAAAAGCGGCTGACGCCCTCATTGATTAGCATCGCTAAAAAGGCTTTGCCGGTTTACCTCGGTTGTCCAAAGCGCTCTCCAGCCGATAGTTTGCGAAATCGAGGGGGCGCCATTCTCGAACAGACGTGAGAACTCCACGATCTATCGAGGATGAAACAAGCTCCTCACAGAAATCCATAGCGAGAGGCGAACGTGACGGCAGACTTTCTGGGACAACCGCTCCATCTTCCCTGCGGCGCGACCCTGCCCAACCGGATCGGCAAATCGGCCACACAGGAAGAGCTGGCGACCCCGCTGGGCCATGCCTCCCCGCTCAATGTCACGCTGTATCGGCGCTGGTCGGAAGGCGGAGCGGGCCTGCTGATTTCCGGCGATGTCATGGTCGATTATTCCCACCGCGAACGCCCCGGCAATATCGTTATCGACGATAATGGCGGGATGGCGGAGCTGCGCGAATGGGCGGCCGCCGGGCAAGCCGCCGGCAACCACCTGTGGATGCAGATCAACCAGCCGGGCCGCCAGACGCCGATCGATGTGCAGGAACATCCCATGGCCCCGTCAGCCAACCGGGAAGGCCTGCCCGCCGAAGGCTTCGGGATGCCCCGCGCAATGACCGGGGCGGAGATCGAGGACCTGATCGGGCGTTTCGGCAAGGTGGCGGCCATCGCCCGCGAAACCGGCTTCACCGGAGTCCAGCTCCATGCTGCCCATGGCTTCATGGCGTCCTCCTTCCTCAGTCCGCTGTGCAACACGCGGGACGACGAATGGGGCGGCAGCCTGGAAAACCGCGCCCGCTTCCTGATCGAAAGCCTGCGCGCCATCCGCCGCGCCGTGGGGCCGGACTTTCCCGTCTCGGTAAAAATGAATTCGGCGGACTTCCACAAGGGCGGCTTCGACATGGATCAGTCCATGGCGGTGATCGAGATGCTCAATGCCGAGAATCTCGACCTGCTCGAAATCTCGGGCGGCAATTACGATGCGCCCGCGATGATCGGGGCGATGGGCGGCGATCAGCCGCTGGCACGCCAGAAGGCGGAGCGCACGCTGCGCCGGGAAGCCTATTTCATGGAATATGCGCGGCGGGTCCGCCCGGTGGCGAATATGCCGCTGATGATTACCGGCGGCTTCCGCACGCTGGATGCGATGAATGGCGCATTGGCCGAGAATGCGACCGATGTGGTCGGCCTCGCCCGCCCGTTCTGCGCCTCCACCGATTTTCCGGCCAAGCTGCTGCGGGGCGAGATCGGCGAAGTGCCGATGATCGAGGAAACCATGCTGCTGGATCGCGAAGCCTATATCGGCCAGCTCGACGACCGGGAATTCAACCTGCTCGAATCCAATCACCAGCTCGCCTGGATGTATGTGCAGCTCACCAATCTCGGCGAAGGCAAGGAGATCGACTGGGAGCTTACGCTGGAAAAGGCGCCGCAAGCCTTTGCCGATCTGGAAAATGCGCGGGAAGCCGCCCGCAGGGAAGCCCGTGGGGAGCTGGAACATGCACAGTGATGTCCGGCCTCAGCGGATCGCTGAGGAGAGTGCCCCAGGGGATAGGGAAATAGCGCAAGCCTTCGCGGCTCTTGCCGCAGCAGCCCCCCTTTCGCCCATCGAGATCGAACGGCGATCGCCCCGCCCGAACGATGTTGCGATCGCTATCGCCTATTGCGGGGTGTGCCATTCCGATCTCCATGCAGCGCGCGGCGAATGGCCCGGCATGATGTGTCCGATGGTTCCCGGCCATGAAATCGTTGGCCGGGTCACATCCGTCGGAAGCAAGGTCACCGCATTTCAGCCCGGCGATCTCGTCGGCGTAGGCTGCATGGTCGATAGCTGCCGCAAATGCAGCTCCTGCGGGGAAGGGGCTGAAAACTATTGCGAAAGCGAGCAGGGTTATCTCCAGACATACAATGGCTATGTCAAAGGAGGGGACCGGAACACTTATGGCGGCTATTCCACCGCGATCACCGTGGATGAGCGTTTTGTCCTGGCGATCCGCCATCCTGAGAGCCAGCTTGCCGCGGTCGCCCCGCTGCTGTGTGCAGGGGTAACGACATGGTCCCCCTTGCGGTATTGGAATGCCGGCCCAGGGCGAAGGGTGGGCGTGGTCGGCATTGGTGGGCTGGGGCATATGGCCGTCAAGTTGGCGCGAGCCTTGGGCGCCCATGTTGTCGGCTTCACTACATCGGAAAGCAAGCGCGACGCCATTCTGGCACTGGGCGCACATGAAGTAGTCCTCACATCCGGCGAGCGCGGTCTTGACGGCTACGAGCAGAGCCTCGACCTGATCCTCGACACGGTGGGATCGCCTCACGATCTCGACGTCTATCTCAGCCTGCTGAAGCGCGATGGAACGCTGGTGCTCGTCGGCGTTCCGGATGCTCCGCACCCCAGCCCTTCGGCGGTCAACCTGATCCTGGGCCGCCGTAGCATTGCGGGCTCGCTGATCGGCGGCCTCAAGGAAACGCAGGAAATGCTCGATTTCTGTGCCGAAAACGGAATAGTTTCGGAAATAGAGCAGATCGCGATACAGGACATCGACGAGTTATTCGACCGGATGATCAAGGGTGACGTGAAATATCGCTTCGTGATCGACCTGAGCACAATCTAGATTTCTGCCGACCCGGTTCCAGATGCCCCAGGACCACCGTGCAAACGGTGGCCCGGAGATCTGGGCTCAGGCCGATGCCAACGCCTGATTTTCTTCCAGGACTTTTACAAGTCCCGGCCAATGACGATGGTTCAGATAGCTGTGATCCGAGATAATCTTGCCGTCTTTGAATGTCAGGATAGCGCACCAGGCAAGCCGGAAATCAGGCCGTGCGTCATCGGTGATCAAAGCCTCGAGGATCGAGTCGGTGTGCGACTACTCAATCGAACCACACGAAGCGTAGCGCTGACCGATGCGGGCGGCGAGTTGCTGGCCCGGCTGAGCCCTGCGTTGCTCGATCTGGTAAATGCGGTCGATAATATCGAGAAATTCCGCAACAAGCCTTCTGGCGTCATTCGCATAAAGAGCTGCCAGCTAGGCATCGACATGCATCTCAAACCAATATTGGGCATTTTCAGCAAGGAATTGCCCGAGATATCTCTTGAGATAAATGTTCAAGATGGCGACATCGATATGGTTGCCAATGGATTTGATGCAGCCATCAGGCCAGAAGGACAAATAGATCTTGACCTTATTGGAGTTAAGATAGGGAAAGTTCATAGGCAAATTTTCGTTTCCTCACCCGACTATCTGGAATCTTCCGGAAACCTGGAAAATCATACGGACCTTCGCTCCCATAAGTGCGTGAGCGTACGGCAATCCAAACACGGGCAATCAGCGGCGTGGCGCTATGCCTACGATGGCCGGTTCTTCGTGATTGAACCTAAAGGGCCGTTGATTGTAAATGATTACAAGCTCGCGATGGAAGCGGTGACAGCGGGATGGGGCATCTCACTGGTTCCCATGATTTATGCCGAACCCTATCTGAAAAGCGGGCAAGCGCAGCAGATCTTGACTGAATGCGTCTCCGATATTCCGCCCTTCTATCTCTGCTATCCCAAGCAGGAGCTGACCACGAATGCCTTTCGTTCTTTTGTAACCTTCATGAAACAATGTTCAAGAAATTTATCCTGACATCTTAATTACAGTTATATATTTCTTATTTGTATCAGACTGCGATACGTACGACTTTTGGACCGCGTACTGGGAACATGTCATGTTCGGTCGGAGCGATGATTTCGTAATCGCCGATCATCTCCAGAAAAGCCTCGATCGCGACAGCGGCCTCCATACGCGCCAAACCAATGCCCAGACAGTTATGCAATGCGAAGCCAAAGCCCAGATGCCCCTTCTGCTCCCGATAGATATCGAGGTGATGCGGATTCTCATATCTGGAAGGATCGCGATTGGTGGCAGCGATCATGATCCAGACACTTTCTCCTGGTGAAATTTCCATGTCACCGATCCTAGAAATTTCACCAGACGCCATGCGCGGAATTAACTGGGCAACCGGATCCCAGCGTATGATCTCTTCCAGTGTCTGCGGTATAAGTTTGGGGTCAGCCAACACAGTAGCGCGAATATCATGCCGCTCACCCAGCACGGTAAGGCAATTCGCCATCCATTTCGCTGTCGTTTCATTTCCCGCGAAAAGCAGTTGCCGACAATTCACCATCATTTCCTGAATCGTGACAGTCTTCGCAATATCGGAAATGACAAGCTGACTGATCAGGTCGTCACCCGGTGCGTGGCGCCGCATTTCGATCATTTCGAACAAGAAATCGGCGAATTCACCTTTCGCCTTCTCCGATGCGATGAAGGCTGGATGGTTGGGATCGCCTGCCGCAAGCGCAGCCTCGCCCATCCTGTCGCTCCAAGCCAATATCCTGTCGAGCATCTCATCGGGAATCCCAAGGAGTTGTGCAATCACCATGGATGGAATTCGCCGGCAAAGCACGGGCACGACATCGCATGAGCCCTTTTCCGCAATTTCCGCTTTTACCTGATCAATCAGATTCAGCGCCATCTCACGAACGTCGCGTCGCAGCTGAACAAAAGCCGTGGGCGCAAAAGTTCGGGCCCAAACTCCACGAAAAGCGTCATGCCTGGCTCTTTGATCCACGCAGATAAAAGCGTCGGAACCGAATACTTCCTCCTCAACGGTACCTGCCACCACGAAGCGATTGTGCATCGAAAGAATCTCGCGCGCAGCCCGATCTTCGAGGATCATCCAGGTCTGATATTGTTCATTCCACGCAACGGTCGCTTCTGTACGTAACTCTTCCAGCAGCGTGTAGGCATCTGCCACATATTCTTTGGAAAAAGGATCGACCTGTTTCGTCACGATAGCGCTCCACCAGGAGTTCATCTGGCTGCAAGAGCCTCCATTAACTCGACATCTACGTTTAGATGCTTCGTGATCCCGGATAATGTAGCGAAATCGAGAATGCCTATTCAGCAAGGCTGAAAATTCCTACCTCCTTGTCCATAGGTTGGGAAAATGCGGCGCTATCGACCCATCCTTCATTCCTGTCTCTCGATATAGTCTGCCAGCACGCGCGCATGATTATGCAACTCGTCCCGCGCGGCATACAGGAGCGTGACCTTCCCTTTCCGGATCAAACCGCGCAACTCCGCGACGGCTTCGTCCTTTTCTTCCAGTTCCTTCCGATAGCGATCCCGGAAAGCCTTGAAGCGGGCGGGATCATGGCCGAACCATTTGCGCAGTTCCGGCGATGGCGCGATGTCCCTCAGCCACAGGTCCAGAGCCGCCGCATCGCGACCGACGCCACGCGGCCAGAGCCGGTCGACCAGGACCCGGCAGCCGTCATCCCTGGAAGGTGGCTCGTAGATCCGCTTGATCGCTACCCTTCCCTTCATCGGTCACTCCGCGGTTTGTGCCCGATCCAGGCAGGAGGATCGCTCGCCGGGAAGGATTCGATCGAAGCCTCGTCAACCTCATCGAACAATCGGCCGTCGTCGAGCAAGGCCCTCACCTGCCTGGAAATCTCCTCGATCAAGCCGTCGAGGACTTGGGTGTCATCCGGACGCTCGGGAGCGGCGACGCAGGAGCAGAACCGTTGAACGACAATTTCCCTGACAAGACCATCGAGATTACGGTCCTCCGCGCGATAACGCTCGGCGATGAAGCGCGCTGTCTCAGCAATCTGCTCTGGCCGGATCGGATCGTCATATTCATGAGTCATCGGGATGCTCCTGTTCCGCCAGCAGAAAGGCGATGTCCGCGCCGACCCGCATGTCATCCTCCACCCCGAGACTCTGCTTGCGCAAACGGCCCCAACGATCGATCAGGATCAAGGTCGGCGTTCCCTGCATCGCATAGGATGCCATGGTTTGCGGGATTGGGCCGGCGACGGCTGGAGCATCAATGCCTATCGGGAAGGCCAGCCGATATTCATGGATAAAGGCGGCGAGCGCTTCGGGTGTCATTGCCGCGTGGTGCTCGAAGACCGTATGCAGGCCGATCACGGCCACCCGGGATGCGTCGAACAGGCGAGCGATCCGCTGGGCTTGCGGAAGGCCATGCTGGACGCAACCGGGGCAGAGCATCTGGAAGGCATGAAGCGCGATTACGCGCCCTGCAAAGTCGGCCAATGCCAGAGGCCGATCGGTGTTGAACCACTGGCTGACCTGCCATTCTGGTGCAGTGCTGGGTCTGGATCGGTCCATCTCTGCCTCCGCCGCGACCGCGCGCGGCTATGCCGTGTGGAACAAGGTCATCATGCCGCCAAGCGCAATCCCGAAGACCATGATCATGATCCCCGCGATGCGCAGTATATAGGTCAAAGGATATTCATCGCCATTGCCCTGGCTCAATTGCGACGGCGACCGTCGCGAGCGGCCAAGGAGGCGCCGGACGAAAGCCTGCCGGAACGCCATGGCGAATCCGATCACCGCGAGAACAGCTCCGAAGAAGACGACGATCAGCACATGCACGGACATCGCACCTTCCTTTCATCGGTTCTCCGCCGGCATGGCGATCACTCGCTTCCACATGCCGCCAATCCTTCTTCCAGGCCCGCGATCAAGTCCTGCTCGGCCTCGAGGCCCACGGACAATCTCAGCAAGCTGTCGCTGATCCCCGCCGCAGCCCGGGCCTCCTCGCCCATGTCGGCATGAGTCATCGTAGCGGGATGGGCGACGAGACTCTCCACCCCGCCGAGCGATTCCGCGAGGGTGAAGTATTTCACAGCCTCGATGAACTGGCGAACCGCCGCGACGCCGCCCGCAAGCTCGAAACTGAGCATTGCGCCGAAGCCGCGCTGCTGGCGCAAGGCAATGGCATGACCGGGATGAGCAGCAAGCCCGGAGTAATGGACCTTGCTGACGGCTGCATGGCGTTCGAGATACCGCGCGACCGCCATGGCATTGGCCTGCTGATGTTCCATGCGCGCGAACAGGGTGCGCAGGCCCCGCAGCGTAAGCCATGAATCAAACGGCGCGCCCGTGCTGCCCACGACGTTCCCCCAATCGCGCAATTCCCCGGCCTGAACAGCATCGGCCGCAATCACGGCGCCGCCGATGACATCCGAATGGCCGTTGAGATATTTGGTTGTGGAATGAACGACATAATCGGCGCCGAGCCGGATCGGCTGCTGGATGGCGGGCGAGAGGAAAGTATTATCGACCGCGACGAGGGCGCCCACCTCCCTCGCCCTTGCGCACAGGGCGGCAATATCCACCACGCGCATCAGGGGATTGCTGGGCGTCTCGATCAAGATCAGCGCGGGCACTTCTTCCAGCGCGGCGGCAAAGGCCGCTTCGTCGGATTGATCCACGAAGCGCACCGAAACATGGCCGCGCGCGGCACGCGCCTTGAGCAGCCGCATCGTGCCGCCATAGCAATCATGCGGCGCAAGCACGAGATCGTCAGGCCGGAGTCTACCGACGAGGAGGTCGAGCGCCGACATGCCGCTCGATGTGATGACAGCACCCGCGCCCCCTTCCAGCTTTGCCAATGCAGCCGCCAGAAGGTCGCGGGTCGGATTGCCGGCGCGACCATAATCATAAGTGCGCGGTTGCTCATAGCCCGCGAACTCATAGGTGCTGGACATATAGAGCGGCGGCGCAACGGCGCCGAAAGCGGGGTCGGTCGCCACACCGTGCGCGGCTGCGATCGTCTGGGGGCGCGGATGGGGGCCATCCCGATCAGTCATTGAAGAAGCGCCCTTCCGTCACCTCGCGGACGATGCCGGCCCGAATGGTGAAATCCCCGAAATGCTCGCCCGGCTCGCGCTCGCGGGCATAGCGGCCGATCGCATCGGCCAGCACCTCCAGAATTACCGGCTCGCCGACATTTTCACGGATCATGCGGTTGAGCCGTTCCCCATGAAAACCGCCGCCGAGATAGAGGTTATACTTGCCCGGCGCACGCCCGGTAAGTCCGATTTCAGCGATATAGGGACGCGAGCAGCCATTGGGGCAGCCGCTCATACGCACCGTGATCGGTTCCTCCGACAGGCCATGCTCGGCCAGCATGGCCTCGATCCTGGCGATCAGGTCGGGCATGTAGCGCTCGCTCTCCGCCATGGCCAGGCCGCAGGTCGGCAAGGCCACGCAGGCGATGGCGTTGCGGCGCAAGGTGGATGCGCTTTTGCTCTCCAGCCCGTGCTCGGCCAGCACCGCGTCGATGGCGGCGCGATCGCCGGATTCGACGCCCGCGATGATGAGGTTCTGGTTAGGCGTGAGGCGGAACATGCCGCGATGGATACGCGCCACGTCGCGCAGCGCATCGAGCAGCTTCAGGTCCAGCCGGCCGCTCTGGATGAACAGCGTGCGATGGTGGCGGCCATCGGGCGTCGTGTTCCAGCCATAGCTGTCGCCATTGGAGGTGAAGGCAAAGGGACGCGCGTCCTCGAACGGCGCGTCCATGTAGCGCTCGATCTCGGCCTTGATCCAGTCGAGACCCTTGTCGTCGATGGTGTATTTGAAGCGGGCGCGCTGGCGATCCTTGCGGTCGCCGTAATCGCGCTGAACCGCCATCACGGCATCGGCACAGGCAATCATCTGATCCGCGGGCACGAAACCGATGAGGCTGGCGAGGCGCGGATAGGTTTCCGGCGCCTGGTCGGTGCGGCCCATGCCACCGCCGATGGCGACATTGAACCCTTCCAGCCCGCCCGGCCCGCCAATGGCGATGAAGCCCAGATCCTGCGCATAGACGTCGATGTCGTTCGAGGGCGGCAGGGCGAAGCCGATCTTGAACTTCCGGGGCATGTAGGTGCGGCCGTAGAACGGCTCCTCCGGCCCGGACGAAGCCACTCGCTCGTCGCCATACCAGATCTCATGATAGGCGCGGGTCCTGGGGATCACATGATCGCTGACCCGCTTCGCCATCGCCGCAACCTCCGCATGGAAGCGCGAGCTTTGCGGATCGACCGTGCACATCACGCCGCGGCTGTCGTCACCGCAGGCGGCAATGGTGTCGAGCAGCGTTTCGTGCAGGCCCTGGATGATCGGGCGCAGGCTGTCCTTCAGGACCCAATGGAACTGGAACGTCTGCCGGGTGGTGATCCGCAGGGTTTCGCCGCCGTGGGCGCGGGCCAGCTCATCGAGCTTGAGCCACTGCGCCGGGGTGCACACCCCGCCCGGCAGGCGCACGCGGATCATGAACTGATAGGCCGGCTCCAGCTTCTGGCGGCGGCGCTCGTCGCGCAGATCACGGTCGTCCTGCTGATAGATGCCGTGAAACTTCATCAGCTTCACGTCATCGGCCGAAGGGACTGCGCCGGTAATCCGGTCGAGCAGCCCCTCGGCGATGGTCCCGCGCAGGTAGTCGCTGGCGTCCTTCATGCGCTCATCGGCGCTCAACCGGTCGAGCGGCTGGGAAAGGTCATGGCTGCGGTCGATGGTGGTGGTGGTCATGATCGTGTCTCAGTAAACGTCGCGCTGGTAGCGGTGATCCGCCTGAAGCGAGCGGACATAGTCCTCGGCCGCCTCACGCCCGGTACGCGCCTCGCTTGCGACGATGTCGATCAGGGCTTGATGGACATCGGGTGCGAGATTGGCGGCGTCGCCGCAAACATAGACATGGGCGCCGTCCTCCAGCCAGGCGAAGATGTCGCGCGCGCGCTCCTTCATGCGATGCTGGACATAGGTCTTTTCCGCCCGGTCGCGCGAGAAGGCAACATCCATCCGGCCGAGCGTGCCGTCCTTGAGCCAGCCCTGCCATTCGGTCTGATACAGGAAATCCGTGCGGAAATTGCGTTCGCCGAAGAACAGCCAACTCTTGCCCTGCGCGCTGGCCGCCTCGCGCTGCTGCAGGAAGGCCCGATAGGGGGCGACCCCGGTTCCGGCGCCGATCATGATGATCGGCGCGTCCTTGCCGGGCAGACGGAAATGCGGATTGCTCTGGATATAGACGGGCAGCACCGTATCCGGCTCGGCACGGTCGGCCAGCAGGCCGGATGCAACCCCGCTACGCGGCTCGTCATGCAACGTATAACGCACGGGAGCGACTGTCAGGTGTGCTTCCTCCGGCGCGGCTTCCAGGCTCGACGCCAGCGAATAAAGGCGCGGCTGCAACGGGCGCAGGGCCGATACGAAGCCCTGCGGCATCACCTCGCTTACCGGGAAACGGCGAACGATATCAACGACGTGGTTCGTGCGCAGAAAGACGGAGCGCTCCCCGGAACGGTCCTCCTGCTGCAATTGCCGGAGCGCCGACGCCTCGGACAGCATGGCCCAATAATCGAGGAAGCGCGGCGTGGCGGCGGTGATCTCATAGCGATGCGTGAGCGCCTCCCCGAGCGTGAGCGCCTGCCCCTTGAGTTCGATTTCCGTCTCGGCCGGATGCCCGAGCGCATCGAGCAGTGCGTCGACGACCGCAGGATCGTTCGAGGCAGCGATGCCCAGGGCGTCGCCCGGCTCGTAAGACAGCCCCGACCCGGCAAGCGAGAACTCGATATGGCGGGTTTCCTTGCTCGATCCCCTGCCGACAATCGCGATATTCTCGATCACCGGCGCGGAAAAAGGATTGCGCTTGTCATGGACCGAGGGCGCGTCCGGACTGGCGAAAACCTGGGCAGCCACGGCGGCAGGGGCGGGCGCAGCTTCCGCTTCGGCCGACAACTGCCCCACGACAGCCTCTATCCAGGCAGCGGCCGCGTCCTCGTAATCGACGTCGCAATCGACCCTTTCGGCAAGCCGCGCGGCGCCAAGCTCCTCCAACCGCCGGTCGAGCCGCTTGCCCGCCTGGCAATAATATTCGTAGGTGGAATCGCCCAGCGCCAGCACGGCGAAGCGCACCCCATCGAGCCTGGGCGCCCTGCGGCCTTCCACGAATTCGAAAAAGCTCGTCGCGGGTTGCGGCGGATCGCCTTCGCCGTAAGTGCTGACAACGATCAGCACATCCTGTTCCTGGCCCAACTGGCGGACCTTGTAATCCGCCATGTCGACCATGGTGCAGGCAAGCCCCTTCCCTGTCGCGGCCGCTTCAAGAGCACGCGCCAGTTCGGCGGAATTGCCGGTTTCCGTTCCATAAAGAATGGTGAGGCCGCGCGTGGCCGCCACCCCGGAGGACACCGGCTGCGGCAGGGGCAACCGCAGGCCGGCATCCAGCCCGGCGAAATAGCCGCTGAGCCATCGCACCTGCATCGGAGCCAACGACCGGGTCAATTCCTCCACCAGTCGCCATTGTTCCAGGGACAGGGGATTCCCCGACGGTTCCGGTGCAGTCATCTGCGGCAGTCCTTGGCGTTGGCTCCCTTTCCCGTGCTCCGGCCTGATCGGTCAGGCTCCTCTCCGGGCACTGTTGTCATGAAGCATCTTTCACTCAGGTTCCGATCCTGCGCAATCGATTGCCATAAGACAAACGACTATTATTGCTGTTTTATAGAAAATATATTTCTGTGAATCCCGCGCTGGGGATTCGCTTCTTAAAGGGGCGCCCATGCTCGGAGGATGCCTTCGAGCCGCCTTGCCCATCACTTCAAAACGACGGCGCGCAGCGCCTGAAAGGTGAATGAAGAGGATCGGCGTTCATGGAAAGAGACAAAGCCCGCGCGGTTTGTTAAGCGCACCCGGTGACTTCAATCCTTACCTCCCGGCGACCAGAAATCGCGATCGATTTCGGCACCGCCAACGTACGTGTTATTCGGCGTGACGACGGCATCGTGTTCGACGAGCCATCGCTGTGCTGTTTCTCTCGCCAGCAGGGAACGAGCGGCCTCGTCGCGGCCGGGGCGGAGGCGCATGCCATGGTCGATCGCACCCCGACCCACCTCCAGATGAAACATCCGCTTTGCCGGGGCGTGTTGCAGGATATTGACGCGGCCAAGGAATTGCTGCGCTATGCGATGTCGCGCGCGGGGGGCCGCAAGCGGCTGCGCGCGCCCAGAGCGATTTTCGGCGTGCCGGCAGACGCCACCCAGGCCGAGCGCAACGCCATGCTGACCGCAGCCGATGATGCCGGGTTCGGGGCCACGACACTGGTGGCGGAGCCGCTTGCCGCGGCCATAGGCGCGCAGCTTCCGGTCCAGGAGCCGGCTGGCTCCATGATTATCGAATGCGGAGCCGGCACTACGGAGGTCGCGGTTTTTTCGCTCGGTGGCCTGTGCGAAACGGGATCGGTCCGCATCGGCGGAGCCACGCTCAATCGGGCCATCGCCGATCAACTGCATTTGCGCCACAAGTTCCTGATCGGCGACCTGACCGCCGAACAGCTCAAGCTCGATTATGTCGGCAGGCGGCGGGCGCCATATGGCAACGAAGCGGACGCCATATCGGTCAGGGGGCGCTGCCTGCGGGCTGGATTGCCGATGTCGATCGAAGTCGAATTGTCCGAGCTGGACATGGTCGTGAAGAAACATATCCAGCAGGTCGTCAGTGTCGTGCGGGACGTGCTCGGACGCGCAGCGCCCGAGATCAGCCAGGACATCCATGACCGGGGCGTTGTCCTGACCGGCGGCGGAGCCTTGATGCCGCTGATGAGCGAAATGATCGCCGCGGCCACGGGCTTGCGGGTCGAAATCGCGGAGCAGCCGACCCAATGCGTGGCTTACGGGCTCCATCGAATGCTGGCGGGATAAGCCGCTCCCTCTCACCGGATCGCAATCCTGGCCACGCCATTCGTGGCACAGGGAATGGCAGTGCCGTGGGCCCGCAAGCCTCGCCTTACCCGATGCGAGGCAAAGCCAATCTCGATACCCGATGGCTTGGCGCCGCATCATCTTTCCCGATCCACGATTCTCGAAAAAACCGGTAGCCACATGGCCTGAAAATAAAGCATTTTCAATCCTTTGACGGGATACGAACGGGCTTGCCGGAATAGAGGTATTAAAAATGCATTTTTGATGATAAGGCGATGGGATCGAACCGGCGAGGGAGTTCGGAACGTGATTTCAGGCCTCACTGTCAGCGAGCGCCAATTGGGCTTGGCGATACTCGTCGCCCTTGCCTTCATCGGGTTGGCCATGGCTGCAGCGGGCGCTGCGCGCGCCGATCCGATGCAGGCGCATGGGTTCATCGTGCTGCTGTTCAGCCTCGGCATTCTGTGCGTGTTGCTCAAGGGATATTCCGCGCCGGAGCCGCCCGAAACCCGGTTCGAGAGTTATTATGACGATCCAAGCAAGGTCGGCATCGTCATCGCCATGCTCTGGGCGGTGTTCGGCATGTTCATCGGCGATTGGGTGGCATGGCTGCTCGCCTTTCCCGATCTGACTTTCGATGCCGCCTGGTCCAGCTTCGGGCGATTGCGTCCCGCTCATACCACCGGCGTGATTTTCGGCTTTGGCGGCAATGCGCTGATCGCCACCTCGTTCCACGTGATGCAGCGCACCTCGCGCGCGCGCCTGGCTGACCAGTTCAGCCCCTGGTTCGTGCTGATCGGCTACAATCTGTTCTGCATCCTCGCCGTCAGCGGCTATTTCATGGGGATCACCCAGTCGAAGGAATATGCCGAGCCGGAATGGTATGCCGATATCTGGCTGGTGATCGTGTGGGTGACCTATCTGCTGCTCTATCTGCGCACGCTCGCGGGGCGCAAGGAGCCGCATATCTACGTCGCCAACTGGTATTATCTGGCGTTCATCCTGGTCGTCGCGATCCTGCACATCGTCAACAACCTCGCGGTTCCGGCCTCCTTCGCAGGCGCCAAGAGCTATTCGCTGTTTTCCGGCGTGCAGGATGCGATGACGCAATGGTGGTATGGCCATAACGCCGTCGCCTTCTTCCTCACCGCAGGCTTCCTGGGCATGATGTACTACTATCTGCCCAAGCGCGCCGAGCGGCCGATCTATTCCTACCGCATGTCGATCATCGGCTTCTGGGGGATCACCTTCTTCTATATGTGGGCCGGCTCGCATCACCTGCATTACACGGCGCTGCCGCAATGGGTGCAGACGCTGGGCATGACCTTCTCCGTCATGCTGCTCGTGCCGTCATGGATCGCGGCGGCCAATGCGCTGCTGACGCTCAACGGGGCGTGGCACAAGGTGCGCGACGACGCCACGCTGCGCTTCATGATGATGGCTGCGGTGTTCTATGGCCTCTCGACTTTCGAGGGGTCTTTCATGGCGATCCGCTCGGTGAATTCGCTGTCCCATTACACCGACTGGACGATCGGTCATGTCCATGCGGGCGCGATGGGCTGGGTCGCCCTCATCACCTTTGGGTCCATCTATGCCGTGGTGCCATGGCTGTGGAAGCGCGAGCGCATCCATTCGCCGGCGCTGGTCGAGGTCCACTTCTGGCTCGCGCTCGCGGGAACGCTGATCTACGTCTTCGCGATGTGGAACTCAGGCATCATCCAGGGCCTGATGTGGCGCACCTACAACGACAGCGGAACGCTTGCCTATTCCTTCCTGGATTCCATGATCGCGATGCATCCCTATTACGTGGCTCGCGCGATCGGGGGGCTGCTGTTCCTGATCGGGGCCATCGTGGGCTGCTACAATATCTGGATGACGATCCGCCGGCCATCGGCCACCCCGGCGCCGTCGAGCGACACGCCCCTTCCCACCAACCTCCAGCCTGCGGAATAAGCGCCGATGTTCGGAACCCATTACCGGATCGAACGCAAGTCGGTCGTCCTGGCCGTCGCGATCATGGTCGTGGCCAGCATTGGCGGGCTGATCGAGATCGCGCCCCTGTTCACGATCGACGAGACCGTCGAAACCGATCCCGACATGCGGGTCTATACCCCGCTCGAACTGGCCGGCCGCAACATCTACATCCGCGAGGGCTGCTATGCCTGCCATTCGCAGATGATCCGCACATTGCAGGACGAGGTGGAGCGCTACGGACATTACTCTCTCGCCGTCGAATCCAAATACGACCATCCGATGCTGTGGGGATCCAAGCGGACCGGCCCCGACCTTGCCCGCATCGGCGGAAAATATTCCGATCAATGGCATACGGCGCATCTCAACAATCCGCGCGATGTCGTGCCCCAGTCGATCATGCCCCGCTACCACTGGCTGAGCGAAACCGAGCTGCAGGCAGCCCATCTGGGCGACAATCTGCGGGCATTGCGCAAGGTCGGCGTTCCCTACACCGACGAGATGATCGCCAATGCACCGGCCGACGCAATGGCGCAGGCTTCGCCAGACGATGATACGGCGGGCCTGGCCAAGCGCTATGGCGAAGCAACGCAAATCCGATATTTCGACGGCGACAAGCGGACCGTCTCGGAAATGGATGCGCTGGTGGCCTATCTCCAGGTGCTCGGCAAGCTCAGCGATGCGACGCAAGTTCCGCCGGGCGGGAAGCAGGCGCCATGAACCTCGATCACCATATGCTGGTCGGTTTTGCCAAGTCGTTCGGGCTCTTCTACCTGCTCGGGATGGCGGCGATCGCCCTGATCTACGCCTGCTGGCCCGCGAACAAGGGACGGTTCGACAAGGCGGCACGCGATATCATCGATGACGAGGACAAGCCGTGGCGGTAGGCGAACGCGATCCCCATAGCGGGCACATGACGACCGGCCATGAATGGAACGGGATCAAGGAGTTGAACACTCCGGTCCCGCGCGCCGTGTGGTTCTTTCTGATCGTGACTGCGCTGTTCTCGCTCGGTTACTGGGTCCTCATGCCGGCCTGGCCGGTGGGAAAGACCTATACGCGCGGCCTTCTCGGCCATGATGACAAGGAGATAGTCAATGGAAAGGTCGAGGGGGCGGAACTTGCCCGTTCTGCCTGGGGGCAGCGTATAGCAGCCATGGATTACGGCAATATCCGCGCCGATGACCAACTGATGATGATCGTGCGGGAACATGGCCAGCGCCTGTTCGGCGACAATTGCGCAGCCTGCCATGGCATGGATGCGAAGGGCGTCAAAGGCTTTCCCAACCTGACGGATAAGGACTGGCTATGGGGTGGTGATCCGGACACCATCGCGCAGACCATTCGCGTGGGGGTGAACAGCGCCCAGCATCCGGAAACCCGCGTCAGCCAGATGATGGCCTTCGGCCGGGACGGCATTCTGGACGATGATTCCGTGCTTGCCGTCGCCGATTATGTGAAGTCTCTCTCGGCTCCCTCATGGATCAAAGGCCGGGCCAAATCGGTGGCGCAAGGACGCACGGTGTTCGCGGAGAATTGCGTTGTCTGCCATGGGCCGGAAGGGCACGGCAATCAGGCGCTGGGCATCCCCAATCTGACGGACACTGCCTGGCTCTATGGAGCCGACATCGGAACGATACAGGATGTCATTTATGATGGAAGGCAGGGCGAAATGCCCGCCTGGGGGCATCGCCTCAGCCCGGTTGAAGTGAAGCTGCTCACGATCTATCTCCTCGACAAGGGAGATCGGCGATGAAGCTTCCGCGCTCGCGAATGGTCTTCATCTGCATCGCAATCGGAGCGCTGGCCATCGTATTGCTTGCAAACGCGCATCTTGTCCTCGTCGCCACGAATTCGCAGCCTCGATGCGTGGCGCATGTCAAGGCGGGAAGCGAGGCATCGCCTCCCGGCACTTTCCGCGCAGCCCGTTCGTCATGCTGACCAGGAGAGCATAATGGCGACAATCCCGCCCGTGGTGCCACCGCTCCCATCGGAAAGGCGCTATGCCCGCGACCTGCCGCCGGGAAGCGCTTTCACCTGGCTGCGGGCGGGCTGGCAGGATCTGACGACCGATCCCCTGCCCAGCCTTGCCTATGGCGTCCTCGTGTTCCTGCTGTCATTGGCGATGGTCCTGGGGCTGGCCTTGCTGGAATGGGATTATGTCCTGTTTCCGGCTCTCGCCGGCTTCCTCGTCTTTGCCCCCACCCTCGCCATCGGCCTTTACGTGAAGAGCCGCGGGATCGAGCGCAACGAGCCGGTGACGCTTGGCCAGATGATCGTGCCACGCGCGCAATCGGGCGCGCAGATATTCTTTATCGGGGCCATGCTGTGCGGATTGATGCTGCTGTGGATGCGGGCGGCAGTCATCATCTATGCGCTGTTTTTCGGTGTGCGGGCCTTTCCCGGCATAGATCATATCGCGCCGATGCTGTTCACGACGCCGACCGGCCTTGTCATGCTGGCCATCGGCACGCTGGTCGGTGGATTGTTCGCGGCCTTCTCCTTCGCCATCTCCGCCTTCTCCATCCCGCTCCTGCTCGACCAGCGCCTCGACGCCCTGACCGCCATGGGCACGAGCTGGGCGCTGGTATGGAACAACCTGCCCGCCATGCTGGTATGGGGCGCAATCGTGCTGGCCCTGTTCCTGCTGTCGCTGGCAACCGGCCTGCTGGGCCTGATCGTGGTATTTCCCCTGCTGGGCCATGCGACGTGGCATGCCTACCGCGCCGTGCGATAGGCCATGGCAAGCGCCGCGGGATACAGGCTTTCGGCGGATGAAATAAGGCTTGCGAGCCGCGCTATCGGCACGGGATCGAGGCAGACCGATCTGTCGGTTCCCGGCATTCACTGCGGCAATTGCATCCGCCGGATCGAGCAGGGCCTCGGCGCGCTTCCCGGCGTGGAGCGGGCCCGCGTCAACCTCTCGACCAGGCGCGTCGCGGTAGCCTGGCGCGAAAGCGAGGAAGGTCCACCGCCGCTAGGCGAAACTCTGTCCGAACTCGGCTTCGAGGCCTTTCTTCACGAGCCGCCGCAGGATGGGAAAGACCCGGAGCTTGCCCGGCTGATCCGCGCCCTGGCGGTTGCCGGCTTCGCCTCCATGAATGTCATGGGCCTGTCGGTATCGGTCTGGTCCGGCGCGGCGGGCGATACGCGCGACCTGTTCCATTGGCTCTCGGCCGCCATCGCGCTGCCCGCGCTGGCCTATTCGGGACGGGTATTCTTCCAGTCGGCCTGGCGGGCGCTGAGGCATGGCCGGACCAACATGGACGTGCCGATCTCCATCGGTGTGCTGCTGGCGTTCGGCATGAGCCTTTACGACACCATCCACAGCCAGCCCCATGCCTATTTCGACGCGGCGGTCTCCCTGCTCTTCTTCCTCCTCATCGGGCGGACGCTCGATCATTTGATGCGCGAGCGCGCCCGGGCGGCGGTCAAGGGGCTGGAGCGCCTCGCGGCCTATGGGGCCACCGTGATCGCTCCGGATGGCACGCGAACCTATATGCCGACGGCCGAGATCACCCCGGGCATGACGATCCTGGTGGCGGCCGGCGAGCGGGTTCCGGTCGATGCCGTCGTGCTGGACGGCCGCTCCGACATCGACGCCTCGCTGGCGACCGGCGAAAGTGCGCCCGAAGCCGTCGCACCGGGCGGCCCGCTGCGCGCGGGAACGCTCAACCTCACCGGGCCGCTCAAGGTGAAGGCAATAGCAGCCGCCAAGGACAGCTTTCTTGCCGAGATGATCCGGCTGATGGAGGTGGCCGAAGGCGGACGCTCGCACTATCGTCGCCTGGCCGATCGTGCCGCCCAGCTCTACACCCCGGTGGTTCACAGCGCGGCGTTCCTGGGTTTCCTGGGCTGGATGCTGGCGACCGGCGACCTCCACCGCGCCGTCACCATCGCCGTCGCCGTCCTCATCATCACCTGCCCCTGCGCCCTGGGTCTCGCCGTCCCGATGGTTCAAACCGTGGCGGCTCGACGCCTCTACGAGCATGGCATCATGGTGAAGGACGGTTCCGCGATGGAGCGCCTTGCGGAGATTGATACGATCATCTTCGACAAGACCGGAACATTGACCTCGGGACGGCCCGTGTTGCGGCGCGATGCGCCGATGGACAAGGCTCACCTCGCGATTGCCGCGACCATTGCCGCCAATTCCATTCACCCCTACGCGCGGGCGCTGGCGCAGACCGGGCAGCGTGCCGATCTCGCCTTCGACAGCATCGTCGAACTGGCCGGGCAAGGATTGGAAGCCCGGGCCGGCCCGGACAGTTGGCGGCTCGGCCGCAGCGAATGGGCGCTCGAAGGAAAGCACGCATCACAGGCAAGCGGCACGGTGCTGGCGCACAATGGACAGCTGATGCAGACCTTCGCCTTCGCGGACGAGTTGCGCGCGGGCGCCACAGGGGCGGTGGCCGATCTGCGCGCGGGCGGGTTTGCGCTTGAAATCCTATCCGGCGATACCTCCGGGATCGTAGCCAGCGTGGCCAGCGATCTCGGCATCGAACATGCCCGGGGCGGACTCCTGCCGGCGGAAAAGACCGCGCATGTGACTGAACTCGGCAGAATGGGCCGGAAAGTGCTGATGGTGGGCGACGGCCTCAACGATGCGCCGGCGCTCACGGCCGCCCATGTTTCCATCGCGCCCGGAAGCGCGGCGGACGTCGGCCGACAGGCGGCCGACTTCGTGTTCCTGCGGCCGGACCTCGAAGCGGTCCCCTTCGCCATCCACACTTCGCGGGCAGCCGGCAGGCTGATCCGGCAGAATTTCGCATTCGCCGCGCTCTATAATGCGGTCGCCCTTCCCCTCGCGATCGCTGGCTTCGTCACGCCGCTCATCGCGGCGCTGGCCATGTCAGGCTCGTCGATCCTCGTCATAGGCAACGCATTGCGGCTCCGGCCGCGCCCCGTCGAAGGCCCCCGGCGACAGCGGCGAATGCCGGAACAGGCGCCACAGCCGCTGAGGGAAAGCGCCGCATGAATGTCCTCTGGTATCTGATCCCGATCTCGCTCGGGCTCGGCGCCCTTGGGCTGGCCCTGTTCTTCTGGGCGCTGCGGAGCGGCCAGTATGAGGATGTCGCAGGGGCGGCGGAGCGCATCCTGAGCGACGAGGATCAGCCGCTCTGACGGATCGCGCCGCCCAGCTGTGAAACGGGGAGCCGAAGGGAGAAGACCGGAACATGCCGTCATCGTTATCCGTCGCGAACCTTGGCAAGGCCCCTCACCGGCTGATGTTCTTCATTGGCGCCTTGAACCTGCTGCTGGCCATGGCCTGGTGGGCATTCTGGCTGGCCACCGCGAGATGGCCATTGCTGTCCATGCCGCAGCCGGAACTCTATGCGGGGCGGCTGCATGCCTTCCTGATGCAGTATCAGGTCCTGCCGAGCTTCTTCTTCGGCTTCCTGCTTACCGTTTTCCCGCGCTGGATGGGCGAGGCGAATCTCGACCGGCGGAAAGCCTGGCCCGTTGGAGCCGGTCTGCTGGGGGGGCAGCTCCTCACGCTGACCGGAGCGCTCGGATGGCATGAGGGTGTCGTTCTAGGCGCCATCGCAACGCTTGCGGGCTGGATCGCCGGCCTGCTTCCGCTTGGCCATCTGGCCTATCGCGACGCGGGCAGGACATGGCATCTTGCGGGCTGCTTCATCGCGCTTTGCCTCGGCGCGGCGGGCCTGGGGCTATGGCTGGCCTTTCTGCTCCTGGATGACCCTGCCCTGGGCGATGCCGCCATCAAGCTGGGAACATTCGGGCTGCTTCTGCCGGTCTATTTCACTGTCGCGCACCGGATGATCCCCTTCTTCGCGGCCAGCGCCTTGCCGGGCTACGAACCCTGGCGGCCACGCTGGATACTGGCCACCGGCTGGGCTCTCATGGCCCTGCACATCGCGCTGCCTCCAGCTTGGCGGTTGCTGTCGGACCTGCCGCTGTTCCTGCTGACCACGTTGATGCTGCTCCGCTGGTTTCCATATCGCGGAATGCCGCCCCTGCTGGCGGTGCTGTTCGTGGGGCTTGCCTGGCTGCCATTCGCCTTCGCGCTCTACACCGCGCAGGGCATCGCGCTCGCTCTCTGGGGACAGGTCATTCTCGGCAAGGCTCCGGCCCATGCGCTGTTCGTGGGCTTCTTCGGCAGTATCCTGGTGGCGATGGTCACGCGCGTCACCCAGGGCCATTCGGGCCGGCCACTGATCCTGCCGCCTATCGGAATCTATACGTTTCTCGCCGTGCAAGCGGTCTGTATCGTTCGCATTACCGCCGAGCTGGCGGACGATTGGCTCGCCTGGCAAGCCTATGCGGCATTTGGCTGGCTGCTGGCCTTTCTGCCCTGGGTCGTCTGGGTGGCCCGTATCTATGTACTGCCACGAGCGGACGGCAAACCGGGCTAGGCGCGCAGGAATATCCGGCGGCGAAACTCATCGTGAAACCCTTAACATGCAGCAACCATACAGGTATGAAGGCTTGAAGTATTCCTCAGGAGAAGTGTGTGCGGCTGACGCGATACACGGATTATTCGCTCCGGGTGTTGATCCATCTTGCCCTGCATGACGAACGGCTGTGCTCGATCGGTGAGATTTCGCGAACCTATGAAATCTCCCACAACCATTTGATGAAGGTCGTGAACGCGCTGGCGCGCGAAGGGTTTGTCGAGACGGTTCGAGGCCGCACTGGCGGGATGCGCCTGGCCCGTCCGGCCGGCAGGATTGGCGTCGGAGAGGTCGTCCGCCACACGGAGGAAGGCTTTCAACTTGCCGATTGCTCCGGCTGCGCATTGTCTCCAGCCTGCGGGCTGACCGGCGTCCTTGCCGAAGGTGTGCAGGCCATGCTGGCGGTGTTCGATTCCTACACGATCGCGGATCTGATAACCGACAGGGATACCATGCGCCGATTGATGAACCGCCAATCTCCCCTTGGCATCGGCATCCCGTAGCGAACATCACAAGGGGCCGCGGCATCGGGAGCCGCACCTGCCGGGACAGTCACGCCCCGCTTTCGGCTGACCGAAGCACCGCATCGGCACGGTCGATATTCTCGCGGTGGCTTTCCAGCATCAGCCGCAGATCCGCATGGAGATTCTCGTCCCGCACCCGTGGCGTGAGAGCTTCGAGCTTCCTCACCACCCATGATTGTCCGCGATTGAGGAAAGCCAGGCGCTCCATCGGGTCGGCGATGGCCATGGCCTTGCCTCGGAATGCTCCCGTCTTTCGCGACGGCGCGCCGCCCAGGCGCTTTATCTGGCGTGACAGCATCGCGCACCAGCGCGCTTCATCGGCCCGCACCGCCCGCATCAGATCGGCATAGGATGCATCGGGCGCCGCCTTGCCGCTGGCAAGCGCGACGCGGGCGCCTGCCCGTTCGGCCTCGAGCAGTTCATTGAGCAAGGCGATGATTTCATCGCGCCCGGCATACCCCATGTAGAGGTCGTCGGCGTCGGCTGCGTAGCAGACGGGCGAGGACGGCTCGCCGGTCATGCCGCAATCGCCGCCGAAGCCCGCAGGCCCGCGCGAATCCGGTCCATCACGCCCGGGTCGGCCTTGGTCGAATGAACGACATATGCGGAATAGGAGAACTCGGGGCTGTCAGGCACCAGCGTCAGCCGCCCCTCTTCGAGATAGGAGCGGATGAAACCCTTGCGGAAATAGCCGCTGCCGCCTGTCGCCAATATATATTCCAGCGCGAGCGGCCCATAGCTGATCGATACCACCGCGTTGGGCTGGTCCGGGAATGCCGCCTGATAGCTTGCCGCAAATTCCTCCCCCCAATCGATCCGCACATGATCCTCGGGCGCGAGCGGGGAACTGGCCGGCGTCGTTCTCACCAGCACCAGTTTCTCCTCGAAGAGGAGTTCGACTATCACGCCCGGACGGCTCGGCGCCGCGTAGAGCACGGCGACATCGAGGGACCCGTCCTGGACCTGCTCCATGAGGCGTTCCGAAGTATCGATCTGCGTGCTCACCGCAATTTCAGGGCATTCGCGCCGCATCCACAGCAGCCAATGCCGCAGCAGCGGGCTCCACAGGCTGAGTTCCACGCCGATCGTCACCACCGTTTCCCGGCCGGGCGGGAGAGCGACGGCATGCCTTGCCCGATCCCAGACCTGGACGAGCGTCGTCGCAAAGCGGAGAAATTGCTCGCCCGCCGGAGTCAGCTTTGCCCCGGCCTTGTTCCGGATGAACACGGGCCGGTCGAGCTGGTCCTCCAGCACCCGGATACGCGCGCTCACCGCCGTCTGGGTGAGATTGAGGTTGGCCGCCGCGCCGACGAAGCTGCCGGTCTTCACCACTTCTAGGAATGTGCGGGCAACGCTGATATCCATTCCAGAAGTTCCTTGCTTTCAACCTCTAATCATATTTATTTTATTGTTGAATGATAGTGGATTTCGGGTGCTCCTGCAAGGAAACACGCTGATATACGCCCCCAGTCCCTCACGAAAAATTTTTGCATATAATCATAAATAACATTCATTTGTTTGCTGAACCTGGCTGCTCCACAATGCCGCCACATGCATGAGGAGCCTTCATGACTATCCAGCTTGGGCAAATCGCCCCCGACTTCGAACAGGACACCACGCACGGCCGGATTCGTTTTCACGACTGGCTTGGATCGAGCTGGGGCGTGCTGTTCAGCCATCCCAAGAATTTCACACCCGTCTGCACCACCGAGCTGGGCGAAGTGGCGAAGCTGCGCCCCGAATGGGACAAGCGGAACGTCAAGCCGATCGGGCTCTCGGTCGATCCGGTCGAAGCCCATTACAAATGGGAAGCCGACATCGAGGAAACGCAGGGCGCCAGGCTCGATTTTCCGATGATCGCGGACCCGGATGCGCGAGTTTCCTCGCTTTATGACATGATCCACCCGGAGAGCGATCCCACCGTTACCGTACGCTCGGTGTTCGTGATCGATCCGGCCCGCAAGGTCCGGCTGATCCTGACTTATCCGCCCTCCACGGGGCGCAATTTCTCCGAGATCCTGCGCGCGATCGACAGCCTGCAACTGACCGATGCGCGCAGCATCGCCACGCCGGTCAACTGGCAGCAGGGCGAGCCGGTGGTGATCTCCCCCAAGCTGTCGGATGAAGAGGCCTCTCGCCAGTTCCCGCAAGGATACAGGACGCTGAAACCCTATTTGCGGATCGTCGATCTGCAAACGACCGGAGAATAAGGCTGCAAGCGGAAAGTCGATCATGGATTGAACCGCAGACCCCGGCCTGATCCGAAATCAGAGCAACCCGTGGCTTCCGGCCACGGCGCCGATCACGGTGATGATGGACGCCGCCAGCAGCACGCGATGCATGCGTTCCATCCGCGCGAAATCCCGCGCGGGATCGCTCGATGACATCATGCGTCGGTGGAGGAAAAGCGGCTCGATGACGAACAGCATCGCCGCGAAGACCAGCCAGAGCGCCACCATCGCATGCATCCACCAGAAATGGAGGTCGTAAAAGCGATCCCACATCTCGGCCCGCCAGGCCATCCAGAAGCCGCTCGCGCCCGCAAGCAGGACCCAGAGGCGCGCCTGCGGGGCGAAGCGGCCCTCCAGCCTGTGAAAGGCATGAAGCCTCTCGCCCGGGGCATGCTGGCTCCGCACCGACGGCATCACCACCAGCGTCACGAACGCAACCCCGCCGATCCAGAACAGGATAGCGACGACATGCAGGACCCGGGCGATGATGAAATCCTCCATTACCGCCGCCTCGGCCCGGCAACGGCAGACTGGAGCTTCTCCCCTCTCATTGCGAAGCGGTCATGCCGGTGTCCGAGCCATGCCGTGCGCGCTCAGGCGTCCCCGGCCCATCCAGCCGGAAAAACATGGCAAGTTTCAGGCTCTCGGCGATGCGGCGCGCCTTGTTCTGCAGCGCATCGGCCGCTTCCGGCTCCATCAATTCATTGGTGGTCTGTTCCCATAACGCCAGCCAGCGGTCGAACAGAGCCGGCGTTATGCGGTCGCGATGCTTCACATGCGCCGGCACCGGCTGCCCCTTGTAGCGCCCGCTGGTCAGCATCACGGAAGACCAGAAAGCGGCCAGCTTCTCGAGATGCTCCGGCCAGTCGTCGATCGCATCGTTGAAAATCGGGCCGAGCGCCTCATCCGCGCGAACGCGCGCATAGAAGGCTTCAACGAGTTCCTTCAGTCCGCCTTCGTCGATCTGCAACCGCGCCATCGCCGCGACTCCAAATTATGCATTTAATATGCATTTATTCCCTCGGGCATGAAAATACAATGAGAGCGCCTAATCAGCCCGTTCGTCAGCGATGGCGATCCCGCCGCTTGTCCCGATGTTCCTTGAACGAATCCAGAATGGCGCGCATCCGCGTCAGGGCCTCGCGCCGCGCCGACGCGCTCTCGATCTCGGCAAGCTGCTGTTTCAGGCTGGTCGCGAAGCGGGCATAGTCATTCTGCCAATCCTGGCCCAGCGCGTCGCGCAGATCGACCCGGCCTGTTTCGATCCGTTTCGCCGGAGCGCCGGCAGTCAATGCATAGCGCTCGCCGATTTCGGGCGTGACGATCGCATTCGCCGCGCCCTGGGATTGAAGATCGCGGCGCAGCGCCTCGATAGCTTCGGACTCGCCATGAGTGAGAAACAGGCTGCCCGCGATGGGCGCGCGCGCGGCGACCCAGGCATGGATGTCGTCGCGGTCGGCATGGGCGGAATAGCTGTCGATGCGCCGGATCTGCGCCCGCACCGTCACGTCATGGCCGGAGATGCGCACACGGTGCGCGCCATCCATGATGGCCCGGCCCAGCGTTCCCGCCGCCTGAAAGCCGACGAACAGGACCGTCGATTCCCGGCGCGGCAGATTGTGGCGCAGATGGTGCCGGATGCGGCCCGCTTCGCACATGCCCGAAGCCGCCATGATGATCGTGCCCGACATGCTGTTGAGGCGCATCGACTGGCTGGCATTCTCGACGAAATGGAAGGCGGGGTGACGGAATATCTCGCCCGAGCCGAGGTCCTCCAGCGCTTCCTTGTGCTTGGCGAAGACGTCGGTCGCATGGCTGGCGAGCGGTGAATCGACGAACAGATGCACATGCGGGAGATGCCCGGCATTAATCAGGCTGGCCACGTCGAGCAGCAATTCCTGCGTGCGCTCCAGCGCGAAGACCGGAATGACGAGATTGCCGCCCCGGGTCAGCGCGCCCCTGATTTCCGCCTCCAGCAGCGTGCGCCGCTGCTCGATCGTCACTTCCTCGCGCACCCGGTCGCCATAGGTGCTCTCGCAAACGACATGGTCGAAGCCGGACGGCGCTTCGGGATCGGGATGGAAGGCCTTGTGCTCCGGCCCGATGTCGCCGGAGAAGAGCAGGCGCGAACCGCCCGCCTCGACCTCGACCGAGGCCGAGCCGAGGATATGCCCGGCGTTCCAGAGCCGCGCGCGGATGCCCGGCGCAGGCTCGAACCACGTCTTCAGCGCCACCGGCCGGGCTTGCGCGACCGCAGCCTGCGCATCCGCCTCGGTATAGGCTGGAACGAAGGGCTCCTCGCCTGCCCGGTCCGCGCGGCGGTTGCGCCGTTCCGCCTCGTATTCCTGGATGCGCCCGGCATCCGGCAGCATATGGCGGAGCAGGTCGCGCGTCGGCTCGGTGCACCAGATCGGCCCCGCATAGCCATCCGCAACCAGCTTCGGCAGCAGCCCGCTGTGATCGATATGGGCGTGCGTGAGGATGACCGCGTCCAGGCCCTTCGCATCGAAGGAGAACGGTTCGCGATTCAGCGCTTCCAGCGAGCGCGACCCCTGGAAAAGTCCGCAGTCGATCAGGATGCGCCGCTCACCGAGGCAAAGCTCCATGCAGGAGCCGGTGACAGTGCGGGCGGCGCCGTGGAAGGCGAGGGTCGGCGGGCTGGCCATGTGTCCGATCCGCTCAGGCCGCGACGACATGGGCATAAAGCCGCCGGATATCGTCAGGCTGGCAAAGATCGGTGCCCGCCGTCAGAACGGCCGCGGCGCCCGCGGCAATGCCGAAGCGGAAGGCCTCCACCTCATCCCGGCCGCTCGCCAGCGCGAAGACCATGGCGGACAGGAAGCTGTCCCCGGCCCCGACCGCGCTCTTCGCCTCGATGGCGAGGGCGGGAAGGAAAAGGGTGCCGGCCTTCCGGGCGAGGAGAGCGCCTTCATGGCCCAGCGTCACCGCGACCAGTTCCGCCTGCCCCTTGCCCACGATGTCCATGGCCGCCGCCGCCACAGCCTCGATCCCTTCCAGCTTCTCGCCGGTCAGTTGCCGCAGCTCGCCGATGCTCGGCTTGACCAGGAAGACATTGCCGCCGGCAAGCCCTTCACGCAGGCCGGTGCCCGAACTGTCGAGCACCACCCTGATGCCGCGCGGGGCGGCAATCGCCGCAACGCGGGCATAGAAATCGTCGGGCACGCCCGGAGGAAGCGAACCGCTGACGACAAGGTAATCGCAATTGGCGGCAGCGAGCCGGTCAAGGCACTCCTGCCATTCTTCCGGGGCAACCGCCGGGCCGGGCGGCACGAAGCGGTATTCCTTCCCGCTCTCCAGCTCGAGAACGGCAGTGCTGACGCGCGTGTGCCCCTTGATCGCGATCCGTTCGCGGACGAGCTGGTGGAGATCGAGCAGGCCGTCGAGCGCAGGCCCCGTCGCGCCGCCCGAGAGGTAATAGCAGCGCGCATTGCCGCCCAGCCGCACGAAGACCCGGGCCACGTTGATGCCGCCGCCGCCTGGGTCGTAATGCTCCTTGCGCGTCCGCATCTTGTGGGTGTGGAACATCCTGTCCACTTCATAGGCAACGTCGATCGTCGGGTTGAGCGTAAGCGTGGCGATGTTCATCATGATGCCGGATCGTCTCAGATTGGCAGGCCGCGTCAAGGCGCGGCTGCGGTTTTTTCGGCCCCCATGCCGCCTTGGCTCCGGCTCGCGGTTCCGCGGCATTCATGTCCGGGCAGCGATCAGATAAGCCAGATAAACGGCATAGGCGATGACGAACAACCCGCCCTCGAAGCGGGTAACGCTGCGGCCGCTGACGAACACGGGGATGCACAATAAGGCCACCGCCGCCGTCAGCGGAATGTCGATGCGGATCAGGGCCTGCCCGACCTGAATCCCAGCATCCGGCACGATGCAGGTGATGCCGAGGATGAACAGGATATTGTAGATGCTGCTGCCCAGCAGATTGCCGATGGCGATGTCCCGCGCCTTGCGGATCGTGGAAACCACGGTCGTCACCAGCTCCGGCGACGAGGTTCCGATCGCCACGATGGTGAGGCCGATGAAGGCGTCCGAGACGCCCCATTGCCTTGCCAGCGCCACCGCGCCATCCACCAGCAAGTCCGCGCCGACCGCGATCACGACGAGTCCGGCTGCGAGCGCGCCAAGGCTCAGCAGGTTTTCCGGCGTGGGCGTGGAATCGGGCCGTGCCGCGAATTCCCTGCTGAAAGCCGCCTTGATGCCCTGGCTCTCCCGCCGCGCGATGCGCAGGATCGCCATCGTATAGGCCAGGGCGGACATCGTCAGGATAATGCCGTCGGCCCGTGAAAGATTGCCGTCCCAGGCCAGGGCGACCAGCATCAGCGAAGCAAGGATCATGATCGGCAGGTCAAGCCGAATCGTCTGCATCCGGATCGCCAGCGGCTCGATCAGCGCGCTCAACCCCAGGATCAGCAGAATATTGACGATGTTGGTGCCCGCGATATTGCCGACCGCAAGCTCCCCCTCGCCTCGCAGCGCGGCGTCGATCCCGACCGCGAGTTCCGGCGTGCTGGTCCCCACGACGACGATCGTCAGGCCGATCACCAGCGGCGGCACGCCCAGCCGCGCGGCGACATGCGTGCCGCCGCGCACCACCAGCTCGGCCCCCAAGACCAGCAGGGCAAGCCCGGCGGCGCACCAGACGAACGGCATTATATCCGCAGTGCCGCCATCTCAGGCAGGATCACGCACGAGCAGCACATCGCCGGGCACCGTGTCGATGATCCGCCGCGCGGTGCTGCCAATGACCAGTTCGTAGATCGCTCCGCCGCCATGGCTGCCGACGACGGTGAGATCGACCCGATGGCCGCGCACATAGTCGCGCAGCAAGGCTTCCGGCACGCCATGCTCGATCAGCCGGACGGTGCGGCTTCGCACCTCGTCGGCAATGTCGGCCTCGGCCAGGAAGCGGCGGGCGGCTTCTTCCTCGATGCCGCGGAAGCCGACCTTGACCTCCTCTTCCGTCAGATAGCTTGCGAAGGGCACGTCATAGCCGTTGAACAGGGTGAAATCCGCGTCGGGGAAAAAGCGGGCCGCGGCTTCCAGCGCATGGCGCGAGGAAGCGGCGAAGTCCGTCGCGACCACGACCCTGCGATAGGGCGCGCGCGCCTTGTTCCGGGTAATCAGCAACGGAACCGGCGAGTTGCGCATCAGCCGGTGAACGGTGTCGCCCAGCAGCGAGCGATGCAACGGCTCGTCGCGCGCAACGCCGGTGACGATCAGCCCCGCGTTTTCGCGAGCCGCTGCGGCGAGGATGACATCGGCCGGCTTGCCTGCCTCGACATGGACGTCGATCGCGACGGATAGCTCGGCGAGGTCGGCCAGCAGCTGATCGCGGGCGCGCTGCTCCGGATCTGGCGGACGACGCCACGAGGGCGTTTCCCAGATTCGCGTGAGATCGGGGTGGTCTTCCGTTTCGACCGCATGGACCGCCAGGATTCGGGCGTTCCATTGTCCGGCAAGCTGCACCGCGCGGTCGAGCGCGCGGTCGCAGCGCGCGCTGAGGTCGGTCGCGACCAGGATCGTAGCTGGCGGCCCGTTCATCCAGCCTGGCTCGGTCATTGTCCTTCTCCTTGCTGTACGCTTATCATTCCCGAAGCTCCTCGAACCATCCGAGTTTCCGCATCAGCAGCTTCTCGCCTTCGAGGAGCATCATCAGCGCGGCGCCGGTCGCGACGATCAGCAGGCCGTCGGCCAGCGCGAGCGGGCGGCTTTCGAAGATGTCGTTCATGACCGGCAGGTAGGTGAAGGCGAGCTGGCCGATCACGACCGCCACAATCGCGGCCAATACCGCCGGCGTGCCGAGCGCGCCCCGCCAGCTGATAGAGCCCATATGCAGATACCGCACATTGAACAGGTAGAATATCTCGCCCACGATCAGCATGTTGACGACCATTGTGCGCGCCGTCTCGATGTCGCGTCCTTGACCCAGCGCATGGAAGAAAACGCCGAGCGATACACCGGCGAGCAGCACCGAGACGACGAGCACCCGCCACAGCAGGAAAGGCGAGAGCAAAGGCGCATTCGGCCGGCGGGGCGGACGACGCATCACCCCCGGCTCGGACGGCTCGAAGGCGAGCACGAGGCCGAGCGTGCCCGAAAGGATGAGATTGATCCACAATATCTGGGTCGCCGTCATCGGCAGCGCGAAGCCGATGAAGATGGCCAGCACCACCGCCAGCATCTCGCCGCCATTGGTCGGAAGCGTCCAGGCGATGACCTTGCGGATATTGTCGTAAACGGTGCGCCCTTCATGAACGGCGCTGACAATCGACGCGAAATTGTCGTCGAGCAGCACCATTTCAGCCGCTTCCTTCGCGGCTTCGGTGCCTTTTCGGCCCATCGCGGTGCCGACGTCGGCCTGCTTGAGCGATGGCGCATCGTTGACGCCATCCCCGGTCATCGCCACGATTGCGCCATCCGCCTGAAGCGCGCGCACGATCCTCAGCTTGTGCTCGGGGCTGGTGCGGGCGAAGACGGACACCCGCTGAACCAGCGCTTCGAGGCCGCCGTCATCCACGGCGTCGATCTCCGCCCCGGTGACCGCCTGGGGATCGTCGGCGAGGCCCAGTTGGCGGGATATGGCAAGCGCGGTAGCGGCATGGTCGCCGGTAATCATCTTCACTTGTATCCCGGCCGACCGGCATTCGGCGATGGCCGCCATCGCCTCCGGGCGGGGGGGATCGATGAAGCCGACGATGCCGAGCAGCTCGATCTCAGCAATATCCGCGAAGCGCAGGCGTTTCGTGCCGTCCGGCAGGCGCTTCATGCCGAAGGCGAGCACGCGCTCGCCCTCGTCGGCCGCCTCGGCGATACGGGCATTCCAGAATTCGAGATCGAGCGGGCGCGCGGCCATGGCGAACAGCGCCTCGGGCGCTCCCTTGACGAAAGCGACCGCCTCGCCCGTCGGCGCCCGGTGCAGCGAAGCCATGAAGCGATGGGCGGCATCGAACGGAATTTCGTCGAGACGCGGCCATTCGCCCCGGACATGGGAAGGATCGAGGCCAGCCTTCATTCCCAAAGCGACCAGCGCGCCTTCCATGGGATCGCCGTCCACCGCCCATTGGCCGGCAGTCTCCCGCAAATGCGCATCGTTGCACAGCAAGCCGCAACGAAGCACCGGCAGCGCAACGGCAAGCGCCTCGGCATCGTCATCCGTGCCTTGCGCGACGATTTCGCCCTTGGGCGCGTAGCCGGAGCCGCCGACAAGGAGCCTGTGGGTGGGCGCCACGACCTGCCGCGCGGTCATCTCGTTGCGGGTGAGCGTGCCGGTCTTGTCCGAGCAGATGACCGAGGTCGCGCCCAGCGTCTCGACGGCGGGCAGCTTGCGGATCACCGCGTTGCGGCCGGCCATGCGCCTGACGCCGATCGCCAGCGTGATGGTGATGACGGCGGGCAGCCCTTCCGGAATCACGCCTACCGCGAGCGCAACCACCGCGATCAGCGCATCGTCCCAGGCGAAGGAGCGAACGACCACGGCGAAGGCAAAAAGCAATGCCGAGCCAGCGAAAACGACAGCGGTGAAACGATGGGCGAAGCGTTCGATCTGGCGCAGCAGCGGTGTCGTCAGCGTCTCGACCGACTGGATCAGAGCGCTGATCCGGCCGATCTCGGTGGCCATGCCGGTTGCCACGACAACCCCGGTGGCCTGGCCAGCTGCCACCAGCGTGCCGGAAAAGGCCATGTTCGCCCGCTCTCCGAGAGGAGCATCGGCGGGCATGACGCCTTCGTCCTTTTCGGCCGCGACCGATTCCCCGGTCAGCGCCGCTTCATCGATCAGCAGGCCACGGGCGCGCAGCAGCCTCAAGTCGGCGGGCACCCGATCGCCTGCCTCCAGCATTACGACATCGCCCGGGACAAGGTCCGGCACCGCCACCCGGGCGCGGGTGCCGGCGCGCAGCGCAACGGCATGGGGCGCGATCATGTTCCTGATGGCGTCCAGCGCCTGCTCCGCCTTCCCTTCCTGGGCAAAGCCGACAATCGCATTGACCAGGACGACCACGAGAATGACGGTGGCGTCGATCGCATGACCGAGCAGCATCGCCGCCACGGCGCTGACAAGCAGAAAATAGATGAGCGCGCTGCGGAATTGCTTGAGGAAGCGGAAAAACGGGTGAAGGGTTTTTGCCCCCGGCAGCGCATTGGGGCCATGCTTGGCAAGCCGCCCGGCGGCATCTTCCGGCTCGAGGCCGGTTCGGGAAGTTCCCAGCAGCGCGAGCAGTCGCTCTTCAGGCTCGGCATGCCAGGCGGTGGCAGACGCGATATTCACGGTATCGGTAGAAACGCGTCGTCTCCTTTTCTCGCGGCGTATTCATGATGGAAAGCGGGCACTGCTCAGTTCAGCTTCCCGATGTCTGCTTGCACAGCCATTGTTACGGTAAAGCCGGCGGGGCGCAACCCGTTGGCGGATGGAAGACCGGCCGCGGCCTTCAGCCAAGCGCCCTGGCGAGGTCGTCCCTGAACTTCGGATGGGCGATGCCGATCAGGGCCTCGGCGCGCTGGCGCAGCGACTTGCCCTTGAGGTCCACCGCGCCATATTCGGTGACGATGATATGGGTGTCGTTGCGGGGCGTCGTCACCGGCCCTTCCAGCACGGGCACGATACGCGATACGGCCCCTCCCTTCGCCGTCGAATGACAGGCGATGATCGACTTGCCTCCCTTCGACCCCGCCGCGCCGCGCACGAAGTCCAATTGGCCGCCCGAACCGCTGTATTGTCGCCCGAGCAGATGTTCGGAATTGCAGGCGCCGCCCAGATCGACCTGGATCGTCGCATTGACCGACACGACATTGTCGTTCTTGGCGATATGGCGCGGGTCGTTGACGATGTGGACCGGCGCGCTGTGCATCGAAGGATTGTCGTGGAGGAGATCGTAGAAGGCGCGGTCGCCCATCGCGAAGGTGAAGACGCTGCGGCCGCGATAGGTCGTCTTGCGCTGGTTGGTCACGGCCCCGCATTCGATGAGGGCGGCCAGCCCCGGCGTCATCAGCTCCGTGTGGATGCCCAGGTGTCTGTGCCCGGAAAGTTTGGCGCAGACAGCATTGGGCAGCGATCCGATCCCCATCTGCAGGCAGGCGCCATCGTCGATCAATCCCGCGATCGTTCCCGCGATGACCTCATCCTCGGGCGAGGCCGGGCGGGGAACATGCTCCGCCAGCGGCACGTCGTTCTCGACGATCGCGTCCACTTCGGAAACATGGAGAAGGGATTCGCCGAACACCCGCGGCATGTTCGGATTGACCTCGACAACCAGACGCTTGGCGCTGCGCGCGGCGGTCGTCGCGTAATCGTTGTTGGTGCCGAAGGTGAACCAGCCATGGCTGTCCATCGGCGATACGGTGGCGACGAAAGCGTCCAGTTCGATCCTCTGCGAAAGCAGGCGCGGGGATTCGCTGAAGGCACAGGGCATGAAGTCGATCACGTCGCGCCCGTCGGCGGCCGCCTGCTTGATGAGGCCCCGCTCGATCTCGGTCATGAACATGCAGTGCGGCCGGACCCGATCGAGCAGATCATAGCGCAGGATCGTTTTCCCGGCATGCGCCATGGAGTGGAAATACCACAAATGGAGATCCGCCAGCGCGCCGGCCTCGACCCGGGCCGCCAGCGCCGCGAGCAAGGCCGGCGGCTGCCCGATCGCCATGCCCATCGCCACCTGCGCGCCCGATGCGATCCCTTCCACCGCGACATCGGCGGAGACGAGCCTGGAGCGATATTCGGCGGTGACATCCCTGACCATGCGCTTCAATCCCTGCTTCGGCGTGATCCGACCATCCGCCGCACCATCATCAGCTTGCCAGGCTGTCGTCTGCCTCGCCACCGTCTGTCGGCACATGCGTGGCCCCCTCGCTGCGATCACGATAGAGCGCCGCACGCGCCAGCAGCATAAGCGTCACCGGCGTCGTCAAGGTGACGAAGACGGCAATCAGGATCTCATGCACCACGGGCCGGCTGCGCAGCACGGAGAAGCAGATGATCGAGGCGATCAGGATAGCGCCGGTGCCGAGCGTGGCGCCCAATGTGGGCGCGTGGACCCGGTCATAGAAGCTCTTGAGCTGGACCAGCCCGATCGAGCCAATGAGGGCGATGGTCGCGCCGAGCAGGACCATCATGCCAACGATGAGCGCGGCCCAGAGCGGAAGATCGGGGGCCTGTATCATTCGATCACCTCTCCCCTCATGAGAAACTTGGCGAGAGCGACTGTGCCGGCAAAGCCAAGCAATCCGATCGCCAGGGCGGCCTCGAAATAGAGCGTGCGGCCGGTCTGGATTCCGTAGGTCAGGAGGAGGAGCATCGCGTTGACATAAAGCGTGTCCAGGCCAAGCACCCGATCATGCGCGCGCGGGCCGCGCAGGACGCGGAAGGTCGCACAGCCCATGGCGATGCCGAGCAGCACCTGCGAAAAGGTGATGATGAATGCAAGGATGAGCATGCTCATTCGAAGATTTCCATAAGCAGCCGCTCATAACGATGCTTGATCAGCCTGATCCATTCCTCCTCGTCGACCAGATCGAGGACGTGAATGAGTATCATGTTGCGCTGAATGTCATGTTGCAACCAGAGCGTTCCAGGGGTGGCCGTGATGATAACCGCGAGCACAGCCAGCCCATAGGGGCTGCGCATCTCGATCGGCAGATGGATGAAGCCGGAGCGGCGCTGGGGCGGGCGGAACAGCACGATCCGCCCGACGGCGATGTTCGACCGTATGATATCCGCAAGCACGATCATCGCCAGCTTCACCATTCCCCAACCGAAGCGAATGCTGGGCTTTTCGGGCTTGAGCGCCAGCATGGCGCGCGAAACAACCAGGGCGACTACGGCGGCGAGAAGAAGATGACCGGGCGAGAAGCCCGTCAGTAGCAGCCACATGACGAGCAGCGCGAGCGACAGCAGCGGATAGGGCAGCAGGCGGGTCACGGCGCCACCTCACCGAAGCGAGGAGCCTGCCCAACGGCGTCGATATAGCCTGCCGGATCGCGCAGAGCGGCGGCGGTCCCTTCCATATAGGCCATCATCGGCCCTGCTCCGACCATCAGGGCCAGGCAGACCGCCAGCAGAAATCCGATCGGGGCCACCTCGATAAGGCTCAACCGCGCCGGCGCGTCATCGGCGGGCGTCCAGAGCAGGTCGATCCCCGCCCGGGTCATTGCGATCAGCGTCGCCAGCCCCGAACAGACGACCACTGCAATCAGCATCCAGCTGGTTGGCGCTATGACAGGCGCCTGGAACAGAGCATCGACGATAGCGAATTTGGCGATGAAGCCGGACAGCGGCGGCAGGCCCGCGAGCAGCAGAGCGCAGAAGATGAAGCCGCCGCCCAGAATCGCGATCGTTCCGGGAATGACCACGCCGATCTCGCTCTCGTCTTCCTCGAGCGCGCCGGTATATTCGTCGTCGAATACCGGCTCGGCGATGCCGGCGATCATGTCCTCTTCGTCCGCGTTGCGCTCGACCGGCTCGATGATGAGGTAGAGCGCGCTTACGGCCAGCGTCGAACTGACCAGATAGAAGAGCAGCGCCGCCGTCAGGGCCTGGCCGCCGATGCCGATCGCGGCCAGCAGGGTGCCCGAGGAAACCAGCACATAATGGCCCGCCACCTGGGTGAGCGACCTGGCCGACAATATCCCGATGGTGCCGAACACAATCGTCGCCAGCCCCGCATAGACGAGCCATTGGTCGGCAAAGCCCGCCGCGCCGCCCGATCCATCGCCGAACAGCAGCGAAGACAGGCGCAGGATGATGTAGATGCCGACCTTGCTCATGATCGCGAACAGCGCTGCCACGGGCGGGGCGGCCGCCGCATAGGTTCTCGGCAGCCAGAAGCTCAGCGGCCAGATGCCGGCCTTGACGAGAAAGGCAACGCCCAGGATGGCCGCGCCGCTTTCAACCAACACCAGATCCTCTCGCGCAACCGCCGCGATCCGGCTCGCCAGATCCGCCATGTTGAGCGTGCCGGTCACGGAATAGATCATCGCCACCCCGATCAGGAACAGCAGCGAAGTGGCGATATTGATTGCGATATAATGCAGGCTCGCGCTTGTGCGCATGGCTCCCGAGCCGTGGAGAATAAGCCCGTAGGAAGCCGCCAGCAGCACTTCGAAGAAGACGAACAGGTTGAAGATGTCGCCGGTCAGGAAGGCCCCGTTAACGCCCATCAGCAGCAGCAGGAACAAGGCATGGAAACGCGGCCCGGAACGATCCCACCGCGCCAGCGCGTAGAACAGCGAGGTGAAACCCAGCAGATTGGTGAGAAGCAGCATCATCGCCGACAGCCGATCGACGACCAGCACGATTCCGAACGGCGCCGGCCAGTCGCCCAGCAGATAGACATGCGGGCCAGGCTCGATCCCCGCTTCGGGATGACCGGCCACGAGCCACAAAAGCAGCGCGGATATGGCGATCAACGCCACTGTCGTCGACAGGCCGAGCACCCGCTTCAGCTCTCGCCGCCGCTCGTCGAAAGCGAGCATTATCGCGACGACGATCAGCGGCAGGACGATGGGCGCAACGATCAGATGCTGAATCCAGCCGGTCATGAATCGTCTTCCTCGCCATCGACATGGTCGGTGCCGGTCAGGCCGCGCGACGCCAGCAGCACGACCAGCAGCAGCGCGGTGGTCGCGAAGGAGATGACGATGGCCGTCAGCACCAGCGCCTGCGGAAGGGGATCGGCATAAAGCGCAGAATCAGCGGGCGTATCCTTGCCCACGATCGGCGGCGCATCGGTGCGCAGCCGTCCGGCGGCGACGATGAAGAGATTGACGGCATAGGACAGCAGCGAAAGCCCGAGAATGACCTGAAAGGTGCGAGGGCGGAACAGCAGCCACAGCCCCGAAGCCGTCAGAATGCCGATGGCGAGCGAAAGCACGATCTCCATCAGCCGCTCCCCTCGCTGCCGACGGGATTGGGGGCAAGTTCTCCGGGCGGCCTTTTCCCTCTCGGCGACCGGATCGACTGGTGAGCAAGCGCGATCAGGATGAGAACGGTCGAGCCGATGACGACCGCGAAGACCCCGATATCGAACAGCAGGGCGCTCGCTATGGGAATCGCTCCGATGACCGGCAACTCGAGATAGCGCGCGTATGACGACAGGAAGGGATAACCGAAGAACCACGATGCGGCCCCCGTCGCGGCCGCGCAGAACAGGCCCGCGCTGATCCAGCGCACCGGCTGCACATTGAGGCGCGCTTCCACCGAGCGCGTGCCGCTCGCCATATAGAGGACGAGAATGGCGATCGAGGCGGCAACGCCACCGGCAAAGCCCCCGCCCGGAAGATCGTGCCCCCGGACCAGAAGATAGAGCGCGAAGGTCAGGATGACCGGAAAGAGCCATTCCATGATGACGCGGGGGACGAGCAGATAGTGCCTGACCGTGTCGCCGCGTTCCCGGTCCTCGTGCGCGTCGTCGAAAGCGTTCTGCCGCCGTTGCTGGTGCGGCAGCTTGATACTCTCCGGGGCGGGACGGAACCGGCGGAGCAGCGTGAAGACGGTCAGCGCAACGATGCAGAGCACCGTGATTTCGCCCAATGTATCGAAACCCCGGAAGTCCACCAGAATGACGTTGACGACATTGGTGCCGCCGCCCTCCGGATAGGCCCGCTCGATGAAATAGCGCGAGATGCTGTCCGGCGCCGGGCGCGTCATCATGGCGTAGCTTATGATGGCGGCGCCCAACCCGCCCAGCATCGCCAGCAGCAGGTCGCCGCCGCGCCGGAAGAGAACGCGGAAGGGCGTGCGATCTTCCGGCCAGAAGTCAGGCAGGCGCTGCGGCAGCCAGCGCAGCCCCAACAGGAGCAGGACGAGAGTGACGACCTCGACCAGCAGTTGGGTAAGCCCGAGGTCGGGCGCCGATAGCCAGATAAAGCTGATGCAGGTTGCCAGACCCGCGACGCCCACCAGCACAAGCGCGACGAGCCTGTGGAATTTCGCCTGCCATGCCGCGCCGATGGCGCTGGCCCCGCCCAATATCCAGACGACGGCGAATACGGGATCGACCAGCGTGCCGGGTGAACGAACCCGGTCGAATCCGAGGTTCAGGAACGGGAGCACACCGACGACCAGCGCGGTGCCGACCAGCAGCCGCAGCTGGACCTGCAATCGCCTCGTGCCGAGAAGCCCCTGCAGAATCCGCGCGCAATTCACGATCACGGCCAGGACAGCCTCGAAGGTGCGCCGCCCCTTGATATATCCGATAAGCGGCGAACGCTCGATGGCGTTCAACCGCGGCCCGAACAGCACATAGAGAAGGACGCCGCCGGCCAGCGCCGTCGCGCTCATAAGCAGGGGCAGGCTGAAACCGTGCCAGACCGCAAGGCTGTAGCTTGGCGTCCTGTCTCCCAGCACGGCATCGACCGCCGTCGCCAGGAATGGGCCTATCGTCAGCGCCGGTATGATCCCGACCAGCAGGCAGGCAAGCACCAGTACCTCGATCGGCAGGCGCATCCAGGGTGGCGCCTCTTCGGGCTGGCGGGGGAGATCGACGGGCGCGGGGCCGAAAAAGGCCTGATGAATGAAGCGCAGCGAATAGAGCACGCTGAATGCGCTTGCCAGCGTCGCCAGATAGGGGAGCAGCTGATCGAGCACGGTGTTGCTGTGCGACTCCAGCGCTTCGGCCAGGAACATTTCCTTCGACAGAAAGCCGTTGAGCAGCGGAACGCCCGCCATGGCCGCGGCGGCGACCATCGCCAATGTCGCGGTGATCGGCATGAAGCGGGCCAGCCCGCTCAGCTTGCGCAGGTCGCGCGTGCCCGTTTCGTGGTCGATGATCCCGGCGGCCATGAACAGCGAGGCCTTGAAAGTCGCATGATTGACCGTGTGGAAGATCGCCGCCACCGCCGCCAGCGGGCTGCCCAGCCCGAGGAGCAGGGTGATGAGCCCGAGATGGCTGATGGTGGAATAGGCCAGCAGCCCCTTGAGATCCTGCTGGAAGATCGCCGACCATGCCCCCACGAGCAGCGTGGCGAGGCCGGTGGTCGTGACGATCAGATACCAGGTTTCGGTCCCGGCAAGAACCGGCCACAGCAGGATGAGCACATAGATGCCCGCCTTCACCATGGTGGCCGAATGGAGATAGGCGGATACCGGCGTGGGCGCGGCCATGGCGTGCGGCAGCCAGAAATGGAACGGGAACTGCGCGCTCTTGGTGAAGGCCCCCAGCAGGATCAGGATCAGCGTGAGCACATAGAGCGGATCGCCGCGAATCGCGTCCCCGGAAGCGAGGACCTGGTCCACGTCATAGCTTCCCGCGATCCGGCCGAGCAGCAGGAAGCCGATCAGCAGGCAGACACCGCCGGCGGCGGTCGTGATGAGCGCCATGCGCGCGCCGTCGCGGGCGCTCTGGTTGTGATGCCAGTAGCCGATCAGCAGGAAGGAGAAGAGGCTGGTCAGTTCCCAGAAGAAGGTGATCTGGATGAGATTGCCGGAGAGGACCATGCCCAGCATGGAGCCCATGAACGCCAACAGGAAGGAGAAAAAGCGGGGAACAGGGTCCTCGGAGGACATGTAATAGCGCGCATAGAGCGAAACCAGCGCGCCGATGGCAAGGATCAGGAAAGCGAACAGCCAGGAGAAGCCGTCGAGACGGAGAGTGAGGTTCAATCCGAGCGAAGGGAGCCACGGAAGCTCCAGGCGCAGGACCCCGCCGTCCGACATGGAAGGATAAAAACCGGCGATGATGGCCGCGCCGGCAACCGCGGTCAGTCCGGCAAGTCCAGCCGCCCGGTTCCGCCCCATTGTGGACAGGAAGGCAGCGATCAAGCTTCCCAGGAAAGGAAGGGCCAGAACAACCAACAGCATCCATGTATCGGCCATCGGCTGTGAAGTGTCCCTTTTTGCGTGCTGGTGGATTGCCTCGTGGTTTCGACCCTTATGGTTGACTTTGGCCGGACAGGGCAAGGCCGTATATGCGAAAATATTCACAGTGCCACGGTGCGTCCGGCTGGGCGCCCGGCTGGTCCCTGCCGGGGCAGCACGGGGGCATTGCTCGCCTGTCCATTCGATCCAAATCCAGGAGAGATCGCGGCTGCTTCAGGAAGCATCCGACAAGAGGGCGGCAGGGCCTTGGCCTCGGTCGAAATACAGGGCCAGCCTCTCCCGCCCAATACGGATTACCCCTGCCCCGTCATCAGTGACTTCGCCGATCAGAATCGCCCCAGAACCTTGTCGAGCAGTTCCTTGCAGCTGTCGATCACCTCGCCCTTCCGCCACGCTCCTTCTTCCGCGCCCGAGGGCAGGACATCTCCGCGCCAGGCCACATGCTGGTCCGGCCGGACAAGGATCAGCGCCTTCCGATAGACTTGCCGGATATCGGCATCGCGGATGCGCACTATCTCCAGCGGCAGCCCGATCTTGCTGGCGGCGGCTTCGATCGGCCCGGTATCGCGATCCTCCAGCACCAGAAGCGTGAACCATTTGCCCAGATGATCGTAAACCGCCGTTCCGTCGGCCAGGAACATATGCGGCAGGATGCTGCCCGGCCAGGTCGAGGGCTTGACCGCCAGCATATCGAATGCGGGCGGATAGCCCGGCTCGTCCACGACAACCCGGGACGCATCGTAGCGATAGCCCTGCTCCGTTCCCCAGGCCTCGTTCTCGATATTGCCCAGCCTGGCGATCTCCCGCCCCAGCCTGAGCCGGCACGCATGGGATTGCGCATCATCCCCGCCAAGCTCGCCCGCCTGCTGATAGAGCCGGTATATTGCGGCGCGGATGCCGAGATGCCGTTCGGACGTGGCCTTGGAAATGCGGGCGATCGGGTGGCGTTCGTCATGATAGGAATCGAGCAACCCCTCGCCGCCCCAGCCCTGCAATGCGGCGGCGATCTTCCACGACAGATTGGCGGCTTCGGGAATACCCGTGTTCATGCCGTAGCCGCCCGTAGGCACGAATTGATGGGCCGCGTCGCCAACCAGAAAAGCGCACCCCGCGCGGTATTGATGCGCCACCTGGTAATTGAGCGTCACCGGATTGGCGACCGAAATCTCGAAGTCGAAATCCCGGCCCATGAGGTCCACCACGAGCTTTCGCGGATCGATGGCTTCGAAACCTTCGTCCGGCGGGACCAGGGCATGAAGCGTCCATTCCTGAATATCGTCCTGCGCGACAATCTGGCCCCACCAGGTCTGATAATGCCAGCCCTGGCCGAACTGACGCAGCAATTCGTAATCGCGCGAGCGGAAATGGACGAGATACATGTGCGCGGCGCCAAGATTGCCTTCGCTGCCAATGCCCAATTGCGCGCGGACCGTGCTGTTTCCGCCATCACAGGCCACGAGATACCGCGCTCGAACCTCCTGCTTCACGCCGGTCGTTTCATCGACGATCATGGCGGTGACGCCCTGCGCCTCTTCGGTGAAACTTTCGAGCCGGCAGGAAAAGCGGACATCGGCTTCCGGCTTGCTTTCAGCAAATTCGCGGATGATCGGCTCGATCAGGATCTGACTGACCCGCAGCGGCGGCTCTAGGGAGAGCGTCCCGTCGTTTCGATTCCGCCGCCGCCAATATTCAACGCGGTTGGACGGATAGCAAAAGCGGTGCAATTCATGCGAGCCGGGCTTCAGGTCCGTTGCCCAGATTATGTCATAATTGCTGTCGAGGGGAACGCCCGCCTCGCGCAGCTTCTCCGCAAGGCCGACGCGGCGGAACAGATCCATCGCCCGGCCATTGGTCAGGTCCATTTTCGGATGGCGGGTGGTCGACGGATTGCGCTCCACCAGCAGCGAGCGAATTCCATAGTGGGCAAGCTCGGCCGCCATGGTCAGGCCGACCGGCCCTCCGCCGGCAATAAGCACGGGAACTTCGATCGGCTGGGGCATATGCGTTCTCTCGATGGAAGGAAGGGGGTGGAAAAGCGGCTCAGCGGATAGCGTGGCTGCCGAAAGTGCCGCCCCAGAGATAGGCGGACTCCCAACGGGTCTCGACCCAGCTTTCCGGGTCTTCGATCAGGGTCGATCCGTAACCGTATTCGAACAGGAAGCCGGATGGCGAAACGGCGTAGAAGGATAGTGCCGGATCGTTGGCATGTTGCCCGAGCGAGCGCCCGACCGGCGCGGCCCCGGCCATGACCTTGTCCCAGGCCCGGCCCACCGTACTCATCCGGTCGACTTCCAGATAGATGTGATCGAAGCCCGCAACCCCCGGGATATGCGCCAGCGCGACGACATGGTGGCGCTTCCCGCCATTGAGGAAATGGCCGTCCGACCCCGGCACGACCTCTATCGAATCGGTCCGCCTCAGGCCGATGGCATCGACGAAGAAAGTGAGCGCGGCGTCCAGATCGGGGACCAGAAGAAGCACATGGCCCAGCCCCGCATCGCCGGTAATGAAACGCGCGCCCGTGGGCGAAGCGAAAGGCTCCGAAAGCGTCAGCCCGCCGACGAACAGTTCCACCCGGGTTCCATCGGGCGCTTCGGTCCTGACAAGGCGATAGACATCGCGCGCCTGCGCCAGGGCCGGGTCCTGCTCGGCGCGGTATCCCTGCCGGCGAAGGCGCCGGACAATTCCATCCAGCGCCTCGTGCGTATCCACCTCAAGCCCGATGTAATCGCAACCCGGCTCCTCGCTCTCGCGAACCGCGATTCTCCAGGCGCGCTGGTCCGCCCGGAAGCGCAATTCGCCATCCTGCCGGCACGCCTGCAGGCCGAATATCCCGGTTCCGAAACTTTCCCAGGCCGCAACATCGCCGCGAAACCCCGCATAACCGAGCCTCAGCTTCGGCTTGTCCATATGCGCACTCCCATTAACTGACCAATAGGTCAGTTATATTCGCTCCCGCTGCATTGATTGAGATCAAGAATGGCCAAAGGGTTCATGAATTGCCTTGCCTTCCGCAAAGGCAGGACTGTCATGCCCCAAGTGCCTGTCCTGAACCCGGCTGACGTCGCCGGGGCGCAAGGCTCGGCCTAGGGTCAGGAAATGCGGAGCGGTCCGCCGAGCAGGAGCGCCCAGCATATCGCTGCCCCAAGCCACAGGACGCAAGCATATGCCGCGCGCCGCAGGCCAGGCGTATAGCGGCGAAGAACCAGGCAATGATTGAGATACCCTGCGACAGGAAAGCTCAGCGACCAGAACATCCCGGCAAGGATCATGGTGGGCCACACCCAATCGCCATGCCAGTCATCGGGGTTCCCGAAGAACGGCGCCAATAGGGGATAGGCCGCGTAATACAGCCCGCCGCCCAATGCGCCCATGCTCAACAATCCGAGTATCGCAACGGCGATACAGGCAATGACCGAACGTTTGATAGTGTGGAGAGACGACGGAACAATCCTCATATTCCGGTTGTCCTCGTCATTGCTCCCGGCTTGCGCATTCGATGCACAGGGCCGCTTCCGGCCGGGCTTCGAGACGCTTGGGAGCAATTGCGGTTCCGCACCGCACGCATTCGCCATAGGTGCCGTTTTCAATTCGGATCAACGCGCGCTGGACCGAGGCGATTTCGCGCGTGATCAACGCCCCCTCTCCTTCCAGCGAAGCATCATCCTCCATCTCCACCGCCTGCTCTGAAGAGTCGGGGTTGAGCGGCTCGGCCAAGGCTTCCCCAATGCGGTCCAGCCGCCCCTTGAGTTCGGCAAGCTGCGCTTCAAGGCGGGATTTGGCTTCGGCGGTATCAGGCATTGCGCACTCCATATCCAATTCGTCCCATCTAGATAGCAAGGGCTGCGCTACCGCAACAAGGAAGCGCTGCCCTGGCGAGAGCCATGCCAACGCCCAGGATCGCGGAATCACCCAGCATCATGGCGCAAACGGGCAATATCCGGTCACGCCTTCAGTTTGGAATTGAGGTGATCGGATAAACGCATGGCCAGCGCCACGATCGTCAGCGTGGGATTTGCCCAGCCGCTTGTGGGAAACACCGAGCTGCCGGCAACAAACAGATTCTCGTATCCATGCACCTGGCAATTGGCATCCACCACGCCGCTCTTGGGTGAATCGCTCATGCGCGTGCCGCCAACCTGATGATAATTGGCCAGGGGATGATTTCCGACGGTCAGATCTTCCGGCCACTGCGGGCTGGGATCATCCAGCCACTGGCCCGGCTTGATCGCGCCCATTTCCAGACGGCGAAACTCGGCATCGAACGTCTTGGCGATCACTTTCGCGGTGTGCTTGTCCAGGCCGCTCAACTGCCAGTCGAGATCGGCCCGCTGGCTTCCAAGGCTGTCGCGTTCATGAGACAGGACGATCCGGCTATCGGGATTGGGGGCCTGTTCGCCGCGAGTGATGAGATAGAGGCTGGTCATGCCCGCCTTGGCGCGCATCTTTTCCACCCAGTTCCGCATTTCGCGATGGAACCACGCCCGAATGGCCCGGTAGGCATGATCGAGTGCGCGCCCGCGGCTATCCGGTGAAATCGAATGCTTAAGGTTATGGTAGATCTTGTTGCCCAGGGCGACGCCATGGCGGGGGTCCCGCTGGAGCTTGAAGGTGATGATGCTGTTCAGCGCCTGTTCCCGCTGCTGGGTCGCATCCCCCAGCCGGAGAGCCGGCGCCAGCGGAGGGCCGGAGCGCATGAAACGCTTCTGGAACAGCGCCCAGAGTTCATAGGGCGTCTGCGTCTCGATCTTCCCGATCCGCCCGGTCGGATGCTCCATAAAATACCGACCGACCAGGTCATGGCCATTGCCCAGCCCATTCACTTCGACATCGTTCGAGGCCAGCAGCAGGCGCGAATTCTCGATCGCCCCGCAAGCGAGCACATAGTGTTTCGCCTTCACCTGCCGCACCGTGCCGTTCAGGGTCTTCACTTCCACCCCCTCGACGGTGCGGGCATCGGGGCCAGACTTGATGTTGACGGCATTGGCATGAAGCACGACCTGGATTGACGGTGAATTCGTCACATCGCTGGTGTGGCTTGCGACGAACCGATCGGTCTTTTCATCGAAGCGCCAAAGGACGGCATCGATGGCATCCCGATCGAACCCCGGTGCAGTGACGCCCAGCGCATCCCAGATGCGATCCCTATAGTTGAACTCGCCCAACTCGAAAAATTCGTGCGCGCGGGCATAGTAAGGCTCGATATCGGACTTGCTGATTGGCCAGCCGCTGTGCGCCACCCAATCCCGGCGCTCGAAATCTATGGCATCCAATTGCGCGCAGCGCCCCCCCCAGATCGAAACGGTGCCGCCAAAGAAGCGCAAGCGCGCCTGATCCAGATCGTAATAGGGCATCCCGACATTGCTGCCCCGATAAAGATCCTGCGTGGCCTGTTCAAAATCGAAGCCGCCGCTTTCGAGAAGGATGACCGAATGCCCTTCCTGGGCGAGCGCTCGCGCCACGGTGATACCTGCGGCGCCGGCGCCGATGATGCAGACATCGCCGCCCCCGATTTCAGCCTCGGGATGTTTGTGCAGGTCGATAAGCATGGAATTCTTTCTCAGCGCAGATGATGAACTGCCCGAGCGTCGTCAGGCAACGTTCTGTTCCCACCGGCAGCCGAACATTGCAATCGCATAAAGCATGCGGCCATAGCCGGGGCCATCGGGAAGGCTCGAGATTATCGGGATCGCCGAGCAGGGTCCTTGCCCGCACGCAGTATGCTCAAACGCTGGAGCACCCCCTCCACTCTAATACCTGCTTTCACGGACTATATTATACAGTTTCTCTCTGCATTCCTCTGTCGTGCAGGCAATGAGATTCAAGGCGAGGACAGACCTGATCTGCGATCTGAGCTGGGAAGAGCTGAGTTCGTAATGCACCCACATTTCCATCACCCCAGTAAAGCTGATCTGCACAGCCCTGATTATATCCATTTCATTTAAATCTGGAGAGAATACGTTGAATTTCTTGAGACTGGAAACCGCGAATTTCCAATAACTCCGAGCCTTTTCCTGATACTCAAGCCGCTGAGCCTGCTCATGATCGCTCATGAAATGGCCCAGTATCGCGCGGTAAAATTCTTCATTTTCCAGGTAGAGATCGACGGGCGAATCCCCAAATTCCATAAAATAATCAATAACCTCATCAGCAGAAGGATTTACCGGCAGAGGTCCTGTTTTTATATCGTCCAGCACATCCATTAGAACATTGAAGATAATACTGGATTTTGTCCTAAAATACTGATGCACCGTAAACGTGCTTAATCCCGCCTTGGCCGCAAGCTCCTTCATGGTGAATTCCGTGGAACCCATGGATCTTACGAGAGACTTGGCGGATTTTACGATCTTCCTTCTATTATTGCTCTTTTTCTTTTCCCGAAGCCCGGTCATCTCGCTTCCTTCGTTCACCCACCATCCAACGATCGCAATGCCTTCGCGAGCGCCCCCAGGGTTCCATTTGCCGCATTAGCAGTCCATTTGCCGCATTAGCAGCAAAGGCGAGAGGGTTGACAATCTTTCAGATGTTAGTCAAACCAAGTCGTGACTTGATAAAAATCCTTGGCTTGGTTTTGGGAGTGTCCGCATATGGGGTGCGCGCATTTGCATGCGGCGAGGAATACCGCGCGATTGACCGCCCTTAGTTGCAAGCCGCGGAATCCGGGTCGAGCCGCTCGATGCGCCGATGACCACGGGCCTCCAGCCCGGCCGGATCGGAACGCATCGTCATATTCTCAAATAATCCCATTGCCTGAAATGGATCAGCATTTGCCACAGCATAATATTCATTCGCCATATCAAGATATGGCGAAAGAGGCGGGATTCTCCATTCCGCCAGTGGAACGCATCCTGCCAACGATGACCGCCGATCCCTGGAGGCAGATTTCAGGAGATTTCCTGCAACTCGAAGGGTTGTGCTTCGATCGGCATGGCTCTCTCCACTTTGTGGAAGTTTTCGGCGGCACGATCTTCGTAATGGATATGGCAAGCGGGAAGCTGCGGACGATCGAGACTGCGGCGGGCCTGATGCCCACAGCGATCAAAATTCACAAGGATGGCCGACTGTTCGCCTGTTGCGTCGGGAATTTCACCGACGGCCGCATCCTTTCGATGGCGCCTGACGGCTCCAACCCGAATGTGGAGGTGGAAGGATATACGGTCGATGACATGGTGTTTGATTCAACCGGCGGCTTTTACTTTACCGATTTCGTTGGGGAGGCGCTGCGGCCAACCGGAGGAGTTTATTACGCTCCAGCCGACGGCGGCGAGATCAAGACAGTAATGCCCAACATGGCCGGCCCTAACGGCGTGGCGCTTTCAGTCGATGAAAGAAGCCTCTGGGTCACAGAAACAAACGCCAACCGCCTGCATCTGGTGGAACTTTCCGCCGACCGGGTATCCGCCGAACCTTATGGCACCTGCATCCCCTACCGCTTCACCGGCCATTTAGGGCCGGACTCGTGCTGCATCGACGCTGCGGGCAATCTCTATGTCGCCATGTATGAGCAAGGCAGAGTTCTGATCTTCAACCCATCGGGTGTGCCTGTTGCCCAAGTGCTCGTTCCGGGGCGGGAGCAGGGGCATATGCTTCGCACCACTCATCCCGTGCTCATACCCGGCACGGACGAACTGATCATCTGCGCAAACGATCATGATCGCGGTGGCGGCGCCTGGCTGTTTCGAGCCAAGGGCTTGGCCAAGTCCCACCTAAGCTACCAATTTAAATAGAAAAATTTCCAAAATAATGTCCATCTCATGAAGGGTGTCAGGATGTTGAAAAATAGAAAATACTCTAATCGGTCAACTGCTCTGCAAGGCGCAAGCCAGGCTGCACTGGGCATGTTGCTCCTCTACGGCGGAACGGCCTCTGCGCAGGAAGCTCCCGCGGCAAGCTCCGAAATCACCGCCGGCGAAATTGTCGTCACCGCCAACAAGCGCGAACAGCGGCTTCAGGATGTTGGCCTTACGGTTACTGCGTTGAGTGGCGAAACATTGGCAAACAAGCGGATCAACAATGTCGCGGATCTCGCGATGGCCGTGCCCGGCCTCAATTTCAGCCAAAGCCCTGAAAGCAAGCCGGTCTATACGCTGCGCGGCGTGGGTTTCTATGAATTGTCCCTGGCCGCATACCCGGACGTAACCACCTATATCGACCAGGCGCCACTGCCGCTGCCGGTGCTTTCCGCGCTGACCGCATTCGACCTTGAGCGCGTGGAGGTGCTGAAAGGCCCGCAGGGCACTTTGTTCGGGAACAATGCGACCGGCGGCGCGATCAACTTCGTCGCGGCAAAACCTACGGACGAATTCCATGCGGGGCTCAACCTGGGCTACGGGCGGTTTAACGCCATCGAAGCGAGCGGGTTTGTCAGCGGGCCGATCAGCGATACGTTGAATGCTCGCCTGGCCGTGAAGACCGTCCAGAGCGATGGATGGCAGAAGAGCTACACCCGCGATGCGACGAACGGGAAAACGGATACTCTTGCGGGCCGCCTGCTGCTCGATTGGAAGCCGACCGACCGGCTGACCGTTTCCCTCAACCTCAATGCCTGGAAGGATCGTTCGGACACCATAGCCCCGCAGGTCCAGAAGATCGAACTGCAGAATCCGGTGGGCACCTGCGGCTTCGGTGGCTGCATCGGCCCCGACATGCCCTTCCTGAACGCGGAACTCGCCCCGAAGAAGATCCGGGCCGCGGACTGGAACCCGGAGCTTGGCCCCTATCAAAACAACCGTTTCAAGCAGGCGATCGGACGTATCGACTATCAACTGGCCGATACGATCACGCTGACTTCCCTCAGCTCTTACATCGACTTCAAGCTGGATAACCGGACAGAAGGTGGCGGCACTTTCTACGAAGACCTCGATATTCTGCAGAACAAGGGCAGCGTAAAGAGCTTCAGTCAGGAACTCAGGCTCCAAGGCGGCGGAAGCGGCCTGCCCTATCGCTGGGTCCTTGGCGCAAATTATGAGAACACCAAGACGAAAGAATTCTTCGACACCCATTACGAGGATCACTCGTCGGGTTATCAGCAAGGTTTCACTGCCGCGCGGTCCATTTCCAACCAGAATATGAAAAACTATGCGGCGTTCGCAAATCTTGAATTCGACGTCACCGATCATATTACGCTGAAGGGCGGCATCCGGTATACCGAAGCCCAACGCAGAGTGGCCCTCGCAACCTCGCAGGTTCCCGGCGACATAGAACCGCCGGCTCAGCCCGGCTTTGAAAATGTGGGCATCAACTACTTCTTCAATTACGTATGGCCCACTTTGTATGTGCCTGTGCGCTGCCCAGGCACCACATATATTCCCATCACGGGCACAAATTCGATTTCGATCGATCCAGCCACCTGCCAGGCAGGGCTGTTCACGGACAAACTTACCGAGCGCAGCACGTCCTGGAGCATTGGCGCGGATTTCAAACCCATGCCCGGGCTGTTGCTCTATGCCAACGTCTCGAAAGGCTACAAGGCGGGCAGCTATCCCATCGCGGGTGCAGCGACCTGGGATCAGTATCGTCCGGTCACGCAAGAATCCCTTCTCGACTATGAGGCCGGTTTCAAATGGACTGGCGCGGGCGGAAAGGTGATGCTGAACGGCGCGGCCTTCTATTACGACTATCAGGACAAGCAGCTACGGGCCAAGATCATCGATCCCATTTTTGGCCCGCTCGACGGCCTCGTCAATGTTCCCAAATCAACCATCAAGGGCGCCGAAGCGGAGTTCAGCGTCCGGCCGGTGCGTGGATTGAACGTTTCGCTGGCAGCCACTTATCTGGATGCAAAGGTGAAGAGGTATGAGGGCGTGGTCGGCTCGCGCGTCGAAGATGGCCTTCTCGTTCCGATCCTCGCGGATTTTTCGGGAGTGAGGCTGCCCTTCGCTCCCAAATGGCAAATGAATGCGGCCTTCGATTATACCTTCCCGGTCAGCGACAGCCTGAATGCCTTCTTCGGCGCCAATCTCAGCGCACAGACGAAGACAATCGGCACGCTCAAGCTGACCGAGGCTGAAAAAGAAGAATACAAGATCAAGGGACGAGCCATCCTGGATCTCAACGCCGGCTTCACAAGCGCGGATGAGCGCTGGCGCCTCACCTTCTGGGGCAAGAACGTCACCAACAAATACTACTGGATCAACGTCAACCAATCCTACGATACAGTCGTTCGCTATGCCGGACGTCCCGCGGAATACGGCGTGACCTTGGGAATGAAGATCTAGGTAATTCGGGATGTGGCGGGCTTCCTGAGGGAACCCGCCGCTCTTGTCCAAGAGCGAAGATATAATTCAGGATCAAGGATCAACCAAAATGGCGAGCTATAAGCTTTTTGGACTCATTCCGCGCAAGCCGGAACTGACGTCCGAGGAATTTCACGACTATTATCGTCATCCGCATGGCACCATGGGACGAAATGTCACGACGATGCGCGCTTACGTCCAAAGCCACCAGATTCACACCGACAAGCTGGGGAGCGATCAGAACGTTTTTGAGGCAGTCGCGGAAGTCTGGATGGATAATCTTGAGGACATAAACAATTTCAGAACCGAGCGGATCATCAAAAAATACATCTTGGAAGATGAGCCCATTTTTATCGACATGGAACGGCTAGAATTCTTCATCGGCGAAGAGGAAGTCGTTACATCGGGGCCGCGGCAGGAAATAGGATTGCACCCCGGAGACGAACTGTGGAATCCGGCAAATCGCCCCACCTCGGTGAAGCTCCTTCACTTTATCCCGCCTGACGGCAACCCGGATTGGGCTTCGCCCGACGACAAGGAAATCGGTTTGGAATTGGGAGCGCTCCGGCATGTGCGCTGCCATCCTTTCCGGGATTTTCACGGAGAATCTCCCAGCTTCCTGGGTGTTCAGGAATTATGGTGGCCCAGCCGCACCGTGTTTCATCGAGCCGTGGAAGCAAAACCGGCCGTGTTTCGCGAGTTCCTGGAAAGGGCAGGGAATTCGGTGACTTTGCTGGCGAATGCCGAACGCTGGATTTGAAGGCCTTGCTAACTCGTCTCCATGAAATGGTTGGAATTAGACATGCTTGAAGGAAAGAGTATTCTCATTACCGGGGCGGGTTCCGGTATCGGCCAGACCTGCGCAGAGGTTTTTGCCGCCAACGGCGCCCATGTCCTGGTTACGGACCGCAACGAGCAGTCAGGCGAAGCAGTTGCGCGGAAAATTCGCGATGCAGGCGGGAAAGCGATCTTCCATCCTTGCGAAGTGACCGATGAGCAAAGTGTGGCCGACGCCGTAGCGGCCGCGGTTCGTCATTTCGGTGGATTGCATGGCGCGATGAACAATGCCGGCATAGAAATGCGCAGCAAACCGATCCATGAGCTTACCGCAGAAGACATTGACGCAGTTCTCGGCGTCGACCTTGTCGGGGTTTTCTACTGCGTAAAGCACGAATTTCTCGCAATGAAGGACGGCGGCGGCGGAGCGATCGTCAATACGGCCTCTGCGGCGGGAGTTCGCGGGCAGATCAATGCCTCGGACTATGTGGCGGCGAAACATGGCGTGGTCGGTTTGACGCGTGCCGCGGCTTGTGACGGTGGCGCGCTCAATATCAGGGTCAACGCGATCTGCCCCGGACTTGTCATGACCCCTATGGCCAAGGGTTTGATGAATGAGGACCCTGTATTCGCAAAGGCTGTCGAAGGCTTGCGCAGCCGTCATGTCATCGGGCGCTTTGGCGAGACATATGAGATCGCAAATGCCGCGATGTTCCTGCTGTCCGACCTGTCGTCCTTTATGACCGGAACACCCATGCTGGTCGATGGCGGTTACTCGGTCTGAACAGAGCAAGAGACGCCGCAACCCGGGATTTTTGAAGAGGAAGCAATACTATGTCGTCTGGGAAGATGGATGAGGTTCGGGCAACGAATTTCGCGAAGGATGAGTTCAAGGCTCTGCCGGATCTGGTGAAGGAAGAGCTGGAGAAGCACCGGCAGCAATATCTCACCGATCCGGAAGCGGCGCATTACTGGGACCCGATCGCGATCGGCACTCCGGGCGGCCCGGTATCGTGCCTGCTGCTGCACCACCTTGGCCGCAAGAGCGGCGAATGGCGCAACACGGCGCTGCAATATTACCGCTTCAACGGCGATATCCTGATCGTGGCCTCGCGCGGCGGCACGGAAGAGCCGCCGGTGTGGTTCCTCAACCTTGAAGCGAATCCGCAGTGCCGCATTCAGGTAGGGGCCAATGGCTCCGAGGCGACCGCGCGGGTCATCACCGGCGAAGCGCGCAAGCCCTATTGGGATTTCATCACCAGGGAGCAGCCCGCCCAGGCGGAATACCAGTCGCGCTGCCAGCGGGAGATCCCGGTGGTGGCTCTCGACCTGCCCGAAGGCGTCACGCTCTGACCGGCCTTGGACTCGTTCCGGTCCCGGTTGAACCGGAACGAGTTTGTAATTTACCTGTTGTCAGTGATTTCCGAGCCAGCAAGTGACTCCACTTGCTTCGAAATCACTCTAATTCATTGAAATGAGGCCAGTATCCATAGGATTTCCGGCCTGAATAGCTGCCGCACAATAGGAATCCTGATCTCTCAGCTCGCCTCCTCCGGACGGCGTTTAGCGAGCGTCGTCTGGACAAAGGTCATAACCTCCTCGTCCCGCTGGTTCCGGACCGAATAGGCAATGGCCAATGTTCCATATTTGGGGCCGGTTGCCTCATGGCCAATGACCGTGGCGACGACATGCAGGGTATCGCCGGGAAAGACCGGCTTCGTAGCGACCAGGCCGGAAATTTCCTTCATCGCGGCGATAGCATTTCCATAGAAGTTGCCGAGGACGAAAAGCCCGATCGCAATGGAAAAGGTCAGCGCGCCATGGGCGATCCGCTGGCCGAAACGGTTGGATTCCATGAACGCTCCATCCGTGTGCAATTGATAATGATCGCCCGTCAGACCAGCGAAGGTAGTAATATCGCCAATGTCTATGGTGCGCCCCCGAGTGGTCATCACGTCACCCAGCTCAAAATCCTCGAACCATTTGACCGGCGGATCTATAAATTCTCGTGACATGATTTGCCGTTCCATTTTTGCAATGGCGATTGCATCCTGAACCAAAGGTTCGTCAGACGATTGTGTATCCGCCATCTATTATGTGCTCGTTTCCCGTGATGTAGGGAGCTTCATCCGAAGCCAGAAACACCACCAGACTTGCTATTTCCTCCGGCTCGCAAACGCGCTTCGAGGGAATGTTTTTCGCGGCCATTTCAATCTGTTCGTCATTGAGCGATGCGGTCAGCATGGGAGTTCGCGTGTAACCTGGATGGACGGAGTTCACGCGGATGTTCCGCTCGGCGAACTCTATGGCCGCAAATTTGGTAAGCCCCCGGACCGCAAACTTGCTGGCGGCGTAAGCAGCGTTGTTCGTTCCGTAGTTAGCCAGGAGGCCAGAGATTGACGAGATGTTGACGATTGCTCCACCTCCGTCTTCCAGCATCGAGGGAACTACAGCGCGCATACCCAGAAAAACCCCGGTCTGATTAACGCTGCAAACTTTCAGGAAGTCTTCCTCGTCGAGATCGAGCAGCCCCTTCGTCGGGCCAGTAATGCCGGCATTGTTGACCAGGATATTCACGCATCCGAAGCTGCTTCTGGCCAACGCAACCACGCGGAGCCAGTCGTCATTGTCAGAGACATCCAACCGAGCCGCAATCGCCCCCTCGCCTAGTTCGGCGACGAGCTTCTCGGTGGCATCGAGATTGATGTCACACAGGGCCACTCGCGCTCCCTCCGCGACGAAGCGGCGGCTGATGGCCTCGCCCATGCCCTGCGCCGCCCCGGTTACGATTGCGATCTTGTTTTGCAGCCGTCCCATACGATTATCCCAGCCTCGAATGACCTCGCGCTGTTGAGGCAAGGCCCATTCAAAGGACTTCAAAAAGGCCCGCGGCACCCATTCCGCCGCCGACGCACATGGTGACCACGACGTGCCTGACGCCACGGCGCTTGCCCTCGATCAGGGCATGCCCGGCCATCCGCGCACCCGACATGCCGTAGGGATGGCCGATGGAGATCGCGCCCCCATTCACATTCATCAGCTCATTGGGAATGCCCAGGCGGTCCCGGCAATAGACCACCTGCACCGCAAAGGCCTCGTTGAGTTCCCACAGGCCGATGTCGTCCATCGACAGGCCGAAGGTCTTGAGCAGCTTCGGCACCGCGAATACCGGGCCGATCCCCATTTCATCCGGATCGGTGCCCGCCACCGCCATGCCCACATACCGGCCAAGCGGTTGCAGCCCTCTTGCCTGTGCGACGGACTCTTCCATCACCACGCAAGCGGACGCGCCATCCGAAAGCTGGCTCGCATTGCCGGCCGTGATCACACCCTCCGGCCCCATCACCGGCGGCAGGCCCTGAAGACCTTCCAGCTTCGTGTCAGGACGATTGCCCTCGTCCTTCGCGAGCGTGACTTCCTTCCGGGACACTGACTTGGTTTCCTTGTCCGTCACCAGCATCGTGGCCGTGACAGGCACGATCTCGTCGTCGAAGGCGCCTGCCGCCTGCGCCGCAGCGGTGCGCTGCTGAGACTGGAACGCGTATTCGTCCTGCACGTCGCGCGATACGTTGTAGCGCTTCGCCACCACTTCGGCGGTCTGCAACATGTTCATGTAAGCGGTTGGAACCATCGCCGCGAGTTCAGGGTCCTGCGTCGTTCGCAGTTCCCTGGTCTGGACACGGGAAACCGACTCGACCCCGCCGGCCACGCAGATATCCATCCGATCCACGATGACCTGTTGCGCGGCAATCGAGATCGCCATCAACCCGGAAGCGCACTGCCGGTCGATCGACTGGCCGGAAACCGTCACCGGCAGGCCCGCTCGAAGCGCCGCATTCCGGCCGATCGTATATTGCGTTTCCTGTTGAAGCGCCGCGCCCATGATTACATCGTCGATCTCGCCGCCTTCCACTCCAGCCCGCTCCACCGCCGCCCGGATCGCGTGCGATGCCAAGGTAGGCGCCGGCAAATCGTTGAACGCCCCACGATAGGCCCGCCCAATCGGCGTCCGCGCGGTCGAGACAATCACTGCACTTCTCATTGCTTTCTCCCAAAGACTTCGCAACGGCACATGAAACCGAAATGCCGTTCAGCTGGATTTGTTTTGCCACTCAATCCCGCGCATTTCGCGCTTGAGGACCTTGCCTGAAACATTGCGCGGGAGCGCATTCACGAACGCCACCGATGTCGGGCATTTATACCGGGCCAGGCGCGCCCGGGCATATTCGAGAATCTCGTCCGAATCCGGGCGATGGCCTTCGACCGGAACGATATAAGCCCTTGGCGTTTCGCCCCATTTTGGATGCGGCACCCCGATCACCGCGATCTCCGCTATATCCGGATGATCGTGCAGAATGCTCTCGATCTCGGCAGGATAAATGTTTTCGCCGCCAGAGATGATCATGTCCTTGAAGCGATCCTGGATGTAGAGATAGCCGTCTTCGTCGCGAGAGGCGGCATCTCCCGTGCAGAGCCACCCATCGGCGGTAATGGTTTGGGCAGTTGCGTCAGGCTTGCCCCAATAGCCCAGCATGTTGGCTTCTGAACGCACGCGAATTTCGCCGATTTCGCCAATGCCAACGATCCTGCCATCGAAGGGATCGACCAGTTCGACTTCCGCCCAGGGAAATGCCCGTCCGCAGGAAGCGAGCCGATCAGTCGGACCATCCGGGTCATGGTCTTCAGGCCCCATGCTGACAACCGTCCCGGAGCTTTCCGTAAGACCGTAAGCATGGATGAAGCCACAGCCCAGCAAACGAATGGCCTTCGCCAGAAGTTCGTGTCCGATCCGCGAAGCGCCATAGATGATGCGCTGGAGGCGATCTGGCGCAAATCCGTCCGCCTCTACCTTGTCGACAATGCGCTGGATCACCGTCGGCACGAAGAAGCCATGCGTAACGCCATGCCGATGCGTCGCGCCGACAATGGCGTCAGCGTCGGCCTGGGCTATCAGCACGGTGTGTCCGCCCTGGCTTAATGCCATCATGCCATATCCGATCCCGCCAATATGATAGAGCGGCATCGCCACCAGATTGACGCTCTCGGGCCCGAAGCCCCACATTTCGCGGGCGGTTCTGTCCACGAAGGACATATTCCTCTGCGTGATGACCACCCCTTTGGGCAGCCCGGTGGTGCCTGAGGTGTAAAGCAACAGCAGCGGATCGTCAGGCGAAATTGCAAAGCAAGGATCTTCGGTATCGGCCGCATCCCGCCATTGCGCATATTCGCTATCGATCTCCAGGACCTCAATCGCAGAATCCGCTTCTTCCAACAGATCGCGCAATTCCGCGGACACCAGGATGAGGCTCGGCCTGGCATCCGCCAGGATCGACGCGATCTCCCTGGGGGAAAGCCGCCAGTTGATAGGCAGGAAGATAATCCCGGTCTTGCCGCACGCGTAGAATAATTCATACGAAATCAATGATGTCCGCACGATCAGCGCCACGCGATCTCCCGCCTTCAAACCCTTCCCAAGCAACGCATTGCCCAACTGATTGCTTCGCGCGTCCAATCCGGAAAAGGTAAGGTGCTCTTCATCCAACGAAAGGCATGGGTGATGTGGCCTGCGGGATGCATTCTCCCTCAGAAGATCGGCTAGATAGCCGCCATATTTTCCTGTCTCGCCAACCGACATGGATGAAGCCTCCGGGATCAAGCCGTCTCTTCGCTTTTCTTGTGCCTGGCGGCAAAGGCTTCGATCGCAGCCTGTTGTTCTGCGGCGAGATGTTCACGGACGGCGCGGGCATCGAGTTCGCTTTGGCGGAGGCGGCGGTTGGTCTTCTTGAAATGCGGGATCACGTAATCCCCGAAGATCTCGTAATGCCGCTTCTTGGCCCCCCACCGCGCCCAGTTGTGGTCGAACAGAAGATAGCAGCCGAACCCGCCGTTCGACAGTTCCTGCAGCTTCTCGATCTGCTCGATCGCCTCGTCATAGGTCCCGATCACCGCCGCGCCCGTCGACAGGGCCCAGTCGATATATTCCGACACCGTGCTGCCCGTCGGCGTCATCTGCGGGGTCGGCGTGGTGTGCTGCAGATAATCGCAGAACTCGCGCAGGCCGAACTCCACATCCTTCAGGGCCTGCTCCTTGGTGTCCGCCAGATGCATCAGCCCAACCAGCCGCCAGTTCTTCCGGTCCACCGTCTTGCCGCATTCCTTCGCCCGCGCCTCGGCCACGTCCCAATGCATCGCCAGCACATCCACACCCGCCTTCATCGTCGCCCCGATCGACAGCAGGCCCGCGCCATGCGTCCCCGCCAGCCGGGGACCAGAGGGCGAGACGATCGCCGCCGCCGCCACCTCGGGATGCGGGTCCTGGTAGAAGTCCAGCTGCAGCTTGGCGTTGACCAGCCTGTAGCGCGGCGTCTCGATGCTGATCGGCTCCTCGCTGGTCATCAGATGCATCAGCACCGCCGCATCCTGTTCCAGCGCATCGCGCTGCTCGGACGGATGGATGCCGATCATCCCCGCATCGGTCGCCAGCGCGCCCGGCCCCAGTCCCAGCATGACCCGACCGCGCGTCAGGTGATCGAGCATGGCCAGCCGGTCCGCCACCCACAGCGGGTTGTGATAGGGCAGCGAGACTACCCCCGTACCCAACCGGATATGGCGCGTCTGCGCCGCCACATGGGCGATGAACAGCATCGGATCGCCGATCGGCTCCGCACCCCCGGAATGATGCTCCCCGAACCACGCCTCGTCAAAGCCGATCGCGTCCGCCAGCTGCACGATCTCCACATCCCGCTGCAACGCATAGGTCGGGTTGTAGTTCACCGGCAAATGATGCGGCGGTATAAACGTTCCAAAACGTAACCTCTCAGACACAGCACATCTCCCAAATCCAATAAAGTATTTATTTCATGAAATTAATATCATAATCATCAAGATTGGCAGTTTCCGTCATTTGCCAGAATTGAATAACCCTGAAGGGGTTATTCACAACAACTCTGCCTTTGGAATTCTTGTAATAGGTTTCCACACCGGGAAAGGTCCACACCATGCCTGCGTGAAGCTCATCCACCTTGCGATTGTAGTCGTCGAAAACGGTCTTGCGGACCTCGACGGTGGAAATATTCCGCGCGAACATCTGGCTCAACAGCGACATGACATAATGCATCTGCCGCTCCAGTATGGTGATCAGGCTGCCCCCATGCCCGAACTGCGTGTTTGGCCCATAGAGGCAGAAGAAGTTCGGATAGCCATGAACGACTGTCCCGAGATAGGCCTTGGCGTCGTCGCCATTCCAGTCATTCTGAAGGGTAGCGCCGCCCCGCCCCCTGACGTTCATCGGCGTAATAAAATTCACCACATCGAAGCCGGTGGCCCAGATCAACGCATCGGCTTCCAGGGTCGTATCGTCATCGAGCACAACGCCATTCTCGAACACGGATTTGACGCCACGGTCGACCAGCCGCACATTGTCCCGGGCAAGCGTCTTGAACCAGCCGTTGTCCAGCAGCATCCGTTTACCGAAGGGCGGATAATCCGGCACCACCATCGGCAGAAGCTCAGGAGCATCCGCCAGCTCGCGGCGCGCATAGTCCGTCAAGGCCACCCGGTGACTGTCATTCACGGCATTGATCGATGCCCCGTCGGACGACCATTCAGGGTCCTGCTGCAACGCTTCATACAGCTTGTCGTTGAAAGCCCAGCTCAAGCGCAAACGATACCACAGGCGGTAGAGCGGAACCTCCTGGAGCAGCCACCTCAGCTCATCGGGAATATCCTGCGCGAACTTCGGGAAAGGCGCGATCCACTGCGGCGTGCGTTGCACAATGGTCAGCTCGGATACGCGGCCCGCGATCGCCGGCCCCACTTGCATTGCGCTGGCGCCGTTGCCGACCAGCACCACTCGCTTGCCATCAAGATCCAGCCCCGCTTCGGGATAATGGGCGGTATGCACGCTTGGGCCTTTGAAACTGTCCAGCCCCGGCACATTGGGCAAGCGAGGTTTGTTGAAGGCGCCCACGGCACTTATCAGGATATTGCCGCGCAGGCTTTTGCGGGAGCCATCCCTGGCGACCATGTCCACGGACCATGTTTCACTGACCTCGTCAAACGACGCTTCGGTCACCTCCAGGCCAAATCGGATATGATCCAGCACGCCGAAATTTTCGGCCACGCTCCTCAGATATTGGTGGATTTCCTGGCGGCCGGCAAAGAAGCGCGACCAGTCGAACGGGTTGAAGGAATAGGAATAGAGGTGGCTGGGAACGTCGCAGCCCGCACCCGGATAGCAATTCTCGGACCAGACGCCACCGACGCAACCTTGGCGCTCCACAATGGTGTAGGGAATGCCCGCCGCCGCAAAATTCACGGCAGCGCATAGACCGGAAATGCCTGCCCCGATGATAATCGCGCTAAAGCCTTCCGGCGGCGCCATCGCGGGGGCGCTGTCACTCACTTCGCCTCCCGGAAGCTGCAATTCCCCACGCACCATCAGCGCGTATTCCGGCGGAATAGTCTCGCCCAGCGAGATACCCATCATTTCGATGAGTTCCGCATCCGACAGATTGGGCTTGGCCAGCGGCGCTCCCGCGAACCATTCAAGCAGCGCATCCCGCGCCGCGACACGGATTTCATCGGCGACATCTTCCGGATAGCCGCCGCTGTCATTGTCATCGAGGCCGCGCGTCCTGCTGGGACGAAACCTGCCCTCGATCCAGGCCCGATCCCCGGTGAGATGAACGAGGATGCATGCAAGCGTCGGCAAGTTAGCTTTCGCGAGAGCCGCCTCCAATCTTTTATCCAAAGAAGATTCCACCTCAGTTCCTTAAGATAAATTACAATTAAACAACCGCATGATTATATCAATTCACTATTGATATTTTTCCAACAGTTTCCTTTCTTTCAAAATCCTTAAAAGCATCACTCAATTTTTCCATGTAAAATGATTTTCCAACAACCGGATTGATCGATTTTCCGCTTATATATTTCACGAGATTTTCTTGATCTTCCCGGCTTCCAACTGCCCTGCCTGAAATTCTGATATGCCGGAGAAGCAGGTCGGGAATGGCCACCGGAGCGATCGTATCAGCCAGGAAGCCGATGGCCGCGATCCGGCCACCCATCCGGCAAGCGGCAATTGACTGGCTGAAACCGGCGCCGCCCACGACATCCACGATCAAATCCGCGCCCGCGCCGCCCGTGAATTCAATGACCGGCAAGGCCCAGTCGGGCTGGGATTTGTAGTCTATGGTCAGATCCGCCCCGAGCGACGCAAGCGTGGCTGATTTTTCACGCGAGGATGTCAGCGCGATCACTCTGGCGCCCATCGATTTTGCCAGTTGCAGCGTCCAGATCGCCACTCCGCCCGAACCCTGGATCACCACGACATCACCGGGTTCGATGCCGCCGTCCCCGGTCAGGGCCGTCCAGGCGGTAACTCCCGCACAGGGAATGGTGGCCGCTTCCATGAAGCCCAACCCCTCGGGCATAGGCGTAAAGCGTCGCTCCGGCATAACGACGTGGCTTGCGGCAAACCCATCGACGCTGTCCCCGGCGATGTTCGCAAGAGTTTCCGGCGTTGGCTTCCCTCGAACCCAGTCGGGGAAGAAAATGCCCAGAACATTGTCACCCAAGGCAAATTCCTTGACCGCGGAACCGGCGGCGACAACCGTGCCAGCGCCATCGGACAGCGGAATTCTGCCGTCGGCCACGGGAATTGCCCCTGTCAGGACAAGATAATCATGGTAATTCAAGGAACTGGCCCGAACTTCCACGACCACCTCGTCAGGCAGCGGGGCGGGCAGCACCTCTTCAAACGATTGCAGCGAGATGGACGACGGCTGCACTTTCAGGCGTACGCCTCTTCTCTGCGGCCGCGCCACCATCTCAAGCCTCCGCTTTCGCTGGCCACACGAGATGAAGCGACGGAATGGTGGTAACGACGCCCGCCCTGTAATCCGGCCCTTCGCCTGGCCGCATCGTGAATTCGGGAATCCTTTTCAGCCACTCCTGCAATGTCACACTTATCTCGGCCCTTGCCAGATGGCGCCCCGGGCAAAGATGGGGACCCGCCCCGAAGGTCAGAATATTGCGGGAAATCCTCTCGACCCTGACCTGCCGCGGGTCTTCATTGAAACTTTCGTCGCTGGCCGCGATCATGGTGGGAATTGCCATCATCTCGCCAGCCTTGAGCTGCACGCCATGGAAATTCATGTCGTGGCGGACGAGCCGGCCTATAGTTACAATGGGAAAGCGCCGGACAAATTCATCAACCGCGCGGGGGACCAGCGCAAGGTCCGATGCGAGCTGGCGCCTCAGTTCCGGATGCGTGGCAAGATAGCGAAACACGAACCCCAGAAAACTGACCACCGTGTCCAGACCCGCTATGACGACTTGCGTCGCGATCTGGACCGCGTCGTAGCGGGAAAGCGGCTTCCCGTTTATCTTGCTGTTGATGAGCTGGCTCAACATGTCGGTTCCATCCCCACCCATTCGGCGGTCGACATGGCCGGCCATATAGTCCGTGAGCTTGCCCAAAGCCTCATCGAAACCGATGGAGCCATCGGGCCTGAACATCTGGTTGGCCCAGAACTTGGTCTGCGGAACATCTTCCATGGGAAGTTCCATGAGGGACATGAACATTGTGATCGGGAGGATTTCCGCGAATTCCGATACGAACTCACATTCCCCCCGGCGCTTCAGATTCTCCGCGAGATCCCCCGCGATGGACCGGATCTTCCCTTCGATCCCCTTCACGATCCTGGGCGAGAGGGCGGCGTTAAGCGCCAGCCGATAGGGAGTGTGCTCGGGCGGATCGAAATATCCGGGTATCACCTTGTAGCTGTCGCCATGGCTCTTCGGGATGATCACGTTGTTGTTCGAGAAATTCTCGTGATCCTCCAGTATTTCGAGCACGAGGGAGGAGCGGGTTGGCAGCCAATGCCCCTCGTTGCGCGGCGTCCAGACCAGGTCGGGAACTTCATCTCCCATAAGATTGGCCCAGCCATCGTAGATATCGCTCTTGCGCAAAGGCGGATCGTAGATGTCGAAATCAACGATACGATCGGAAGGGATATGCGGCGGAATATCAGCAAGAGTGACGACGGTGTTCATTGCTTCTTCCTTTGCGGGAGCGAGCCCCGGGAAACGCCCCCGAGGCCCGAGCCAGCCCGGATCAGAAATTATAACGGAGTTCGACCATGTAGGTTCGAGGAGCGCCGGGCACCAAGGTGTTGGTCGAAAGGAGACTCTTGTAAGCGACGCCGCCGACCGCATATCGCTTGTCCGCGACGTTCTTCACGATACCCGCAATCGACCAGCCGGCTTCCCGATCCTCAATGCCGGCGCGCAAGTTCATGATGGTATACGCCGGTATGAAGGCCCCGGGATTGAGGGTATTGGCGGTGGAGCTGTAGGCCATCGAGGTCTGATGATAGACATCCCCGCGCAACATGGCGGTCAGCCGCGATGCCACGGGCGCGTTGATATCGAAATATCCGGTAAGCGCCCATTTCGGGCTGTCGGGATAAGGCCCGAAAGCGACCGCCGGATTGCCGAGGACCGACACGACGTTGTCCGTGAACTCCGCATGGGTATAGACAGCCGAACCGCCCAGGCTCAGCCATGAAGCCGGGCTGATCTGGCCGTCCAGCTCAAATCCGTAGATCTGCGCCTCCGGCACGTTGACGGTGATCCCGGCGAGCTGCCCAAACACCGATACGAAGTTGGAGCGCTGGATGTTCTTCACCCACATCTTGTATCCGGCAAGGTTGAACGATGCCGGCATGCTGCCCAGCCTGCCGCTGAACTTCACGCCGCCTTCGATGTCGGTTGCCCGCTCCTGCTTGAACTCGGCGCCGCCGTCGTTGCCGAAGCCCGGCAGCGGCGGAGCGTAGAAATTGAAGCCACCGCTGCGGAAACTGCGGCGGGACGCCGCATACAGCAACAATTCGGGCGTGGCCTGATATTGCAGGCCCACCGTCCAGCTGAACTGCTTGAACTTGTCCTTCAGCGGGTTCTGGAACACCGCCCCCGGAGGAGCGCCGTTGACGATGTAGACGTCGTCCGCGAAGTGGAGATTGCTGACCTTCTCTTTCGTATAGCGGCCGCCCAGCGTTATGCCCAGGCCCTCGACGCCGGTGATGCCGCTCAGGTCGAGTGTGCCATGGCCATAGATGGCGTACGACTCGCTCTTGATATTGCCGCTGTTGGTCTGGATCGTAACAGGCACGACAGGCGACAGATCGAGAATGGCGGTCAGCGCGCGAGTTTCCTCTGTCTCCTTGGAATAGAACAGGCCCGCCACATACTTCAAGGCGCCGTTGAACTCCGAACCCTGTATCTGCGGTTCGACGGAAAACTGCTCCAGCGTGCCGCGAACGCCATGCGGCGTCTGGTTGTCGAGCGGGAACTCGGTGCCATCATATTCCGCGGAATTGCCATATTTTGAATGGCCATAGCCAAGGATCAGCCGAAGCTGCGTATCGGCGGCGACCTTCAACTCCGACGTGTTCGTGACGACCCAATCATTGGCAAAGTGATAATTGGGCGAGTCCAGGCGAACGTGGAGCAGATCCCTGGTCGCCTGATCCGCGATTGCCGCCTCCAGGCCGCCCGGGTTCAGGTTCGGATGGGCCGCAAGGAACGCCGCCCAGGTCCCGGCCCCGAAAGCGCCGTCGACCAGTGGCGAGTAGAGGAAGCTGCCGGGAACGAAGCCCAGCCCCGAAGTGCCGGGAAATGCGTCCACGGCCACGATGCTCATGTTGTTCCCACGGCCGCGCGTGAACTGCACCATGGTTTCATTGGTGAAGTCCGAGCCGGGAGTGAGCGAGATGCTGAGGCGCCCGCTCTTCGTATCGACGTTGCCGAGACGGCTATCGTCCAGCAGATTGACCTGATAGCCGTCTCGTTTCTGATAAAAGCCGGCAGCCCGGACGGCGAGCACATCCTTTACGAGCGGAAGGCTCACAGCGCCCTCAAGCTTGCGCTCGTCATAGTTGCCGATCCATCCGGTTATATAACCCTCGACGGTATCGCCAGGCTTGCGGGTTTCGAACAGCACGGCGCCGCCGGTGGAATTGCGCCCGAACAAGGTGCCCTGCGGCCCCTTCAGCACCTGAACCGACTGAAGATCGTAAAGCGAGCTTGCGGAAGCGCCGCCCTTGGAACTGCCGCCGCCGATCTGCACTTCGTTGACATAGGGCAGCACGCTGGAACGCGAGCTGCTGTTGATGTCGACCGTTTGCCCGCGGATGGAATAATTCAAGGTATTGGACGTCTGCCCGGCACGCACCGTCAGGCCCGGCATGGCGGTTTGGAGATCGGCGTCCGAGGTGATCGCACGACGCTCGAGCGCCTCATTACTCAGAACCTGCACGGAAATCGGCGTTCTCGACAGGCTTTCCGCTCGCCTTTGCGCAGTGACCACGATTTCATTGGGGAGCGGAGCCGATTGCACATGCTCCGTAGATTGCGCGTAGGCCGGCGATGTCATGACAGCAGCAATGGCCGCTGCCGATGTCGCGATGACGAGTGCATTTCTCATATCAACCTCTCCCAGACACACCTCCTGGTTTCCCCAGGAATGTTGATTCGCTGTGCCTGAAAGGGTGATAACTCCAGATCGATTTATGTGTCAACACCGTGTGGAATTACCATTTTCCCCACAAAAACATAATATTAATTATAATTATCGATTTGAGTTATGCAAAATTACGCATAATTCTCTTATATATTATGATATATCGCAAAATTTCTGAAATATAAAATCATCCACATATAGTTGATATTTTAGTAAATATCGCATTCCAGAAAAGATTCCGCACCAAAAGGCACGGTGGAATTCCTCATTCAGCGCCGAAGGAGAAAAATGACGATTGTTTTCCCCGGAAGGCCGCCGGTTTTCTGCGTTTTTAGCGGCTGGAAGCGCTCACCCCATCCACCTTCGAACAAACCAGTCAATATCGGACAGGCTATCCCGCGCCTGAGAAAGGCGATCGGCATAAAGCGGCCAGATATGCGCCATCTCCTTGCCTTCCAGATAAGTGACCTCCACGCCGGCCGAAATCGCGGCCTGCGCGCACAGGCGCGCGTCATCGCGCAGCATCTCGATCTCCCCTGCCATCAGCAACAGGGGCGACGCCCCTCTCCAGTCAGCAAAGACAGGCGAAAGCAACGGGTCGCTCCGGCTCCGATCGCCGCAATACGTATCCCCCATGGCAAGCAACTGCTTCATCGTCACCAGAGGATCGACGCCCTCATTCGATTGGCGCGAAGCGCCGGAATGCGTGAAGTCGGCCAGCGGCGAAATGGCGATGCCTCCCGCAGGGGGAGGCAACCCTGCATCCCTGATCCGCAGAAGCGTCACCAAGCAGAGCCCGCCGCCCGCCGAATCTCCGCAAAGAACGATTTTTGACGGAGCGGCTCCAGCTTCAAGCAACCCTCGATAGACCGACAGAGCATCATCTACGCCCGCGGGAAAAGGATGATCCGGCGCAAGCCGATAATCCGGCAGCAACACCCGGCATCCGGTTGCCGCGGACAAAAAACCGCCAAACGAGCGATAGCCCCGAGCAGAACCGATCAGATAGCCGCCCGAATGATAGTGAATGATGACACGATCCGCGCTGCTCCCTGGCGCCTTCGCCCAAAGGCATGGGACCCCGCCCAGATCCGCCTCCTCAAATATGCTGCCCTCCGGAATTTCGAACTGATCCAGCCAGTCCTCGAATATCCTGCGGATATCATCATAAGTATAATCCGGATTCTCCAGCCATGCATCCCTGAGATCAGAATTCATTCTTAAAACGTTTTCCGCTTCACTCATTTCCTCTTCCCTTATTTTTATTATTCAACACATAGTTGAATTTATATATGATTGGATTTATGGAATAATTTTATCAAACTTATCATAAAATGAAATTGAATTTTACTGAATATCATTTGATAATATCAATTCCACATAGCGTTGACACATATCTGCATACGCCATAGGCTGACCTCAATCAATGGCCTCACAGAAGGCTCAACCAAAGGAGATGGCGCCATGGCCGAAATGGAATTCGGGTTCCTCAACTCAATGCAGAACTGGCATGAAAAGCTGGACGATTTTGCAATGTGGGAAGGTGAGGTCGCACTCGCCCTTGCCGCCGACCGGCATGGATTCGACTCGCTGTGGTGTGTCGAACATCACTTCGACGCCTACGGCATGTGCCCCGACAACATTCAGTATCTGTCCTACCTCGCTCCGCTGACCAAGACCGCCAAACTCGTTCCGGGAGCGGTGATTCTGCCATGGCACGATCCGCTTCGCGTCGCCGAAAAGATGGCCATGCTTGAATATTTCGCGCCCGGGCGAACCGCGCTTGGTATCGGCCGAGGCCTTGCACGCCGGGAATATCTCGGTTTTCGGCAAGACATGAATGAATCCCGCGAACGTTACGCGGAGGCCGCGCGCATGGTGCTCGATGCGCTGGACAATGGGTTCATCGAAGGCAACGGCAAGTTCTACAAGCAACCTCGGGTCGACATACGTCCCAAACCGCTGCGCGGGTATTCCGATGCGCTCTACTGCGTTGCCATGTCAGAGGATTCGGCACTGGCCGCAGCGGAACTGGGCGGCCGCATGATGACGTTCATACAGTGGCCCATCGAACGCCATGTGCCGATGATCGAATCCTACCGGAAGGCTTTTGCCGAGTTCCACCCGCATCTCGACGTGCCCGAGCCGGTGCTGACAGACGTGACCGTCTGCCATGAGGACCCCGAGGAAGCGAAGAGGCTCGCCTACGAGTATCTCAGCAAACACTATGTCTCGGTGGTCAAGCACTACGAGTTTGCCGGCGATCACTTCAAGGACATCAAAGGCTATGAAGGCTACCAGGCCGCGGCCGACCTCATAAAGTCGGCCGGCATGGAGGAATCGCAGAAGAACTATGTGGAAGCCCAGAATTGGGGCACGCCAGCGCAGATCATCGAAAAATACAGGGAGCGGCTGGACCTGATCGGCCCCTTCTTCGCGCTCGTCGAATTCTCCTATGGCGGGATGCCTTTCGAATATGCGCAGAACAGCTTGCGGCTGTTTGCCGAGAAAGTGATACCCGAAGTCCGGAAGATGTTCAGCAATACCGGCAAGGTTACGGCACGGCCGGCGGCGCTTGCCGAGCAAGGGTAAAGCCCCGCCCCGTGGTCCGGGTGGCCCGCCCCCGATCAAGAGAGGGCACGCACCCCATATCGGTAGGCGCGTGTCCTCCAACCGGGCGGCGCGCCTTGCCGCCCCGCCTGATGCCTTACCTTCAGGCCGTATCCTGACTAAAACCGAATTAGCGCTGGCTCCCAAGCCCCCAGCGGGCACGGCACTGTTGCGCCGCACTGCAAGATCGCTGTATCCTCGCAAGGTTTGATGAAGGAAAACAGACGTTGAGCACACAGAAGCGAGCCAGGCATCGCCGTAATGCCGCTCGAGAGGAAGGCGCCGAACTCTATATGGAGCGAAGGCGGGAGGTCATCGAAGCCGCAAGCAGGGTCTTTGCGAAAAAAGGCTATCAGGCCACTACGATCGCCGCTGTGGCCGAAGAACTCAATATAGATCGCGCATCCCTTTACTATTACATTTCGAGCAAGGAAGAATTGTTCGACGACGTCGTGCGTGAAGCCTGCGAAGATAATGTTAGAATTGCCCGGGAAATTGATGAATCTTCAGATAGCGCGCTCGATAAATTGAAAAAATTCATCATAGAGACTACAAATTCATATGAACGTCATTACCCGCTCCTTCATATTTATGTGCGGGAAAACCTCAAGACCGTTGGAGACAGTCGCTCGGCCTGGGCGAAACAAATGCGCCAGTTGAACCACGATTATGAAGATGCGATCATCAAGATCATCGAGGAAGGCTATGAAGACGGCAGCTTCAAAAATCTCGGCCCTTCCAGAACGGTGGCCTATGCCATCATGGGAATGGTGAACTGGGTTGGACGTTGGTACAAGCCGGGCAATGTAAGTGGCACCTCCCTCGCCATCGGCTCGATATTCACGGAACTGGTGATCAATGGCCTTGCCGCGGCGCCGTTGCAGCCTGTCGACAATGTCGGGAGCGCGAAGGCAAAAGCGATGGTCGGCGACTAAGCTGGCCCCAATAAGCCCCCCCCCTGAGTGGGCGCTTTCTCAAAGCAACTGCATCGTCCTGGGCAGCTTGGTCCGGACGCTGACCGGAGACATCAAGCGCCTGCCCCAGTCCGATGCGGTCCTGATCGGCCGAGGCGAACAGCATCGGCGCCTTGACTGTATGTGGCGGAGAGGGAGGGATTCGAACCCTCGATACAGTTGCCCGTATGCCGCATTTCGAGTGCGGTGCTTTCGACCACTCAGCCACCTCTCCGCAGGGGTGCAGCCTGCGCGCGGGAAGGCGCGCGGTCGGTTTGGAAGGGCGCGGTTAGCCGATGCCCGATGCCTTGCCAAGACCCTATCGCACAAGGCTGGGGATGTTCGGGAACGACATCTTGTTTCGCACCTGCAACATCCTATATCTTCACTATATGGACAGGGCTTCCTTCTTTTCTCCTCAAGCGGGGCGGGTAATCGAAGCACCCCGCCAAACCGATGCACGCTTCGGCATCGGCGATGTCGTCCGCCATCGCCTGTTCGATTTCCGAGGGGTCGTGTTCGATATCGACCCGGTCTTCGCCAACAGCGAGGAATGGTATGAAGCCATTCCGGAAACCCTGCGCCCCCGGCGCAACCAGCCATTTTACCACTTGCTCGCCGAGAATGGCGAAGCGAGCTATGTCGCCTATGTCAGCCAGCAGAATCTCGTGGCGGACAGCGAGGGCGGCCCGATCGAGCACCCCTCCCTGCCCCAGCTGTTCAAGGGCTTTGCCAACGGGCGCTATCGGCTGCGCGACGGATTGACCCACTGATCGCCCTCGGGGCCGGGCATCCTTCTCAGCTCTTGAGCCTCCAGCCTGAACGGAGCAGGGCATAGCAGACCCCCCCCAAGGCAAGGTTGAGGAGAGCAAGCCCAATCGCCGCCCAAGCCACGCTGGCATTGTCGGCGCCGATATCGCTCTGCCCCAGAAAGCCGAAGCGGAAGCCGGAAATGACGTAGAAAAAGGGATTGGCCCGGCTGATCGCCTGGAACAGCGGAGACAGGTTGTGGATGACATAGAACGTGCCGGACAGCAGGGACAGCGGCGCGATCACGAAATTGGTGACGGCAGCGTTGTGGTCGAATTTTTCCGCCCAGATGGATGTCAGGAAGCCCAGCAGGGACAGGAGCAGGGCCCCCATCAGGCCGAACCAGGCAATCGCCCAGGGATGGGCGGCCGAAAGCCGGACGTCCGGCCAGAAGGCCATGGCTCCGGCAACCGCAAACCCTACCAGCGCGGCGCGCGTAATCGCCGCGCCGACTATGCCGGCCATGAGTTCCCCCTGAGAAAGCGGCGGCATGAGATAATCTATGATGGTGCCCTGAATCTTGCCGACGAGCAGGGAAAAGCTGGAATTGGCGAATGCGTTCTGCATCATTCCCATCATGATAAGCCCCGGCGCGACGAAACTGGCGAAGGAAACGCCCAGCACCTGCTTGTCCGCCCGCCCCAGCGCAACGGTGAATATGACCAGAAAAAGCAGAGTCGTGACCGCCGGAGCCCAGATTGTCTGGGTCTGGACCTTGAGAAACCGGCGGACCTCCTTAATATAGAGAGTCCACAATCCACGACGGTTGACGCCCGGAATCATTACCGTGCCCCAGGGTGCGAAGTCCGGCCTGGCTTTCGAGGAAGTATCAGACGGGGACTGGTCTGACGAAAGGGTCGGTTGCGCTTGATCGGCCATGACCGGGCGACTATCGGCAGGTGTTGCACGTGGCAAGTGCAGACCTTGGCGCTGCCATGACCGCATTATGATTTGGAGCTGAAATGAGCTGGACCGAAGAACGGATCGCGACACTTACCAAGATGTGGGAAGGCGGCGCCACGGCAAGCCAGATCGCCGAGCATCTGGGGGGAGTGAGCCGCAATGCCGTGATCGGCAAGGCCCATCGTCTCGGCCTCAAGTCCCGGCCGTCCCCGGTCAAGCCCAACGAGGGTTCCGCCGCCAAGCCGAAGCCCCCGGCATCGGCCAAGAAACCGCCCAAGCCGGCTGCGCCGCCCGCCGCGCCCGCGTCGCTGGAAGCCAAGCCGGCCGCGCCCGACGCACCATCGCCGAGCATCGAGGCCGACACACAATCCCAACCCTTGCCCAGCCCGAAGGCGAACCCGAGAATCGTCTCGGTAGGCCCGGGCGGCTTCCTGCGCCAGGGTCCGGGCGACCAGCAGGCCCCCATCCCGCCCGCGCCCCCGCGCCGCCTCGTTCCCGCCAAGCCCAGCCCGGAAATTGCGGACAAGACCAGCCTGCTCGATCTCAACGACCGCGTATGCCGCTGGCCGATGGGTCATCCCGGCGAGCCGGATTTCCATTTTTGCGGGGAGAAGGTGAACCCCGGCTTCCCCTATTGCGTCGAGCATTGCGGCCGCGCCTATCAGGCCCAATTGCCGCGCGGCGTGCGCCGCCCGCCGCCGCCCTTGCCGTTCGGCGGCCCACGCGTCCGCTAGAGGCGGGCGGAGAGCCACCCGTGCCGTTCATTGCCTGAAGGCTTGCAACTAGCGGGTGCGGGCAACGCAAAGCCCGGCTATGCATGGGTTCATCTATCCACCCTGGAGGACGAACCCATGCCGATAAGCCTTTATGACGCCTTTGTTCCAAGCTGCCTGCAATTGCTCGGTTCTGTCGGCGGGCTGATCGACAAGGCCGAGGCTCACTGCAGCAGCGGCGGGTGCGCTCCTGACGATCTGATCGGCGGACGCCTTTACGAGGACATGCTGGATTTTGCCTATCAGGTGAAAAGCTGCGCGGTTCATTCGGCAGGCGCGATTCAGGGCGTGCGGGAGGGGCAATTCTCCCCCGACATGAGCGAGCCGCCCAACACGTTCGAGGGCCTGAAGCATCGCCTCGCCACCGCGATCTCGGCGCTGGAAGCGGTCAGCGAGGAAGAGATAGAAGGTTTCCTGGGCAAGGACATGCACTTCATCATCCCCGGACGGATCGACCGGCCGTTTACCGCGGAAAATTTCCTGCTCAGTTTTTCCCAGCCGAATTTTTATTTCCATGCGACAACCGCTTACGGCATTCTTCGCATGAAGGGCCTGAAGATCGGCAAGATCGATTATCTGGGCGCGATGCGCATATCGGCCTGACGCGCCCCTGCAAAAGCAAAAAGGGCGCCGCAGCAGGGCGCCCTTCCTTGCATTCGATCCCAAGGATCACATGAAGCGTTCGGCCGTGGCGAAGAACTGGATCGATTTGCGCGGACGATGGAGCAATTCCTCCCAGGCCGCCTTGTCCTGCGCGATCCCTTCTTCCATGGCGAGCTGGGTCGGCCAATAGAGTTCCCGCACTCCGATCGCGAAAGCGCCGTCCGGGTGAACCACCGCATTGGGCCGGCAGCGCACATGGCGCAACGCGCCGATCTTCCGCCCCAGTTCCAGATCATTGTCCCGGTCCCAGGGCGTGTCGCCATTGGAAATGATGAATTGCAGAAACTTCACGCTGATCGGGCGGGTATCCAGCCGGAACAGCTTGTCCCCATATGTGGCTTCGGGATCGTTCCAGTCCACCCCGCCCTGAAGCACTTCCTCTTCTGCAAACAGGAATTCGAGCTTCTCCAGGTCAACGAAAAGCGGCTCGTCATCAAGGACATGCTCGACATAGTTCGGCTCCTTGCCGAAGTCGATCGCATCCTGGGGGCGGTCGATCCAGACCTCGGCGCATGCTTCGAAATAGGTCTGATCGTCGCCGAGCAGGTCGGAATGAAATTGATGGCTCTGCGTATAGGCCATCATCGTCGAAATCCGGCGCCCCATCGTGCCATGCGGGTGGCGGTAATGATCGTGGAAATATTGCTGCGTGATCCCGGGCTTGCGTGGAATCGCGCCGAACATCTTGAGCTTGCTCACAAACCTCTCCCAATGTGATTGGCGAGGCAGACAATCCCACAAAAATTCGGGTTCAACAAGCAGCCGCGATGCGGATCATGCACGCATGAAAAAGGGCCCGCGTCGCCGCGAGCCCCGTTCAGTTCAATCCAGGCCGGCTCAATCGTCCTTGAGGAACGCCGGCATATGATCCGGATTGCCGCCTTCGTCGCGCTCCGACCGTTCGCGGCGCGGGCCACGATCCCGGCCGCGGCCATTGCGGTCGCCATCGCGACGAGGACGACGGTCACCCCGGTCCGCGCGATCGCCGCGCGGTTCGCGAGGCTCCCTCGGCGGGCGAGTGTCTTCCAGCTCCGCGCCGGTTTCCTGATCGACCACGCGCATCGACAGGCGGACCTTGCCGCGCTGGTCGATCTCGAGCACCTTGACCTTCACTTCCTGGCCTTCGGACACGACATCGGTCGGCTTCTCGACACGCTCGTTGCGCATCTCGGACACGTGTACGAGGCCGTCCTTGCCGCCCATGAAGTTCACGAATGCGCCGAAATCGACGATGTTGACGACCTTGCCGTCATAGATCTTGCCGACTTCCGGCTCCTCGACAATGCCCAGAATCCACTTCTTCGCGGCTTCGATCTGCGAAAGGTCGGACGAGCTGATCTTGATGACGCCCTCGTCGTCGATATCGACCTTGGCGCCGGTTTCCGCGACGATCTCGCGGATGACCTTGCCGCCGGTGCCGATGACGTCGCGAATCTTGGACTTGTCGATCTGGATCGTCTCGATGCGGGGGGCATGAGCGGAAAGCTCGGTCCGGGCAGAACCCAGCGCCTTGGTCATCTCACCAAGGATATGGGCGCGGCCTTCCTTGGCCTGCGTCAGCGCCTGCTCCATGATCTCACGGGTGATGCCGGCGATCTTGATATCCATCTGCAGGCTGGTGATGCCCGCTTCTGTGCCGGCCACCTTGAAGTCCATGTCGCCCAGGTGATCCTCGTCACCGAGAATGTCGCTGAGCACGGCGAACTCGTCGCCTTCCAGGATCAGACCCATCGCGATGCCGGATACCGGCCGTTCGATCGGAACGCCCGCATCCATCATCGCAAGACAGCCGCCGCAAACCGTGGCCATCGAGGACGAGCCATTGGATTCGGTGATGTCGGACAGGACGCGGATGGTGTAGGGGAAATCTTCCTTGGACGGCAGCACGGGGTGCAGCGCGCGCCAGGCCAGCTTGCCATGGCCGACTTCGCGACGGCCCGGAGCGCCGAAACGCCCAACTTCGCCAACTGAATAGGGCGGGAAGTTATAGTGCAGCATGAAGTTTTCATAGGACAGGCCATTGAGACCGTCGATCATCTGCTCGCTGTCCTTGGTGCCGAGCGTGGTGGTGCAGATCGCCTGCGTTTCGCCACGGGTGAACAGCGATGAACCATGGGTCCGCGGCAGAACGCCCACCACTGCCTCGATCGGACGGATCTGGGTGGTGGTGCGGCCATCGATACGCTTGCCATCCTTCAGAATGGCGGTCCGCACGATTTCCGCTTCCAGCTTCTTGGTGAGCTTGATCGCGGTCATCAGCGTCTGGCCGTCCGCGCCGGCGAAGTGAGCCTTCACCTTGTCACGAGCGGCGTTGAGCGCGTCCGAACGGGCGGACTTGTTGGTCTGCTCGTAGGCCGCGGCGATATCCTTGCCGATCAGCCCCTTGATTTCCGCCTTCATGTCGGCGGTGTTGTCGGAAAGGTCGAGTTCCCACGGGTCCTTGGCGGCCTTCTCGGCCAGATCGATGATCGCCTTGATGACCTCGCGGGACTCCTCATGCGCGAACATGACGGCGCCGAGCATCTCGTCCTCGGTCAGTTCCCTGGCCTCGGATTCGACCATCATCACCGCTTCTTGCGTCGCGGCGACAACGAGGTCGAGGCGGCCTTCGGCGGTTTCGGACAGAGACGGGTTGAGCTGATACTCACCGTCCTTGAAGCCGACCCGGGCGGCACCGATCGGCCCCATGAACGGCACGCCGGAGATGGTGAGCGCGGCAGAGGCCGCGATCATCGCGACGATATCCGGCTCCGTCTCGCCATCATAGCTCATCACCTGGGCGATGACGTTGATCTCGTTGTAGAAGCCTTCGGGGAACAGCGGCCGCACCGGGCGGTCGATCAGGCGGCTGGTCAGCGTTTCCTTTTCGGTCGCCCCCCGCTCGCGCTTGAAGAAGCCGCCCGGAATGCGCCCGGCGGCGGAAAACTTTTCCTGATAATGCACGGTGAGCGGGAAGAAGTCCTGGCCTTCCTTCACCGATTTGGCGGCCGTCACGGCGCAAAGCACCACGGTTTCGCCATAAGTGGCCAGCACGGCGCCGTCGGCTTGACGGGCAATACGGCCGGTTTCCAGAGTGAGGGTCTTTCCGCCCCACTCCAGCGATACGGTTTTAACGTCGAACATTGGATTTTCCTCAGTCCCGCGGCCCTATTGCCGGCGGGGTTTTGCTGCCGGGTGTACCGTCCCGGTCCGGTATGGGGCCTGTTTCCGCCCCGGGGCGCCCGCCGGATTGCGGGCAGCCCATGCAAGAAGCGGCCCGCCAGGGGCCGCTTCGCAATCTCTTTACTTACGAAGACCCAGCTTCTGGATCAGGGCGTTATACCGCTCGACATCCTTCTTCTTGAGATAGGCGAGCAGGGAACGCCGCTTGTTGACCATCATCAGCAGGCCGCGACGCGAGTGATTGTCCTTGTGATGGCCCTTGAAGTGCTCGGTCAGGTTGCGGATGCGCTCGGTGAGGATCGCGACCTGCACTTCGGGACTGCCCGTGTCGTTGGACTGGCGGGCATTGTCCTTGATGATTTCCTGCTTCTTCTCGGCGGTAACCGACATATTCATTCACTCCGCGACATCGGGAAGGTTGAACCCCCTGACGACCCGGGCGTCGCCGCCCGAAAGCTCCATCAGTGCGACTGGCAATCTGCCGGCACGCGCCCAATACAGCCCATCGTCCTGGGGCAATCCGGAAAGGACCCGGCCCTGACGGACCGCCCGTGCCGCTTCCGGATCGAGGTCCAGGGCCGGGATGTCGTCCAGCCCTGCCTCCAGCGGCAGGATTACGTCTTCAAGAGGCGCGCCCTGACCGACTTCGTTCAATTTGTCCAGTGAAATCGCCCGGGAAAGGTCGAACGGCCCCGCCCTCAACCGGCGCAGCATCGTGACGTGGCCGACCGTGCCGAGCGCATGCGCGATGTCTCGCGCCAGCGCGCGGATATAGGTGCCCTTGGAGACATGGGCGGTGAACAGCACCTCCTCCACGCAGCCCTCTCTCCCCGAGCTTGCGGAGAGAGAGAATATCTCGACATTCCGCACGTCCAATTCCACCTCCTCGCCCGCGCGCGCCAGATCGTAGGCCCGCCGGCCCTCCACCTTGAGGGCGGAAAAGGCGGGCGGAACCTGCTCGATTGCCCCCGTGAAGCGCGGAAGCATCGCCTCCACCCCGGCAAGCGACGGCCGGACCTCGCTGGTGGCCATCACGCGCCCTTCCGCATCCAGGGTGTCGGTCTCCTCGCCGAAGCGCAGAACGAACGCATATTCCTTCGTGGCATCGAGCATTCGCCCGGCGAGCTTGGTCGCCTCTCCCACCGCGATCGGCAGCACTCCCGAAGCCAGCGGATCGAGCGTGCCGCCATGCCCCACCTTCACCTTGCCATATCCCGCCTGCCGCAAATTGCGCTTCACCGCCGCCACCGCCTGGGTCGAGCCAAGGCCGAGCGGCTTGTCGAGAATGATCCAGCCATGCGGCATCGCGCCAGCCATGAAATCATCCGCCTGCGATGGCGCGGGCAAGGGTGTAGTAATGTTCCGCGGCCCACATCACGGGCGGCAGCACGACATTTTCGACAATGCCCAGTTCGGGAAAAAGCCAGGGGATCACCAGCAGCAGCAACAGGAGCAGCGGGAAGCCGAATGGCCGCAGCCGGTTGTATTGCCGCGCGGCCTGAGGAGGGAGCAGGCCTTCCACGATATGCGAACCATCGAAAGGCGGCACCGGCAGCAGGTTGAACATGGCGAGGAAGATATTGATCGTAATGAAATAATTGAGGCTCGTCGCAGCGAAAAGCATCAATTCGCCGACTTCCTGCTGCCCCCCACCCCTCACCAGCAGGCCGAGCAGGATCGCGCCGATCGCGGCCAGCACAAAGTTGGTCCCCGGCCCCGCAGCCGCCACCGCCATCATCCCGAAGCGCGGATTGCGCAGCCGCCATTTGTTCACCGGAACCGGCTTGGCCCAACCGAAAACCGGAGCCTTGATGAGCGCCAGCATCCCGGGAAGAACCACCGTGCCGATCGGATCGACATGGCGGACGGGATTGAGGCTCAGCCGGCGCTGCTCCTCAGCCGTCGGATCGCCCAGCGAACGCGCCACCCAGCCATGAGCGACCTCATGGAAGACGATGGCGATGACCAGCGGGACGATCAGCGCGGCGGCTGTGTAAAGCATGTTGCCCATGGCCGTTACATAGGGATTGCGGTTGCAAAGGCCAGCACGGCCAGCGCTCAATCCCCGCCATCCTCCAGATCGCGAGCAACGCGCGGATCGGACAGCAGCCGCTCTATGCGGCCCGCCTCATCGAAGCTTTCATCCGCGCGGAACTGGATCTTCGCGGCATATTTGAGCTTGAGCCGCTGCGCCACCTCGCGCTGGAAGAAGGCGGTGTTCCGGCGCAAGGCCTGGAGCACTTCCTCCTCTTCCGAACCGAGCAGCGGCTTCACATAGACCTTGGCGAGCCGCAGGTCCGGCGACATCCGCACTTCCGTAACGCTTACGGAATGGGCGGTGAGCACCTCGTCATGCACCTGCTGGCGCGTGAGCAATTCGGAAATGACGTGGCGCACCTGCTCGCCCACCTTGAGCAGGCGGACACTGCGCGTCTCGGGGGTCGATTGCTGTCGTGCCATGGTTCAATCCTCCTCCCCTGCCGCGAGCGACAGGGGGAATGGATCACAACGTCCGTTCGCGTTCCTCGACCTCGAACACTTCGAGATGATCGCCCGGCTTGATGTCGTTCGTATCAGCCAGCACGACACCGCATTCGAGACCGGCGCGGACCTCGTCCACATCGTCCTTGAACCGGCGCAGGGAAGCGATCGTCGTCTTGGACACGATGACATCCTCGCGGGTAAGGCGCGCATTGAGGCCCTTGCGGATATACCCTTCGAGCACCAGAAGGCCCGCGGCCTTGTCACGCTTGCCCGCCGGGAAGATCTCCTTGACCTCGGCCCTGCCGACCACATGCTCGATCCGTTCCGGACCCAGCTCGCCCGCCATTTCCTTCGCGATCTGCTCGGTCAGATGATAGATCACGTCGTGATAGATCATCCGTACCTTGTTGCGCTCGATCAGCTCGCGCGCCTTCGCATTCGGACGGACATGGAAGCCGATGATCGGCGCGCCGCTGGCCGAAGCCAGGGTGACGTCGCTTTCGGTGATCGCGCCGACGCCGGAATGCAGCACCCGGACCTTGATCTCGTCGTTCGACAGATTGTGAAGCGCGGTGTTGATCGCTTCGACGGAGCCTTGCACGTCCGCCTTGACCACCAGCGGGAACTCGATGACGTTCTGCTTGTCGGCCAGGGCCGAGAACATCGCATCGAGGCTGGCGGGCGCGATCGCGGTGCGCTTCTCGGTCGCCTTTTCCTTGCGATACAGGGCCACTTCGCGGGCGCGCTGCTCGTTCTCCACCACCGTCATGGTATCGCCGGCCATCGGCACGCCGCCAAGGCCGAGCACTTCCACCGGCATGGATGGTGGCGCTTCCTTCACCTGCTTGCCCTTGTCGTCGATCATCGCGCGCACCCGGCCGCTCTCCGTGCCGACAACGAAGACGTCGCCCTGCTTCAGCGTACCGCGAGTGACGAGAATGGTCGCCAGAGGCCCCTTGCCCTTGTCGAGCTTGGCTTCGATCACGATTGCCTCCGCCTCGCGATCCGGATTGGCCTTGAGTTCCATCAATTCGGCCTGGAGCAGGATTTTCTCGATCAGATTATCCAGCCCCGCGCCAGTCTTGGCGGAAACTTCCACGTCCTGCACCTCGCCCGACATCGCCTCGACGACGATCTCGTGCTCCAGCAGGCGTTCCCTGATCTTCTGCGGATTGGCCTCCGGCTTGTCGACCTTGTTGATCGCCACGATCATCGGGACGCCGGCCGCCTTGGTGTGATTGATCGCCTCAATCGTCTGCGGCATGATCCCGTCGTCCGCGGCGACCACCAGCACCACGATATCCGTGACGTGGGCGCCGCGCGCCCGCATTTCGGTGAATGCCTCGTGGCCCGGCGTATCGAGGAAGGTGATCTTGTCGCCCGACTTCGTCTTGATCTGGTAGGCGCCCATATGCTGGGTGATGCCGCCGGCTTCCCCGCGCACCACATCGGTTCCGCGCAAGGCGTCGAGCAGGCTGGTCTTGCCGTGGTCGACATGGCCCATGATCGTAACGACCGGCGGACGCGCCTTCAGCGTTTCATCCGCATCGACGTCTTCCGACGTGTCGATATCGACGTCGCTTTCGGAAACGCGCTGGATCCGATGGCCGAACTCCTCGACCAGCAGTTCCGCCGTATCCTGGTCGATCGTCTGGTTGACGGTGACCATCATGCCCATGTTGAACAGCGCCTTCACCAGGTCGGCGCCCTTTTCAGCCATACGGTTGGCCAGTTCCTGCACCGTGATACCTTCGGGCACGACGACGTCGCGCACCTGCTTCTCACGTTGCTGCTGCTGTCCGGAGAAGTGGGCCCGCCGTTCCTTCTCACGGGCGCGCTTGAGCGCCGCAAGCGAACGGGCGCGCGCGCCTTCATCGTCGTTCAAGGCGCGGTTGACGGTCAGCTTGCCGCCACGGCGGCGATCGTCGCCACGGTTATCGCGAACCTCGCGGCCAGGTCCCTTCTTGCCGGGCGCCTCCTTCTCCACACGCTTGGGCTTGGGAGACTGCACCGGGGTGAATTTGCGCGGCGCCGGCGCGGGTTCCGCGTTAGCATTCCCCTGCGTATTGGGCCGATCCTGTTCCGGCCCCTTCTGGGCCGTGCTCTCAGGCTCGCCCGCGCCTGTTTCAGGCGGCACTTGCGCGGCCTGTTCAGGCGCATCGCCGCCGGCTTCGGCGGCTTTCGCTTGCTGTTCGGCCTGTTCCTCGAGCCTGCGATTCTCTTCCGCGCGGCGACGCTCTTCCTCGATCGCGCGCAGGCGGTCTTCCTCTTCGCGGCGATTGGCTTCTTCCGCGGCGGCAAGGCGGGACTCCTCGGCCTCGCGCAGCAGGCGAGCCTGCATTTCCTGACGGGTTTCGCCGGTCGGGGCCACATGGGCGGGGCGCGCCGGGGCCTTCGGCTCCGGAGCCTTGGCGACCGGGGCCGGAGCAGGCGTGGGCGCAGGTGCGGAAGCCGCAGCCTCCGGCGAGCCGGGCTTCATGAACTTGCGGCGCTTCACCTCGACCACCACCTTGTTGGTGCGGCCATGACTGAAAGTCTGCTTGACTTCGCCAGCCTCGACCGAACGCTTCAGCCCAAGCGGCCGACGGGTGCGCGTTGGTGTGTTTTCGTTATCGCTCATACGCCTGTTCGTTTCCTTCGTAATCTCAATTCGTCGTCGCAATGCCTGGTGCAGCGGCCATCAACAGATCGCTTCCCGAAGCGCCTGCAGCCGCTGGCACAGCACCCGTAAAATGCAGCAAGCGACGAAGCGGGGCGCTCACCCGCTCGGCCGATTCCATGTCGGCCAACGCCAGATGGACGACATTGTCGCGGCCCAATGCCACAGACAACGCCGCACGGTCCAGTGGCAAGCGCAAGCCGCCCTTTCCGGAACCTTCTTCATCCAGACCCACACGGTATGCCTGATCCAGCTTGCGCGCGCCATCGTCACTGGCATCCGCCGCATGACCCAGCCAGGCAACCCGGCCCATTCGCGCCTGCTCGGCGATCCGGTCGGAACCCAAGATAAGCTTTCCCGCCCGCATTTCGAGCCCCAGCCGCTCGAGAAAAGCCCGCTGGAGCGCATTTTCCGCGCGCTCCCCCAGATCTTCGGGAATATCGAAGCGCCCATCCTTGAACGCCCGGGCGAGCGCGGCCTTGAGCCGGCCCTTGGCCAGCGCCTCTTCCAGCTCGGTTCGCGGCACGCCGATCCAGGCGCCGCGCCCCGGCGCGCGCGCCAGCGCATCGGGCAGCACCTGGCTGATTCCGTCCGGACCGGCAGGGGATATAGCCAGCCGCAACATCTCGTCGCGACCGCGCACGTCTCCGCTCAGCACGCATTTCCGCTCCGGCCCGTCCTTTTCCTGGCCGGATACGGGGGAGCGACCCGGCCCGCCGTTGCGAACCGGCCGCGATGCGGCGATGTCGGGCCTTAGCGGCTCATTGGGAGGATTCCGCACCGGCGGCCTCCCCATTGTCTGGCCCGTTATCTGGCCCATTGTCTGGGCCGGCCTCGCCGCCGTTCGCCGGTTCCTCATCTTCGAACCAGTGCGCGCGGGCGGCCATGATGATCTCGTTGCCCTGCTCCTCGGTCAGGCCGTATTCGCCGAGCACACCGCCCTTGTTGTCCTCGCGCTGCGAACGGCGCGGAGGCGAATTTTCGCGGCGGCGCTGCTCCGCCCGCTTGCGCGCGATAAGCTCGTCGGTCGCAAGATCGGCAAGGTCGTCGAGAGTCTTGATTCCCGCCTTGCCGAGCGTGACGAGCATCGCCTCGGTCAGGTGGGGAATCTCCGCCAGGGCATCTTCCACGCCAAGGCCGCGACGTTCCTGCCGCGCGGCTTCCTCGCGGCGTTCCAGCGCCTCGTTGGCGCGGCTCTGCAGCTCCTCGGCCAGTTCCTCGTCGAAGCCTTCGATCGAAGCCAGTTCCTCCAGCGGGACATAGGCGACCTCTTCCAGCTCGGCGAAGCCTTCGGCCACCAGCAGCTGGGACAGGGTTTCATCGACGTCCAGCTCTTCCTCGAACATCTTGGAGCGCTCGGCGAATTCCTTCTGGCGCTTCTCGCTCGATTCGGCCTCGGTCATGATGTCGATGGCGCTGCCGGTGAGCTGCGACGCCAGCCGGACGTTCTGGCCGCGACGGCCAATGGCGAGGCTGAGCTGATCGTCCGGAACGACGACCTCGATCCGGCCTTCATCCTCGTCGATCACCACGCGGCTGACGGTGGCGGGCTGGAGCGCATTGACGACGAAGGTCGCGGTATCCTCGCTCCAGGGAATGATATCGATCTTCTCGCCCTGCAGTTCCTGCACGACCGCCTGGACGCGGGACCCCTTCATGCCGACGCAGGCGCCGACCGGGTCGATCGAGCTGTCATGGCTGATGACGCCGATCTTGGCGCGGCTGCCCGGATCGCGCGCGGCCGCCTTGATCTCGATGATGCCGTCGTAGATCTCGGGCACTTCCTGCGCGAACAGCTTCTTCATGAATTCGGGATGGGCGCGCGACAGGAATATCTGCGGACCGCGATTGTTGCGTTCCACCTTCATGATAAGCGCGCGCACCCGCTCGCCCACGCGAGCGGCTTCGCGCGGGATCTGCTGATCGCGGCGGATGACGCCCTCGGCCCGGCCGAGATTGACGATCACATGGCCGAATTCGACCGACTTGATAACGCCGGTGATGATCTCGCTCGCACGGTCCTTGAACTCTTCATACTGGCGCTCGCGCTCCGCATCGCGGACCTTCTGGAAGATCACCTGCTTGGCGGACTGCGCGTCGATACGCCCGAGATCGACCGGCGGCAGCGGATCGACGATGAAATCGCCCAGCTTGGCGTTGGCGTCCAGCTTCTCCGCCTGCTTGAGATCGACCTGCTTGAAATAGTCCTCGACCGTCTCGACCACCTCGACCACGCGCCACAGGCGCAGGTCGCCGGTGCGCGGATCGAGCTTGGCGCGGATGTCGTTCTCCGCGCCATACCGGCTGCGCGCCGATTTCTGGATCGCTTCCTCCATCGCCTCGATGACGATCGCCTTGTCGATCATCTTCTCGGTGGCGACCGCATTGGCGATCGCAAGCAGCTCTGCCTTGTTGGCGGAAATCGCACTGCTCATCGGTTCTTCAGCCTTCCTCTACTTCGAGAATTTCATCGGCGCCGCTCGCATCCAGCGGACGGGTGGCGGCAATCAGCCGGTCGGTCAGCACCAGCTTCGCGCTGGCAATCGCGCCGAACGGCACGGAATAGGTATTTCCATCATCGGTGATGGAGACGATCTCGCCCGCCTCGTCGACTCCGGCCAGATCGCCACGGTAGCGCTTACGACCATCCAGCAACTCGACGAGTTCAATCCTGGCCTCATGCCCTGCCCAGTCGGCAAAATCCTTGAGCCTGGTCAAGGGACGGTCGATCCCCGGCGAGGAGACTTCGAGGCGGTAGGCGCCTTCGACCAGGACCTCGCCCCGTTCCTCCAGCTCGTCGAGCCGGTCGGAAACGCGGTGGGAAAGTTCGGCGCATTGCTCGATCAGCAACTGCCCGGTCGCCGGATCTTCCGCCATGATCTGCAGGGCCGGCTCGTCCCCGGCTTCGGAACCGAGCATCTTCACGCGCACGAGTTCGAAGCCCAAGGCCTTCACCTCCGGCTCGATCACCTCCGTAATGCGCGCGATATTCGCCATGCCAACTCCAAAAGCCGACATCATGGCAAAGCAGTTTGGCGCCGGCCCCTTCCGGCGCCGGCCCGAACGTTGCTTCACAATGTCGGGATGGGCGTCTGTTTAGGCGCAAACAGGAGCGGATGCAAGTCAAATCGCCGGAGCGACCGGCGCAAGAGACTAGTCCACGAAATAGTCGGAAGAGGCCGAAGCCTGGTCGCTCCAGTCCTGCCCGGTGGCGGATTCCTCGCCCCAGCCCTCTGCCGTGGCGGCCCGTTGCGCCCGGCGCGCGCGATATTCGCTTTCCGCGCTCTTGGCATCCGCGATCACCCGGCGCGCATCGCCGTAATTGTCGATCATCTGGCCCGCCTGGTCCGGCATGCCGGCATCGCTGTCCACGCCCATCGTCGCCACGGCATAGGCGGCCGCTTCTTCCGGATTGCGCTCCAGATAGGTGCCGCCGATCCCGATCGCTATCATGCCGATCACGAAGACGGCGCCGATCACCTTGAAGAGAATACGAATAGAATTCACCGTACGTCCCGCCCCGATCTCCGATTCCGCCCCCTTCTTCCCGGAAAGCGGTTGAAGAATGCTAAACATGCGATGCGGGCTTGTGCGGCCCGGCGCTTCGATTACATGGCCCGCCATGCGCAGCCTCGACGACATCCGCGAAGAATACGAATTTCTCGAAGGCGATGAGCGCTATCGCCTGCTGATCGAACTCGGCCGCGAACTGGAGGAGATGCCGGCCGCGCTGAAGACCGACGCGACGCTGGTTCGCGGCTGCTCGGCGGCGGTCTGGATCTATCCCACGCAGGATGGCGAGAAGCTGCATTTCCTGGCCGACAGCAATGCCGCGATCACCAAGGGGATTGTCGCGCTGGTCCTGTCGGCGGTTCAGGACAAGCCGGCGGCGGAAGTGGCGGACATGGACATACTGGCCGCGCTGGAGCCGTTCGAGCTGAAGAAGCAGCTCAGTTCCAACCGCACCCAGGGGGTGCCCAACATGATCGCGCTTATCAGGGAAACGGCGGCCAGACTGGCCGCCAGCTAGAAATCAGCGGCCTCGGCTTCCCGCAACACCGCGATACCCGCCTGCCGCTGCGCCTGCAGTTCCGCCTTGAGCACCGCCGGATCGCGAGCGAACACGAAGCCGAAGCTGACCCCGCCCTCCTTGCCCACCGTAGCGTGGTGCAGCTTGTGCGCCTGCACCAGTCGCCTGGCGTATCCTTTCCGGGGCACCCAGCGGAAATAGCGCTGATGAACCAGCCCGTCATGCACCAGCGTGTAGATTATGCCGTAGCCCAGGATGCCGAGGCCGATCCAGGTGCCGGGCCACCACGCGCCCGAACCCATCAGCATCGGGCTGCCGAGCGCGAACATCGAAATGCTCATCGCGGCGCCGACCAGGGCATAGAGATCGTTCTTCTCCAGCAGCCGGTCATGCGGCTCATGATGATCGCGATGCCATGCCCAGCCGAAGCCGTGCATGATATATTTGTGGCTCGCCCAGGCGACCCATTCCATCGCAAGGATCGTGGCCAGCACAATGGCAAGGGGAAGCGCCCAGCTCATGATTTTCCATTACGCCTCGCGCCCCGATATCGCCAGCCCCGCTTGCATTCCGCGCAAGGCGGATTAAGTGCCGCGCATGGCCAGTAAACCGCGCACACTCTATGAGAAGATCTGGGATGCCCATGTCGTGGAACGCCGCGATGACGGCACCTGCCTGATCTTCATTGACCGCCATCTCGTTCACGAAGTCACCAGCCCCCAGGCGTTCGAGGCGCTTCGCCTTGCCGGGCGCAAGGTCCGCCGCCCCGACCTGACCCTGGCGGTGCCCGATCACAATCTGCCCACAACGGCCCGACTCGATCCGGCCGGCAACCGCCTGCCCATCGCCGACAAGGAAAGCGCCCAGCAGCTCGCCGCGCTGGAGCGGAACGCGCCCGAATTCGGCATCCGCTATATCGGCGCGACGGACCTCGAGCAGGGGATCGTCCATGTGGTCGGCCCCGAACAGGGGTTCTCCCTGCCCGGCGCCACCATCGTTTGCGGCGACAGCCATACCGCGGCCCATGGCGGCGTCGGCGCGCTGGCATTCGGCATCGGCACGTCCGAGGTCGAGCATGTGCTGGCCACCCAGACCCTGCTGCTCAAGCAATCGAAGAACATGGAAGTGCGCGTCGAGGGCGAACTCGGCCCGGGCGTCACCTCCAAGGATCTCATCCTCCACATCATCGGCGTGATCGGCACAGCCGGGGGCACCGGCTATGTGATCGAATACCGGGGCAAGGTGTTCGAGGAGATGAGCGTCGAATCCCGCCTCACCGTCTGCAACATGTCGATCGAAGGCGGCGCCCGCGCCGGGCTGGTCGCGCCGGACGAGAAGACCTTCGCCTATCTGAAGGGCCGTTCGCTGGCCCCCAGGGGCGAGGATTGGGAAAAGGCCGTCGCCTGGTGGAAAACCCTGCGGACGGACGATGGCGCCCGTTTCGACAAGAGCGTGACGATCAACGCGGCCGATATAGAGCCTACCGTCACCTGGGGCACCTCACCCGAGGATGTGGCGCCGATCGGCGGCATGGTTCCTGCTCCGGAGAGCTTCCCCGACGCATCCAAGCAGGAAGCGGCGCGGGCCAGCCTTGCCTATATGGGCCTTGAGCCGGGCCAGAAGCTGTCCGAAGTCGAAGTACAGAACATTTTCATCGGCAGTTGCACCAACAGCCGGATCGAGGATCTGCGCGCCGCCGCCGAAGTGATCAAGGGCCGCCGCAAGGCGGACAATGTCAAATGGGCGATCGTGGTTCCCGGGTCCGGCCTGGTGAAGGCCCAGGCCGAAGCGGAAGGCCTCGACAAGATCTTCATAGAGGCCGGGCTGGAATGGCGCGAACCAGGCTGTTCGGCCTGTCTCGGCATGAACCCGGACAAGGTTCCCCCCGGCGAGCGCTGCGCCTCGACCAGCAATCGCAATTTCGTCGGCCGCCAGGGCCCCGGCGCGCGCACCCATCTCGTTTCGCCTGCGATGGCCGCCGCGGCGGCGGTGACCGGCCATCTGACCGACGTGCGGGAATTGTTGCGCGAAGCGGAGGCCGCCTAGGCCTTGCCAGCAGCGCCGCAGCCATTCATTGAGGTGTCATGAGCAAACCAAGCGACAAGAACTGGAAAGGCCCCGCTGCCCTGGCCGGGGCCGCGATCGGCTCCGCGGCTATCGCGGCGGCCTTGCTTTATGGCTCGCGCCGTAAGGAAAAGACCGAAAAGAAGCCCGCTCCGACCGTGCCTTCGGGCGAGCCGCCGGAAACCGATTGATGGAACCTCTCCGCAAGGTCGAGGGCCGCGCGATTCCGTTCGGCCGCAAGAATGTCGACACCGACGTCATCATCCCGGCGCGCTGGCTGAAGACCATCAGCCGCGAAGGGTTGGGCGTGGGCGCATTCGAGACGGTTCGGGAAGATCCGGACAATATCTTCGACCAGTCCGAGTTCAAGAGTGCGCCGATCCTCATCGCCGGGGACAATTTCGGCTGCGGGTCGAGCCGGGAGCACGCCGCATGGGCGCTGCTGGACATGGGCATCACCTCGGTGATCGCGCCGTCCTTCTCGGACATCTTTTCCGGCAACGCCTTCAAGAACGGCATACTCACGGTCGTGCTGCCGCAGGAACAGGTCGATCGGCTGCTGGAAGTCGCCAGGACCGATCCGATCACGGTCGATCTCGAAACGCAGACCGTCACCACTCCCTTCCAGGATCGGTTCAAGTTCGAGATAGATCCCTTCCGCAAGCATTGCCTGCTGGAAGGGCTGGATGAAGTCGGCCTGACCCTGACCCAGGATGCCGCGATCTCGGCCTATGAAAGCCGCCATCAGCGGGAAATGCCCTGGTTTGCCAAGGGCACGGCCGTCGAGGCATGAGGGCGCTCCTTTCCACAGAGGCGGGCGGACCCGAAACCCTTGCTGTCGGCGACATCGAAGAGCCGGTCGCCGGGCCGGGCGAGGTGCTCGTCAAGGTGGCTGGCTGCGCGATCAATTTTCCGGACGCCCTGATTATTCGCGACTTGTATCAGTTCAAGCCGCAGCGCCCCTTCGCCCCGGGCGGCGAAGTGTCCGGCACGATCGAGGCAGTGGGCGAAGAGGTTGAAGGGTGGGAGCCGGGGGACCGGGTGGCCGCCATCACGATTTACGGCGGTTTGCGGGAAAAGACGGCGATTGCCGCATCCCGGCTGTTCCCCGTTCCGGACGGCATCGACCTTGCCAGCGCCGCCGCCATGCCGATGACCTATGTCACCGCGCTTTATGCGCTGCGCAATCGGGGCGAGCTGGCGGCGGGAGACACGCTGCTGGTGCTGGGCGCGGCCGGCGGCGTCGGCCTCGCGGCGGTCGAGCTTGGCAAATATCTCGGCGCGCAGGTAATCGCGGCGGTTTCCAGCGAGGAGAAGGCGCAGGCAGCGCGCGAAGCGGGCGCCGACGAGACGGTGATCTATCCGAGCGGCCCGTTCGACAAGGACGGTTCCCGGGCACTTGCTGCCCAGTTCAAGGATGCCTGCGGCCCCGATGGCGCGCAGGTGATTATCGACAATGTCGGCGGCGACTATTCCGAACCGGCGCTGCGCGCCATCGGCTGGGAGGGCCGCTTCCTGGTAGTCGGGTTCCCGGCGGGAATCGCTCGCCTGCCGCTCAATCTCACCCTTCTCAAAAGCTGCGATGTGCGGGGTGTATTCCTGGGGGCGTTCCTCGACCGGCAATCCTCGGCGGCGACCGCCATGACCGGCGAATTGTTCGACCTGTGGAAGGCAGGCCGGATAAAGCCGAAGATCAGCGCCACTTACCCCCTGGAACGTGCGGGAGAGGCCATCGCGGCCCTTGCGGATCGCAAGGCCGTAGGCAAATTGCTTGTGAGAATGGACGCTTGAAGCCAGGCCTCACGCAGACTAATTTTCAATGCATTCACCGAAAGGCATCCGATGACCGATTTCAACGATCGTGAGCGCGCCGAAGAAGCCAAGTTCGCGCTGGACGAAGAAAATACATTCCGCATCGCCGCGCGCCGCAACCGCCTGCTGGGGCAATGGGCCGCGGAAAAAATGGGGCTGAACGAAGCGGAAACCGAAGCCTACGCCAAAGCTGTGGTCCAGGCGGACTTCGAGGAAGCAGGCGACGAGGATGTCGTTCGCAAGCTGATCGGCGATCTGACCAATGCCGGGGTCGAGATCGACGAGGCCGGGGTTCGCGCGGCGCTGGCGGAAAAGTCCGTCGAGGCGCGGCGCCAGCTTATCGGCGAAGCGTAAGGCAGGAAGCCGCACAATGGCGATGGCCGCTGTCGAAATCGAGAGCCTGATCAAGTCGGCCCTTCCCGACGCGGAAGTGACCGTGACCGATCTTGCCGGAGACGGGGATCATTACGCCGCCCATGTCGTGTCCTCGGCCTTCGCCGGCAAAAGCCGGGTTCAGCAGCACAAGCTCGTCTATGCTGCGCTGGGCGGGCGGATGGGCGGCGCGCTCCACGCCTTGCAACTGACCACCGCCGCACCCAACTGAAGCAGGAAGCTTCGAAAGGCATCCCAATGTCCGACATCAACGCACGCATCGACGAAATCGTCCAGCAGAACGACGTGGTCCTCTTCATGAAGGGCACACCGCTCTTTCCCCAATGCGGTTTCTCGAGCCGCGCCGTGGCGATCCTGGATCATTGCGGGGTGGCCTATGAAAGCGTCGATGTGCTTCAGGACATGGAGATTCGCCAGGGCATCAAGGGTTATTCGGACTGGCCGACCATTCCCCAGCTCTATGTGAAGGGCGAATTCATCGGTGGCAGCGACATCATGATGGAGATGTACGAGGCCGGCGAACTCCAGCAATTGATGCGGGAAAAGCAGGTGGCACCGTCCGCCTGACCGGGCGTCAAGCGCCCCGAGTTTCTGCCTGACTGCTTCTGGATGGGGGCTTCGGGGAGGCGGGACCACGGAGACTTGGGGATTTGATCCCGCCTCGATCGAAGACTTGGGGGTGCCCCTTGCGGGGTCACCGAATGTTATGCAGGCACCGTGCCAAACTCGCCGGATAACCGATTTCCTACGCTCTCGATGGTAACCGCCAGGTTAACGCGGCAAATTCTGTAAAACATCCCGACACCTACTGAACCGCCCGCGATTTTTGGCGCTTGGCATTCCTGCCCGCCGCAGCAATAAGGCTGCATGACCGAACCGGAAGAAGTCGATCCCGCCACTGCCATTCCCGCCGCCACGGTTGTGATATTCCGCAATGCCCGTTCCGGCGGCCTTCCCGAACTGCTGATGGTGACGCGCTCCGCCGCCATGGCCTTCGCCGGAGGCGCGGCGGTGTTTCCGGGCGGACGCATCGACGATGCGGATCGTGAGCTGGCCGCCAGCCTCGGCCATGGCGGGGATCAGGACGATTTATCGGCGCGGGTCGCGGCAATCCGCGAAACGCTGGAAGAAACCGGACTGGTCATCGGCCTCGACGGGATCGTGGATGCGGCCATCGCCGCCCAGGCCCGCGCCCTGCTGCTGGACAAGGGCGAGCTGGCCCCCGTTCTCGCCCATTTCGGCTGGAAGCTGGCGCCCCAAAGCCTGACGCCCTTCGCGCGCTGGCGGCCCAACATGAAACATGCGCGAACCTTCGATACGCGCTTCTATCTGGCCAATCTCGGCACGGGCGAGGTCGATATCGCCATCGACGCGACCGAGAACACCCGGCTGTTCTGGATCAGCGCGCAGGAAGCGCTCGCCAGGGCGGATCGCGGCGAGATGAGAGTGATCTACCCCACTCGCCGCAATCTGGAACGGCTGGCCCAATTCCGGAGCTTCGCCGAAGCGCAGGATCACGCGCTCGCCATCCCGCCGGACATCATCGTGCCCTTCCTCGACCGCAGCGGACCGACGACCTTGCTGTGCATTCCGGAAGATCGCGGCTATCCCATCACCGCCGAACCCTTCGAGACCGCGGACCGCGCCTGAGCCGGTTGCGCCGCTCATCCAAACTGCTGTCCAGCATCCCCGCAAAGTGGCAGATTGGCCGGAGCGGACCCGGCGCCCGGCCCGGGGATAGCCTCATGGCCGGCTGAGGATAAAAGCGGAGGAGGAAAGCGCGATGGCCGATTTCGATCTCGGCGAAACTGCCGGAATGATCCGGGAAACGACGGCCCGCTTCGCGAACGAGCGCATCGCTCCGCTGGCTGCCCGCATCGACGAGAAGGACTGGTTTCCGCGTGAGCTATGGCCCGAGATGGGCGCACTGGGCCTGCACGGCATCACGGTCGAGGAAAAGGATGGCGGACTGGGCCTCGGCTATCTGGAGCATGTCGTCGCGCAGGAGGAAATCGCCCGCGCTTCCGCTTCCGTGGGGCTTTCCTACGGCGCGCATTCCAATCTGTGCGTCAACCAGATCCGCCGCTGGGGCAGCGCCGAACAGAAGGCCAGATACCTGCCCGGACTGATCTCCGGCGAGCATGTCGGCAGCCTCGCCATGTCCGAAGCCGGGGCGGGTTCCGATGTGGTTTCCATGAAGCTGCGCGCGGACAGGGCCGAGGGCGGCTATCGCCTCAATGGCACCAAGTTCTGGATCACCAATGCGCCGGAAGCTGATGTGCTGGTGGTCTATGCCAGGACCGCGCCCGATGCCGGAGCCGACGGCTCGATCGTGGCCCCGATGCCGGGCAAGGTGATTTCGCTGGATGTGGCGGCGGGCGACGCGGTGGCCAAAGGACAGAAGCTGCTCACGCTGGAAGCCATGAAGATGGAATATGCGCTTGTGGCGCCGTTCAGTGGCGTCGTGGCTCAGTTGAATGTCGTTCAGGGCGCCCAGGTGCGGCTTGAAGCGCTCCTGATGCGGATCGAGAAGCCTGAATAAAAGTAATTGCGAATCGTTATCGAAACTCTGGACGATGAACAGGCAGATCATTATAGGCCGGCCGATCCGAGGCTACGGGACGGGCCCGCTGCTGCTTCCCGAGGAGGGCAGCGACCTGCCCGATCACACATAACTGTCTGATACTCAATTATTAAAACATATCGCGTGAGCTGACGGAGAGGGCTTCCCCTTCTGGAGATATTGATTTGCACGCTGTTCTCGTCCTGCCGATCGCTCTGGCAACCGCATCCATATCGGAACAGTCCTCCCTTCCCTCATCGGGGGTTTCGGCGCCGGAAACAATTCCGCAAGGCGGTGACAGCCTGCCGGACAACGATGAAATCCTGGTGATCGCCACTCCCTGGCACGGGATGGTCGACACCCCGCAAGCCCCTATAATGACCCTCGATGAAGCCGATATCGCCTCTTACGGCGCGGCATCGCTCAACGAGCTGCTCGAGGCCGTCAGCCCGCAGACCAGCAGCGGGCGAGGCCGCGGGGAAGGCGGGCCGGTCATCCTGCTGAACGGCCAGCGCATATCCAGCTTCCGGGAAATCCGGGACATTCCGCCGGAAGCGATCCGCCGGATGGAAGTGCTGCCGGAGGAGGTGGCCTTGCGCTACGGCTATTCCGCCAATCAGCGCGTGGTCAATTTCATCCTCAAGGATAATTACGCCGGCAAGACCGTGGCGGGGGAATACAACGTTCCCACGCGCGGCGGCTTTACCGAAAGCGAACTGGAAGCAGGGCTGGTCAGCATCAACGGATCGCGCCGGTTCAATATCAATGCCAAGCTGGAAGACACCTCCATGCTGACCGAGGCGGAGCGCCATGTCATCCAGCCTTCCGGCAATATTCCGACGATTGCATCCGATCCCGATCCGGCCGCCTATCGCAGCCTGGTGGACGACAGCCGCGACCTCACGCTCAACGGCACATGGTCGACCGGGCTGGGCGGAGAAGGGAAAGGCGGCTCGCTCTCCATCAATACGACGATCGCCCGCTCCGACGCGCGCGATCTGCTGGGCCTGAACATGGTCCGCCTGGTGGCGCCGGACGGGGCCGAGGCCTTGCGCAGCCTGCCCGGCGCATTGGTGCGCAAGACGGCGACCACTTCCCTGCAGGGCGGCGTCACGCTCAACAAGCCGCTTGGGCAATGGCAACTCACCGCGACCGCGGACGCCTCGCACAGCGACCTCGACACGAAGGTGGCCCGGGAAGCCGACACCTCTTCCCTCGTTGCAGCCGCATCCTCCGGCAATCTCGACATAGCCGGCTCCCTTCCGGCGCTCTCACCGGCCGGCTTCGACCGCACGGAAAGCAAGAATCTGGCGCTCAATTCTCTCGTCACGCTGTCGGGGAACCCGATCCTGCTGCCAGCCGGAAATCTGTCGCTGACGGCAAAGGCCGGGCTGAATCACACGCGCTCCGACAACAGCGGCAGCCAGGCGGGGAACATTCACACCATCCTCAAGCGCGACGATCTTTCCGGGGGAATCAATCTCGCGATCCCGGTCTCCAGCCGCAAGGAAAACGTCCTGGCTGGCGCGGGCGACATTTCCCTCAATCTCAGCGCCGGCATAAACCATCTGTCGGACTTCGGAACGCTGGTCGACTGGAGCGCGGGGATCACCTGGTCGCCCTGGGAAAAGCTCAATCTGCAGGCCAGCTATTTCGTCGACGAAGCGGCGCCCAGCCTGGCCCAGCTGGGCAATCCCGAACTCCTTACATTCAACCGGACAGTGTATGATTTCACGCGGGGGGAAACCACCCTGGTAACCATCATCACCGGCGGCAACCCCGATCTCAAAAGGGAAAAGCAGCGCGACATCAAACTCGCGGCCACATGGCAACTGCCCTTTCTCAATAATTCCAACCTGATCGTCGAATATTTCCGCAACCGTTCGGACGACGTCACCCAGTCCTTCCCCGTGCTCACACCCGCGATCGAAGCCGCGTTCCCCGGCCGGATCGTGCGGGATACGGACGGCAGGCTGGTGTCGATCGATCAGCGGCCCGTAACTTTCAGCGAAACCAGAAGCTCCCGCCTGCGATGGGGCTTCAACCTTTCCGGCACGATCGGGCAGGCGCAACCCACCGCGCAATCGCGCATCCTGGGCGATCGTCCGCCCTCTCCCGGAGCCGGTGGCCCACCCGCCGGCAGGCCGGGCGCCGGTGGAGGCCAGCCGGGAGGCTCCAGCGGTCCGGGTGGTCCGGGCGGCGGCCCGCGAGGCTTTGGCGGACCGGGCGGGCCCGGGGGCAGCGGCCAGGGCCGCTGGAACGTATCGCTGTATCATACCGTGCGCTTTTCCGAGAAAGTCGTGGTCGCCGAAACCGGGCCGATACTGGACCTGCTCGATGGAGATGCGCTGAGTTCGGGCGGGGTCGCCCGCCATGCGCTGGAGCTCGAAGGCGGCACCTTCTACAAGGGGTTCGGCCTGCGCCTGACCGGAAGCTGGACGGCGCCGACAAGGGTGCGGTCCAGCGGCGCGCCTGCCAGTTCCGACCTGCGCTTCGGCAGCGTGCTCATTCTCGATGCGAGGCTCTTCATCAATTTCGACCAGCAGGCGAAGGTGATCGAAAAGGCTCCGTTCCTGAAAGGCCTGCGGTTGAGCTTCGAATTTAACAATATCCTGGATTCCCGGCAGAAAGTCACCGATCCGAACGGCGAGGTGCCACTGAGCTATCAGGCGGATTATCGCGACCCGCGCGGCCGGTTCGTGGGGATCGATCTGCGAAAGATGTTCTGAGGCGCAGACGTTCCGATGCGCTGACGCCCGGCGCCCCCTCAATATCGCACATTATCGATAATTAATCGCAATATCGTTGACATTGCAATCGAGGCGCAATAGCTGCCCCGCAATAATTCGCAACATGGGGGCAATACAATGGCAAAATCCACATCGATTCCTTCCTTCCTCGCGCTGGGCTGCGTCAGCGCAATGGCCTTCACGAGCGGCGCCCATGCGCAGGATTCCGGCGAAACCCAGCGGCTCGGCGGCGTGACCGTGACCGACACCGCGATCGATGAATCCGAGGTCAAGGCTGAACGCGCCGCGTCGCCGAAATACACCGCGCCGCTGCTCGACACGCCGCAGACGATCACCGTCATCACCAACAAGAGCATCCAGCAGCAGAATCTGCTGACGCTGCGCGACGTGCTGCAGACCGTGCCGGGCATCACCTTCGGCGCGGGCGAGGGCGGCTTCGGCTATGGCGACCGCATCATCCTGCGCGGCCAGGACGCGAAGAACGACGTCACCATCGATGGCGTGCGCAGCTCTGCCTTCCTCAACCGCAACGAAACCTACAACATCGAGCAGATCGAGGTCACCAACGGCGCCAATTCGGTTTACAGCGGCGGCGGCTCGGTGGCGGGCACGATCAACCTCGTCACCAAGAAGCCGCTGGCCGACGACCAGACCGTCGTCAGCGCCGGCATCGGCACGGACGATTACTATCGCGGCACTGTCGACGCCAATCTGCGCCTCAACGAGCTGATCGCGATTCGCCTCAACGCCGTCTATCACGAAAACGACGTCCCGGGCCGCGATGTGGAATTCTACGAGCGCTGGGGCGTGGCGCCCGCGATCACCATCGGCATCGACAATCCGACCAATCTCACGCTGCAGTACGAGCATCTCGACGACAAGGGCATGCCGCAATACGGCCTGCGCTATTATGCCAATCTCGGCGGTTACCTGTCCGATTTCGACCGCAGCGGCTATTACGGCTTCGCCAACCTCGACCAGCAGAACTCGAAGACCAACGCGCTGCAGGCGATCTTCAGCCATGAATTCAGCGACAGCATCAATATCCGCAACCTGACGCGCTACGAGAAGATCAAGCAGAACACCATAACCAGCCAGCCCACCGGCACCTTCTGCCTGGCCTCCACCGGCAAGCAGCCCGGAACCTTCGCCGTTCCCCCGGTCGAGGCCGCGTGCCCCGCCACCATCCCTGAGGGCTACTATCTGCCCACCGGCGGGCGCGGCGTGCAGCGCCTCATCACCAACGAAACCCTGTACAACCAGTTCGACATCAGCGCCGATTTCGATACCGGCGGCATCGCCCACTCGCTGGTCCTCGGCGCCTCGGCATTGTGGGAGGACTATAGCCAGAACCAGGGCACGCTCCCGCGCAACGCGGACGGCTCGACGCCCGCCTTCCCGCTGGTCAACATCGCCAACCCGGGCGAGATCGTGCAAGGCCCGGCGGGCTTCACCTATGGCAGCAATGTCTATACCGGCCCGATCAACTTCATCCGCACCAGCTATAACCGCGGGGAGCGCAAGGCCTTCGCCGCCTATCTGTTCGACACGATGAAGTTCGGCGAGATGTTCGAGCTAAACGGCGGCATCCGCTACGAGCACGCCAAGGGCCACAACAGCACGATCAGCTATGTGACCACGGCCGGAGCCCCCAATCTGGGCGACGTGAACACCACCACCGGGCCGTTCCGCAACAGCGACAACCTGTTCTCCTACCGCATCGGCGCGGTATTCAAGCCGACGCCCGACACCAGCCTCTACATCGCGACCGGCACGTCGAAGAACCCATCGCAGGCTGCGGTCGACGGCGCCTGCTCGGCCGCGAACTGCAATCTCAAGCCGGAAACGACCAAGAATTACGAGGTCGGCGCCAAGGCCGATCTCTTCGGCAAGAGACTGCTCGTCAGCGCTGCGTGGTTCCGCAACGATCGCGACAGCATCAGGATCAACTCCAACGACCCGACGCTGCCCGACCAGAGGCTGGACGGCAAGCAGCGGGTGGAGGGCATCTCGCTCGGCGCTTCCGGCAACATCACCGAAAACTGGACCATCTCGGCCAACTACATGTATCTGAAGTCCAAGATCCGGCAGGGTGTATCCGACTTCTGCATCGACAATCCGGGCGCCACGGGTTGCAACAACAGCGCCACCTTCCCCGATCCGACCCGGGGCTATGCGCTGACCAACACGCCCAAGCATTCGGGCAGCCTGTTCACGACCTACCGCTTCCCCTTCGGCCTGGAACTGGGCTACGGCATCACTTATCAGGGCAAGTATCTGCTCAACCAGCCCACGCTGGCGCAGCTCGTGGCTGACCAATATGTCGGTTACTACGTGCCCAGCTACACGATCCACCGCTTCATGGCATCCTATCCGATCACGGAACGGCTGACCGCGCAGGTGAACGTGCAGAACTTCACCAATGAGAAATACGTCACCACCGTCCGCAACCAGCTCGGCGGCAGCTGGGCGCAGCCCGCCCCAACCCGCTCGGCGGTGCTCAGCGTGAATTACACCTTCTGATGAATGCCGATTGCCCTCTCGCCGGAATGTTTCTGGCGAGGGGGCAATCCGATTTTGACCGCAGTCAATTTCCTGGAATGCGACTTGATTGCAAATACGGGTCCGAATGAGGGGCGGCAGGCGAGCGGAGGTATGTAGTGGCTGCCACTCGCCTGCCTGCAAATGCCGCACCCTTATTTTCCGTGCGATTGATTCGCATTATGTTGTCGGCTAGGGGGATTGCGAAGGGGCTTGGTGCTATGTTCGGGACTGCGGAAGAACAGGATCACGGGATGTCGGATCCCTTGCCTTCTGCGTGCGCTGCGCGGCCGGAGATCGCCACTATGCGCCCGGACAGGGTTCAGGCTATCGAATCCCGCGTCGCGGAATCGCCCAGCCGCTATGGCGAAGGGGGCCGCCTCAATATTCCGGCGATCATCGTCACCGCAGGTTTTCACATAGCCGCCCTCGCTGCGGCCCTGCTGCTGGGCTATGAGGTGGTCGCGAAGAAGGAAGAGCCGCGGCTCACGGTCGTGGACCTGACGCCACCGCCCCCGCCGCCCGCCGAACCCACCCCTCCGCAAGCCCGCCCGGAGATCGTCGCCCCCATCCCGCCGCTGCGCATCGCGCACAACCCGCCGCCTGTCGTGACCACGCCCGATCCGGTGCCCGAGCAGCCGTCTCCGGTGCCTGCGGCCTCTTCCGCGCCCGCCGCCGTCTCCGTTCCGGTGGTCGCGGCGCCCAGCATCGTGCAGGACAGCAATCTCGCCGCCAAGATGGTGTCCGGCTCACCGCCCCGTTATCCGACGGAGAGCCGCCGCCGGCGCGAGCAGGGCACTGTGATGCTTTCGGTAACCGTGGGCGTGGACGGCAAGGTGTCCGGCATTTCCGTGTCCCAGAGCAGCGGTTTCTCCCGGCTGGACGACGCGGCCCTTTCGGCGGTGCGCAAGTGGCGCTGGTCGCCGATCATGCGCGACGGCAAGCCCGTCATGGTCAAGGGAGTCGTCGAAATTCCCTTCGTCCTTCTCACCTGATCGCAGCCGCTCATGCTGATCGCCATTCCCGGCTTGCTGAATGCCGAGCAGGTAAGGACGTTGCGGACGCGCATCGACGCCGCAAACTGGGTCGACGGCAATGTGACCGCGGGCCATCAATCCGCGCTCACCAAGAACAATCTGCAGCTTCCCGAAGCGGGGGCGGAAGCGCGCGAGGCCGGGCAGGCGATCCTCGAGGCGCTCGGGCATAATCCGCTGTTCATCGCCGCCGCCCTGCCATTGCGCATCTATCCCCCGCTGTTCAACAGCTACAGCGGGGGCCAGGCCTTCGGCACCCATATCGACAGCGCGGTCCGGATTCAGAAGGAAACCGGCTTCCGCGTCCGCTCCGACCTTTCGATGACCGTGTTCCTTTCGGACCCGGAAGATTACGATGGCGGGGAACTGACCGTCGAAACCCTGTTCGGCATCCAGCAGGTCAAGCTGCCGGCCGGCCACGCGGTGCTCTATCCTTCCTCTTCCCTGCACCGGGTGGAGCCGGTGACGCGCGGCCAGCGCGTGGCCAGCTTCTTCTGGATCGAATCCATGATCCGGGACGATGGCGCGCGGCAAACCCTGTTCGATCTCGACAGCAGCATCCAGTCGCTCGCCGCCGATCTGGGCCACGACAATGCGGAGATCATCCGGCTGACCGGGGTCTATCACAATCTTCTCCGGCGCTGGGCGAACACCTGAGCGAGCGGGGCGGTTCGTTTTCCTGTCCAATCCGCCTGCCTCAATTCAGCCCAATATCAATCCAGCATCGCCCGCAAGCCGGACGACAGATGCTCCCTGGCCTGGCCGCCGGCGCGCTCCACCATCAGCACTGGAAGCTCCTGCCGCTCGGCCAGCGCCATCCCTCTTTCCGGGCCGAGCACGGTGATCGCCGTGGCGAAGGCATCGGCCCACATCGCGCTTTGGTGAAGCACGGTGACGGAAGCGACGGAATTGGCGATGGGGGCACCCTGGATCGGGTCGATGCTGTGCGATATTCGCACGCCGTCTTTCTGGCGGAAGCGGCGGTAATCGCCCGAGGTCGCCACCGACAGGCCGCACAGGGCGATGCGCAATGTGGGAACGCCCAGGCCCGGCGGCCCTTCCACATCGACCCACCACGGCTGCAGGTCCGGCTTGACGCCCTGCCCGCGCAGTTCGCCGCCGATCTCGACAAGGAAATGGCGGCAGCCCAGATCCTCCAGAGCATGACAGACCGCGTCCACCGCATAGCCTTTCGCGATGCCGGAAAAATCCAGCGCCACATCCGTCATGCGGCGCGCGCGCGGCCCGTCCAGTTCGATCGCCCGCCAGCATGGTCCGGCCTCGCTCCGGGCGCCCTGGGCCGGCCCGAAGCCCCAATAGTCCACCATCCGTCCGATTGCCGGATCGAATGCTCCATCGCTGGCCCGGGCCACATCCAGGCCCGCGCGAAGCACCAGCATCATTTCGTCGGGAAGATCGCGCCATTGCCCAAGCGGGGCGCTGTTGAAGCGGCTGATGTCGGAATCCGCTTCCCAGTTGCTCATCTGGCGGATCACCCGGTCGAGCACCGCCTGGATGGCCTCTCGCGCGGAAGGCGGAGCACCGGCGATCCGGGCGGACCAGAGCGTGCCCATGGTCTGCCCGGAAAGGCCAGCGATCCGCGCTCCGGCCTCCCGCCCGGCGAAATTCGCGGGGGAAAGGCCGGGCGGAATGGCAATGCGGCTGGTGCTCAGGGGGCGAGCACTTCCAGCGTGGTGACGTAGGACGCCCGGCGAGGCGCGGGGCCTGCCGGAGCGGGCGGCGGTGGCGGAGGAGTTCCTTCGGCCGCGCCCGGAGCACCCGGTCCACCCGGGCCGCCCGGCCCGCCTTCACGTCCACCGCCGACCGAGGCATTGAGCCAATACATGCCCGGAGTGGGCCAGGTCACGGTCAGCTTGCCGTCGTCGTCCGTCACCAGATCGAGCTGATCGAGCGAATCGCGATAGCGGATTCCGCCCGGAACCACGGTGACTTTCAGCCCGCTCGCCGGCTTTCCATCCAGCAGGAACTGGAAGCTGGCCGCTTCGCCCGCCACCAGATCGTTCGGATGACTGATCGGAACCAGCTCGATGCCGACGCCGGTCGGCGTGAAGATGGTCGAGGTCGGTTCGCCCAGCGTCACGAAGATTTCGTTGCGATTGCTGGTTTCGGCGGTCTGCACATCGGTCGCCCCGGCCGGAATGGCCTTGGCCAGCGTATCCTTGGTGGTGCCGCGCGGCAGGCGTTCCTGCTTGCCGTTCAGCGTGTAGCTTCCCATCACTCCGCTCGAAACGGAGGCGATGCGATAGGTGCCCTGCTTGGTCAGATGGACATCGAAGGTGGAGCGATATTTGCCGGTGGCGGCATTCTCGATCGCCACTTCGCTGCCATCGGGCGCGGTCGCCTTGATGCCGTCGGTCCGCAGCGGCACATGCTCGAAATAGAACAGGTCGTTGGAAACGGCCGCATCGACCGTGACCCAGCTGTCGTCGCCGGAAAGCACGGTGGACGACGGCAGCATCCATTGCCGGTGCGCCTGGGCGCTGGCGGGGAGCAGGAGCGCGGCAATCGCGCCCGCGAGCAGAAACTTGCCTTTCATCGAATTTCCTTCCCTCATTTGCCGAAAGTCAAAGTGACCGGCCCCAATTCGCTCTGGCCCGATGCGCGCACGGTCGCGCCGGGCTTGGCCGGCCAGGTGAACGGCAGGCGGAGCAGTTCGCGCCCGCCCACCTCGCGCGCGGCCTCGATGACCAGCGTGTACTGGCCGGGAGCAACCGCGCCGAGCGGCCCCTTCCCGGCGGTGAACTTCACCTGATGCTTGCCCGGCGCTCTGGTCGCCCCGGTCACGCCATCGGCCGGAAACCGCATCGAACGGCCCGAAGCACGCCACCACTGGCGCACATCGCGCAGCCATTTGGTGCCTTCCCCGTTCTTCATGTCGTAATCGTACCAGACCTGGAGAGTGCGGGCGGGGGCGCCTTCCTTCTCCAGCCAGATCGCGACGTAGGGACGGTGATACTCGGCCACGGAAAGGCGCGGGATGGTCACGTCCAGCGTCATCGTCTGGGCCAGGGCGGGGCTTGCGATCGTGCCGGTGGCGCCCATGACGGCGGCGCTTCCCAGCAACATGCGATGTCTGATTTGCATCGGCGGCATTCTCCTTAGTGAATGAAAACAATGGCAAGCAAGGCGGGCAGCGCGAAACCGGCCGCGACCAGCGGCCATGTGCTCGGTCTCTTCGCCGCGTGGAGCTTCAGCAGCAGCAGCCCGGTGAGAGCGAACAGGAAGCACGCCACCGCGAAGATATCGATGAACCATTTCCACACGGTGCCGGAATTGCGCCCCTTGTGCAGGTCGTTCAGATAGCTGATCCAGCCGCGATCGGTTATCTCGCTGGTCACGGCTCCGCTATGCCGGTCGATGGCGACCCAGCCGTCTCCGCCCGGCCGGGGCAGCGCCAGATAGACTTCATCGGCCGACCATTCGGCATTGCCCGCGCCGGATTGCCCAAGCTCCTTGCCGATCCAGCTGGCGACCTGCGGCGGCAGCGGCTTCTGCGTCCCATCCGCCTCTGCCGGGGCGGGAGCAAGCAAGGGCAGGAGATCCGCCGGAAGATCGGCCGATCGCTCGGTCACCACCGGCTTCCCCTCCACATCGGCGGCATGATTCAGCGTGATCCCGGTGAAGGCGAACAGCAGCAGGCCGATCAGGCTGATGGCGGAACTCACCCAATGCCAGGTGTGCAGCTGCTTCAGCCAGAACGCCTTCGCGCTGACTTTCCGCTTGGCGGCAGGCGCCTTTGCACCGGCAGTCGCGCCATGAGGACCACTGTTGAACATCGCGGCCAAATAACGAGAACGACTCGCAATTGCAAATCGCTCGCGCCATAAATTACAAAAAATCACACTTCCCCTGTTCAGGCCCGGAAAAGCTGGCATTGCAAAGTGGCGACCCCGGCAGGATTCGAACCTGCGACCATTCGCTTAGAAGGCGAATGCTCTATCCAGCTGAGCTACGGGGTCCCGATTTGACCTGCCTTGCCCTATCCATATTGCAAGACGATGCCTAACCTAAACTCTTGTCCTTGCCTTCTCCACAAAGACGCTGGCCTCTATCCAGCATAGCCGATGACGTGCATATGCCATGCCGCATAGCGTGTTTATCGCACGGGGCAAATCTCTACGGGCCAATTGCACATGAACGAGCAGCCGACACGGATAGAAGGCCAGGCAGGCGGCCGAGCCCATTTTCGCTATTTCGACCTCATCATGGCGGCCTTCGTCGCCATCCTGCTGCTGTCCAACATCATCGGCGCTTCCAAGCCTTCCTTCGTCACCTTGCCGGGCGGGCAGGAATGGTCGTTCGGCGCGGGCGTGCTGTTCTTCCCGCTGAGCTACATCATCGGGGACGTGCTGACCGAGGTCTATGGCTATGCCCATGCCCGCCGCGTGATCTGGACCGGCTTCGCCGCGCTGATCTTCATGGCCTTCATGGCATGGGTCGTGGTGGCGCTGCCGCCCGCCCAAGGCTGGCCCCACCAGGGCGCTTACGAGGCGGTGTTCGGCAACAGCTGGCGGATCGTTCTCGCGTCGATCACCGCCTTTTGGGCGGGCGAGTTCGCCAATTCCTACGTCCTCGCCCGGATGAAGCTGTGGACGCGCGGAAAGCTGCTGTGGACACGCACGATCGGCTCCACCGTGGTGGGCCAGGGGCTGGACAGCCTGATCTTCTACCCCCTCGCCTTTTACGGCCTGGCCGGCTGGCCGCCCGAGCAGCTTGCGCAGGTGGTCGCCTCGCAATGGCTTATCAAGACCGCCTGGGAAGCGTTGCTGACGCCCGCCACATATGTCGCCGTGAACTGGCTCAAGCATCGGGAAGGAGTGGAGGTGTTCGATACCGACACCGACTTCTCCCCCTTCGCGAAATCCCGCTGAGCAGGTCCGCAATGCCCGTCGACCGCCTGATCCTGAGCGGATTCCGCAACCACGCCGCCAGTTCGCTGGACGGAACCCGGCGGTTCAATCTGCTGGTGGGCGAGAACGGCGCGGGCAAGACCAACATCCTGGAGGCGCTGTCCCTGTTCGCGCCCGGACGCGGGCTTCGCCGCGCCGCCCTGACCGAAATGGCGGCGAAGGACGGCGGCGGATTTTCGATCAGCGCCGAGCTGGATTGCACGGATGGCGCCGAGAAGGTGAAGCTCGGCACCGGAACCCGGGCCGACCAGCCGAGACGCCGCGTGGTGCAGGTGAACGGCGCCCCGGCAAGCGCGATCACCCTGGCGGAATGGCTGACGCTGAGTTGGCTCACCCCTGCCATGGACAGGCTGTTCATGGACAGCGCGGGCGGGCGCAGGCGGCTGATGGACCGGCTTGCGCTGGCGCTCGATCCGGCACATGCGCGCCATGCCGCCCGCTACGAGGCCGCCTTGCGCGAGCGCAACCGCCTGTTGTCGGGCGAAGAAGAGGCGGATGCAGGCTGGCTGGATGCGGTGGAAGCGCAACTGGCCGAGGCGGGCGCGCCGCTCGCCGCCGGACGGCGCGCGCTGGTCGAGCGCCTGCAAGCCGCCCTGGAAGATCTGCCGGACGAGCCGTTCGCCCGCCCCGCCCTCACCTATCTCGCGGGCAGCGCGGCCGAGCCCGACGCGCTGCTGGCGGAGTTGCGGGCCAATCGCGCGCGCGACCGATCCGCCCGGCGAACCCTCGCCGGGCCGCATCGCGACGAACTGGCGGTCGCCATGGCCAGCAAGGCGATGCCTGCCGCCGATTGTTCCACCGGCGAGCAAAAGGCGATGCTGATCTCGATCATCCTTGCCCATGCCGCGCTGGCGGCGCACGGAAGACCGGGGCTGCTCCTGCTCGACGAAATCGCGGCCCATCTGGACCCGCTGCGGCGCGAGGCCTTGTTCGAGCGCTTGCGCGGCGGGAACGCACAGGTCTGGATGACCGGAACGGAGCTGGCGCCCTTCGAGGCGATCAAGGGAGAAGCCGCGATCTGGAAAGTGCATGAAGGCGCGGTGGAGCGGATCTTCTAGGGTCAGGACCTATTGATTGCATGGCCGTGGCTTGAGCCCTTAACAGGCGCGACCCTGGCGCAGGCTGGATTATTCCCGGGGCATCGCCTGGGCTATGCCATCCGCCGTCGCGCCGACCAGTTCCTCCACGCCCCGCACGGTCAGGCCCTTCCCGCCGCGCACGAACAGGTCCGGCTTGCCCCGCAAGGGGGTTTCCAGATCCAGCCGGTGGACGGGAACCGCGGTGACAACCGTGGAAATGAACTCCGCGTCAGCCGTGCCGGACACCAGCGCCAGCGCGGGCTTGCCCTGCAACCGGGCGATTTGCGCCTTCAGCGCGGCCCCGCCCCCATCGGCCCGGACAGTCGCCAGCCGGCCATTCACGCCCCGCGCCCGCAGCGCCCTCTCCAATCGGGCGGGATAGCTGTCTTCCGGCTCCAGCCCCGCCCCGTCGATCGGATCGGATTCCACCAGAAGGATGAGCCGTTCCGGCCCCATCACCGGCAACCTCTCCATGCCGGGCGGCTCCGGCGCGTTCGTGGCCGGACCGGATGGGGCATCCCCGCCGCAGGCGGCGGCCAGCAAGGCCAGCGCCGCCGCCGGAACGTCGATGAAGCGGTTTCGGCTCAGGCAAAGACCTCCGCGCTGGCGGGGTCCTTCGGGTCCGGCCCGAAGCGATTGGGGCCGGGCGTGCCCGGCAGCAGCATCAGCACCAGAAAGGCGATGCCGGCGATGAAGTTGATGATCGGGATCATCGAGGCGACGATTATCCCGAGATACCACCATCCCGACATATCGCGATCGTGCAGCCGCCGCACGACCACCGCAATTCCCGGGATCAGCGAACCGAGCCAGAACAAGGACAGCAGCAGGCCCCCCAGCCAGAAGAGCGGCCCAAACGACATATCCAGGGCCTCCGGATTGGAAAGGGCGGCGAAATTAAGCCCGCCTGCCATGATAAGCGCGAACAGCACGGATGCGACAATCAGGCTGAACAGCACGAACATCCAGTATTCGAGCCGGCGCGAACGCCCCGAAAAATCGAAATAGCGCTTATAAGGCAGGATCATCCATTCCATAATTTCCCCCTCTCCAACTCGGTGAATTACCGGCAGCAAACACAAACGCGATGCCGATACAAACAAAAACAGGCACCACTATATGCGGATCGGCGCCGCTTCCTACCATTTGAACCGCGCTGAAACCCCGTAGGTCCGGGGCAGATTCAGGTAGCCGGAGATGGCCTGAGGCTGCGCCACGGAATTGAAGATGCGGTTGAGATAGCGGTCATCGAGCAGATTGCGGCCCCAGACCGACAGTTCGAAGCCGTTCCCCATGGCATAGGTGAGCGACGCTTCCAGCTCGTCGACCTGGCGCTTGAAGGGGCGGGCCGCCTCGGTCGCGAGCGTATAGTCGACCGCATTGCCGGCGGCATCGCGGGAAACGAAGCCCGGCAGCCCTTCCACCGCCCAGGCCGGGGATTCATAGTGATAGGCAGCGCGGGCGATCAGCCGGTCGCCGTTCCCGATCTCCTGCTCCCATTGCCCGCTGACCGTGATCGACCATTCCGGAATCTCGACCGGCTTGCGCCCGCTCTGGTCGCCCACCGCGGATTCCGGGAAGCTGTCATACTTGGGATCGAGCCACACCACCGAAAGGCCCAGCGTCAGCGGATCGACCGGCCTGGCCGTGCCCTCGAATTCCACCCCATAGGTGGACTGCTTGCCCGCATTGGCGAGAGCAAAGCCGGTGCCGGTAAAGATATTGGACTGGAAGCCTTTGATTTCCTGATGGAACACCGCAAGATTGGCCGAATAGGCGCCCCAGTTCCCCTTCGCGCCGAATTCGATCACCCGCGATTCCTCCGGCCCGGCGAAGCGGCTGCCGAACCGCAGATTGGGCGTGATCAGCCCCGCCCCGGCCAGGGCGCTGGCATCATCGGCCGGCGGGCGGCTGTCGCGCGAGAGATTGACGGAGCTTGCCTTGAAGCCCGTCGCATAGCTGGCATAGAGATTGACCCGATCGGTCGCATCATAGGAAAGCCGCAGCGTATAGGAGAAATCGTTGTCGCTGGTCTTCCCGCTTTCGACGGCATTGGGGACGTTGAGAAACGGCGGGAATATCTGGAGCGTCCGCAGCCCCCCGATCGGATTGGCTTGCGGATTGTTCTGGTTGGCGTTGGCGAAGCCCATAATCTGCTGATAGGCGGGCATGGTCGCCGGATCGGTCGCGAAGGCCAGCACGGCCGCCGGGTCGGTCGGATCGACGCCGGCCTGGAGCAGCCCGCCCGCCGCCAGCAATTGCTGGCGGAACGCCGCATATAGCGGATTGTCGAGATCAATGGCGGAGAATACATCGGTCGCTATCACATTGGTGCGCAGTCTCTTCTTGTCCCTGGTGAAGTTTCCGCCGGCTGTCAGCGTGAGACGATCCGTCAGCGCGAAATCGACCTGCCCGAAGATCGAGAATGACTCGTTCTTGAGCCGGTAGGCCTCGTCCAGCCCGGAACCCGGAGCGAAGAACCGGCCGAGATATTTGGCGGGGTCCCCTTCCAGCGCGCCGAAGGTTCCTTCCAGCACCGGCACGCTCAACGCTCCGCCGGAAGCGCCCTGAATCAAAAGATCGGCATAGCCGCGGAAATCCGGGCCAAAGAAAACGTCGTTCTCCTGATCGAATTTCTCGTTGATGTAGAACACGCCGAGCAGAGCGCTGACCTTGTCGCCGAAATCGCCGGAAAGGCGGAGTTCCTGGGTGAAGGTCCGCAGCGACTGATCCTGGAAATTGCGGTCGAGCAGCCTTGCGGTGGTGAAATCGGAATCCTGGTCGGTCAGGGAATTGGTCTTGCGCAAGGCGGTGATCGACGTGACGTTCACCGGCCCGGCCTCGTAATCCAGCTGGGCGGAAAAGCCGTAATTCTCGACATCGTTGGATGAGGGGAAGTTGTTGTAGGTCCGGTCCGCGAAAGGATGGGCGGGATCGGTCACTTGCCCGCCCAGCGCCAGGATCGCGCCGGTGGCCGGCGAACTCCTCAGGTTGACGACGGCGCAGCAAACCTCGTCGATCTTGTCATAATCGCCGATCAGGCGGATTTTCAGGCTGTCGTCCGGCTCGAACAGCAATTGCCCGCGCACGAACCAGCGGTCGCGGTCATTGGCGCGGCCGCCTGTTCCCAGATCGCGCACGAACCCGTCGCGCTTATTCAGCCCGGCGGCGACGCTGACCGCGACGTTCTCCGCCAGCGGGCCGGTCACATAGCCCTTCGCCACCACGGCGTCGTAATTGCCGTAGGATGCCTCCAGCGAACCGCCGAAGCGATATTGCGGCTCCTGCGTTATGATCGAGATCACCCCCGCCGAGGCGTTCTTGCCGAACAGCGTCGATTGCGGGCCTCGCAGCACCTCCACCCGCCGGATGTCGGGAAAATCGCTGATCTGCGACGCCGTCCGGGAACGGAACACGCCATCCACGAACACGCCGACGGATGGCTCGATCCCGACATTGTTGGCGCCGTTGCCGAAGCCGCGGATGAAGAAGTTGGTGTTGGCCGCGCTCTGCAGCTGCACCACGCGCAGCGCAGGCACGACCGTCTGCAAATCCTGGATGTCGCGGATATTGGCGCGCTCGATCGTTTCCGCGGTGGTCACCGTCACCGCCACCGGCACATTCTGCAGCGTTACTTCGCGCTTGGTTGCCGTCACGATGATTTCGTTGCCGGACGGCTCGTCGAACGCGGGGGTGTCCTGCGGGGAGGGAGCGCTTTCACCGCCCTGCGCCCAGGCCGGGCCTGGGGTCGAGAAGCCGAGAAATGCGAAAACGACGACAAGGGTCGAATGGCGATAGCCCGATACGATGCTTCTCATCATGCCTCCCCCCGCTTGCGGAACGGAGGAAGTTGATGCCCCCCGCATCAGCCTGAAACACAGTAAAATTGGAGAAGATCAACCACAATCATTATTTCACGCTCCCAGCTCGTTTATTGATCGCTTTTGGAAGGAAATGCATCGAACCGGCCACGCACGCGGCGCTTGCCGTTTGCGCAAGGTTCCGCTACGGGGCGCGGGCTCAAGGGCGGCCCTGCCGCCTTACCCCATTCCTCCGTTGAAAGCCCCTTACGCGAATGTCCGCTCCCGAAGCCCTGCGCAATATCGCCATCATCGCGCACGTCGACCATGGCAAAACCACGCTGGTCGACCAGCTTTTCCGCCAATCCGGCACCTTCCGCGACAACCAGCGGGTAGAGGAGCGGGCGATGGATTCCAACGACCTGGAGAAGGAGCGCGGGATCACCATCCTCGCGAAGCCTACCTCGATCGAGTGGAACGGCACGCGCATCAACATCGTCGACACGCCCGGCCACGCCGACTTCGGCGGTGAGGTGGAGCGCATCCTGTCCATGGTCGATGGGGTGATCCTGCTGGTCGACAGTTCCGAAGGCGCCATGCCGCAGACCAAGTTCGTCACCGGCAAGGCGCTGGCGCTGGGCCTGCGCCCGATCGTGGTCGTCAACAAGGTCGACCGCCCGGACGAACGTATTCAGGAAGTGCTGGACGAGGTGTTCGACCTGTTCGTCTCCCTCGAAGCCACGGATGAACAGCTCGACTTTCCTGTGCTCTATGCGTCGGGCCGTAACGGCTACGCCAACGAAGACCCGAGCCTGCGCGCAGGCACGCTCGAGCCGATGTTCCAGAAGATCGTGGACCATGTGCCGCCACCGTCGCTGGACCGGGACGCACCGTTCAGCTTCCTCGTCACCTTGCTCGACCGTGACAATTTCCTCGGCCGCGTGCTGACCGGCCGGGTCCAGTCCGGAACGGTCAAGGCCAACCAGGCCATCCATGCACTGGACGCCGACGGCAAGGTGATCGAAACCGGCCGCGCGTCCAAGATCATGGCATTCCGCGGGCTGGACCGCGTGCCGGTGGACGAAGCCAAGGCAGGGGACATCATCAGCCTCGCCGGTCTCACCGTAGCTACCGTTGCCAACACCATCGCCGACACGTCGGTTTCCACCCCGATCAAGGCGCAGCCGATCGATCCGCCGACATTGTCGATGCGCTTCGCGGTCAACGACAGCCCGATGGCCGGGCGCGAAGGCGACAAGGTGACCAGCCGCATGATCCGCGACCGCCTGATGCGCGAGGCGGAAAGCAATGTGGCGATCAAGGTAACCGAATCAGCCGACAAGGACAGCTTCGAAGTCGCCGGGCGTGGCGAACTCCAGCTCGGCGTGCTGATCGAAACGATGCGCCGCGAAGGCTTTGAACTCGGCATCAGTCGCCCGCGCGTGCTGTTCGGCGAGGATGAGAACGGCAAGCGCACCGAGCCTTACGAGACGGTCGTGATCGATGTGGACGACGAACATTCCGGCACGGTGGTCGAGAAAATGAATCAGCGTAAGGCCGAGATGACCGACATGCGGCCATCCGGCGGCGGAAAGACCCGCATCACCTTCTCCGCGCCGAGCCGGGGCCTGATCGGCTATCACGGCGAGTTCCTGTCCGACACGCGCGGCACCGGCATCATGAACCGGCTGTTCGAGAAATACGGCCCCTACAAGGGCGCGATCGAAGGCCGGCAGAATGGCGTGCTGATCTCCAACTGCACCGGCGAAGCGGTGGGTTATGCGCTGAACAGCCTGGAAGATCGCGGCATCCTGTTCGTGAAGCCGCAGGAAAAGATCTATGAAGGGATGCTGATCGGCGAGAACGCCAAGCCTGACGATCTCGAAGTCAATCCGATGAAGTCGAAGCAGCTCACCAACTTCCGGTCGACCGGCAAGGACGACGCCATCCGCCTGACGCCGCCCAGGGTCATGACGCTGGAACAGGCCATCGCCTATATCGACGATGACGAAATGGTCGAAGTCACGCCGAAATCGATCCGCCTGCGCAAGGCGATCCTGGACCCGAACGAGCGCAAGAAGGCAAGCCGCAAGAAAGAAGCGGCCTGACGCCTTTCGCCGAACCGGCGAGGTAGCAGAAGAGCGCGAGCGTGCAGCACAGGGGGTTGCGCGCCCCGCGGCCTCCGCACGCGCCAGACGAACGGAAGCGCTGTGACGGCCGCTATGATCCAATAGCGGTCAGCCTTCCATGCTGCTAACCAGCTACGATGTATCGTCCACCTGCATTTCGCGAAGATCGCCCTCAAATCCTGCATGAGGCGATCCGAGCACACCCTCTGGGCACGCTTATAACTGCAGGTGCATCTGGACTGATGGCCAATGTCATACCGTTCAGTCTTCATGTAGAGAAAGACGGTGACGTGCTTCGCGCCCACCTTGCGAAGGCCAACGAACAGATTGCCGGGTTGCGCAAGGGAACCCCGGTGTTGGTAGTATTCCAGGGACTGCAAGGTTATGTCAGTCCATCATGGTATCCGACTAAACGGGAGCATGGGAAGGTGGTGCCGACATGGAATTATGTCATCGTTCAGGCCCACGGTCCGTGCCGTGTCATCGACGATCCGGCATGGCTGCTTGAGCAGATCACGGAACTTACCAGCGCCCAGGAAAATGGCCGTGCCGAACCGTGGGATGTGAGCGACGCGCCGGATGATTACGTAAAAGCACAACTCAAGGGCATCGTCGGCCTGGAGATTCCTATCAGCCGCCTCGAAGGCAAGTGGAAGATGAGTCAGAACCAGCCCGAGCGCAATCAGCGTGGTGTCGCCGCAGGACTGCGTGAGGATGGCCATGCTGCATTGGCTAACGAAGTCATCGCGCGCTCGAAAGACAGCTAATCACCCAATTCCAGACGTTCGCCCTCATCGTCATCCCAGCGAAGGCTGGGATCGTTGTGGGCAATGCATCACCTAGCCGCCCAAGATGCCAGCTTTCGCTGGGATGACGATAAGGCCTCGCCCCCGGCCGCGCTTGCCTGAAGGTTTTAGGCGAATCTATCCGATAGCCTTCACTCTATGAATTCTTCCCGGTCGGGGATGCGGGTGAAGGCGATCTTGGCGCCCGAGAAACCCCGCCCGGCCGACGGCAGCATTCCGATCAGCACCGTGTCGCGCCCGAAGCGGTGATTGAGCCGGTCGAGCGCGCGGGAAAGCCGGGCATCGCGCAGCCGCCGCGCCCAGGGGCCAGCCTCGGCCTCGGCCTGCGCGAACAGGTCCGGCTGGAACGCCGCCTCCGGCTCCAGCCCATAGAATGCGACGGACAGCTTCCTGACCCTCACCCCCGCCTCGCGCGGCACCAGGCGATCCCATGCCTCCAGCATCATGGCGAGGAAGGTGACGCTGTCCTGCGCCGGGCGGCAGCGCATCTCCAGCCGCAGGCGACGCCCATCCTCCAGCCGCGCCGAAAAGCCGAAGATGCTGGCGGTATAGCCCATCCGCCGCAGCCGCGCGGCCGCCTTCAGCACCAGCCGCCGGGCAACGTCCACTGCCCGCGCCGGGGGGCGCATTTCGGGCGCGAGCACATGGCTGTGCCCGATGCTGCGCCGCTGCGTCCGCAATTCGGGCAAGTCGTGGCCGCGCAGATAATACCACATCCGCTCGCCCCAGATGCTGCCCCACGCCTTGCGCAATTGCCGCCGGTCGAGCGCGAAAATATCGGCAACGCTGTGGATGCCGCGAATATGCAGCCGCTTCTTCATGTTGCGGCCGATGCCGGGCAGGTCGATCGGCGCCAGTTCCGCCGTCAGCCGCCGCTCGATGTCTTCCGGCATCAGCACGGTCAGCCCGTCGGGCTTCTCGAGATCGGTCGCCACCTTGGCGAGATAGCGGTTGGGCGCGATCCCGATGGAGCAGCGCACCCATTCCCCCAGCCGCTCCTTCAGTCCCGCCTTCACCGCCAGAGCGATTTCCCGCGCGACGGCGGGCTCGGCCTCGTTGCGCATCAGCCGCGCGGCCATCTCGTCGATCGAGCAGACGTCGCTCACCGGAATATGGCGGGAAATCTCCTCGATCGCGCGATGATGATATTCGACATAAAGCTCGTGCCGGGCGAGGACGCAGACCAGATCGGAGCACAGCTTCTTCGCCTCCCAGATCGCCGTGCCGGTGCGGATGCCATGGGCCTTGGCCTCGTAGCTCGCGGCAATGGCGCAGGTGCTGTCGCTTTCCACCGGGACCACGGCCACCGGCCGCCCGCGCAGATCGGGCCGCAGCTGTTGCTCCACGCTGGCGAAGTAGCTGTTGAAATCGACATAGAGCCAGCGCAGCGGCGAAGGGGAAAAGGGGGAGGGGGCGAGAAGCATGGGGATGTGCCGTGGGACTCCGTGATTCGGACGGCATAGCATTTGTTCTTATTATGTTCCAGACAAGCGGATTCATCGCGGAGTGGCTGGCGGGTGGCTGCCGAGCCTTTCCTACCCCGGGAAAATCTGGCTTATCCTGCCGGATGACACGCAGAGCATCCCGCACCCTCATTCGTCATGCCAGCGAAAGCTGGCGTGTCAGGCGGCCTGGTCGCGCAATGCCTCATAAAGATCCCAGCCTTCGCTGGGATGACGGCAAAGGCAGAGAGCGACACAACTGGCCTGACGGCTCCGGGAGAGGCGCCTTTGCGAAAGGTCACACTGAAAATCCCTCGCCGCTCGCCATGGAAGGCCGCTTCAGCGCGGGGTTGCGGCGCGCCGGAAAGGGAAATCGGAATGCACATTTCCGGCGTTCTGCGTCAACTCCCGCCCCCTTTTCACATTACCAAAAGGTTAAGCCCGGGTTCACACGCATCCTGCTTTCATGCCGCCATGCCAAGATAGTCCTGCCGTCGGATGGCAGGCGGGCGAAGGAGGCAGGATATGTTCAGTATCTTCGGAAAGACGGCGCTGGGCGCGGCGCTTGCCGCGGCGGCCACATTGGCCGCAACCCCTGCCGAGGCTCGCCGCTACGACCGCGGCGACAACGATGCGGCTATCGCGATCGGCGCGGGCGTAGTGGGCCTGGCCATCGGCGCGGCCATCGCATCGAGCAACGACCGCCGCCATTATCGCGACGGGTATTACTACTACGATCAGCCGAGGTATCGCGGCTATTATTACGACCGGCCGAACTATCGGAATTATTACCGCTACGACCGGCGCGATTACCGCTATCGCGACCGCGACCGCTGGGATCGCCAGGACCGGCGCAATTGGCGGGGCGACCGCGGCCGGTATTACCGCCGCTGACCGAAAGCGAGCGTGCCGGGCAAGCTCCGGCCGCGGAATCGATTTCACTGGCCCATCGGCGCAGACTGCCCCCTTTCCTGCGCCGGTGGGTTTCTTTTCAGGGCAGAGGGCCGGCCGGCGGCTGCCGGTCTTCCGCCCTTCTCTCTCCGGCTTGCGGCGAAGGGAATACCTTCTTCCCTGAGGAAAACGATCCAGCCACGGCTTTTTCCGTTCCCTCAGGCTCGCCATCGCGCGCAATCGGCCCTAGAAGCGCGGCCGCAATGGAACTTTCCGAACTTCGCATCGCGCTGTTCAGCGGCAACTACAATTATGTCCGCGATGGCGCCAACCAGGCCCTGAACCGGCTGGTGGATTATCTGTTGCGGCAGGGCACGCAAGTGCGCGTCTATGCGCCCACGGTGGCGAATCCCGCCTTCGAGGCGACCGGCACGCTGGTCGGCCTGCCGTCCTTCCCGATCCCCGGCCGCAAGGAATACCGGATGCCGATGGGCCTGTCCCCCAGGGTGCGCTGCGACCTCAGGAAATTCGCGCCCAATGTGGTCCATCTCTCCTCGCCCGACATTTCGGCCCACCGCGCGCTCAGCTGGGCGCGCAACCGGCGCCTGCCGGTGCTCGCCTCGGTCCATACGCGTTTCGAGACTTACATGCGCTACTATGGGCTGGCCTTTACCGAACCGATGCTGGAAGCGATCATGCGGCGCTTCTACCGCCGCTGCGACGCGCTGGTGGCCCCTTCGGAAAGCATGGCGCAGGTCCTGCGCGACCAGCGGATGAGCTACGACATCTCGCTCTGGTCGCGCGGGGTGGACCGCGACACCTTCAACCAGAACCGGCGCGATCTCGCCTGGCGGCGCGCGCATGGCATCGGCGACGACGATATTGCAATCGGCTTCCTGGGCCGGCTGGTGATGGAAAAGGGGCTGGACGTGTTCTCGGACACCGTGGACGAGCTTCGCCGCAACCGGGTGCCGCACAAGCTGCTGATCGTCGGGGACGGGCCGGCGCGCGGCTGGCTGGAGGCGCGGCTGCCGGATGCGAGCTTCGCCGGCTTCCAGCACGGCGCCGATCTGGGGCGCGCGGTGGCCAGCATGGACGTGCTGTTCAATCCCTCGATCACCGAGACGTTCGGCAATGTGACGCTGGAAGCGATGGCCTGCGGCCTGCCCGTGGTCGCGGCGGAGGCCACCGGCAGCGAAAGCCTGGTCGATGACGGCATTTCCGGAAGGCTGGTCCGCCCCGGCGCGATCCGCCAGTTCGCGGAAGCCTTGCGCGCCTATATCGAACAGCCGGAGCTGCGCCGCGCGCATGGCGAGGCGGGCCATTCGCGTAGCCAGGATTTCGATTGGGACCGCATCAACCATGCCGTCGCCGCAACCTATCTGCGCCTCGTGCGGCAGCGGCAGGCAATCGACAGGAACTGAGCCGATGGACGATCTGTTCGGTCAGCAGCCTTCGCCCTCTGCCCCTTCCGAACAGCCGCGCGCGGATGCCCCGCTGGCCGACCGCCTGCGGCCGCGCCAGCTTTCCGACATCATTGGCCAGGAGCATCTGACCGGCCCCGAAGGCGCGATCGGGCGGATGGTGGGTGCGGGGCGGCTGTCATCCATGATCCTGTGGGGGCCGCCCGGCACCGGCAAGACCAGCATCGCCCGCCTGCTGGCCGATGCGGTGGGGATGCGGTTCGCGGCGATCAGCGCGGTGTTCTCGGGCGTCGCCGATCTCAAGAAGGCGTTCGCGGAGGCGGAAACGGCGGCCAGGGCCGGGCAGCGCACATTGCTGTTCGTGGATGAGATCCACCGCTTCAACCGGGCGCAGCAGGATGGCTTCCTGCCTTATGTCGAGCGCGGGACCGTGACGCTGGTCGGGGCGACCACCGAGAACCCGAGCTTCGCCCTGAACGCCGCGCTGCTCAGCCGGGCGCAGGTGCTGATCCTGCACCGCCTGGATGCCGCCGCGCTGGGCGTGCTGCTCGACCGGGCCGAAGCGCTGGAAGGCAGGCCCCTGCCCCTGACGGCGGATGCGCGGGCAGCGCTGGTGGCCTCGGCGGATGGCGACGGGCGCTTCCTGCTCAATCAGGCCGAAACGCTCTATTCCGCCGATATCGCGGAGCCGCTGGACCCTGCGGCCCTGGGCAAGTTCCTCCAGCGCCGGGTCGCGGTTTACGACAAGGATCGCGAAGGGCACTACAATCTGATCTCCGCCCTTCACAAGAGCCTGCGCGGGTCCGATCCGCAGGCCGCGCTGTATTATCTCGCGCGGATGCTCACGGCCGGGGAGGAGCCGCTCTATGTGCTGCGGCGGCTGACCCGCTTCGCCAGCGAGGATATCGGGCTGGCCGACCCGCAAGCGCTGACCCAATGCCTTGCCGCCAAGGATGCCTATGAATTCCTCGGCTCCCCGGAAGGCGAGCTGGCGATCGTGCAGGCCTGCCTCTATTGCGCCACCGCGCCCAAGTCGAACGCCGCCTACAAGGCGCAGAAGGCGGCCTGGGCCAGTGCGAAGGAAACCGGCTCCCTCAGCCCGCCGGCGCATATCCTGAACGCGCCGACCAAGCTGATGAAGGACATTGGCTATGGCAAGGACTACGCCTATGACCACGATACCGAGGAGGGCTTTTCCGGCGCGGACTACTGGCCCGAAGAGATGGAGCCGCAAGCCTATTACCAGCCGGTCGAGCGGGGCTTCGAACGGCAGGTGATCGAGCGGATGGAATGGTGGGACAAGAAGCGGCGCGAACGGCGCGGCTGATGCGGCCCGGCCGGTTCCGCCATTTTGCCGCGATTGACTGGTCCGGTGCGGCGGGCGAGCGGCAGAAGGGGATCGCGGTCGCCATCTGCGGGCACGATGGCGGGCCGCCACGGCTGGTTCGGCCGACCGGCGCGTGGTCGCGCGAAGGCGTGCTGGATTATCTCCGGCGCGAGCTGCCCGGCGATACGCTGGTGGGGCTCGACCTCGGCACCTCCATGCCCTTTGCCGATTGCGGCGCGTTCTTCCCGGGCTGGGAGCGCAGCCCGGCCGACGCGCATGGGCTGTGGGCGCTGGTGGAGGAAATCTGCACGGACGATCCGCATCTCACCGTGGGCAGCTTCGTCGATCATCCGGTCGCGTCCCGCTACTTCCGGCGGCACGGTGCGCGCGAGGGGGATCGCTTCCACCATGCCAAGGCCGGCCACCGGCGCGGCCGCTTCCGCGTGACCGAGCAGGCCCAGGCCGCGATGGGCTGCAAGCCCTACAGCAATTTCAACCTGGTCGGCGCGGCGCAGGTCGGCAAATCCAGCCTTTCGGGGATGCGGATGCTGCACCGGCTGACGGGGCGCCTACCGGTCTGGCCGATCGACCCGCTGCCCGCGCGCGGCTCCGTCATCGTGGAAATCTACACGGCGCTTGCCGCGATCGCCGGGGGGCGCACCGCTTCGCGCAGCAAGATGAAGGACCGGCAGGAGCTGAATTGCGCGCTGGAAACCCTGGGCTGCCCGCCCCTGCCCGGCGCTGGCCCGATCGACGATCACAGCGCCGATGCACTCCTCACCGCCGCATGGCTGCGCATGGTTGCGGATCGCCCCGGCCTTTGGGCGCCCAAGGGCATGACCGATGAAATCGCTCGAACGGAGGGCTGGACCTTTGGCGCGGTTTGAAGCAGAGGGGCGATGCGTGCCGGCTTAGCTCAGTTGGTAGAGCACCTGATTTGTAATCAGGGGGCCACGGGTTCGACTCCTGTAGCCGGCACCATAAAATCAATGGGTTATATGATAATTCCAGTCTGTCATGGGGTCTCGCTAAGCACCGAATAAGCACGGCGAGCGACTGCGACTGGTGGGAGTGAGGTTGCAGAAATGAGCGATGGCCTTCTGGACATCTATAGCGAACTGCAGCGCTCAATGTCGCAGTTCATTCACTTCGTGCTGGGCGCGGCGGGTGGTGGAATTGCATTTGCTGTGCACCAGACTTCCGGAGAGCCGTTTTCACCTGCCATGATTCCGATCGGCGCAGCTGTCATATTCTGGGCGATCAGCTTCTTTAGCGGACTCGTCGCCCTTCAACGGCGACAGTCGTTTCTGACGCTCAATTTCAACATAATCCAGTTCAAGAAAAACGCCTATGAGCAGCTTCCAGAGGCGCATATCTATCTTACGGAAGAGTTTGAACGCGGAAAGACCGACTTGAAAAGCGCGGCGGCTAAGCCGCTATTTTGGATGACCTGGCAACGCTGGAATTTGTTTGTGGGAGCCCTAGCTTATCTTGCTGGTCATATTTGGCAAATGTCGCTGGTGAAGTAGATTACTCGGCCTGTCGATGTTGTGAGCCTCAAACCCCACCAAGCCTAACACGCTGAATGCGATCATCGCGCCGCAGGCACCCATACCTCACCGCATCGGCGGCATGGTCCGGACCGCTTGAATCTACATCTTCCACGCGCTTCTGGTCCCGCGCCAGATACGGAACGGTTGACCAGAAATATTCGCAGACACGCGAGATATAGAGGCCCGGCACGTCGGGCTTACCGGCGTCTGCCAGCAATCTTCGCATCATCGTCCAGCCAGTCAGCCGATCGGCCTTGCGAGCAGGACGGAAATGAACGCCACACCGCCCGAACTCGTTCGCGATGCTTCCGGCGCCATGGCCGGTCTGTGCAAATATCGCGTCATCAGCGACACCCTGCGCCCTGACTCCCCAGCGCTTGCACATGGCGACGATTTCCTCAGCCAGAATGGGAACGGTCCAGCCCAGGCCTTCGCTCGGTCGATCGCGCTTACAGGTCGCCAGCTCGTCAATCAGCACCAGGCTGCCGCGAGGGTAGAACCTGCCGTCCGGTCCCTCGGCACCCGGCGAACGCGCGACGATATAGGTTACGCTCGGCGCGCTGCTCCCGAAGTCGTGTGCCAGATATGTCAGCCATAGCCTTCCAGGCCCGTAACCGTGGCCAAGCGCTTCCGGCACGGCTTGCCACGGGTCCACGGCGTTGCGACTTTCATCGAGCACGCTGGCGAAATAGGCACCACGGGCTATTGCCCAATCCCCATCCGTCCAAGCTCTTAAAAGCTCGGCATCGTCGGGGCAGCTTGAGCGTAGCTGATCGGCGTATTGCTCCCGATCAATGAACTGATTGCCCGCGAAGGTCGAAGGGGCATAGACCCATTGCCGCCCCGATTTCTCTTCCAGAAAAGCCGTCCAGGGGGCTGATTTGAACACATACCGCTTTGCCAGCCAGTAGTGCCCTACCCCTCCCGGATTGGCCGCGACAACCGCCCTGATAGGCACGTCCTTCGGCCCGCGCAGGTTGGACCGGAGAATGTCGAGCAAGGCCGGATCGGGATACTGGCCCGCCTCGTCCACCAGCAGCAATGTGAAGGTGCGGCCCTGATATTTGGCGTAGTCGGCATGGGATTCGAGCTGGCCTAATTCCAGATAGCCGCCGTTGGGGAAGCGCCAGACATGTTCCGCCGAATTATAGCGCGCCGCTCCGCCATAGACCGCACCGAACAAGTCGCGGGCAATCAGTTCAAAATCCGCCAGCCCCTTATAGGTGCGCCGAATATACAGGATGCGTGCAGCGGTGCCGTATTGCTCGACATGGCGAAGCGCCAGCAGTGCCAGGCCGTAGGACTTGCCACCGCCGCGCCCCCCGCCAAGGAACGCGTCAACCTCCTCGGGCAGCATCATCACCCGCTCCTGGAACGGGTTTAGCTCGAGGTTCATTGCAGCGACTGGTCGAACGCTTCGCCAGCTTCTACCGCGGAAGCCTCTGCGCGTTCTATGCGAGCAAGCTCACCGGGATCCATGAAGTCGCGCACGAGGCCGCTTGAAGTTGTCGCTACGATGCCAACCGAATCGAAGAGTTCATCGAGCCATGTCTGTTCCGCCAGTTCCTTCGGAGCATGCATGGAAATAATGGCCCGCTCATAATCCGCCCGTTCCGCATCGCTGATTCCGGACAGAATAGAGGGAGCCTTCACGATGGCGGCAAGCTCCGGCCCCCTGTTTTCCTTCACGAGCTGGCCGAGCAGTTCCACCTTCGATTTCCGGTTCATTGTGCGAAAAGTCGCGCGGATTTCCTCCGCAAAAGCATTCGGTTTCAGATCGATCTTCTCGTCGATCCGGCGCTGCACGTCGCTCATTCCCTCGCGCCATATTTCACCAGAGCGATTGATGACCGCCGTGACCTCATTGTCGAACTTCTTCGCCAGCTTGCCGACCTTCAGCGCATGGCCTTCCGCCGTGTCGAGAGGACTGCGGTTGGCACGCACATTGTCCAGTGCCGCCGCGCCCGCATGAACGCGATTGACCTCGGCCAGAAACCGGCGTGCTGCCGCGTTGTCGCCCTTCTCGCCGACTGATCGCGCCATGCGTTCAGCGATTGCTCCCAGCGCGCGGACCTTGTGGTGGGCAATTCTAGCCATTGTCATTCGCTCCCATTTCGTCACGAAAAGCCAGCAGGGCATCCGCAAGCTGACCCTGGCCATCGCGGCGCAGGTTCCGAACCTCCTGGCCGAGCCGTTCGTCCAAGGGCTGCAACGGCGTCGTGCTGCCAGCACAGGCATGGTTGAAGCTCTCGGCGCATGCTGCACCGATAGTCTTGAGCGATGCCCCGATGCGGCGCATCAGTGCGAGCTTATCCTCGGTCATTGAACGATTTCCTTTCCTTCGATTGTTGGAACAGCGGACGGCGCTGCCTTCGCGCCGATCGATGTGAACTGTTGCAGCGTCATCGCACCGGGCAGGGCGATGGTGACATTGACGCGTCCGCCGGTCTGGCTCTGGTCGCCCTCGCGGTATCCGTGGCGCGCTTTCAGCAGGAACATGGCCGCCGTGGCGTTGCCGTGCTCCATGGCCTGCCGGTAGAGCATGTTGTGCAGCGCATAGCGTTCGTTCTCCCGGCCCGCGTCGAACGCTTCCTGCAAATCCGGGTTCTGATCGAGCCAGCGGGCGAAGGTATCCTTGCTTGTGCCCAGCCGCTTCGCGATGCCCAGGATCGCCCAGCCATCGGCGGCAAGGTCGCGGATCAGGTCCGCCGCATTGGCTGGTGGCTGCTTGGGGGCAGGGCCGCGCCGGGTGCGGGGCTTGGGGATGGTCGGCAACGTCATGACCGCTGCATAGCAAATCGGGGTTTTGCGGAACTGAAACGGAACTGGTGGATCAAGCGGCTTCGTGACTGCCGTGATTATCCCGTGCTTATTGGATTGGCAGTGTTGCTTAAAAAGCACGACATTTCGTGTTCTGGTATGGGTTCCCTACTAATTGCCGATCAGATTTCCGAACGCATCTCGCTCCGCAAGCCACCTCTTGCCGTCGCGATGGAAGCCATAAATCCGCCTGCGATGCCCCCGCTCGATTGCCTTTCGCGCGCCGCGTTCCGTCATCCCGAACAGGTCGGCAAGCTGGCGAGCACTCAGCAATCGTGCCGGTCGCCGCGATGGCTGAAAGGTGGCATAGTCCACGGGATCGCCGTCCAGGAACCGCGCCACGCCTGCCTGGGCGCTCATGGCGTCAAGCCAGCCCTGCAAGTCCCCCTCGGTCTGGTAGGGTTGCTGTGAAGCTTTACGCGCCAGCATCGCGGTCTGGTGGAACAGGCTTCGCGCATCGGCGCTATCCGCCCGGCGTGCCCGCTCTTCGCAATCGTCCGCCAGCCGCCGCAGGCGGGTCCGAATCTCGCCGGTCATCGCATAGCCTTTTTTGGAGCGCGAAAGAGAGAGGCGGGCATAGCTCTACTCGCCCTCCCCATTGTCGCCCCAATCTAGGTCATCGTCTTCGGGCGCGGCGGACTGAGAGGCCGCGCCTGATTGATACGTAGTATCTATAGGGTGTGTTTTCCGGTCGCTCTCTGCGGGTTTCCGGTCGTTTGCGGAAGTAGTTTCCGGTCGGTTTCCGGTTACGTTTCCGGTTTCCCGGAGGCCGAAAATATCCTTGCCCTCGGCGGTGTCTCGCCAGAGGAATCCACGCTCGATTGCACCTATACGAAACAGCCGGTCCATAGCCTCGACCAGCCGCTCTTTCTTCATCCCCTTCGCCTCGACCATGGTGGCGAAAATCTTGGGAGCATAGTTGGCTCCCACCTTTTCGGAGACGTGCCGGCGCTCTTTCGTGCGTTGGGCGAGGCAGCGAAGGAAGGCAGCGTTCTCGCCATTGGCCTTGGTGACCTCGGCAAGCTCGGCGCGGGTATCTGCAGGCAAGTCTTCGTCACGCCAGAACGCCCAATCGAACCATCGGAAGCGGACAACCTCGCCCTTCTGCCCATAGTTGGCCTTAGGCAGCGTGAGGGTGCGGATGTCGCTATCCTCATCGTGCTCCAGGTATATCCGTGAGCGAACGGCATTGGGCCATGCGGTCGATCCGCTCCATTCGTCGCCATGCTTGTTCGGGTGCCCCAGCAGCACGATCGCCGCGCCGGTTTCCCCGGCCAGCCTGTTCAGCAGGTTGACGAACCGTGTCACGTCGCCACGGTCATTCTCATTGCCCGTGAACAGGTGCGCCACGTTATCGAGAAAGGCGAGCTTCGCGCCGGTTTTCCGAAGCATCGAGGCTATACGCTGGAATGTGACGGCCGGTGTCATCTTACCGTCGCGCGTGAACGTCGCCAGCTCGTTGCCCAGCTCGCCCCTGAGGCTTACCAGGTGTAGCTTGTTGGCCAGGCTCGCCATGCTGGACCCCATAGCGGCGCAAAGGTGCTCCTGCCGCCAGTGCAGTTGCTCGGCATCATCCTCGCAGGTGAGATAGAGCGTCGGCCCCGGCTGCACATTCAATCCCAGGCAGGGCAGTCCAGCCGCACCAGCCGTGGCGAGTTGTTGCCCTAACAGGCTCTTGCCAGCCGATCCCGGCCCGGTGAACAACGTTGTCTCGGCCAGCGGCGCAATGCGTTCGATCGCGAATGGCTTGGCCTTGGCGCGGGTCTTTGCCAGCGCGGCAAGATCGAGCGTCGGCAATGGCAGTGCGTCCGTTCCCAGTGCCGTCTCGGCAATCTGGAGAAGCTGAAAAGCGGAGCCGCCGTTGTTCAGCCAGTCCGAAACATCGCCCTTTTGCGGAAGCCCCGGTAACTTGAGTGCAACCGCATCGGCCGCAACGCCGTCCAGTTTCGCCACCACATCCGCAGCATGATCTCGGCCGGCCTGATCATTGTCTTCCAGGACCGCCACACGACGATCGGCAAACAGCGGCGCGAACTCTGCCCGAAACTTGCCCGCGCCCCCCGGACTAGTTGTTGCGACAAGCCCCAGCCTCGCTAGTCGGTCGGCATCCTTCTCGCCCTCACAAATGAAAACGATGGCAGCAGGATCGGCGACGATCAGCTCAGGCAGACGGTATGGAACCAGGCGCACGCCCTGCATAATGTCCTTGCGCGCTACAAAGCCGCCATTGCCGTCCGGCCCGTGTTGGAGGAAAGGCGGGATATTACCCTTGCCGCGTCGTTCCACCTTGAACAACACCGCGCCGGCTTCGTCGCGATAGTCGTAAAATATGGGTTTCCCGGGGGCCTGTTCGCGAGGCGCGATCAACCCCTCCCCTTCCAGCCACGCCAGCGCACCGGCTTTGTCGCAGCCGCGTTCACGCATAACCAGATCGAGTACGCCACCACCTTCGTTGGCCTCTTTGTCGTGCCAGACGCCATCAGCCAGATCGACCTTGAGGCTGCCATGATTCCCCCAGCGCAGCGTTTCGGCGTTGCTAAGGCGCTGGTTCGGCAGCCCGAAAAGGGCTATCGCCACATCGCGCATCATTGGCGCAAAGGTGTCGGCGTTCACGCGGCATCACCCTCCGGCGGCGTGTCATCATCGCAATTGCTAAACAGCGGCCAGCCTTCGGTGACAGATGCCGCTTCTGTCTTGGAAGCGGCAAACTGATTGATGCCAAGGCGACGAACATCCTCCACCACCACGCGGATCTTCCGGTTGGTGTCGCCGCGCCCATCGAACGCGCCGTCCGCCAGCCCCCGTTCCAACTTGAACACAACGTCCGCCAGCGTCGGGGCAGGCGTCAGGATCATGGCATCAAGGGCGTCGGCAAGGGCAGACGTGTAGGGTTCCCAACCTTCCTCCGCGCCGCTCAAATGCTGAAACGTCGCCCGCCCCTCAGCATACGCCTTATCGGCGGGGACAAGTATCTCGGCGCGGTATTGTTCCATCGTCGAACGGGCGAACTTTTCCGCCGCAACGGCGGCCTCCCATGCTGTCTGCATCGTCATGACTCCCCCTCAACCGCCCCTGTTTTCTCAAAAGATGCGTCCAGGGCGGCCTTTTTCAGCGCCGATGCGGTGTAAGGATGCTTTCCAGCCCTGAACGGCCACAGCGGGCAAATCACGCTCTCACAACGTGCCACTTCGGATGGCTGATAGCCGGTGCAATCCAGGCACTTCTCCCGGATCGCCTGCATCGGTGACTTGGGGTTGTGCCCGGCAAGGGCTGCAACGGCAGCGGTCGGCGGCCAGATCGCGGCCAGTGCGGGGCGGTCCATCATGCCATCTCCCGCGCACTAGTTGATCGGGCAAGCCGGGATTCCAGCCATGCATCGAGATCGGTACGACGATATCTGACGGCGCTGCCAAGCTTGAGAAAGGCCGGACCGCCACCGCTAACGCGTAAGGTGTTGAGATAGCTCTGGCTGAGACGGCAATAATCCGCCGCCTCCTTTACCACTAGCAATTCTGTATTGATTTGCGGGTCCATTGGTTTGCCTCCGTTTGCAGAGGCTCACCATTTGTCGCGCTGCTAGTTGCGTTGCACGGGGGTTTATTAATTCTCTAATCCAAAATACAAATACCCCTCGTCGTCTTCGCCTGCCCCAAATCTTTCACGCATCCGCCTACGGATTTCGAGCACTTGCGAGCGCGCCTCATCCAGCACAGTTTCATCGCGCCGCGTTATCGGAGCATCGAAAGCCAATGCCATGATGCGTCGGTAAAAGTCTGGCCACAGGCCGCCTGCGGTGACTTCCCTGTTGTCGATTGTCGCGTCTCTGCCGAACGCGCGCCTAAAAATGATGGAGAGCACTAGCGCCTGCTCGATACGTAGTTCCTTGGCCGCAGTGCTTCGATATTTCCTAGGCTCCGCGTCCATAGTCTCGCGCGAGCGGGCTACATCCCATAGATCACCTAGCGCCTCTCTTGCTGCCTGAATGCGCCGAGAATCATCCTCGTTGATACCGGATTCCAATTCGGGCTGCTTTTCCAAGATTATCTCAAAAACGGCCCCGATAGCCCCGGACAAATCTCTCCACGCATCCCGCGCCGTGGTTCGATTTGGCGGCCAAGCCCGTCCGGTAAACGCTTCGCAACCGTCCCATTCAAACGGGCTTAGTCCAGTCGGAACACTTTTGATCGCCTCGGCAATCCAATCAAAGCTTACCTGCGGTTGCAGCGAGAAGTCCGCCAGCGCGGCCGCGACGGACTCCGGCGTGACGTGCGCCAGCCAATAGTGGCGGGTCGCTCTCTGATAGTCATCCCACGCACTCATTTTGACGCTGCCATCTGCACAACCTTGCCGCGCTTGGCTGCGGCCTTCACCGATGCCGTACGGAGCTTCGATGCCGCCTCGGCAGCCTTGGCGATCTCTTCGCGCTGCGGGTGAGCGTATCGCATCGCCGCCGCGACCGACTTGTGCCCCACGATCTTCATGGCGACCGGCAGGGCGATGGCCGGGTTGTTATAGGTCTTCGTGGCAAACCAGTGCCGGATCAGGTGCAGGCTGGCATTTTCGCCAGCTTCGACGCTGGCCGCGCTCATCGCCTCTTCCATCGCCTCGCGCACGATCTCAAGGCGAAGCGCCTTCATGGGCGCTGTGATGGCAGGCAAAACCCATGGACTGCCGACAATGCGGGGCGCGGCTTTCAGCAAGGCCCGCCCTTCCCCCGTGATCGGCTTTTCAAGATAGCCGGTCTTCGTGTCACCCCAGCGGATTACTCCGGCTTCAAGGTCAACATCTTCCCAGCGCAGGGCGCATATCTCGCCAACGCGGCATCCCGTGGCGAAGAGCAACCTCACGCCAAGCGCCGCCTGGGGGCAAATGGTGTTGTCCGCTTCCAGCTTGTCGAGCGCGGCCAGAATGCGGGCAACCTCGGCATCGCTAAACAGCCGCTCGCGCCTGCGGGTGCCTGCCAGCCGGATCCGCGCCGGGTTAGGTCCAACGCCGCGCAAACCATGTTCCTGCGCCCAAGACAATGCAGACGATAACACCCGAACAGCTAAACTCGCCTGTGTAGCCGCCTGCTTGCGCTCATCCCGATAGAAACGCGCAACGTCCTCGGTCTTAAGTGCGTCAACCTCGATTGCGCCGAGCGCAGGCTTAATGATCTTGTCCGCCAGCCGCTCATATTCGGCCCACGTCTTTTCTTTCAGGTTCTGCTTGGCGTGATCGGCAATGAAGCTGTCCAGCACTTGGCTGAGTGTAAGCGCCTGTCTCGCCGCCTTGGCCTTGCGGTCCCCGACCGGGTCGCCGCCCTTGGCCACCTCCGCTGCCAGCCCCTTGGCCAGCTTGCGCGCCTCATCGGGGGCAAGGTTGCCGTGCTTGCCGAGCGTGACGCGGCGCACCTTGCCTGCGCGCCCTATGCCCGCCCGATACTGGAACACATAGGTCTTGCTGCCCGATGGCTGCGCCAACAGGCCAAAGCCCCGCACCTCGTCATCCCATAGAAAGGCGGGCTTTTCATCCGCCTGGAATGCCTTGACTGCCCGGATCGTGATCGTTGCCATGCGTGATTACCAGCCTCGATAATAAGCACTGAATAAGCACCGTTTCAGGAACGGTAAGCAACACCATACAACGGTAGGTACGATAATGGCAAGGGATTCAGCGGTTTTCTGCAACTTTATGCAATGGCAGGCAATGCGAGAGAACGACCAAACGCAAATTTGTAATCAGGGGGCCACGGGTTCGAATCCTGTAGCCGGCACCATATTTTCAAAGACTTGCCGTGTAATTCCAGGCCCGTGGGCCTTCCGGCAACCACATGGTAACTATCCGCCGTGGCCATTCAAGGTAATGGAAGAATCCGGCGGGCGAAGCGCGTTCCATCACTTGCCGCAAGTATCCGAAAGGATCGGCAATCCACAATATTGGCCATAATAATGGATAGTCGATTCCGCCTTCCAGGTCCAGCGCGCTCTGGGCGATGCTGCCGCTGGTCGCGCGGCGCGAGCTTGGGCTGGACGCGGCTGGCTATGGCGCCCTGCTGGGCTGCATGGGCGCGGGCGCGGTGATGTTCCTGGCGGGCCTTGCCTGGATCGGGATGCTGACCTCGCTCAATGTCGCGGCGCAAATAGCCTCGCCAGGCTGGGTCAAGGCGCCGGCCATCATCGCGGTCAAACGCAAAGGCGAATATCACCCGGAAATCGGAGGCATGACCCTGAATACAGCGCTCGAATATGCCGCCAACCCGGATCTGCCTGCGTCCACCAAGCCATGCATTCTTGTCAATTGGCGAGGCAGCGAAGTGCGGATCGAAGGTCGCCACTACCTGCCGAATGACAAGCTCGTTTTCGATCAACCCGTTAGCAACAGGAGGAAAGCATGGCGCACACATTCGAGATATACAAGGACAAGGCGGGCGAGTTCCGAGCCCGCTTCAAGTATAATTCCGAGGTGATGTTCTCGACCGAAGGCTACAAATCCAGGGCATCGGCGCAGAACGCCATCGACTCCATCAAGAAAAACGGCCCGGATGCGCCGGTCGAAGACAACAGCTGATCTTCGCGTCCGCCCATGAGCATGGGGTTTGCACCGGCGTGCGGACCCCATAATCCGCATCGGGGGCTGGCCTGATCCTGCTGCACGCCGCGAAGCGGCCGGTTATCTTCCGCCTGGAGATAGTCAGGCACCTTCCGGTCAGGCCCGGTTGAGCATTTTTCTTGTGGCCGCCCCTGCGCGCTCACCGATTTCCAGGGTTGCCATATCCGCGAGGTTGGCATTGACCACTTCCGGGCCGACGCTCCGCAACTGCCCCTTCTCCATGATGATGGAGAGCATCTCCGCGATCTCCAGTTCCCCCTCGCCGGGAAATTTCCGGAACATCACGTCTCCGGCCAAGGTGTCGGCATGGGCGGCGAGATCCGCATCCGCCAGTTGCACATGCTTCAGGAACGTTCCGGGGATGGCGCGAAGCAGTTCCATATCCCGCCGAAAATCGCGCGAGCCTTTTTGCAGGTGCCAGGTGTCCACCACGATCCCGGAATTTCCGCGATCGGCCGCCGATACGATGTCCCACACCGCCGGCAGATCGCGAAGGCCCCAGAATGGAATGAATTCAATATGAATTTCAATTCCGTATCCGGCGGATATGTCGCAAAATTTCGCAAAATCCTCGACAAGCCGGTCATGCGGAATGCTGCCTTCATCGAAGAAGGGAACGGCCACCGCGGCTTGCGCCCCCAGCGCCGCGCCAATCTCCAGCGCTTCCACCATGTCGATATCGAAAAGCCCCTCGATCCAGGCATTCAGATCGGGATCGCCCTTCGTCGCGCGCCAGTCCTTGACCCAGGTCGCAATGCCGTCGAGCTGGGTGTAGCGCACTCCGTGCCCGGCAGCCATTTCCACAAGGTCCGCAGCCGTCAGACCTTGCTGCATCATTGCCTTGGCGCGGTTCGGCGCGATCGCAAGGCTGGTGAAGTTTCCGGCCTTGGCAATCTCCAGATGCTCCTGAAGACTGAGCGCGGAATGCCCGACCGGCCAGAACACCAGATCCAGCTCGCTGGAAGGGGCAAGGCCCCGGCCAGTCTCAGAAGCCATCCGCATACCTCCCCGGCTCAAAGCGGCCTGATCGGGTCCTTGCCGTCCCAGTTCCGCGCGCTGTCCTCGACGTCGCGATAAAAGGTCAGGATAGCCTCGGTGCCTTCGGTAAGCTCGGTCATGAAGCCATAGGCCTCCCGCGTGTCGACATGGGCGAAGCGGGTGCCGTTGAAATTGCCCGACGTCGCGGGCTGGAAGCCTTGCGAGAGGCATCCGGCAAGCGCCTTGTCATAATCATGATTGATCATGCCGAAGTGATGGATGCCACCGATCCCCGGGGGCGGGCCATCCGGATAGCTGTCCTTGAAGGCAGAGGCAGCGTCGTTGTGTTGCTGGACGCATTCGACCTGCATCCCGTCGAACTGGCCCCAGCCCACGCTGAGTTCGAGCTGGGATGGCTGCCCGCGATATTCCGTATCGATCACCATATGCCGGGCAACCCGGAAGGGACCCGCCCCCCGCTCGATCCAGATCGCCAGGGCCTCATCCAGATCCCTCACATACCATGCGCCCTGAACAAGCGCATTCGCACCAGCAAACATCAATCTCTCCCTATCATGAAAGCACGCCGTTCCTGCCGGCGCGCCCTAATATCCGTATGGAGCCACACCCCCGACCAGTTCGACCCGGAACGGATATTCCGTCTTGGGCGGCAAGGGCTGCCCCTGAATTTCCACCGCAACCGATGCCTGAACTAGCGCCAGCAGCAATTGCGCCAGGCGAGCCGCATCCTCCGGCATGTCATGCAGCGGAAATTGATCGAGGTAATCCAGAATATCGCTCGCACGCACGATCAGCGCATCGTAGAATTCCGTGATCTCGGCCATGGTGCTGCGGCACCTGGCATCGACCCGCTCATTCACCGTGGGCTTCGCCCAATGCGCGACGAACCGCTCCAGATCCGCGAACTCGGCCGGCAACATATTTGCGTCGCTCATGCTGCAAGTGCCTCCTTCACGGTGCCGGCAGAGGCCCAGCGCATCACATTGTCGATCGAACGCCGGATGGCGACTTCATTGTCCTGCAATTGCATGAACTGCTTGGCTCCCGCGCTCACCCCGCGCTGGGTGCGTTCCATGTTGCACAGGTCTTCCGCGATGACCTCCAGCACGCGAGCGACATAAAGCTCCTGCTGCAGGCGCTGGCGCATCGTCATGGGCTTGGCCATGAAGAAGCGCGCTTCATGCCGTGTCTTGTCGACCGCCAACGGCCAGAACTGGTGCAGCCAGAAGCCCCCGGGGCCCCAGTTGATATGGGTGTGCGGGAAGATATGCACGGAATCCATCGACCATCCGCTCGTCTTCGTCGGGTTCACGACCGGATGCGCGAGGAATTGCTGCATGTCGTCCAGCTTGTTGGCGGAAATGACGCTGCCGGCACCTTCCAGCTTCTGCGCGACGCGATCGATCTTGTGCTTTTCCTGCAATTCGAAGTTCGGATTCCCATACATCGAAACATGGGCGTGCTGGCCCAGCAGCTTGGCATCGAGCAGCCGCGCGAACGGATTCTCGTTGGACGAGAAAGTCGCCCCGATCGTTTCGGGATGGATTGCCGGGATATGGTAGCTTTCCAGGAAAGCGTCGGACACGATCTTCCAGTTCGCGCCCACATCCGCCCGCACGACAAAGGCATTGTCGGGGAAAGTATAGGGCACGCCCGCCAGATAATCCGCAAGGGGACCCAGAAACTCCTCCAGCGTCACTTCGGGAGCCTTCTGGAGATTGATGAAGATGTAGCCTTCCCAGATGGACACCGCGATCGGCTCCAGCCCGCACTTGCTCTTGTCGACCCCGAAGAACGCTCTCTCGTCCGGCACGCCCATCAGGGAACCGTCGTTGCGATAGGTCCAGTTGTGATAGGGGCAGACAAAGCGCGATGCCTTGCCTTCCCGCGCCATCACCACTTCCGTCCCGCGGTGCGAGCAGGTATTGTGGAAGGCCCGGATCTCACCGCCCTTGGTGCGCGTGAGGAGCACGGAAACGCCGGCGATGGTCACATCGCGGCGCATGAAATCGCCAGGCTCCGGAATATCTTCCACCCGCCCGATCACCAGCCAGGCGCGCTTGAAGATCTGCTCCTTCTCCGCCTGATAGAACTCCTCCGAATAATAGGGTTCCAACGGCACCGGACCAGTCGACAGACCGGACTGCTGGGTGAACCGATGGTCGATGTCGAAAGTGCTGCTCTCAAGGGGACTGTTCATGAAACTCTCTCTCCGGACCCGTTTCTATCGTTCGCAAAACGCGAACATGATCGTGGCGGAGGCGGTGCGCTTATTCTCGGGAGTAAACGCACTGTAGGTTGCATCCGTTGGACCGCCGCCGCCAGTCGTGATGACGATACACTGTTTACCGCCCACAGCATAGCTTACTGGAAAGGCATTCGGAACATCGGGAAGGCGAGCCGACCAGAGTTCCTTGCCGGATGAGCTGTCCAGCGCCCGGAAATAACGGTCGAGAGCCCCTTCAAACAGCAGCCCTCCTTGTGTGGCCACGACCGCGCTGGAAAGCCCGGCGCGCCGGCGAACGTTCCAGCCGTTCGCCTTGCCGCGCACATCCATGGCATCCACCCGGCCGAACTTGCCGTCGCTGTCCGGCCTCGGCAGCATCTGATAGGCAATGTCCCAATCGGCTTCCTGCGGGCGCCACATATAGTTCATGCAGGATTCCGTGCCGGGAATGTACAGGGTTCCGGAACGCTCGTCATAGGACGTCGCCGGAAAATTCCTTATGCCGGAGGGGAACGGGCAGATCGGCACGGCTTCGTTTGCGATCGGCTCCGCGCCTGCGCGAATGGTCTTGCGCCCGGTCTTGGGATCGATGTCCGTCACCAGATCCTGCAAGCCCAGATCGCGCGAGAAGAGATAGTCGCCGGTCCTGGCGTCCAGCACGTCGAGAACGCCGATCTTGCCCATGGTCATGACCACCCGGCGCGGCTTCCCATCGACGGGGATCGTGGCCAGCGTGCGCTCGAACGACCAGTCCAGATCCCACAGTTCCCGGGCCATGTGCTGGTAATGCCAGACCAGCTTCCCGCTATCCGGCTCCAGCGCCAATGTGGTGTTGGTATACAGCGCTTCATCGCGCTGGCCCGCGGCCGATTTTTCCATCAGTGGCTTGATGCGATAGGTCTGGCCGGTACCCAAATAGACCAGGCCGGTGGATTGGTCGTAACTGCCTGTGGTCCACACCGATCCGCCGACCCGCTCATCCAGGGGCGCACTATTCCAGCTATCGTCGGGCGACCCGGGCGGGGCGATCGTGTTGAAGCGCCAGAGTTCCTTGCCCGTCCGGCTATCCAGCGCAACGATGAAGCAGCCGCCCGGGACATAGCTTCCCGCGCAGCCGGATATGCCCTGGATGACCTTGCCATGGACCACCACCGGCCCGGCTGTCATGCGCAGCATCTCGCCCGGGCCTTCGACGTGATGATCCCACAACAGCTCTCCGGTCCGGAAATCGAGAGCCAGCATGTGATTGTCGACGGTGGGAACGAACAGGCTGTGCCCATACAGCGCCATGCTGCGGGGATTTGTCACCGGGGGGCCGAGCGGCTTGACTTTGGCGGGGCGGCTGTATTGCCACAGCACGGTGCCCGTGTCGGCCTCGATCGCCATCACCGTGCCGGCGCTGTTGGCGAAGATCACGCCTTCATGGACCAGCGGCGCGATCTGGTTGGTGCCCTGGGGCAGGGCCAGGCTCCAGCGCATTCCAAGGCTTATGACATTCTTGCGGTTGATGCCGGCGAGCGGCGAGAAACCCTGCGCGTCATAGGTGCGGCGCCATTGCAGCCAATCGGACGGCGCAGGCGCGAGCAATTCCGCATCGGTGACCTCTGACAGACTCGCCAGAAGTTTCCGGCGACGTTCCATCTCCGCCTTGAAGCCATCGTCGTCGAAATCGGCTTCGCCGAATTGTCCGCCCGCGACATTTCCTTCGGAAACGGCAGCTTCCGCTTCGGCAGGGGCCTGCGGGGGCGGAGCGGCATCGTCCGCCGCCAGGCTGCCCAGCTTGTTGACGTCCGCTATATATCTGGTGACCTGGTCATATTGGGCGCCGTTCAGCACCCCGGCTTGCCCCGGCGGCATGCTCTTGGCGATATAAGCCCGCAGGCTCGCCACCTTTCCCGCCCATTTCTTGCGGAACGCATCGCCGGAAAGCGCCGGCCCAAAGGCGCCCTGCAATGTGCGGCCATGGCATCCCGCGCATTGCTCCGTATAAGGCGCGGGCGCCACCGATGCCTGCGCGCCAGCCGAAAGGATCGCCGGAAGCGCCAAGGCAACCAACAGCGACAGCAGGCACAGCCCTGATTTCTTGCGCATCACCTGACCCCGACGATCAATCGATCGGCTTCCAATCCGGCGCCGGCAGATCGGGCCAGACCTTCGCCCGGGTGGCGAGCCAATGGCAGAGCGCCGAATTCACCTTTGTCGGCTCTTCCTGCATGATCCAGTGCCCAGCCGGCACTCTGAACGCCGTGAGATCGGAACAGAGCCTGCGCATCTCCTCGCCGAAGACGGTATTGCGCACGGTGTCGCACCAGTAATCGTAATCGGCGGACACGAACAGGACCGGCATGTCCAGCCGCCCGCCATTGACCGAGCGAGAAGCGTATTCCGCATTGGCTTCATGGTTCATGTAATAGGAGTCCGCACCGAAGAAGCCGGAGCGTCGATAGGCCGCGACATAGACGGACAGGGCGTTCTGATCGACGATGGCGTCATCGCGCGCCGCTTCCGGCGGAGAGGCATCGTTGCCGAACCAGCCGCCGCGCTTGCGCACCCCCGCGGTAATGGTGGGCTGGTCGAATCCCTTGGGATCGCCCTTCCCGAACATGAAGCGGAAGAAAGCCTCGGTATCCCGCTCGAACACCTTGCGCGCCCTGTCGAAACTTTCCTGATAGAACAGCATGTAATCCCACGGCCCCGCCGGGTGCTCCTGGGGATCGTATACCGACCGATCCACCGTGGTAATCAGGTGATCCACGCCAAGCTCGACAGTCCGGTAAGGAACGCACAGGCTGGCGACCGCGCTGCATTTTTCCGGATAGTGGGCCGCGAAACTCCACACGACCAGGCTCCCCCAGTCATGGCCGATCCACACGGCCTGGCCTGCGCCCAGCGCGTCGACAAACTCGGCCATGTCGCGATTCAGCTTTTCCAGCGCGTAATCCTCGTGCTTTTGATGCACGGCTGACCCGCCGAAGCCGGGCATATCCGGCGCGATGGCGCGGAAGCCCAATTGCCCGAAAACCGGCAATTGATGGCGATAGCTGATCGCGAGTTCCGGCCAGCCATGGATGAAGATCAGCAGAGGCCCGTCGACCGGCCCCGCCTCAAGATAGCGGATGCCCCCGCGGGAGAGCTTCACGTAATTGTCGGTTACGACTTCGTCATCCTTCGGAAGCCGGTCTGCATTGGGCATTACACTCTCCACGGCAGGGAAATCTTTGCGAGAACCGGGCCGAAGCCCGGATACCGTTTGTTTCTTTCGAGCGATTATGGGAAAGCCAATCGGGCCGCCGCAACTACAAAATGTGATGGAAATTTTGGTTTGCATGAGGCGGGGCCGAATTGGCAAATAGGGCGATGACGCCCGAGTCATGATCCTGAGCTGCCTTGAAGACCCATGACACGCACGCAAAGCATCTCGGAAATAGTAGCGGAAGTCGAGAAGGCGACGCGGTTGCGCGTCTATACTCGGCAATATTCCATTATTTCATATATTTACGAAAATGGAGTTTCATCCCCTCATTCTATCCTGACGGCCTGCGCGATTCCCAGCTCAACTCTTTTTCTGGCGCTGAACGAACTCAAGAGATCCGGGCTGCTGCAGACCAGGCCCTCCCCTGCCGACACGGGCCATCAATGCTACGATTTGCACCCCGATACGCGGAACCTGCTGGAATGCGCGCACCTCTCCATCCATGCATGGATGAAATCGCGATCCCCCCAGAGGGGAGAGAATTGGTTTGGCTCGATGCACGACCGGATAAAAATGATAGAGGATGAGCTTGGAATAAAATATTATTCGATAGAATATAGAATAGCCGTCAATCTCTACGAATCCTTTGAAGCGCGGGCGGTGGATCTCCTGGAAACAGGGGAGTATTCCAGCACAGCGCTGTTCTACACTCTGAAACGAATGTCGGACATGAGCATCGTGGAAGCTCGCCCCGATCCGCTGGATCTGCGCTCGAAAATATATTCCCTGTCCGACCGGGTGCGCTCGGTGATGGACGAAGCGCATCGAAAAATCTTCGAACGAGGCCTGCTCGTCAACTAGAGTCAGGCCCCAGGCGGAAGACTCCGGCCGGCATCGCGCGGGAACCCTGTCGCGTCGTTATCCTGCAGTCCAGCCGGGGTAGACGACCCCCATCTTCATATTGCCATCCCATCGCTCCGCATTCCGCCGCGTCGGGAATATGCGCCGGGTTTCCCCCGTGACGCGGCAAGCCAGGAACTTGTCGCGCCGCGTTCCGCCCTGTAAACTTCAGGGAGATAACATATCGCCAAAATCATACGATCAACATCATGCCGGCTGATTAATTCATGACAAAAGAGCAATATCCTTTGTTTCTGGCAAACAAGGAAGTTTATTTAAACTCCGACCTTGAAGTAAAGGACAAATATACAGGCGATGTGGTGACTCGCGTCGCCCTGGCGGATGCCGGCACCATCGCGGATGGCATCGCAGCCGCGCACGATGCCGCCGAGCCGATGGCCCGCATGGCGAGCTACGAGCGGCAGGAAGTGCTGCAGCATTGCGTCGCGCGTTTCAGGCAACGGGAAGAGGAACTGGCCCAGGTGCTGTGCATCGAGGCCGGAAAGCCGATCAAGGACAGCCGCGGGGAGGTGAGCCGGCTTATCGACACCTTCAAGATCGCGGCGGAGGAGGCCGTCAGAATAACCGGCGAAGTCCAGCCTCTCGACATCAGCCCTCGCGCACGAGGGTATCAGGGAATCTGGAAGAGAGTGCCGATCGGCCCGTGCTCTTTCATTTCACCCTTCAATTTTCCGCTCAACCTGGCCGCCCACAAGATAGCCCCTGCCATCGCGGTCGGCTGCCCCTTCGTATTGAAGCCGGCCAGCAGAACCCCGCTCGGCGCCTTGATAATCGGCGAAATCCTGGCGGAGACGGATCTGCCGGAAGGCGCCTTCTCGATCCTGCCCGCGAGCCGGGACGGCGCGGAATTGCTCACCACCGACGAACGTTTGAAACTGCTTTCGTTCACCGGCTCCCCTGAGGTGGGCTGGGATCTCAAGGCGAAGGCCGGCAAGAAGAAAGTGGTGCTGGAACTGGGCGGCAATGCCGCCGTAATCGTCGATCAGGATGCGGACATCGAGGATGCGGTGAGCCGCGTGTTGTTCGGCGCGTTCTATCAGTCGGGCCAGAGCTGCATCGGCGTGCAGCGCATCCTGGTCCATGAGAATATCTACGAGCAATTCCGCCAACGCCTCGTCGAGGGGACCAAAGCGCTCGTCACCGGCGATCCCCGAAAGGAGGGCACTTTCGTCGGCCCGATGATCGACGAAGAGGAAGCGAGGAGACTCGAAGCCTGGATAGCGGAAGCCACCGTGAAGGGCGCTCGCCTCCTGTGCGGGGGAAATCGGGACGGCGCCATGCTGGAGCCGACATTGCTGGAAGGCGTGAGGCGCGACACGAAGCTGAACCTCGAGGAGGCGTTCGGGCCGGTTGCATTCCTGGTGCCGTTCGGTTCCTTTGAGGAAGCGCTGGCGATCGTCAATGACAGCAAGTTCGGCCTGCAGGCCGGCATCTTCACCCGCGACATCTTCAAGGCGCTCGACGCTTGGGATCGCCTCGAAGTCGGCGGAATCGTGATAAACGACGTTCCATCCTACAGGGTGGACAACATGCCATATGGCGGGGTCAAGGATTCCGGCCTTGGCCGCGAAGGGGTTCGATTTGCGATGGAGGATATGTCGGAAATCCGCAATCTCGTCATCCGCAGGCGCTTCGACCAATAAGGCCGCGCAGCATTCCCCGGCCTCGTCTATCCGCCCCGATGCACAATCCATGGAAATTCCCGACATGACCGTTCCCAGCCAGCCGATCCGCGTCGCTGCGCTCTACAAATTCTTTCCTCTCCACGATTGCGGCGCGGCACGCGCGGCGCTGGCGAAACTGTGCTGCGCAAAGGGCGTCAAGGGCACGCTGCTGGTCGCCCCGGAAGGCATCAACGGCACCATTTCAGGCACGGACGGCGCAATCGGCACAGTGCTGGAACATATCCGCCAGTGGCCGGGCTGCGAGGATCTGGAAGTGAAGTTCTCGCGCGCGGAAACCCAGCCGTTCCATCGCATGAAGGTGCGGATCAAGCGCGAGATCGTGACCATGGGCCAGCCGGGAATCGACCCGCTGCTGAGCGTGGGGCATTATGTCGCACCGGAGGAGTGGAACAGCCTGATCTCGCAGCCCGGCACCATCCTGATCGACACGCGCAACGACTATGAGGTCGCGGTGGGCACGTTCCGGGGCGCCATAGACCCCAAGACCAGAACCTTCCGCGACTTTCCCGCATGGTTCCGGGCAGAGCGCGACAGGCTGCTGGGCGCTGGCATCCCACCCAAGGTCGCGATGTTCTGCACCGGCGGCATTCGCTGCGAGAAATCCACCGCCTTCCTCAAGGCCGAGGGGATAGACGATGTCTATCATCTCCAGGGCGGAATCCTGAAATATCTCGAGACGGTCGCCCCGGAAGACAGCCTGTGGCAAGGGGAATGCTTCGTGTTCGACCAGCGCGTGACGGTGGGCCACGGACTTGCGCCCGGCACCCATGCATTGTGCCATGCCTGCCGGCGGCCGGTCAGCGAAGAGGATCGCGCTTCGCATCTCTATGAAGAAGGCGTCAGTTGCCCGGCCTGCCATGAGGAACGCACGGCGGAGCAACGCGCGCGCTATCGCGAGCGCTTCCGGCAGGAGCGCCTGGCCATCGAGCGAGGCGCGGCGCATGTCGGCGCCACCCCGGATCAGGCCCGATAGGCGATGCTCCACGGCTTGCACCGAAGGCATTCCCCGGATTATCGCGACATCAAGCGGTCCAGCAATCGGCGGTTGTTACGCAGATCGAAGGCCAGCCGCGAATAGCCCGACAGGCTGGCGCCGAGCGGATTGGGCTGTAGTCGAAACGCATAGAGGGTCTTCGCATGGGCAAGCATCAGCACATCGACGATCGCGTCGCGGTTGATCTCGTAGACATCGCCCTTCTGCCCGCTCAGATCGTGCAAGGGACGGCTTTCCTCCGGTAGCGAGGAGAAGGAATATACATCGGCGTCGGGACATTCCGCGCGGATGAAATCCAGCACTTGCCGATTGTCCGTCGCCACGAATACCGGGCCTGCCAGCTTGTCTTTCAAGCCTGCGATCCCGGCCCGGTAATCGGTCTGATAATCGGTCGCCCTGACATGAAGCGCGGTGAAGGGCGCGCCGATCTCCTTCATGCGCCTGACCACCTCGAGCCGGAGGGCAGGATGCAGCCGCATCCTTTCCAGAGCCTGCAGCGGAAACCGGCTGCGCCCCCAGGTGTGATGCACCAGCAGGGGATGATCGTGATCCCGGGTGAAATCGAAAGTCAGCGGGATGCCGGTGGCCCGGTCTACCATCGGCCCGCACGGCTTGCCCGCAACCGCGGCATATTCATGCAGGCGGCCCGACAATTCCACGGGATGCACCGGCAACCTCGCCAGACGTGCCCTGATGCCAGAAATGTCGAGCAGCAGATTGCGCCTCAGGCTTCCGAAATAGTTCGAGAAGCGATCCCGGAAATATTCCGTGGTGGGATGGCTGGTATCGACCAGAACGATTCTGTTCCACTTGTCGGCATAGACGCAGCACAAACCGATCTGGCAGAGCATATCGTAAAAGCCGCCCGCGGGCCGGCATAATAGAAACCGCTCTTTATGACGCATGATGTGCGGGTGGTGACTGCAGGCCCAGGTTGATCGCGGCCGCATACCGCGTCACCCGGAAGCGCCAATGCCCAACATATCCGGTTCGGCTCTATTTCGGCAGGCTGGCCCCACCGGCTTTGCAAAACCCGCGCATTCCTGCGCCATTATTAATCAGGAACGGATGCAAAGCACCCGCCATCCTTCCTGCTTTCGGAAAATCAGTCCCGCACGGCCGCCCGGATGATCTTGCCCGTCAGGGTCTTGGGCAATTCCTCGACGATGTCGACGATCCGGGGATATTTATAGGCGGCAAGGCGCTGCTTACAGAACTCCCTGATCTCATCCGCCTGCGCGGCGGCCCCGGGCTTGAGGCTGACCACGGCCTTGACCGTTTCGCCCCGATACTGGTCCTGCACGCCGACCACCGCCACTTCCCGTACCGCCGGATGGAGATAGATCACATCCTCCACCTCTCGCGGCCAGACCTTGTAGCCGGACGCAATAATCATGTCCTTCTTGCGGTCGACCAGATAGACCCACCCCTGTTCGTCGCGAAAGCCCATGTCCCCGGTCATGAACCCGAACTCCCGCATGGCTTCCTCGGTTTCCTGCGGCTTGTTCCAATAGCCTGAAACCACCCCAGGCCCCTGCGCCACAAGTTCCCCCACCTCGCCCACCGGGGCTTCGCGCCCATCCCCATCCCGGAAGCTAATCAGCGTGCAATTGACGGCGATCCCCGTCGAAAGCGCACCCGATTGCGGATCGACCGGAATGTCGGCGCCCACCGGCGAAGCGGTGATCGGCCCGCTGGTCTCGGTCAGCCCGTAGACATTGCCGATCCACAGGCCGGTCCGGTCGAAAAACTGCTGGCGCACCGCAGGCGGAATCGGCGCGCCGCCGGAAAGAATGGCGCGCAGGCTGGAGAATTGCTCCTTCCGGAAACCGGAATATCCGGTCAGCGCATTGAGGGCGGTGATCGCGCCGACAGTGAAGCTCGGCTTGTGCTCCACGACCGCCTCCAGCATCACTCTGGGCTCGAAGCGATAGTTGAATATCACCGGCGCGGCCGCGTCGATCGCCAGGAAGATATGGCCGGACAATCCGGTCACATGAAACAACGGCGCCAGCGCAAGCACCGCATCGGTCTCGCGCAGATCCACCCAATCGCGATAGAACCGCGCGGCCGAAAACATGTTGCCATGGCTGATCATCGCCCCCTTGGGCCGTCCGGTAGTGCCCGAGGTATAGACCAGCATCGCCGTGTCATCGGCGTCGAGAGCGGCCCGTTCGACAACCTCCCCGGCCTTCGCCGCAAGCGCATCCTCGAACCGGCTTGCGCCGCGCAGCGGACGATGGCGATACGGATCGCCCAGCCAGGGGTCGTTGCGCGTCTGCCGGTCATGCGCGGACACGGCGAGGATGATCGCCGGCAGATGGGCATCCCCCTCCTCGGCCAGCAGATGCAGGCTTTCGTCCACCGTGCTGTCGTGGCACACGATCGCGGAAGGCCGGCAATCCTCGAACAGGCCCGCCAATTCGCGCGCCTTGTACATCGGGTTGGCCAGAACGGTGATCGCGCCGATCTTCGCGCAGGCCACGAGCACGATCAGCGTGGCGGGAACATTCTGCAGGCACGCCATCACGCGGCCCCCCTTGCCCACGCCATGCTCCCGCAGGAAGCAGGCCAGCGCATCGCTATCCTCGTCAAGCTGACGATAGCTGCGCGATCCATCGAAATAATGATAGGCCGCACCGTCAGGATTGCGGCTCACCGCCAGATCAAACATTGCGGCCAGCGTCCCGGCAGTATTCATTCGCGTCAGTCCCCACCCAGTTATTCCGGGCGCTCCACGGCCCGCTATCCGGCTTCCTTCGAGGAAGGAAAAGCCCCGGTCAAGATTTGGCAATGCCGGCAACGGCAGGATAGAAGGAGGAATTGACCCGATCACGACAGACCGCGCGGCAGGAGGCAAGATTGACTGAGATCCGGATCGAGAAGGACTCCATGGGGGAAATGGCCGTCCCCGCCGATCGCTTGTGGGGGGCGCAGACCCAGCGTTCGCTGGAGAATTTCCGCATAGGAGGCGAGGTCATGCCCCGGCCGGTCATCCGGGCGCTCGGTCTCATCAAGAAATCCGCGGCCCGGATAAACGCGGAAATGGGGCAGCTTGCGCCCGAGCTTGCGGAGGCGATCGTTGCTGCCGCCGGCGAAGTGGTGCGCGGCGATCTGGACGAGAACTTCCCGCTGGTGGTCTGGCAGACCGGGTCCGGCACCCAGACCAACATGAACGTCAACGAGGTGATCGCGAACCGGGCCAATGTGCTGCTGGGCGGAAAGCCTGGCACGAAAAGCCCGGTCCACCCCAACGATCACGTGAACATGGGGCAATCCTCGAACGACACATTTCCTTCCGCCATCCATATCGCATCCGTCACCGAACTGCGCGAACACCTGATTCCGGTGCTCGAGCATCTGCAGGCATTGCTGGCGGGCAAGGCCAGGGCATGGGCGCACATCGTCAAGATCGGCCGCACCCATACGCAGGATGCGACGCCGCTCACGCTAGGGCAGGAGTTTTCCGGCTATGCGCGACAGATCGAAGCGGGGCTGGAGCGGCTGCGAACCGCCATGGCCGGCTTGCACGAGTTGGCCCAGGGCGGCACCGCGGTGGGCACCGGGCTGAACTCGCCGCCAGGCTTCGGCGAAGCGATTGCCGCGGAGATCGGCAAGGAAACCGGATATCCTTTCATATCCGCCCCCAACAAGTTCGAAGCGCTGGCGGCGCAGGACGCGCTGCTCTTCTGCCATGGCGCGATCAACACCCTCGCCGCCAGCCTGTTCAAGATCGCCAACGACATCCGCCTGCTCGGCTCCGGCCCGCGCTCGGGCCTCGGGGAGCTTGCCCTGCCGGAAAACGAACCCGGCTCGTCCATCATGCCCGGCAAGGTCAACCCCACCCAATGCGAGGCGATGACCCAGGTATGCGGGCAGATATTCGGCAATCATGCGGCCCTGACCTTCGCCTGCAGCCAGGGACAGTTCGAGCTGAACGTGTATCGCCCGCTGATGGCCTATAATTTCCTCCAGTCCGTCCGGCTGATGGGCGATGCGGCGCAGAGCTTCTCGGACCATCTCCTTGCCGGGCTCGAGCCGCGGATCGACAATATCAAGGCCGGCGTGGAACGGTCGCTGATGCTGGTCACCGCGCTGGCGCCGCGTATCGGCTATGACAAGGCCGCCGCGATCGCCAAGACAGCCCATGAAACGGGGGCTACGCTGCGCGAGGCGGCCATCGCGAGCGGGGCCGTCACGGTCGAGGAATATGACCAGATGGTTCGTCCGGAAAACATGCTTGGGCCAAAAGGCGGTTGACATCGCGGGCTTCGCCTAAGACACGAGTGTGCAATCCGCGTCTTAAAAACTTTTGCAACAGAAGTGGCCCAGATAAGGTGCTCGACTTGCAGTCGCTTGACTTACTTTGCGAGAGTGTGCCGTTCCCGCTCCTGGGCCTTGCCGGGCCAGACGTAGCCGGAACGGGCTGCATTCGGGGGGAGAATGGATGATGACGGCCGAGCCGCAGGCCAAATTGCGCCCCTCGACCGAGGAAACGCGCATCAGAATAATCGAAGCCGCTGAACGCCTGTTCGGCGAACAGGGGATCGAGGCGGTTTCCCTGCGCACCATATCCGCGACGGCGAGGCAGCGTAACAATTTCAGCGTTCAGTATCACTTCGGTGACCGTCTGGGCCTTTTGCGCGCCATCTTCGAATATCGCGAGGCGGAGCTGGACGCGATCCGCGAAAAGCTGGTGACAGAAGGCCGGAAGCGCGGCCAGCTGGGGGACATGCGCTTTCTCCTGCGCGTCTGCTTCTACCCGGAATTCCGCCATTTCATGCAGAACAACGGCTTGCCGTATATCCGGCTGCACTTCCAGTATCTCGCCAATCTGCGGCCGCGCGGCGTGCTTCATCCGATCGACTACGATTCACCATCCAGCACTTATCTGCGCGAGACGATACATTGCATGCGCCAGAAGCTGCACTTCCTCAACGAGCAGCAGTTCGCGATGCGGCTGGAAGCGGTCAGCTCCATGTTTCTCGGCGCGATCATGCAACATGCCGCGCGCCCGCAGGAACCTGCGCTGCACGCGGCAGTGCATTACCCTTCCCTGTTCGAAACGCTGCTGGAAATGATGGCGGTGGCCATCACCGTTCCGCCATGGGATTTCTCGGGGGACGACTGAGGCCGAACGGCATCGGCATCGCTCCGAGGCGGCGCCGGCCTCTCATCCAGCCTACAGGGCGGTCAGCCCGCCATCGATGACATATTCGCTGCCGGTGACGAAACCGGATTCGTCCGAGGCGAGATAAACCGCCAGAAGCGCGACATCGGACGGCTCGCCGACACGACCGATCGGCACGGAGCCGCTGGCGACATTTATGCCTTCTTCATCGAGGGAATCCGTCATCATCCGGGTCCGGATATAGCCGGGATGTATTGAATTCACGCGGATTTTCCTGGCTCCATATTCTATCGCAAGCTGCTTGGTCAGACCGCGCACTCCGAATTTGCTGGCCGCATAGGCGACATTCGGCGTGCCGTAGATCGCCACGATTCCCGAAATCGACGACACATTGACGATGGAACCGCCCCCGGCACGAAGCATGGATGGAATCACATGCTTGGAACCGAGGAACACGCCCGTCAGATTGACGGTGCAGACCTTGGCGAAGTCCGCCTCGGAGAGGTCGGCGCATGGCTGAACAGGCCCGATGATGCCCGCATTGTTGACAAGCGCGGTGACGGGGCCGAACGCCTGCTCCGCCGCTGCGACAATGGCCTGCCAATCGCCCTCGCTTGCAACGTCGAGGCGATGGAAAATCGCGGAATCGCCCAATTCTTCGGCAAGCGCCAGGCCGCGCGCCTCGTCAAGATCGCCCAGCACCACCTTCGCGCCTTCCGCGACGAACAGCCGAGCATCCGCTTCGCCCATTCCCTGGGCAGCTCCGCTGATGATGGCAACCTTCCCGGCCAGCCTTCCCATTGCAAATCCTTCCATTTCTCACCCAGCTCCTGCGCTAGATAGCCGAAGGCCGATCGGAACCAAGCAAAAAATCGAACACGCGACTTACCTGAAGGGGGGATAATGCGGAAAAGCGCTTGATCCGAATCATAATCGGATTAGAATGAGGCAATTGTTTTAAAAAACCCGGCGGTGCATTATCAGCCGGAACAAGAATTGTCAGTCTGGACGGGAGGGAAGGGAAGTGCAAGGCGTGGAGACGGCTGTCCCTGAGAAAAATCTCGACAATATGGTCAGGAAGCCGGAAAACGTGCCTGCGGATTGCGTGGTCGATTTCAATCTCCACCAGCCCATCCCCGATGGCAAATCCGCACACGAATTCTGGCGGGAATTGATCTCCCAGGCCTCTCGGCCAGTGATGTGGACGCCGCATAACGGCGGGCACTGGATCGTCATCGAGCCGGGTCTTTGCGAAACTGTCCTGACCGATTCAGAGCATTTTTCGAGCAGGGTCGTCATTGTTCCCCGCGAACCGATCGGGGAAACCTATTCGAACTTCATCCCGCTTTCGCTCGATCCGCCGGAACACGCCCCCTACCGCAAGATTCTCAACGACAATCTCGGCCCCAAGCAGATCAACCGCCTTAAAGACGAAGTGTCCGGTCTCGCGGTCGAGCTGATCGAGGGGTTCCGGGCAAAGGGCCGCTGCAACTTCGTGCATGATTTCGCCGAGCAGCTTCCGGTCCGCATCTTCATGCGGCTGGTGAACCTTCCGGAAGAGGACCTGCCGAAGCTCAAATATCTGGCAGATCAGTTCACGCGACCCGACGGGACCATCGAATTCCACGAAGTCGAGAAGCAGTTCAGGGACTATATCGGCCCGATCCTGCGCGAACGGCGCGGCGGCTCCGGCGATGACATGCTGACCAGAATGGCCAACGCGGAAGCGAATGGCCGCCCGCTGACCGACCTGGAAGCGGAGAACCTGAGCATCCAGGCCCTGGTCGGCGGTCTTGACACCGTCGTGAACCTGCTTGCCTATGTATTCTCGCATCTGGCGGTGAATGACGAATTGCGGCGGACTCTTGCCAGCGATCCAGCCAGGCTCGAGGAATCCATGAACGAGTTCCTGCGCCGCTTCCCGGTCGTGTCGGATTCACGCGAAGTCCGCAAGGATGTGGAATTCGGCGGCGTCACCATGAAGGCCCGCGACATGGTCATGGCCTCGACCATCGCCATCGCCATGAACGAAACGAGCAACGCCGACGCCCTCGATTTCCGGTTCGACCGCAAAACCCGGCGCCATTCGGTGTTCGGCCGCGGCAACCACACCTGCCCCGGCATGTATCTCGCCCGGCTGGAGCTGAAAATGGTCCTGACCGAATGGCTCGCGCGCATTCCGGAATTTCGCTTGGCGAAGGGCACCAGCCTGACCTTCACAAGCGGCATTGTCGCGACAGTCGATCCGTTTGAACTGGAGTGGGATGTCTAGCGCAGCGCTCCTGGCGAACGCAGCGGTTCTTCCGGCGGCGTTTCCCCGGAGCATTCCAACCAACCCGATCAATATCCGCGACCTGGCTCGTCCGTGTTTCCCCAGGTCAATCGCAAGGAGAGGATTCCAAGTATGAAAGTCGGTATGTTCCAGACCCCGTTCGTGAGGCCCGAACGCGACGCAACGTCTGTTTTCGATTGGGCTATCCGCCAATCGGTGGTCGCGGACGAAGTCGGTTTCACCGAAATGTGGATCGGCGAGCACCTGACCCTGGATTGGGAAGGCATCCCCTGCCCCGAGCTGGTGATTGCGGGTGCGGCCCGGCTGACGAAGAACATCAAGTTCGGCCCTCTTGCGCACCTCCTGCCCTATCACCACCCCTCCACGCTTGCGATCCAGACAGCCTGGCTGAGCCAGATCCTGAAGGGGCGCTACATGCTCGGCGTGGCCGCGGGCGCATATCCGACCGACGCCGCTCTCGCCGGCTTCAAGGATATTTCCACCAATCACGACCGCATGTTCGAAGCGATCGAGATCATGGAAAAGGTCTGGAAGGCCGTGCCTTTCGATTACGAAGGAAAATACTGGAACGCAGGCTATCCCGACCCCAATTCGCCGGGCGCCCATATGCGCGACACACGCCCCTATGGCGGTGAAATGCCGATGGCGATGACCGGCCTGAGTTCGCCGTCGCCGTCGATCAATTTCGCGGCCAAGCGCGGATGGATTCCGGCCTCTGTCTATGCCGGCAACAAGTTCCTGCGCACGCATTTCGAGGATTATGCGCGGATCAGCGCCGAAAACGGCTTCAAGCGCGATCGCTCGGTCCATCGTGTCGTCCGCGACGTGGTGGTCGCGGAAACCGATGAGGCGGCACGCGAGCTGGCAATCGAGGGCGGCCTGGGACGAGCCTGGAAGGAATATCTCAAGCCGACTTATGAGCGTTTCGGCATCCTCGCGGAACTCATGCCCGACAAATCGATCGATCCCGCTGACGTCGATGCCGAATATCTGGCGGAACACGTCTGGATCGTCGGCTCGCCTTCGACCGTTATCAAGAAGTTCGAAAACTGGTTCGATGAGCTGGGCGGCCCGTTCGGCACCCTTCTGATCTACAGCCACGATTTCATCGACAACCCCAAGCCCTGGGAAGAATCGATGCGCCTGCTTGCCCAGGAAGTGGCGCCGAAACTGCCCTGAATCGAACAAGAAGAAAGAGGGACGGAAATTCATGGGAAGGCTTTCGGGGAAGGTCGCGATCGTAACGGGCGCCGCTCAGGGCATGGGGGAATCCCACGCCCGCACCTTCGTTCGCGAAGGCGCGAAAGTCGTCCTGACCGACGTCAATGCAACGGACGGGGAACGCATCGCAGGCGAACTGGGGGATGCCGCCCATTTCATGCGGCATGACGTTGCCCAGTCCGACCAATGGAGCGCAGTCGTGGCCGAAGCCGAAAAGCGCTTCGGCCCGGTCAATGTGCTGGTCAACAATGCCGGCATCATCGGCCCGGTTTATGAAGACTTCATCTTTCCGGAAGCGGATTTCCGGAAAGTCTTCGAGGTCAATGAACTCGGCGTATTCCTTGGCATGTGCGCCGTCATTCCGAGCATGAAGAAAAATGGCGGCGGGTCCATCGTCAACATCTCGTCCATCGCCGGGATTACCGGCCCCGGCGCATCGTCGAACGCCGCCTATGTGGCCACGAAGTTCGCTGTCAGAGGAATGACGAAATATGCGGCGGTCGTGCATGGAAAGGACGGAATCCGCGTAAACTCCGTGCATCCAGGCGTGATCCTGACACCCATGATGGCGGCAGTTCTCGATCCCGAAGGGGGAGATATGGCTGGCGCGATCCCCCTCGGGCGAATGGCCCAGCCGTCCGAGGTTTCCAACCTGGTCCTGTTCCTCGCATCCGACGAAGCATCCTACATTTCGGGCGAGGAACACGTGATCGATGGGGGGCTGCTGGCAGGTTAGTGAATTACGAATACCGATCGGCCGACAAATGATGCGGCCGGTCGCAACAAGGGAGGTAATCTAATGAAATACAATAATGCTCTGTTAGGCTTTGCGTCCGTCACGGCTTTGGCCTGCGGCACGCAAGCGGCTATCGCTCAGGAGGAGGCTCCCAGCAGCTACGGCGTCGGCGAAATCGTCGTCACTGCTCAGAAGCGCCAGGAATCCGTAAACAAGGTCGGCATGTCGATCACCGCGCTCGCGGGCGATCAGCTGGTCAAGCAAAACATCGTTTCCGCGGGCGAACTCGTGAAGGTCGTGCCCGGCTTCACCTTCACGGAAGCTCCGCGCGGTTCGCCGGTCTTCGCCATTCGCGGCATCGGCTTCGACGATTCCACCGTGGGCTCGGCATCGACCGTGGCGCTGTATACGGACGAAGTTCCGATCTCCTTCCCGATGGAAGCCCGTTTCCCCACGCTCGACCTCGAACGGGTCGAAGTGTTGAAGGGGCCGCAGGGCATTCTGTTCGGGCAGAACTCCACCGCGGGCGCGATCAACTTCATCGCCGCCAAGCCCACCGATGAATTCCATGCGGGCTTCGACGGCAGTTTCGGCCGCTTCAACCATATCCAGGCGAGCGGCTTCTTGAGCGGCCCGCTGACGGATACGCTCAAGACCCGTCTTGCCGTCATGGGCCAGAAGTCCACCGGCTGGCAGACCAACAATTGGGTCCAGGGCCAGCAAGGCTTGGCCTATGTCGATCGCGCCGATCTGTCGCTCGGCACGGTTCCGGTCACGCTGGGCCGCGACTACCAGAACAAGCTGGGCGCCAAGCGCGGCTTCGCGGCACGCTGGATCACCGAATGGGAACCCACGACCGACCTGAAGATCACCTTCAACGTCAATGGCTGGGTCGACAAGTCGGACACGCAGGCAGCACAGTTGCTCTATGCATTCCCGCTGCAGGTGCCATTCCCATACATTCCTTACAGCCATTACCCCACTCCGCCGCGCAATGCGCGCTCGGCCGACTGGGACCCCTATATCAACAACGATCGTCTGCCGGCCTCGGTGGGCAAGCAGGAAAGGCTGCGTCGTGACGACAGCTATCTCCAGGCCTCCGCTCGGATCGATTACAATCTGAACGAGAATCTCGTTCTGACCTCGATCTCGTCCTACAGCCGCTACAAGCAGAATTACGGCATGGACGTCGATGGCACGGCGCTCAGCAACTTCTCGATCGGCGACCGGGCGCGGGCGCGCACCTTCAACCAGGAACTGCGCATCGCGGGCGACTATGACAATCTGAAGTTCATCATCGGCGCCAACTACATGAAGGCGAAGACGCAGCAGTATAACCGCTACTATGTCGATGAATTGTCCGTCTATGTCGGCTTCATCAACAACACGGACTCGGGCGCCTTCTTCAAGCAGCCGATCCGGGACATCGCGGCATTCGCCAATGTCGATTACACGATCGGCCTGCTCACGCTGCATGCCGGTGTCCGCTATACGGAAGACAAGCGCAGCTACACCGGCTGTACCCAGGACTATGGCGATGGCGTTCAGGCGAATGCCTTCAATATCGTTATTCCGGGCCTGAACGCGGCAAAGGGTGTGCCCGCAGGGCAGGAACTGCCGAACATCCAGCCGGGCGCGTGTACGTCCAGCAATGTTCTCACCAAGGCGGACTATGTAAGCCCGACCAACCCCAATGGCGAATATTTCTCGCCGGGTCTGGCTCATTTCGAACTCAAGGAAGACAACGTAAGCTGGCGTCTCGGCGCGGACTTCCAGGTCACGCCGACCACCATGCTCTACGCCAACGTGTCGAAGGGCTACAAGTCGGGCAGCTTCCCGGCGGTCAACGTCGCCAGCAACCTGCAGCTCGAAGGGGTGAAGCAGGAATTGGTGCTCGCCTATGAAGCGGGTATCAAGGCCGGCCTGCTGGATCGTCGCGTTCAGCTGAACATCGCCGGCTTCTACAACGATTACCGCAACAAGCAGCTGCGCGGCCGTATTCTCGATCCGTTCGGCTTCTTCGGCGTGCTGGACAAGCTCCTCAACATTCCGAAGTCCCGCGTCTACGGCGCGGAAGCGTCGCTGCAGATCGCCCCGACCCAGGGCCTCAACCTGAATCTCGGCGGCACCTATGTGAACACCAAGGTCACGCGCGATTTCTTCGCCTATGACCCGGTGGGGAACCTCATCAACTACAAGGGCCTCGTCTTCCCGCACACGCCGAAGTGGAACTTCACCGCTTCCGCGGATTACGAAACGCCGGTCAACGACAAGCTGAACATCTTCATGGGCGCCAGCATGCTCTATCAGAGCAAGGCCATCGGCCTGTTTGCGCGGCCTGAGGAAATTTCGCAGGTCGATCTGGACCCCACCCAGTTCCCCGGCGTGAAGGTTCCCGGCGATGCCTTCAACAAGAAGGCCTACACCACGGTCGACGCCCAGATCGGCGTCGCCGCGGAAGACGGCCAGTGGAGAGCGTGGATCTGGGGCAAGAACATCTTCAACACCTACTACTGGAACAACGCGACCCAGTCGTTCGACTCCATCTATCGCCTTACCGCAATGCCGGCGACCTACGGCGCTGCCGTATCCTTCCGGTTCTGACCTGTTCCCTTCGCTCCTCTCTCATCAGGGGAGCGAAGGCGCCTTTGATGCTTGTATGAGGTGACAGGACAGCAAGGGAGCGAAGCTCCATTGCAAAGGGCCTCTCGCGCTGAATGAGGGATGCGTGAGAGGCCCCGACACCCCCCTTATGGGGGGTGTTTTTTGCCCGCGCGACCGGGGCTGTCAGCTATGCATAAAAGGACGGATCGAGTAAATTGACTTGCATCAATGCCGCGCCGGTCAGAGAATTTCACCTCAAAGCCAATGCCCTTGTCCGCTGTTCAGGAGACGAGGCGGGCAGTTGATCTGACAAAAGGATGGGATTGGTGAAAGTTTCGGAAAATTCAGTGAACGGTGAAGTGCTCGACGCGATCGTCCTCGGCGGCGGCTTCGGCGGGATGCATATGCTCTATCAACTGCGCGAGCTTGGCTTCAAGGCGATTGCGCTGGAGGCAGGCAGCGATGTCGGCGGGGCATGGTACTGGAACCGTTATCCCGGTGCGCGCTGCGACGTGGAAAGCCTGGTTTATTGCTACTCCTTCTCGCCGATCATCGATGCCGAGTGGAAATGGTCGGAACGCTATTCCGCCCAGCCGGAGATCCGGCGCTATATGCGCTTCGTGTGCGATCGGCTCGACCTGAGGAAAGACATTCGTTTCAACTCGCGGCTCGTAAAGGCGGTATTCGACGAGGCAGCCAATATCTGGACCCTGGAAACCGAGAACGGCGACACCTACAAGGCGCATTTCTTCATCTCCTCGGCGGGCCCGATCTCGGCGCCGATCTGGCCCGACATTCCCGGAAGGGAGGAGTTCCGGGGCGAACTCCATCACAGTGCGCTTTGGCCAAGGGACAAGGAACCGGATTTCACCGGCAAGCGCGTGGCGGTGATCGGCACGGGTTCGTCCGGAACCCAGATCATCCCGCTTGTGGCCAGGCAGGCGGCTAAGCTGAGCGTGATGGTGCGCACGCCCAATCTTTACATGCCGGCCAAGAACCGCCCGCTCACGGACGAGGATTACGAACGGTGGGAAAAGGTTCGCGACACCGTGCGGCGGCGTATGCGCACATTCGAGATCGTGGGCTCGGGCGATCTCTTCATGGAAGAAGATCTCATCCAGATCCGGAACCGCCCTGGCGCCGAGTTCACCCCGGAACAACGCCGCGAGATTCTGGAGCGCCGGATGGAACATGGCGGAGCAACGGTGCCCCGCGCCTTCACCGATGTCGTCACCAATCAGGAAGTGAACGACCAGATCAGCGAATTCATCCGGGAACAGGTGGCGCAAACCGTAAAGGACCCGAAAACCGCCGCGATCCTGACGCCCAGCGAAGTCGCCTATGGCACGAAGCGCATCACGGTGGGAACCGACTATTACGAAACCTACAACAGGGACAATGTCGAGGCGATCGACGTCAAGGCAACGCCGATCGAGCGGTTCACCGAGAAGGGCCTGGTGATCGACGGCGAGGAAATGGAATTCGACGCCGTCATCTGCGCATCCGGCTTCGATGCGGTGACGGGCGCGCTTACGGTCATCGATATACAGGGTGTAGGCGGGCGAACCATCAAGGATAGCTGGCACGACAATTGCGACACCTATCTCGGCCTTGGCGTCGCGGGTTTTCCCAATCTGCTTATCATCGGCGGGCCGGGCAGCCCTTCGGTGCTGGTCAATGTGGTGATCGCCAACGAATATCAGGTCGAATGGATTTCCGATCTGCTGCAATATATGCGCAAGAACGGCCTCGAGCGTGTGGACGTCGATCCTGAAGCGCAGGAACGCTGGGGCGAGAAAGTGCGCGATGTGATAAAAGGCACCGTGCTAGAAAAGTCCAGAAGCTGGTATGTCGGCGCCAATGTGCCGGGCAAGGCACGGGGCATTCTGGCTTACGCGGGCGGGCTGCATAACTACATCCAGGCCTGCGACCAGGTAGCGAGGGAAGGATATTCCGGCTTTCATTTCTCCAGGGGAGCGGAAGAAAGCTGAGGGCGAAACTTCACGGGCGGACCGGCTCCGTTCCGTTTACATTCAAGTGCGGTCGATAGAAGCAATCGCAGATATTCAGCTGTCGGAGAGGATTACGGAATGCCGCCAATGTCATTCGAAAACGATGTGGTCATTGTAACCGGCTCCGGGCGCGGACTAGGCCGCGAACATGCGCTTGCCTTCGCCGAACGCGGCGCCGCGGTGGTGGTCAACGATCCGGGCGTGAGCATGGACGGCACCGGCAGCGGGGAAAGCGTTGCCCAGACCGTCGTGGATGAGATCGTTGCCGCGGGCGGCAGGGCGGTGGCGGATATGAACTCCGTAGCCACGGAGGAAGGCGCGGCAGCCATCGTCCGGACCGCGCTGGACAATTTCGGCGTGCCCACTGTGCTGGTGAACAATGCGGGCACGATCCAGTTCGCGGAACTGGCCGACATCAGCATGGAAAACTGGAAGCGGATGCTTTCGATCACGCTGGACGGCACCTTCCTGATGTCCCGCGCCGTCTGGCCCCATTTCAAGGCCGCCAATTATGGACGCATAGTCAGCACGACCTCGAACGCGGGCTTTGCCGGGAACGAAACCCTGACCCATTATGCCGCCGCAAAGCTGGGCGTGGCCGGCTTCACCCGGGCCTTGGCCCGCGAGGCGGTGGACACCGGCATCAGGGTCAATGCAATCGCGCCGATGGCGGTCACGCGGATGAACCGGGATGCATTCTTCGGAGGGGCCGAGGCGGAAGGCGACAGCGACTGGCGCGAGGATATTCGCGCGGGCAAGCTGCCCATGGGCCCTGCCTCGATCGTTTCGCCCGCCGTGTTGTGGCTGGCGCACCGCTCCACCGAGATCAACGGCGAAATATACAGCACATCGTCAGGCAAGGTCGCCCGGGTCGCCTTTGTGGTGGGCGAAGGCTACTTCAACCCCGATCACACGCCCGAAGACCTGCGGGATAATGCGGAGCGCATCCGGACCCTGGGAGATTTCCTCGATCCGACTTCGACGGCGGACGAACTGATGCTCATTCCCCGCCTGTTCCAGAGCGAAGGCGTCATGACGGACTGAGAGAATATCGCCCTGGGATGCTCTTTCCCGGGTAAAATTGCCGGGAAGGACTCAATCCATCTTGCCCCGGGCAACGAAAAATAGAATTGTCCCGCGCTTCGCCGCCCCAACGGGCGATAATGATAATTCGGATGCCTGAGTAACCACAAATGACCACCCTGTCAGCCGTCAACCCCGCCATCGATCAGCCTTGGCGGGATCAATTCGAACCGTTTCTGGTCCAGTTGCTGGATCGGAAATATGCCCGCCAGGGCAAGCGCCGTTATGTGCCCCGCAATGCCGCTGAAGTTGCTGAACGGCTTGATGCGTTTCTCCGGGCACAAGGCGAAACCAGGCGGGCGCGCAATGTCCGGCGCATGGGCGGCGGGGCTTCCAAGGAACAATTCTGCTTCGATCTGGAAAGCGCCGACGGTTCCTCGGAACTGATGGTGTTGCGGATGGACCCGCTGGAAGGCATCGTCGAAACCTCGCGCGCGCGAGAGGCGGAAGTGCTTGACGCCATACAGGGAATCGTCCCGGCACCCCGCATAGCCTGGGTCGATCCGGACGGCGCCTATATGGGGCAGCCTGCCATGATCGCGCATTTTGTCGGCGGCGTGACCAAGCCGACCAGCGGCAGTGGTGGGCCTTCCGGGCTGGGCATCAGGTTCGACACCAAGGTCGGCGAAGCGCTGACTCCGCAATATGTCGGCAATCTGGCCGCAGTCCATGCGCTGGATCTTGCGCGGCATCGGCTCCCCAGCTTCGATGTGCCGAAACCCGGCACCGAGACAGCGGCGTGGCAAGTCAATTTCTGGTCGCGCGTGCTGGCGGACGACGGCATCGATGCATCGCCGATCCTCCACTATACGCAATACTGGCTGAGGCAGAACCTACCGGTTTGCGAAAAGCCGGTGCTGCTGCATGGCGACTATCGCCTGGGCAACTTCATGTATGATGAAGACAGCTTGCAGATGACCGCCATCCTCGATTGGGAGCTTTCCCATATCGGGGATTATCACGAAGACGTATCCTACTCGCTGGAACCCTTGTTCTGCTCGAAGGATGCCGAAGGCGATTATCTCGTCTCGTCGATGATGAGCGTGGACCGCTTCCTCCAACTCTACACCGAAATGTCGGGCAACGTCATCGATCCCGCCACGCTGCACTGGTATCGCGTTCTGAACAGCTACAAGCTGGCCGTGATGAACCTCACCTCCGGCATTCGCGCCGCGCGCGACGGCACCAATCATCAATGCGCCTTCCTGGCGTTCCTGTCCGCAAGCGGCACCGCGATCGCCGCCACGCTGGCCAAGCTGCTGACCGGAGAAATCAAATGACCCCCGGCATTGATATACGTATCCAGAGCATCATCAACGGGCTGAACGACGTGATCTTCCCTGCCGTCGATCCGAAGGAATCCCTGGCCGCGGAGCAAAAGGGCATGATAATTGCCCAGCTCGAGCTCATCCTGAAGCAGCTTCCCTTCGTGGATCGGTATCATTCGCTTTGCCGCGACGACATGCGGCAATGCGCCGAACGCATGCTCGCCGGCGCAGCGGGCGGCACCGCGACCCTGGCTGCCTGCGAAGCGCTGAAAGAAATGCTCGCGGCGCCCGCCGACAACCCCCGGGACGATTACAATCGGGTCGGCCAGGCGGTGGATGCCCTGATTGCCGCGATCGGGCAGGACGGCGACGCGGGCTACCGGGCGCAGGCCGACGCCATCATGCTGGGGCTGGCGGACCGCCAGCTCTGGCGCGACCGGGTCTGGTCGGCCGATCTCGGGTTCGATCCCTATCCCGCCGAACTTTGCTCGATAGAGGATATGGCGACCGGCAAGGTCGCTCCGCCCAACAATAGCGGGAACTGACATGAAGATCACGGAAACCGCCGATTATCTGCGGGTTGCGCAGCACACGCTCGAAACCAAGATCGCGCCGGAGATGACCTCCAGCGACGGCCAGGCGGCGGCTGCCATCCTTGGCCGGGTGCTGGCGGAATTGCGCCGCCGCGAGGAAGTCTCCGCGCCTCCCCTCGCCGCCAGCGTGGCGGTGGCACGGCAGCTCGCGGAAAAGCTCCGCGCGCTGGCAGCGGATAACGGCATCGCCGTGCCGCCGCTTTCCGCGCCGGCAGGCGAAGCAAGCGATTTCTCCTCACTGGCGCGGCAGCATGCGGCGCTCACGGAAGAAATCGAAGCGCTCTCCTCCGCCCTCGCCAATGGTCGGGAAAAGCTCAGGGACGAGGCCGCGCAGAACAGGCTGAGCGCACTGCTGCTCGAGGTCGGGCAATGGGACGAAGCCTTTCCCTCGGCCCAGCGGACCATCGCTCTGCCTGCGGCGCCGGAGGCACCGCCGCTGCCCGGCGCGCCACTGACGCAGGATTTGCTGCAGGCCTTCCTGCGAAGCGTCCACCCCGATGGCGACAAGGTGGAAGTCGTGGAATTCAAGCCCATCCCGGGCGGCTTCGGCAAGCAGACCTCCCGCGCGACATATCGGGACCGATCGGGCGCCGAACATCTCGTGATCGTGCGCAAATCCGATCCGACCCCGATGGCGCGCAAGGGCGCATTCCTGGTCGACTATGAGTTTCACCTGCTGCGCGATGTCTACAAGGCCGGTATCCTGCCGATGGCGGAGCCGCTCTGGCTGGCGAAGGACTTCCCCGGCGTGGACGCGGATTTCTACGTCATGTCCGCCCTGCCGGGCGCGGTGCCCAGTTCCTTCCTGGGGGCGGCCTCGGCCACCATTCCGGAAGAGATCGTTCTCGACATGGCGGAAAAGATGGCCAGGCTTCACCAGATGGAGCTGTCGCACCTGTCCGACTATCTGGCCGCCTACGACAATCCTGCGGTGCTGACCGATACCATCGAAGGCTGCTATCGACGCCTGATCGCGGAATGGAAGGATTATTACGAGCAGAACAATCATCTGCCTTCGCCCTTCGTGGTCTATCTGCTGGACTGGCTGGCTCGCAACGTTCCCGCCAACCATGCCAAGCCCGTGCTGGTGCATGGCGATTTCAACGTCCACAACGTGCTGGTGGACAATGGCAGGATCACCGGGGTGCTCGACTGGGAATGCTCGAACATCGGCGCGCCGGAACAGGACCTCGCCTATATCCGCCCGATCATTTCCCAGCATATCGACTGGGACCGCTTTATCGACCATTACGAAGCCTCAGGCGGGCGCAAGATCGATCGCGGCGCGATGGATTTCTACATGGCCTTTGCCGCCATGCGCCTCTGCGTGATCTTCAACAAGGGGGTGAAGAACCTGCAGGACGGCGTGAACGACGACATCCGATATGGGATCATCGACCTCGATCTGACGCCGGAATTCATGAAGCAGGCGCTGGCCTGCACATTGAGCAAGTAGGGGGTTGCCCAGTCACTCTCGCGTCGCATACAGGCAATATTGCGTCGCCTTGAGATAAGCCCAACCACTTAACCACGGATAGTATCGCCGCCAGGCAATTGTTCCGGCGGCGGCTCTATCCATGCGCTATTCCCTGTTCACCCTCGCCCGGCAGGCGCTATCCGGCCACAAAGGCTGGCGCCCGGCCTGGCGCGACGCCGAACCCGCCGAAGCCTATGACATCGTGATCGTGGGCGGCGGCGGGCACGGCCTCGCCACGGCGCATTATCTTTCCCGCAATCACGGCATCACCCGCGTAGCCGTAGTGGAAAAGGGCTGGATCGGCGGCGGCAACGCGGGCCGCAACACCACCATTATCCGCTCCAATTACGGCCTGCCCGGCAACGAGGCCTTCTACGAATGGTCGATGAAGCTGTGGGAAGGGCTGGAGCAGGAGCTGAACTACAACACGATGGTCAGCCAGCGCGGCATCGTCAATCTCTACCACTCCGACGCCCAGCGCGACGCCTATGCGCGGCGCGGCAACGCCATGATCCTGCATGGCGCGGATGCGGAAATGCTGGATCGCGATGCGGTTCGCCGCATGGCCCCCTTCCTCGATTTCGACAATGCACGCTTCCCGATCATGGGCGGGCTGCTGCAGTCCCGCGCCGGCACCGCCCGGCACGATGCCGTGGTGTGGGGCTATGCCCGCGCAGCATCGGCGCACGGGGTGGACATCATCCAGAACTGCGAAGTCATCGGATTTCTTCGCGACAATAGCGGCGCGATAACCGGCGTCGAAACCACCCGCGGGCCGATCCGCGCAGGCAAGGTCGGGCTGGCGGTGGCGGGCCATTCCTCCCGCGTCGCGGCGCTGGCCGATATTCGCCTGCCGATCGAGAGCCATGCGCTGCAGGCCTTCGTCAGCGAAGGGTTGAAGCCCACGATCCCCGGGGTCATCACTTTCGGCGCGGGCCATTTCTACGTCAGCCAGTCCGACAAGGGCGGGCTGGTGTTCGGCGGTGATATCGACGGCTACAATTCCTATGCCCAGCGCGGCAATCTGCCGGTGGTGGAAGATGTGTGCGAGGGCGGCATGGCGCTGATGCCGATGATCGGCCGCGCCCGCATCCTGCGCTCCTGGGGCGGGATCGTCGACATGACGATGGACGGCTCCCCGATCATCGACCGCGCGCCTGTGGAAGGGCTCTATCTCAACGCCGGCTGGTGCTACGGCGGGTTCAAGGCGACCCCCGCATCGGGCTGGTGCTTCGCCCATCTGCTCGCGACCGGAAAGCCGCACGAAACCGCCGCCGCCTTCCGGCTGGATCGCTTCGCCAGCGGGTATCTAATCGATGAAAAGGGCGCCGGCGCCCAGCCCAACCTGCATTGAGGGGAACCGGAGATGCGCATTCCCTGCCCCTATTGCGGCGAACGAAACTCCGGGGAATTCGTCTATCGCGGCGATGCTGCGCCGATGCGGCCCGAGGGCGCCGAAGGCCTGTTCGACTATGTCTATCTGCGCGAGAACCCGGCGGGGCCGCTGCGCGAGCACTGGTATCACGCGCAGGGATGCCGCAACTGGATCGAAGTGACGCGGGACACGCGCAACCATGTCATCAGCGGCGCGATCCTGGCGCGAGAGGCGCGGCGATGAGCCGGTTGGCGACAGGCGGGCTGATCGACCGCTCCCGCGCGCTGAACTTCACCTTCGACGGGTGCGAATATGGCGGATTTGCGGGAGATACGCTCGCTTCCGCGCTGATCGCAAACGGCGTGAAGCTGGTCGGCCGCTCGTTCAAATACCACCGCCCGCGCGGCATTCTGACGGCAGGTCCGGAAGAACCGAACGCGCTCGTCACGCTGCACAGCGGCGCCAGAACGGAACCTAACAGCCGTGCAACCGCCACAGAATTGTTCGAGGGGCTGCAAGCCAGCAGCCAGAACCGCTGGCCCAGTCTCAAGCTCGATCTCCTCGCCATCAATCAACTCGCATCGCCGCTTTTCGTGGCGGGTTTCTACTACAAGACCTTCATGTGGCCGGCCCGCTTCTGGGAAAAGCTGTATGAGCCGCTGATCCGCCGCGCGGCGGGGCTGGGCAAGCTGTCCATGCTGCCCGACCCGGACAGCTACGACCGGGAACACGGCTTCTGCGACCTGCTAGTGATCGGCGGTGGCCCCGCCGGGCTTGCCGCCGCGCTCACGGCGGGCCGGGCCGGACTGCGCGTGATCCTGGCCGAGCAGGACATGCGCCCCGGTGGAAGACTCCTTTCGGAGCGGCATGAGATCGAGGGCATCTCCGGTGCCGCCTGGGCCGGGGAAATCGCGGCGGAACTGGCCGCCCTGCCCAATGTCCGTCTCCTGACCCGCACATCGGTGTTCGGAGCCTATGACGGCAACGAATATGGCGCTATCGAGCGGCTGGGCGACCATCTGCCCGCCTTGCCGGAAGGCCAGCCCCGGCAGCGGCTGTGGAAGATCGTGGCCCGCCATGCGATCTTGGCCAGCGGCGCGATCGAGCGCCCGCTGGTGTTCGGCGGCAATGACCGGCCCGGCGTGATGATGGCGTCGGCCGTCTCCGCCTATGTCAACCGCTTCGCCGCCCTGCCCGGCAAGCGCGCGGTCGTCTTCACCACCACCGACAGCGGCTGGCAGGCCGCGCGCGATCTGCTGGACGCGGGCGTCCAGGTGGCCGCCATCGTCGAAGCGCGCCCGCATGGCCCGGCCTTCGCCAGCGATCTGCGCGCGCGCGGCGTGAATATCCACACGGCATCCGCCGTCACCGATGTGCGCGGGCGGATCGCCAAGGCGGTCGATATCGTGGATTGGGCAGGAGAGCGCCACACCGTCGCCTGCGATCTGGTGGCGATGAGCGGCGGCTGGAACCCGGATATCGGGATCGGCACGCATCTCGGCGCAAAGCCGGTCTGGTCCGACACCATCCATTCCTTCGTGCTGGACACCGCGCCGCCGGGCCTGATCGCTGCCGGTTCCGCCGCCGGGCTGTTCCCACTGGGGCAAGTGCTGGCCGATGGCGCGCAGAAAGCGCAGGCGATTGCCGAAGTGCTGGGCCGCACCGCTCCAGCCCCGGCATGGCGGACGAGCGAGGATGCCGCCGATCTGGCCCCGCTGTGGCAAGTGGGCCCGCACAGGGGCAAGGCCTTCGTCGATTTCCAGAACGACGTGACCGACAGCGACGTGGCACTGGCCCCGCGCGAAGGCTTCGTCTCGGTCGAGCATCTCAAGCGCTACACCACGCTGGGCATGGCGACCGATCAGGGCAAGACCGGCCAGCTCAACGGGCAGGCGCTGCTGGCGGCCGCCACCGGCAGGACCATTGCCGAAACCGGCACGATCCGTCCGCGCCCGCCGCACCATCCCGTCGCCATCGGGGCGCTGGCCGGGCATCATCGCGGCGCGCATTTCCGCCCTGAACGCCGCACCGCCAGCCACGATTGGGCCGTGGAAATGGGCGCGGTCTTCACCGACGCGGGCTTGTGGAAGCGGGCGCAATATTTTCCCCGCCCCGGAGAATCGAGCTGGCTGGAAAGCGTCAATCGTGAAGTGACCGCGACCCGCAACGGCGTCGGCATTTGCGATGTCTCCACGCTGGGCAAGATCGACATCCACGGGCCGGACGCCGGCACCCTGCTGGACCGGCTCTATATCAACGGCTTCTCCACTCTTTCCGTGGGCAAAGCCCGCTATGGCGTGATGCTGCGCGAGGACGGCTTCGTGATGGACGACGGCACCACCACCCGCTTCGCCGAGGATCGTTTCTTCATGACCACTACCACCGCCAATGCGGCCCGGGTGATGCAGCATATGGATTTCGCGCGGCAAGTGCTGTGGCCGGAACTGGACGTGCAGGCCGTATCCGTGACGGAGCAATGGACCACTTATTCAGTCGCCGGGCCGCACTCGCGCGCCTTGCTGCAAAACGCCTTTCCCGATCTCGATCTGGCGAACGAGAGCCTGCCCTATATGGGCGCGGCGGAATTCCGCTGGGGCGCCAGCGCGGCGCGAATCTTCCGCCTCTCCTTCTCAGGCGAACTGGCCTATGAGGTCAGCGTCCCTGCCGATCAGGGCGACGGACTGGTGCGCCATCTGTTCGAGGCGGGCCAGGCATTCGGCGTGGTCCCCTATGGCACCGAGGCGCTGGGCGTGATGCGGATCGAGAAGGGCCATCCGGCAGGGAACGAACTCAACGGCCAGACCACCGCCACCGATCTCGGCATGGGGCGGATGATGTCGAGGAAGAAGGACTTCATCGGCAGGATCATGGCGCAACTGCCCGGCCTTGCCGATCCCGCCCGGCCCGCGCTGGTCGGCCTCAAGCCGGTGGACAAATCCCATCGCCTGCGAGCGGGCGCGCATCTGCTTGCGCCGGGAGCGAAGCCGGTGGCCGCCAATGACGAAGGCCATGTCACCTCCGCCGCCTGGTCTCCCATTCTGGGCCATTCCATCGCGCTGGGCCTGCTGGCCAATGGAAGAGAGCGCCACGGCCAGCGAATAGTCCTGCACGATCCGCTGCGCGAAGGCGATGTCGAAGCGGAAGTCTGCGACCCGGTATTCGTCGATCCTGAAGGAGAACGCGTGCGTGGCTGAAGCCCTGCTGATCGAGCAACGCAAGGGCCTCGCCCTTGCCAGCGTGATGGCCCGCAAAGGGGTAAGCGCGCAGGATCTGGGCAAGGCATTCGGGCTTTCCGCCTTACCGGAAGGGCCTCGATCCGCGCGGATCGACAGCCTGTCCTTCTGGGGAACCGGCCCCGGCACATGGCTGGCGATTGCGGATCGGTTCGATCCGGGCTGGCCCCAGCGGCTGGAACAGATCGCGGGCCGGTTGGCGTCGATCTCCGACCAAACCGGCAGCTATGCCCTGTTCCGCCTCTCCGGCAACGGCGCACGGACCCTACTGCAACGCGGGGCGGCGGTGGATCTCGATCCGCAGGTTTTCGGCCCCGGAAGCGTGGCCACGACTGTGATCGCTCATATCGGTGCGATCATCCATCGCGACGAGGCAGGCTATGATGTGGCGGTGTTCCGCAGCTATGCCGAAAGCTTTCGGGACTGGTACGATAGCGTGGCCGCCACGGTTTGAACCGAAGCGTTCAGCAATCCAGCGTGGCGGACCGCTCCCACTCCGTCAGATGGCGGGCATAATCGTTCCACTCGGCATGCTTCAGCTTGAGATAAGCGGGCACCAGCGCACCGAGTGCACGGCCCAGAATTTCGGACCCTTCCAGCGCGCGCAGCGCATCCAGCAGGTTGAGCGGCAGCTTCTTCACATCGCCCAGCATGTGCCCATCGATATACATGTTGATGTCGAGCCGTGGCCCGGGGTCGCGGCCCGCCTCCATCCCGTCCAGCCCCGCCGCCAGCACGGCCGCCGGCATCAGATAGGGATTGGCCGCGCCATCGGCCAGCCGCAGCTCGAATCTGTCGCCTTCCGGCACGCGGATCATATGGGTGCGGTTGTTGCCGGTCCAGGTCACCGAATTGGGCGACCAGGTCGCGCCGGACAGCGTGCGCGGCGCGTTGATCCGCTTGTAGCTGTTGACCGTGGGGTTGCAGAAGGCGGCCAGCGCGTCGGCCGAATGGATCAGCCCGCCGATGAAGGCCAGCCCATCGCTGGATAGTCCCACCGCGCTCGAGGCATCCTCGAAGATATTGGCCGCGCCCTTCCACAGCGAGACATGCATGTGGCAGCCATTGCCGGTGAGATGGCCGAACGGCTTGGGCATGAAGGTGGCGCGCAGCCCGTGCTTTTCCGCAATGGACTTGGCCATGAACTTGAAGAACGCATGGCGGTCGGCCGTGACCAGCACGTCGTCATAGAGCCAGTTCATCTCGAACTGGCCATTCGCGTCCTCATGGTCGTTCTGATAGGGTTGCCAGCCCAGCGCCAGCATGGAATCGCAGATTTCCGTGATCACGTCGTAGCGGCGCATCAGCGCTTGCTGGTCATAGCAGGGCTTGGCTTGGGTATCCGCCCCATCGGAGATCGCGGAACCGTCCGGCGTGATCAGGAAGAACTCGCATTCCACCCCGGTCTTCATGGTCAGCCCCTTGACCGAAGCGCGGGCGGCCTGCGCCTTGAGCGCATTGCGCGGGCTGGCCATGACAGGCTCGCCATCCATCCAGATATCGGCGGCGAGCCAGCCCACTTCCGGCTTCCAGGGTAGCTGGATCAGGCTATCCGGGTCGGGCCTGGCGAAGATGTCCGGGTCCGCCGGGGTCATGTCCAGCCAGCTTGCGAAACCGGCAAAGCCCGCGCCAGTCTTCTGCATCCCGCCGATGGCGGCCGCCGGAACCAGCTTGGCGCGCTGGCTGCCGAACAGGTCAGTATAGGAAATCAGGAAATATTTGATGCCCTTGGCCTCGGCGGCATCGGCAAGATCGAGTGTCATGGCGCAAACCCCTTCAATCGGACACGGGGCTTGCCCATGCCGCGTTGACGACTCTTCCTGCCTGCAAACGTAATTCTTTTATCGTTCAGTATCTTATTTCAAACTCTTCCGCCGCCCGGTATCCAGTCCGTCCCGGCCAGCGGCACCCGCGCCATGGCCGCCGCCTCCATGGTCAGCGCGACCAGATCCTCCGGCTCCAGATTGAGCAGATGGCTCTTGCCGCAAGCGCGCGCAATGGTCTGCGCCTCCAGCACCATCACCGCCAGATAATTGGCCAGCCTGCGCCCCGCCGCCACCGGATCGAGCCGCGCGGCCAGTTCCGGGTCCTGCGTGGTGATGCCCGCCGGATCGCGGCCTTCCTGCCAATCGTCATAGGCGCCCGCCGTGGTGCCGAGCGCGTTGTATTCCGCTTCCAGCGCCGGATCGTTGTCCCCCAGCGCCACCAGCGCGGCGGTGCCGATGGAAACCGCGTCCGCGCCCAGCGCCAGCGCCTTCGCGACATCGGCGCCATTCCTGATGCCGCCCGACACGACAAGCTGCACCTTGCGATACATGCCGAGGTCCTGCAGCGCCTGCACCGCCGGGCGGATCGCCGCGAGAGTCGGAATGCCGACATGCTCGATGAACACGTCCTGCGTGGCGGCGGTGCCGCCCTGCATCCCGTCCAGCACTACCACATCCGCGCCGGACTTCACCGCCAGCGCCACATCGTAGTAAGGCCGGGTCGCACCGACCTTCACATAGATCGGCTTTTCCCAATCCGTGATCTCGCGCAGTTCCTCGATCTTGATTTCCAGATCATCCGGGCCGGTCCAGTCCGGGTGGCGGCAGGCCGAACGCTGGTCGATCCCCATCGGCAGGTTGCGCATCTGGGCCACCCGATCGGAAATCTTCTGGCCCAGCAGCATCCCGCCGCCGCCGGGCTTGGCGCCTTGGCCGATCACCACCTCTATCGCATCCGCCTTGCGCAGATCGTCCGGGTTCATGCCATAGCGCGAGGGAAGATACTGATAGACCAGCGTTCTGGACTGGCCGCGCTCCTCCGGCGTCATGCCGCCGTCGCCGGTGGTGGTGGAAGTGCCGGCGATGCTCGCGCCGCGCCCCAGCGCTTCCTTGGCCTGCGCCGACAGCGAGCCGAAGCTCATCCCGGCAATGGTGATCGGAATATCGAGATGGATCGGCTTGCTGGCATGGCGCGTGCCGAGCCAGACATCGGTGGCGCATTTCTCGCGATAGCCTTCGAGCGGATAGCGGGAAACCGACGCGCCAAGAAACAGCAGATCGTCGAAATGCGGCAGCTTGCGCTTCGCTCCGCCGCCACGAATGTCATAGATGCCGGTAGCGGCCGCGCGGCGGATCTCCGCCAGCGTATGCGGATCGAAAGTCGTCGAATAGCGCGGAAGAGTTTGCGGAATATTGCCGATGTCCATCTTCCGGCTCCTCAATATGCCGCCGCGTTGTCGACGTGGAAATTATAAAGCGTGCGGGCCGAGCCGTAGCGCCGGAATTGGTCGACCGAGACTTCGTCACCGATCCCCGCCGCATCGAGCAAGCCGCGCAGTTCCGCCCGGTGCTCGTCGCGCAGCTCCTTCTCGATGCAATCCGCGCCCAGGCTCTTTACTGCGCCGCGCACATAGAGCCGCGCCTCGTAGATCGAATTGCCCAGCGCATCGCCCGCATCGCCCAGCACCACCAGCTTGCCGGATTGGGCCATGAAGGCGCTCATCGGGCCGATCGAGCCTTTCACCACGATATCGACGCCTTTCATCGAAATGCCGCAACGGGCCGAGGCATTGCCGTCGATCACCAGCAACCCGCCATGCGCGGTGGCGCCGGCGGACTGGCTGGCGTCGCCACGCACATGGACCTTGCCGGACATCATGTTCTCGGCGACCCCGACCCCGGCATTGCCTTCGACCACGATCGTCGCGCGCTGGTTCATGCCGCCGCAGTAATATCCGGCGTGGCCCGCGATCTCGACCGTGACCGGGGCATTGAGCCCGGCGGCAAGGGCATGTTGGCCTGCGGGATTCTCCACCCGCCACAGGGTTTCGTTGGTGTCGGCGGGCAGATCGTGGAGCGCCCGGTTCAGTTCGCGCCGCGAGGTTCTCGCAAGATCGACCACCGCCATCAATGGCGCTCCCACGCATAGACCCGGGCCGGTTCCGGCTCGAACACCCGCGCCCCTTCGATTCCCGGCAGCCCGGCCAGCGCGCGATATTCGGAGCCAAACGCCACGTAATCGTCAGTCTCGGCCATCACCGCCGGCTTGCAGGATATGGGATCGCGCAGCACCGCGAAGCCGCTTTCCGTGCCGACCACGAAGGTGAAGAAGCCGTCCAGATCGTCGAGGCTGGCTTCCAGCGCCTGGGCCAGGCTGGCCCCTTCGCGCATCTTCCAGGTGAGATAGCCCGCCGCTACCTCGCTGTCGTTGTCGGTCGCGAAGCGAATGCCCTGAGGTTCCAGCATCCGGCGCAGGCTGCGATGGTTGGAGAGCGAGCCATTATGCACCAGGCACTGATCCTGCCCCGTCGAAAAGGGATGCGCGCCATCCGTCGTTACCGCGCTTTCGGTCGCCATCCGGGTGTGGCCGATACCGTGCGTGCCGGACATACTATCCAGCCCGAAGCGCCGCGCCACCTGGGCGGGCAGGCCCACTTCCTTGTAAAGTTCGATCCGCTGGCCCGCGCCGGTCACCACCACATCCGGGCGGTTCGCGGCGAGCCACGCCCGCACCCGTTCCTCGTCCTGCCGGGGCACGGACAGCACCATATGGGTATCGCGCACTTCGGCGCTCGCCACGTCGCCCAGCGCCTGCGCGATCATCGTCAGATCGCCGCCGCGCAGGGTGAGCTTCAACCGGCCGGGATCGCCCGCGCCGTAAACCGCGAAACCGGCGCTGTCCGGCCCGCGCCCGGTCATCACTTCCAGCATGTCCGCCAGCATGGCGCCAAGCTGCGGCTCCAGCGCCGGGGACTTCAGGAAAAGACCAACGATCCCGCACATCCGCCACTGATTCTCCAAATACGACCCGTGCTGCCGAGGTAAGCCATTTCGGCGACATCTGTCAATTTATAAGAAACAGTTTTTCCTGTTAGGAATAAATTCTGGTCTAGCCCCTGGGATAGACGATCAGCGAGAGATAGCGCGCCACCGCCCCGCTCAATTGCTCCGGCCCATGCAGGGCGCTGCTGTCGAACAGCAGGGAATCGCCGGGCTGCAGGTGATAGGTCCGGGTTCCATGGCGATAGTGGACTTCGCCTTCCAGCATGTAGAGGAACTCCACCCCGCTATGGCGGAAGCCGGTGAAGGCGACCGCATCCTCGCGCAAGGTGATGAGATACGGCTCGACCACCACGTCGCCGCGCAGCACCGCGCCGAGCAATTGGTAGATATGCCCGACCTTGGTCCCGCGCCGGTCGATCGTGACCCCCTGCCCGGCCGGGACATAGGAGCAATCCTGCCGATCCTCGAACGAAGCGAACAGCGAGGACAGGGAAACCTGCAGGGCCGAGGAGATCGCCTGCAGCGTGGTCAGGGATGGGGAGATCGCGCCATTCTCGATCTTGGACAGCATCCCGTTGGAGATGCCGGCGGCGCTGGCCAGATCGGAGATGGACAGATCCTGATGCCGCCGCAGCGCGCGGATCTGGTTGCCCAGCGCGCGCTCCAGCTCCCGTTCCGCCACGGCCGGGGCGGACGATCCCGTGCCGAACTCGCCATCCTCCTGTTCTGCCATGTCGATCTTGCCGGTGATGCGGAAAATCCCTCGATGCCGGCCCGGCCTTGCGGGCCTCGGCCTGGATAGGATGCTATTTCCTGCAGATCAACTCTTTGCCCTTCCAGGAAAGCCGCTTCACCCTCTGCCGCGATAGGATGCAACGCCCTGATCCGGCACCCACAAGCCATCCGGCGCCGGGCCGGACTGCCAGAACACATCGATCGGGATACCCCCGCGCGGATACCAGTACCCCCCGATACGGAGCCATTGAGGGTTCATTTCCGCGAACAGGCGCTGGCCGATCCCCACGGTCACATCCTCATGGAACCCGGCATGATTGCGGAACGAGCCGAGGAACAGTTTCAGGCTCTTCGATTCGACGATGGTTTCGCCGGGCGCGTAATCGATCACCAGATGGGCGAAATCCGGCTGCCCTGTCACCGGGCAGAGCGATGTGAATTCGGGCGCGGCAAAGCGCACCATGTACAGCGCGCCCGCGCGGGGATTGGGCACATAGTCCAGAATGGCCTCATCCGGCGATGCCGGCAGGGCGCTTTGCTGCCCCAGATGGAGCGGAAGCGATGTGTCGTTCATGGCGCGGTGATGCCGCGATCGACACTTCCGCACAAGTCATCCGTTTGACGTTCGCGGTTCAGCCGCTATTCAGCGCCCCCTGCCCTTTCGACGGCTACAAGACGAAAAGATGAAACGCTTTGCCCCTGCCCTTGCCGGTGTTGTGACCGCTGCCCTGCTGGCGGCCCCCGCGGCCGTGCTTGCGCAGGGCCAGCCCGATTCGGTGACGGGCTTCAAGCTGCCCCCCGCCCCCTCGGACACGCCGCAGGTCCAGGGGCCGGTGGTCGAAGGCGTTCCGGTTCCCAGGGCGCCGCGCCCGACCTCGACGCCAACGGCGGCGCCGCCGACGGTCGTCACGCCCTCTCCCGCCCCATCCCCGGCGCAGCCCGAGGCACCGGCGGCGCGGCGTAGCCCCGCAACCCCTGCCGCGAGCGCAACCGCAGGCGCAACGCCGCGTTCTCCGTCGCCATCGGCTACGCGCGCCGCGAGCGCCGAATTGGCCAGCACCGAAACGGAAGGCCGCGCAACAGCGCCATCCGCATCGCCCCGCACGGATGATGGGGATCAACCCGCCGCGCCCAGGGCCGAACACACCGCCGCGCCCCGAGAAACGGCAACGGCCTCCCCCTATCCGGCAACCGTGCAGCTTCCCGCCCTGCCGCCAGCGGCGGCGGCCTCCGGCAGTTGGACGGACAAGTGGCCCTGGCTGCTGGGCGGCTTCGTTCTGGCCTGGCTCATTGCCGGCCTGGCCTGGCTGTGGCGGCAGCGGCATGAAACCGGCGGACGGCTGCTCGCGCCGCCCATCGAACGCCCGCGCCCACGGGCCGCTGCCGACGACGCCAGTACCGAGCCTTCGCCGCCGCCCGCCGATCCCGGGCCGGAAGAAGAACTGGCCGAACTCGCGGCCAACGGAGCCTCGCCCCTGCGCTGCACGCTGGAAGCCACGCGGCTCAGCCTCACCCTGCTGAATGTGACGCTGTCCTATCGCCTCACGCTGCACAATCTTTCAGGCGGCATCATCCGCGACATCACGGTCGGCAGCGATCTGGTCACGGCCCATGCGTCCCTGCCGATGAACCAGCAGATGGCCGGAGCGGAGCAAATGCTGCAGCCCCAGCACAGCCTGCCCTTGCTGCTGCCCGGCCAGAACACCCAGCTGAGCGGCGAATTGCGCCTGCCGATCCCCGCCATCCATCCCCTGCGCAGGGCGGACGCGGTGATGTTCGTTCCGCTGCTGCGCCTGCGCATAGATGCCCAGGATCTGGACCAGATCGTCTTGCAGACCGTGGTGATCGGGCAAAAGCCCGCCGGGCCGGGCGCGGGCCTTCGTCCGTTCAGGCTCGATCTCGGCCCCCGCGTCTATGGCGAGATCGGGCACCGCCTGCTTTCCGTGCAGGGTTGAAGCCCTCTCGACGCCGGACGCGGCTCGCGTTAGTCCGGGACAGTGAGCAGGAAATCGGACAAGGCGGAGCAGGCCACCCGGCTGGTATTGGCAGGGCGGCGGAGCGAATGGACCGGGGCGGTGGTCAACCCGCCCGTCTGGCGCGCCAGCACCCATCTGTATGAGGATTCGGCCGATCTCGCGCGCGGCAGGGCCAATGCCGATGGCGAATTCTATTACGGCCGCCGTGGCGCGCCGACCCAATGGGCGCTGGCCGAAGCCCTGACCGAGCTGGAGCCGGGCGCGGCGGGCACGGTCCTCTATCCCAGCGGGGTGGCCGCCATTGCCGGGGCCTTCCTGAGCGTGCTGCGCGCGGGCGATGTCCTGCTGATTACCGACAACGCCTATCACCCGAGCCGCGCGATGGCCGACGGCCTGCTGAAGCGCTTCGGCGTGGAAACGCGATACTTCGACCCGCTCGACCCCGAGGGCTTTCCCGCGCTGTTCTGCAATCGCACCAGGGCCGTGCTGTTCGAGACCCCCGGCAGCCAGACGATGGAAATATGCGACATTCCGGCGCTGGCCGCCATCGCCCGGGAGCGTGGAGCCGCAAGCCTGATCGACAACACCTGGGCAAGCGCGCTTGGTTTTCCCGCGCTGGAGCGCGGCTGCGACATGTCGATCATGGCCCTGACCAAGCATGTCGGCGGCCATTCGGACCTGATGATGGGCAGCGTCAGCGCCACGCAGGATCACTACCGCAAGCTGCGGCTCACCTCGCAGAGCCTTGGCCAGATCGTCTCTCCGGACGATGCCGCGCTTGCCCTGCGCGGGCTGAGGACCCTTGGCCTGCGGCTCGAGAAGGAAAGCGCAAGCGCCCTCAAGATCGCGCAATGGCTCTCCGCCCGGCCGGAAATCGCGCATGTGCTGTGCCCGATGCTGCCGGGCGCACCCGGCCACGATTTATGGAAGCGCGACTTCACCGGCGGCTGCGGATTGTTCAGCATCATCTTCAAGGGCCGGGACGAAGCGGCGCGGGCGCGCTTCATGGACGCTCTGCGATTGTTCGGCATCGGCTACAGCTGGGGCGGCTTCGAAAGCCTGGTCATTCCGGTCGATCCGGCGGGCCTGCGCAGCGTCACCTCCTGGCCGCCGCCGGGCTGGGACGGCAATGACAGGCTGGGCATCCGGCTCTCGATCGGGCTGGAAGATCCGGACGATCTCATCCGCGATCTCGAAGGGGGATTGCAGGCGATGGAGCAAGGCCGGTGAGTTTCGCGCTGCTGGCCGCCGCCGCTCCCGCCGCGAAGCCGGGGGAAGAAGGCGTCAGGGGCGCGGAAGGCATCAAGGACGTGGTCGCCGCGCGCAGCGACGCTGCCGGCGATCTCGTGCAGACGCTGGACAGCCTGGCGTTCCAGATCGGCCATTCGCGCTTTTCGGTGTGGGATGCTCTCGTCGTCCTGCTGGTCATTGTCGGCGTGTTTCTCGTCGCGCAGCTTCTCAGCAAGCTCGCTCATTTCATGCTCACGCGGATCACCCATCTCGACGAGACGCAGAAGCTGCTGGCGGACAAGCTCGCCTCCATCGCCGTGTGGACTTTCGCGATCCTTTTCGGGATCGATTTCCTGGACATCGACCTCACCGCCCTTGCCGTGTTTTCCGGCGCATTCGGCCTCGCCATCGGCTTCGGCCTGCAAAAGACCTTCGGCAATCTGATCGCCGGGATCATCCTGCTGATGGACCGTTCGATCAAGCCGGGCGACGTGATCGCGGTCAGCGACATGAGCGGGCGGGAAAGTTTCGGCCAGATCCGCAAGATCGGCATCCGCGCGATCTCCGTGACCACGCGCGACATGAAGGAATATCTCATTCCGAACGAGAACCTGATGATAAATCAGGTCGAAAACTGGTCCTACAGCACGCGCGACGTGCGCGTGAAGGTCCCGATTCCCGTGGCCTGCGACAGCGACATCGAGTTGGTCGAAACGCTGATGATGCAGGCCGCGGTGGATGCGCCCCGGGTGCTGGAGCACCCGGAACCCAAGGTGCTGATGGTTGGACTGGGGGAAGGCTCGATCCAGTTCGAGATACGTTTCTGGATAAGAGACCCGGAAGAGGGGATCGGCGGAGTCTCTTCCGAAGTGCTGAAACGGGTATGGCGCCTGTTCAAGGAGAACGGGGTCGAGATCCCCTATCCCCAGCGCGACATCAACCTGCGCAATACCGAGCAATTGGAACGGCTTATCGCTGCGATCGGCCAGCGAAGCGCGGACGAGGCCGAGGAGCGCTGAGGTGGGAGCGGCTGCCGGTAAAGCTCACCTTAGCACCTGCAAAACCATTCTCGCTGGCGATCTCGCGCGCGAAAGGCCATGTTCGGGCCATGGCAATAAGCGGCAAGTCAGGCACTGTGTATCTCGTTGGCGCGGGTCCGGGCGATCCCGACCTGCTGACGCTGCGCGCCGCGCGGCTGGTGATGGGTGCGTCTCTCATCGTGCATGACGGGCTGGTCGATCCGGCCGTGCTGGCGATGGCGAGGCCCGCCGCGCGCATGATCTCGGTGGCGAAGCAGCGCGCCCGCCATACCCTGCCGCAGGATGAGATCTGCGCCCTGCTGGTGCGCGAGGCGCTGGCCGGGAACGATGTCGTGCGCCTCAAGGGCGGCGATCCGTTCATTTTCGGACGGGGCGGCGAAGAAGCGGAAGCCTGCCGCGCGGCGGGGGTCCCGGTTGAAATCGTGCCCGGCGTCAGCGCCGCCAATGGCGCCGCCGCCGCTACCGGAATCCCCCTGACGCATCGCGATGCCGCCAGCATCGTCAGTTTCGTCGCGGGCCAGTGCAAGGGGCTGACGGAGCAGAACTGGGCGGGCCTTGCCGGAAAGGGCCGCACCCTGGTGATCTACATGGGCGTCAAGACCGCGCCGCAGATCGCAGAAAAGCTGATGGCGGACGGTCTTTCTCCCGATATGCCGGTCGCGGTGGTGGAAAATGCCGCGCGAGCCGCTATGCGCGTGCTGCGCGGGCCGCTGGCCGGATTGCCCGACCTGGTGGCGCGCGAGCGGGTGAAAAGCCCCGCGCTGATTATTATAGGCGAAGTCACGGCGCGCGAAGACGCAGCGCTGGCGATTCTCGCCAGGGAGACAGTTGAATGAAGATCCTGACCGGAAACGACCTCAAGACCGGGGCCGTGATATGGTGGACCGGCACGGACTGGTCGCGCCATGTCGATGACGCGGTGGACGTGGGCGATCAGGGCGACGCCATCGCCGCCGCAGAATCCGCCGCCCGCCGCGTGGTCGATGCCAATGTGATCGATGGCGAAAAGACCGCCGAGGGCGTGCGCCCGGCCCATATCAAGGATCGTATCAGGGCGCTGGGGCCTACCGTCCGCCCCGACCTGACGCTGAAGCCGGCCGACCCCAATGCCGGAAACTGGGTAATCTGACATGTACAAGTATGACCAATACGACCAGGCGATGGTCGATACCCGCGTCGAGGAATTCCGCGATCAGACCCGCCGCCGCCTCGAAGGCACGCTGGCGGAGGAGCAGTTCCGCCCGCTGCGCCTGCAGAACGGCCTGTATCTCCAGCTCCACGCCTATATGCTGCGCGTCGCGGTGCCCTATGGCACGTTGAGTTCCGCCCAGATGCGGATGCTGGGCGACATCGCGGACAAGTACGACCGGGGCTATGGCCACTTCACCACCCGGCAGAACATCCAGTATAACTGGATCAAGCTGGAGGACGCGCCCGACATCCTGGCCGATCTCGCCACGGTGGAGATGCACGCCATCCAGACCAGCGGCAATTGCATCCGCAACATCAGTTCCGACCAATATGCCGGCGCCATCGCCGACGAGCTGGTCGACCCGCGCCCCTATGCCGAGCTGCTGCGCCAGTGGTCGAGCTTCCATCCCGAATTTCTGAGCTTGCCGCGCAAGTTCAAGATCGCGGTGATCGCTTCGGATACCGACCGCGCGGCGATGCGGCTGCACGACATCGGCATCCAGATCGTGAAGAACGAGGCCGGAGAGATCGGCGCGGCCTTCTATGTCGGCGGCGGCATGGGCCGCACCCCGATGATCGCGCCGCTGATCCGCGATTTCGTGCCGCTGGACCAGCTGATTACCTATTCCGAAGCCTGCCTGCGCGTCTACAATCGCTACGGCCGCCGCGACAACAAATACAAGGCGCGGATCAAGATCCTGGTCCACGAGCTGGGCAAGGACGAATATACCCGCCAGGTCGAAGAGGAATTCGCCCATCTGCAGGCGCAGAATATCGAGCCGCCGCTGGCCGAGCTGGAGCGGATCAAGACCTATTTCACTGATCCCCCGTTCGATGCGGGCGCGCCCGACACGCTCGACCGTTCGGACCCGGACTTCGCCCTGTGGGTGGATCGCAACTGCGACGCGCACAAGCAGCCCGGCTATATCATCGCCACGGTCAGCCTGAAGCCGGTCGGCGGCATTCCCGGCGACGCCAGCGCGGACCAGATCCGGCTGATGGCCGATCTCGCCAGGGAATATTCCTTCGACGAGCTGCGCGTCACCCATGCCCAGAACATCGTCTTCCCGCATGTCAGGAAGGCCGATCTCTACACGCTATGGCGGAAGCTCGATGACGCCGGGCTATCGACGCCCAATCTCGGCCAGATCGGCGACATCATCGCCTGCCCCGGCCTGGACTATTGCAGCCTGGCCAATGCGCGGTCGATCCCGGTCGCGCAGAAGATTTCCGAACGCTTCGCCGAACAGGGCAAGGCGGAAACCATCGGCGAATTGAAGCTCAAGATCTCGGGCTGCATCAATGCCTGCGGGCATCATCATGCCGGCCATATCGGCATCCTCGGCGTCGACCGGAAAGGCGTGGAGAATTACCAGCTCCTGCTCGGCGGCAGCGAAGGCGCGGACACGTCGCTCGGCCAGATCACCGGCCCCGGCTTCAGCGAGGACGGGATCGTGGATGCGGTCGAGAAGGCGACCGACGTCTATCTCGCCAACAAGCAAGGCGACGAGCGCTTCCTCGACACCTATCGCCGGATCGGCATGGCTCCCTTCAAGGAGGCCATCTATGGTTGAGGCCCAGTTCCGTTTCCGGGAGGACGAGCCGGTCGCCGACCCCGCGGTGACCGTGGATTCCTTCGGCGAGCAGACCAATGCCGCCGCCGTTCGGCTGGAACCCGGCGACGATGCGCGCAAGCTCTTGCCCTTTCTCGATCGCATCAAGCTGGTGGAAGTGAATTTCCCCGCTTTCACCGACGGGCGCGGCTATTCGGCGGCCCGCATCCTGCGCGAGGCAGGTTATCAGGGTGAGCTGCGCGCGGTCGGCGCGGTGTTTGTCGACCAGCTCGGCCATCTGCGCCGCTGCGGCTTCGACAGCTTCGCGCCGGAGCAACCGATCGACCCCGCCGATGCGGAAAATGCGTTCAACCGCTGGCCGGATGTTTATCAGGCGACGACCGATGGCCGCGTCCCGATCTGGGCCAAGAGACATGGCTGAGGCAAGTATGGCTACCCGGAAGATCGACCGTATCGACGCAGGTCCGCGTTTCACCAATGCGGATGCGATCCGGCTCAATCACATGTTCCGGGGCAGCGATACGCGCGAAATGCTTGCGGGCGTGATCCGCGAAGGGCTTGCGGGCGACCTGGCCGTGGTGTCCAGCTTCGGCGCGGAAAGCGCGGTTCTGCTGCATCTCGTGGCGCAGGTCGATCCTTCCGTCCCGGTGCTGTTCCTGGATACGGGCAAGCACTTCCCGGAAACGCTTGCCTATCGCGACGAGCTGGTCGAGCGCATCGGCCTCAAGGATCTGCGCATCCTCACTCCCGATGCGGCGGTTCTTGCCGCAAAGGACGACAATGGCCTGCGCTGGTCGTGGGACCCGGACGGCTGCTGCGAAATCCGCAAGGTCATCCCGCTGGCCAATGCGCTGGCCGGGTTCGATGCATCCATCACCGGCCGCAAGTCGTTCCAGTCGGCCACTCGGGCCGGGTTGCCGCGCTTCGAAATAGATACTTCGGACGCGCAGGGCCGGCTCAAGGTCAATCCGCTGATCGACTGGTCGGCCGAGGATCTCGCCGCCTATTTCGTGGAGCATGACCTGCCCCCCCATCCGCTGGTGGCCCAGGGTTATCCGTCCATCGGCTGCTCGCCCTGCACCAGCAAGGTCGAGCCGGGCGAGGACCCGCGTTCGGGCCGCTGGAAAGGCTGGAACAAGACCGAATGCGGCATCCACAGCCCGAATAATCCGGCAGGCAAGGACGACGACCTTCCCCCCGAATACGAACCTGTATTCTGAACACAGGCGACGGCGCCTGGCGCGCCGCCGGTTCACACGTTCGATGCGGGAAACCGTTCCGCGCCGGGAAAGGCCGGAACAGCCGGCCACGCCTGGCTGCAATAGGCTTCCTGGGTGGGCTGGACTGTGCCCGGATCGTCCAGCGTCCCGGCCTTGATGATGGTCAGCCCCGGTATCGCATCCGCGATCGAAACGATTGGAGAGCCGCAATCGCCGCAGAAATGGCGATGGACCGGCTGCCCGCTTTCGCCCCGATCCTCGAACACCTTCGTCATCCCGGTCTGCGTATAATCCGCCGAGGGTATCGCAAGCACGACCGAAAACGCACTGCCGCCCTGACGCTGGCAATGGCGGCAATGGCAAACCGCCGTAATCAGCGGTTCACCGCTGTAGCGATAGCGGATCGCGCCGCACAGGCAGCCCCCGCTCCGGCTGCTCGATGATCCATTCCCGGTCATTTCCTGCGTATCCCTCTCTCAGATGAGCCGCGCTTCACGCTGGCTTCTATGCCTGAACCCCGCTCAAGGCTTTATCCAGGGTTCCGGCAAGATTTGCCAATCCTTGCTCGATGACCGCGATTTTTCGTCGCGATCAATCGCATCCCAGCCATCATTCGGCGCAAGAGCCGAAACATTCGGGCGCCGGAAGACTTGCAAGGTCTGACGGGTCGACAAGGAGATGAGCGATGCCCAATCAGAACCGGAACCCCCAGCGCAACCAGCAGCCCGGCGAGGCGACCGAACGTCAGCGCCAGCAGGAGCAGCAGGACCAGGCCAATCGCCGCCAGCAAGGTGAGAATCCGAGCCGCGAGAAGAATACGGATCGCAATCGGTAGTCAGCCGCACCGCCCAGCATACTCAATCCCTTGCCGGAGCGAAGCCTGCCGCACCCATCCATGCCCCCCATGCGGGCAGAAGCCTGCAAGCCCGCGGTCAGTTTCGTTCCGGCCCTTTTTCGATTTCAGAGCCAGCCCCGCAAACGATACCAGGCCGCAGTTGCGGCAAGCCCTTCCGGCGTCTTGATGCGAGGGGTCCACAGCACCGGGGGGACCGCCTTGCGCTTGCTGACCACCCAGTCCGGATGGCTCATGTAATTCACGCGGTCGGATGTCAGCTTCGCCTTTCCGCGCCGCAGCCAGCCATCGACGCGCGCTGCATGGAGCAGGGTCTTGCGGGAGAGATGCGGCGACCAGGGACGCCGGCCAAGCGCCGATCCGATTTCCCGCACCAGTTCCCGATTGTTCCATCCGTCTTTCTTGCCGTCGTCAGGCTCGAATATCTGGCGGGTGACATCCTCGCTGCTGGGCAGCAAGGCCAGCAGGAGAGCGGCAAGATCCGCCACATGGATCACCGATACGCGCCCGGGCGGCGGCAGGGGAACCACGCCCCATTTCGCGGCCCGGAACAACTCGAGCATTTCCCGGTCGCGCGGGCCATATACCGCCGGGGGGCGAACGATCGTCCAATCCAGCCCGCTGGCGGCCAAGATCTTTTCGGCCCGGGCCTTGGAAGCGCCATAGGCGGAGAGGTTCGGCTGCCGCGCCGCCAGCGACGAGATGAATATGAAACGGGGCACGCGCGCCGCCACCGCCGCTTCCACGACGCTGAGCGTTCCTGCGACATTGCCTTCCTCGAACCCGGCCTGGTCGGGCGCATTGACCACTCCGGCAATGTGGACGACCGCTTCCGCGCCAGCGCACAGCTCCTTCAGGGCCGCTGCATTGGCGAGATCGCCGCGCACCCAATCGATGTTCTCGCGCGGCTCCTGCGGCCGCCGGACCAGGGCGCGCAATTCCAGCCCCCGTTCCAGCGCGAGTTCGATAAATGCCTGGCCGACAAACCCGGTTCCACCAGTAATCGCAATGGTCACAACAACACCAACTGATCTCTATGCACCACTGCCGAACGCGGATAGTAGCCGAGAATCTCCGCGTGGTCTGAAGAATTGCGGCCCATCAGCCGGGAGCATTCCCCGGCGTCATATTCGACCAGCCCCTGGGCCAGCGGGCGGCCGGCCCCATCGCAGATCGCGACGGGATCGCCGCGATGAAATTCGCCATCCACGGCCGTGATGCCCGCCGCGAGCAGGCTGCCGCCCTTGGTGAGAGCCTTGGCCGCCCCGGCATCGACCTTGAGCACCCCTTTCAGCCGCAGCCGCCCGCCGAGCCACGCCTTGCGCGCGCCATCCTTCCGGCGCGGTAGGAACAATGTGCCGATATTGCCACCAGTCGCGCGGCTGACAGGGGAATCATGAGTGCCATTGAGAATGGCCAGCACGATTCCCGCGCGCTCCGCGATCTCGGCCGCCTGCAGCTTGGACGTCATCCCGCCCGATCCCAAGCCCGAGCCGGACGCGCCGGTCGCCATGGCGTGGATTTCCGGCGTCACCCCCCGCACGAAAGGCATCAATTGCGCCTCCGGATCGGCGGGATCGCGATCATAGAGGCCGTCGACATCGGACAGCAGCATCACCGCGTTGGCATGGGCGGCCTGCGCGACCCGGGCCGCCAGCCGGTCATTGTCGCCAAACCGGATTTCCTGGGTGGCGACACTGTCATTCTCGTTCACCACCGGCACCGCCCGCGCCTTCAGCAAGCGGCCAAGGGTCGCCGAGGCATTGAGATAGCGCCTGCGGTCCTCGAGATCTTCCAGCGTCAGCAGCAATTGAGCCGCGACCAGGCCTTGCGCCGCGAGCAATTCGGACCACAGTTCGGCCAGGGCGATCTGCCCGACCGCCGCGGAGGCCTGCGCATCCGCGAGATTGGCGCGTCCGCCCTTGGGCAGGTCAAGCCGCGCGGCGCCCAGCGCGATTGCCCCGGAACTGACAATGACGACATCCTGTCCGCGCTGATGCGCCGCCGCGATTTCCGCGACAAGCCCTTCCAGCCATTGCCGCCGCGGGGCGCCGCCCGAGCCGACAAGCAGGGCGGAGCCGACCTTCACCACAAGGCGCTTGCACGCCTTGGCGTCCAGCAAGTCGGAAAGGCAGGAGATCGTCATCGCAGCGGGACTTAGCGGGTGAAGCAGCGCTTGAGAAGCGCTGTCAGAGCGGCGACCAGGGCTGCTCGTCTTCCTCATCTTCCACTTCACCGCCAGGACGTTCGGTTGTGGTCGCGGCCGGCAGATAATTCAGCACTTCATCGAGCAGACGATCCATCCCCTGGCCGGTGGCGCCGGACACGGCATGGACGGCCCCGGCGCCAGCCTGCCTCAATTCCCCGGCGAAGGCTTCCGCCAGTTCGGCATCGGCAAGATCGATCTTGTTGAGGACGATCAGCCGGGGCTTTTCTTCCAGGCCCGCGCCATAGGCCGCAAGCTCGCCTTCCACGATATGGAACGCCTCAACCGGATCGGTCCCCGCGATGTCGATCAGATGGATCAAGACCCGGCAACGCTCGATATGGCCAAGGAAGCGGTCGCCGATGCCCGCCCCTTCCGCGGCGCCTTCGATCAGGCCCGGAATATCGGCCAGAACGAATTCGCGGTTCCGATGGCGCACCACCCCCAGCTTCGGCACCAGAGTGGTGAAGGCGTAATCGCCCACCTTCGCGCGGGTGTTGGAGATCTGATTGATGAAGGTCGATTTGCCCGCATTGGGCAGGCCGACCAGCCCGACGTCGGCAAGCAGCTTGAGCCGCAGCCACACCCACATTTCCTGCGCCGGCTCTCCGGGCTGGTGCTGGCGCGGCGCGCGATTGGTGCTGGTCTTGTAGCTGGCGTTCCCCCTGCCCCCCAGCCCGCCTTCCAGCAAGGTGATCCGCTGGCCGGGTTCGGTCAGGTCGGCGAGGATCGTTTCGCCATCATCGTCGGAAATGATCTGCGTGCCCACCGGCACCTTGATGACGAGTTCCTTGGCGCTGGCCCCGGTGCGATTCTTGCCCATGCCGTGGCCGCCACGCGCGGCCTTGAAATGCTGGGTATAGCGGAAGTCGATCAGCGTATTGAGGCCGGATACCGCCTCAAACACGATGTCCCCGCCGCGCCCCCCGTCACCGCCGTCAGGCCCGCCATACTCGATATATTTCTCCCGGCGAAAGCTGACCGCGCCGGGGCCACCCGCGCCGGAGCGGACATATATCTTGGCCTGGTCGAGAAAATGCATGGAAGAACCGTAACCCGTTCGGGGTAAGGCTGTCTAATGCCATGCCCGGTTGATCGTAGGACTGGTGGAGCCGAGGGGAATCGAACCCCTGACCTCGTCATTGCGAACGACGCGCTCTCCCAACTGAGCTACGGCCCCGTTCCAGTGCAAACGCAGGCGATCCACCCGCGAGAGCGGGCCTCTTAGCGAAGAGAGCCCGCCCATGAAAGTGCAAAATTACGCGGTGGGATATGGCAACAGGGTTACCAGCCCGATGTGCCGGTCGACGAGGTCGATGGCGGCACCGGAATCGGCGAGGGAGCCGGCTGCGGCGCGCTCACGCTGACCGGCTGCTCCGCTGCCTGTCCCGCCACCGGAGGCTGGTAGTCGGCGGACAGCCGCACCGCCTGGGGCTGCCCATAAAGCGCGCCATATTGCGCGTCCCAAAGCGCGATATCGACCTTGTATTGCTCGAACGAGCGGTAGAAGCCGTCGAATACGGCTTCCAGCCTGGGCAATTCCTGAAACGCGAAAGCCTCGAGCTGGCCCGGCGCAATCGAGAGGGAATTGTTGCTCATCTGCAGCGCGGCATTGCAGAATTCATGGATCGTCGGCGGAAGCGCGAAATAATTGTAGACCTGCGTCGTATAGCTGTCGCGAGCGCGCTGATAGCCGGTGCCATGCTTGGTCCGCCACTCCTTCTCTACCACGTCGTTGGTGCGGGCGAGTTCCTTCTTGTGCGTGACGAGGAACCGTTTGTAGCCATCCAGGATCGGTGCGTAGGCGACATCCGTGCAGTTCAGCGATGCGACCACGTAAGCGGAACGCAGGTTCCAGATGCGCTGCGCGGCGCTGATATCGGCATTGACCGTCTGCCGCACCCCGAACCCGTTGACGGGAGGAATATACATGGTGGGCGCCGCGCCATTCGGCGGAACCGGGCGCGCGGGTATGGCCACAGGCGGCGGGGGCGGCGGAGGCGGCGGAGGTGGTGTCGCGCAACCGGCAAGCGCGGAAAGGCCCGCCGCGACGGCAAGGGTGCGGAATTTCGTAAAAGTCACACGTATCATAATGGCGCGGCCCCTCCATTTCCCGGCGCCGGAAACCATTCCACGCCGAGCCTTTCGCCAGGATTAAGCGCCTGCCCTACCCCCTTGTCCGCACAAATAAAATGCCCGGGAGGAAAAATTTCCTCCCGGGCACGATAAAGCGAATCTGGCGTGCGATTATTCGCGGCTGCCCATGAAGCTGAGCAGGAACTGGAACATGTTGATGAAGTCCAGATACAGGCTCAGCGCGCCGAGAACGATCGCCTTGCCGGCGAAATCGGTGCCGGCAACCTGATAATACATCATCTTCAGGCGCTGGGTGTCATACGCCGTCAGCCCGGCGAAGATCAGCACGCCGATGAAGCTGATCGCCAGATGCAGCGCGCTCGACTGCATGAACATATTGACGATCATCGCGATCAGCAGCCCCACCACGCCCATGATGAGGAAGGTGCCGAACCCGGACAGATCCTTCTTGGTGGTGTAGCCGAACAGGCTGAGGCCCGCAAAGGCGCCCGCGGTCGCGAAGAAGGTCGCGGCAATCGAGGCATCGGTATAGACGAGGAAGATGGTGGAGAGCGACATGCCCATCAACACCGCGAAGCCCCAGAACATCGCCTGAAGCGTGGCGGTGCTGAAGCGGTTCTGGCCGAAGCTCATCGCGAAAACGATCGCCAAGGGCGACAGCATCACCAGCCACATCAGCGGCGAGCCGATCATCGCCTGCACATAGCCCAAACGGTCCATCAACAGCGCGACGACACCTGAAAGCAGCACGCCCGACGCCATGTAATTGTAAATAGAGAGCATGTGCCGGCGCAGGCCCATATCGTAGCCGGCGCGGGCAACGGCTTCACCATTGAGGCTCGGAGACGCTCCGAAGCCGCGCTGGGTCGTCCGGGGGTCATTCCAGTTTGCCATGGTAATTCCTAACTCCTTTGCCGGCCTCCCGAACGGGCCGGTCCATTGGAAATATCGCCTTTGCTTCCCTCATTTTCAAGGAAAACCGGCAAAAATCGGTCCTCCGGCCAAGGCCAGCCCAGATTGGCGGCGAAATCTTCCGGAATTATTACCGTTTACCGCCATCCCGGCTTTGCACGCCCATTTCGGCCCCCCGGTCGCGCGCGGCGCGCAGTGTGCTTTCGATCAGCCGCAGGAGCGCGCCGTCCTGGTCCAGCACCCGCAGCCCCGCCTCGGTGGTTCCCCCCGGACTGGCGACCTTGCGGGCCAGCTCGCCCGGCGAAACGCCCGCCCCAGCGGCCAGCGCGACCGCACCTTCCGCCGTGGCAAGGGCCAGTCGTTCCGCCTGCCCGCGCGGCATTCCCAGAGATTCGGCGCCAGTCGCCAGCGCATCGATGAAGCGATAGACGAAGGCCGGGCCTGAGCCTGCCAGCGCCGTCACCAGATCGAACTGCGCCTCATCGAGCCATTCGGTGCTGCCGAGCGGAGCAAGCGCATCCTCCAGTGCCGCCCTGCCAGCAGCGTCGATCCGCGTCGCGGCGAGCGCAAGCGGCGATTTGCCCAGCGCGGCGGACAGGTTGGGCATAAGCCGCACGATCGCGCCCGCATCCGGAAAATGCCGGGCGAGGCTGTCCAGTTCGACCCCCGCGAGAATCGAAAGCAGCGTGGTTCCCGGCCCGGCCAGCGAGTTGAGCGACGGCGCCACGGCATCCAGCATCTGCGGCTTGATGCCCAGCACCAGCAGGTCGAACGATCCGGCCGGAGGGTCGCGCAGCAGGGTCACGCCCGCAGGCACGGATTCCAGCACGGGATCGACCACCGTGAAGCTCTGCGGCGGCAGGCCGCCAGCCAGCCAGCCGGCGAGCAACGCCCCGCCCATGTTGCCACAGCCCACAATCAGGATTTTACGATCGTCCATCAGCCCTGCCCGCCCGATATATGCATGTCGTTGAACATGCATGGTTCGCTAAGGCGAGCGGCCGGAATGTCCAGCCGATAAAACGAGCCGGGCGGGTCAGGCCTCGCCCGCGGCGTCCACCAGCGCGCTGTCCAGGGCATCGGCCGGGGTCTTGTCGCCCCACAGCACGAACTGAAACGCGGGATAAAAACGATCGCATTCCTCAACCGCCGTTTCGACCACGGCCTGCGCCTGGCTCAGGCTGAGCAGGCCATCGTCCCCCAACATCACGCCATGGCGATACAGCAGCACCCCGCCATTCGACCAGATATCGAAATGGCCCAGCCAGAGCTGTTCGTTCACCATCGCCAGCAATTCGAACATTGCAGCGCGCTTCCCGCTGGGCACCCGCACATCGGGCAGGCACAACAATTGCAGAACGCGATCTTCCTCGCGCCAGATGCCGCGCAGCTGATAATTGGCCCAGCTTCCCTGGATTTCCCCGGAAATCTCGTCCTCGCTCACGAATTCGCAGGGCCAGCCCCGGGCTTCGAACAGTGAGGCGAGCATGTCCACGGGCGCAGCATCGTCATCGCGCCCGATATCCTCACCTCTGGTGCCCATCATGTGCAATCCATTCCTTCCGAACCGGATGCTGCATGCGACGAGCGCAGCCGTGGCCGCAATGCAAGGTAAACGCAGCATTGGGCAAAACTCGATAAGCCTGTTCAAAAGCTGTGCAAAAGCGCTGGAAAGAGGCCGGGGCCAGATTGCCCGCTTTCAGTTGCCCAGCGGTTCCACCGCTTCGCCTTCGTCGCTGGTGAATGGGAAGGAATCGATCCCGGCGGCCTTGAGTTTGGTGACGAAATCCTGCGCGGCCTTCGCGGAATCGAACGGCCCGGTGACCATTCGCTTGGTCTGCCCCCATTTGGCGACATAGGCCTTGCGCCCCTTGAACAGCTCCGGGTTGGCGCGGTTCAGCCGCCGCCAATCGAACCCGAGCGCATTCTCGTCCCTGCCCGTAGCGACCTGCACCCACGACCTGCTGGGATGGACAGGCTTGGGCGGCGGAGCGGGCTTGGGTGCCGGGGTGGCCTCCGCCTTGGGCTTGGGCGGCTCTTCCCGCCTCGGCTTGATCTTGGTGATGTCCACCGCGCCCGCCGCGACCGTCACCTGGCTATTCGCAACCGCCAGATCGGCAAAGGCATCGGCAACGCGCACGGGCACCTGCGCCGGAACGGCCTGCGCGGAGGCGCTGGCGGGGATAGAGGCCGGGGCGGGCGCGGCAACCGCCAACCCGGTGCTCGGCGCGAAGCCCGCTGGTGGGACGGCGAATGAAGCCGGCGGCTGGCTGGCCGCGACCGGCGGCAATTCTTCCGAGCCGGCCGGCGCGGAAGCCGCCGCAGGCGTATCGAAGCTCGCGATCTGGGCAGCGCCCGTCCGATCCGGGGAAGCCTGCGGCGGGAGGGACCATGACGCAGGCGGCGAAGATCCGCTCGCGGATGCAGCGGGGGCCGTCGATGACGCGGGTTCAGCAAGCAAGATCGACGGGCGCGGGGCTTCCGCGCCGGTCGATGCGCTTGCCAGCATGGCCCCGCCCTGAGTGCCCGGCAGGGGCGGAGGCAAAGCGGAAGCGGAAGCGCTTGCAGGCGCGGCTGCGGATGAGGCGGGAATCGCGGCGGCCGATGCAGCCGGAACCGGCGCGGGCGGCATTGCCGCGGCCCTGGCCCGCGCCGCGGCCTGGGCTTGGGCGGCGGCGACTTCCCGCGCCTTGGCTTCGCTCGCCGCGCGGGCTTGCGCCTCGGCCGCCGCCTTGCGCTCCGCTTCGGCCCGCGCAAGCTCGGCCTGCTTCTTGGCGGCCAGTTCTTCCGCCTTCTTCCGCTCGCTCGCTTCAATCGCCTGGCGGCGTTCCAGCTCGCGCTGTTCGCGCCGCGAGAGCTGCTTGGCCCCGCCCAATGGCTCGCCCTTCGGCACCAGCGCGGAATCCGCGCCCTGCGCGGCCCGCCTGTTGCGGTTGTCCTTGTTGTATTTCGCCACCCGCGGATCATCCTTGCCGATATCGGCGGTATTCGGGAAATGCCCGAAATTGGCGGCCGCCGCCTGCTGGGCCGGAGTCAGCCGTGGCATATAGCGTAGATAGGGGGAAATGCGCTCCGCCAGAGCGCGCGGCATGGATTGCTGGGCAATATCGGTTGCCGCCTTCGCATCCCCCGAAATGGCAAGGATAAAGGCCCTGGTTCTGAAGGCCGCGGAATCGTTCCGGTCAAGCAAGGGCTGCAGGACCTTTTCCGCCTCGCGGCGATCGCCGGAAATGGCGAGGCTCAGGGCAAGCCTGCGCGTGACCTCGTCATTCCGCCCGCTTGCGAGCGCCTGCCTGTAAAAAGTCTGCGCCTGCCCGTTGTCGCCGACCAGATCCCAGGCGAGGCCACGGTCGCCCGACAGGAGCGTGGAGGAAGCGCCATAACGCTCCGCCTCCTCGAACATCATCAGGGCATCATATGGATTTTCGCTGCGGACCAAGGCAGCACCCATGCCGACCTTGGGCCGTGGATCGCTGGGGGAAAGATCGGCCGCCCGGCTGAAGAAGCCGATTGCCGCATCCGTATCCCCCAGCTCGATGGAAGCGGAACCCGCATCGACCAGCGCGGTGACATCGCGGGGATTTCCGGCGAGGCGCTGGAGCGCGGATTCGAGATTGCCGACGGCGGGCGACGGAAGCGCCTGGACGACCGGGCGAGACACGGACCCCGCATCGCCCGCGCCCTGCGCAAGAGCGGGCGCGCCTGGCAGGACGAGCGCAATCGCCAGGGCGATGCCCGAAACCGGGGCCACACCCCTGCCAGCCATGCGTCTATCCGTCACAAGATCCGTGCCTGATCGCCATACCCATTGCGCCGTGCCGCAGCGAGCCCAGCAGGGATGGCCCTTGCATGGGCCATATGAACCTCGCGCGAACAACCCGGCGGGCAAACCCGCCCGGCCGGTCAGCTGCTACTGATTGTTCTGCCGGCCCAGAAAACGCGGAATATTGAGGGCGGAACCACCGCCATCCTCATCGCCGTCATCCTCGTCGCGTTCATCGCGCGTGCCGCGCGACAGATTGGCCATCCGCTCGAACAAGGTGGTGCCGGCGCTTGCCCCGCCGCCCGCATTGGGCTGGGCAGGGGCGGGCGGAGCATCCGCAGGCTCGCCGCCAGAGATCAGGCCGCGGCGGCGGCCCAGCAGGCCACCGGAAACCGGGGCATCCTCCGCAACGAGGCGATCCGCATCGCGCAACAGCCCGTCATCTTCCGGCGCAAGCGAAGCATAGCCGGCAGAGCCGCTGTCATCCTCGGCTTCGCCGTCCTCTTCCGCGGCCGGCGTATCGTTCAGCTCGAAAGTCAGCTCGAACGGCTCATCGCCCTGCGCGGCCCCCGGCGTCCCGGCCTCGATGCCGCCGAACCCGCCGTTGCCGGAAGCCTCTGCCGCGACAGGCGCCTCATAGGGTTTCTCGAAGGCGCGCGGTTCCGCCTGGGGAACGGCTTCCGCAAGCCCGGCATTATCCGCCGGTGCCGCGCCATACGACAGTTCCGCTTCGGTCGGCAGCGGCAGAACCGGCCGCTTCGGAGCGCGGCCCGCCCCGAGATTGAGCGGACGGGCATCGGATTCCACGGCGCCCACGCCGCTGGAATCCTGATCGATGCCGGTGGCCACCACCGACACCCGGATCTTGCCCTGCAAATCCGGGTTGAAAGCCGAACCCCAGATGATGTTGGCGTCCTGATCCACCAGTTCGCGGATATGATTGGCCGCTTCGTCCACTTCGAGCAGCTTCATGTCGTCGCCGCCGATGATGGAGATGATGACACCCTTGGCGCCCTGCATGGAAACGCCGTCGAGCAGCGGGTTGGCGATCGCGCGTTCGGCCGCTTCCAGCGCGCGGTTCTCGCCCTCGCCTTCGCCGGTGCCCATCATCGCCTTGCCCATCTCGCCCATGACGGAACGGACGTCGGCGAAATCCAGGTTGATAAGGCCCGGCATGACCATCAGGTCGGTGATCGAACGCACGCCCTGCTGCAGCACCTCATCCGCAAGCTGGAAGGCTTCCTTGAAGGTCGTCTCGGCCTTGGCCACCAGAAACAGGTTCTGGTTGGGGATCACGATCAGCGTATCGACATGCTTCTGCAGTTCCTGGATGCCCGCGTCCGCCGCGCGCATCCGCCGCGTGCCCTCGAACAGGAACGGCTTGGTCACCACGCCCACCGTCAGGACGCCCTTGCGCCGCGCCGCTTCTGCGATCACCGGGGCAGCGCCGGTGCCGGTGCCGCCGCCCATGCCGGCCGCGATGAAGCACATGTTCACGCCGTCCAGCGCGCGCTCAAGCTCTTCCACCGTTTCCTCGGCGGCGGCGCGCCCCACTTCCGGCCGCGAACCCGCGCCAAGGCCCTGCGTGATGTCGGGGCCGAGCTGGATGCGATGCTCCACGATAGAATTGTTGAGCGCCTGCGCGTCGGTATTGGCGACGATGAAATCGACCCCTTCGATCTCCGCCGCAATCATATTGGCGATAGCGTTTCCGCCAGCGCCGCCTACACCGATCACAGTGATCCGGGGGCGGAGTTCCTCGACAGACGGTGGGCCGATATTGATGCTCATTATGCTCCCTCCAGGAGGCGTCATGCGTGACGGTGCGTTTGACTCCGCTTCTGCCACAAAGCGAATCGCCCGTGCAAAGCGTAAATAACCTTATCCACAGCGAGCCTGCGCCACAGGCCGGGCAGAACGGTGCCCAGACGAGGCAGAGCGGGGACCGATGCGGCGATCGCCATCAGAAATATTCCCGCATGGCGCGGAAGACCCGCTGAATCAGCGCCCCTCCGCTGTAGCGCATGGCCGGCTGATAGCTGAGGCCGATGCTCCGGATGTCCACGGGATCGGCGGACGCATACAGCACGAGGCCGGCCAGAGTCGAGAAGCCCGGCACCGCATGCGCTTCCGGCAAGCCCCTGAGCGCAGGCGGGCGCCCGATCCGCACCGGGCGGCCCAGCGCGGCCTGCGCATAATCGGCAAGACCCGCCAGTTCGGAGCCGCCGCCCGTCAGCACCACCTGCTGCCCGCGCTGCCCGGAAAAGCCCATCCCCTTCAGCGCCGCGCCGATATCCGCGGTCAGCCGGTCGAGTTCGCGCGTAATCACCGAGATCAGCTCGGCGCGCGGAATGCGGTTCTTGTCGTCGGCATGGCGCGCAACGGGGCCACCCCCTTCATCGCCCGGCCCCAGCACGGGGACCATCTCGCGATGGTCGGCCGGGCTGGCGATGGCCGAGCCGGCCACGCATTTGAGCCGTTCGGCCTGGAACCGGCGAATCCCGAAATGGGAAGCCACCGCGTCCGTGATGTCGGCGGAGCCGTAGGGCAGCGCGGCCAGGCCCAGCAGCATCCCGCCCGCGTGAACCGACACATTGGTCATCTCGCCGCCGATCTCGATCAGCGCCACACCGAGTTCGCGCTCTTCCGGCGAAAGGCAGGCATAGCCGGCGGCGACCGGCGCGGCCACCACCGCCTCCACATCGACATGCGCGTTCTGGACCGCTTCCGTGATGTTGCGGATCGGCGCGCCATCGGCCAGCATCACATGGATGTCCACGCCAAGCCGCTCCGCATGAAGGCCGCGCGGATTGGGCACGCCATGGGCGCCATCCAGCGTATAATGCGCGGGCTGGGCATGCAGCACCATCCGCCCGTCCGGCTGGATCGTATCCCGCGCCGCGACCAGCAGATGCTCGACATCGCCATCCTCGATCCGGCGGCCGCCGATATCTATCTCGACCTCGGCGACGCGGCTGGTCAGGCCTGCGCCGGAGCAGCCGATCCATACGCTGGAAATGCTCGTCCCGGCCAGCTTCTCCGCCCGTTCGATGGCATCACGCACGGCATAGGTGGCCGCCGCCATGTCCGTGACATATCCGCGCTTGATGCCCTGCGAGGCGCGATGGCCCGACCCCAGCACCACCATCTCTCCAGTCTCGGACAGGCCCGCCACCATCGCGGAGATGCGGAAGGAGCCGATGTTGACCGCGCCGAAGACGCGCGCAATGCGCGGCGTGGAGGCCATCATCGCTTCTCTTTCGGGTTTTTCGCATCCAGCATGGCCTGCTCCGACCGCCCCGGTATGCGCATGTATATCCGTTCCGGCGCCCGCATGTCGAAGGCCGCGACCTTTCCGCCCAGCAAGCGATTCACGCCATCCAGCCGGGCGAAGGAAACAAGGGCCGTGGTCGCGGGATCGTCGCCCTGCGGCAAGGCCAGCACCTGCCCGGTCTTGAAGGTGAGATTCCACCGGCGATTGCCAACCCATTCCGCTTCGCGCACCTGCGGGCGCAGCGCGGGCGCGCTTTCCAGCAGCCGCGTGAGGGCAGACACCTGCATAGCCGAACCGGGGCCGGAAATGATCAGCTTGCCCTTGGCATTGGCCGCGGAGATCGGCTCCAGCTCGTGCCCTTCATCGTCGATCAGCATCAAGCGGCCGGGCTTGCGCAGCACCGCGTGGGGCACACGCTCCACGACGTCGATCACCAGCGTATCGGGCAACTGCCGGGAAACCCGCGCATCCTTCACCCAGGAAAGATCGAGCAGTTCCTGGCGCAAGGCGGCAATGTCGACCATCGGCATCGCCCGGTCGCGCTCGCCCAGCGCCCGCTCATAGACCTTGAGTTCGTTCATGCGCTCGACGCCGCGCACTTCCACGCGGCGCACTTCAAAGCCCGCATCTGCGGCCAGCACGGCCAGCTGCGCCCCCGCCAGGGCGGGCAGGCCCGCAAGGCTCGCAACGAACCATGCCAGGGCGGCGCAGCTGCCCAGGATCACGGCCATCAAACCGCGATGGACCTGTTCCTCGGTAAACGGCAGCCACCGCAATGCCGCGTCGAACGCGGAGCCGGTCGTGGCCCGCGCCCTGTCCACCTTGCGCGCGGCGCCCCGCGCTGCCGCCGCGCGGCGCACCCCTTTGCCGCCGCGCTTTATCTTCTGGCTCATGGCGCCCCCTTCACCATTCCCCTTTCTTCCAGCCGGCCCCGCAGGGCATCGGCAAGGATCGCTTCGACAAGATCGGCATAATCCATGCCGCAGGCCCTGGCCTGTTCCGGCACAAGGCTGAGCGGAGTCATCCCGGGCTGGGTATTGACTTCCAGCAGGAACAGGCCTTCCTCGCCGCGCTCGTCATCCCAGCGGAAATCCGATCGGCTGGTGCCCTTGCAGCCCAGCAGGCGATGCGCCCGCAAGGCGATGTCCTTGCACAATGCGGCGATATGATCGGGAATCTCGGCCGGGCAGACATGCTCGGTCATCCCGTCGGTATATTTGGAATCATAATCGTAGAAGCCGGACTTGGGGACCAGCTCGGTCACGGTCAGCGCCCGTTCGCCAATCACGGCCACGGTCAGTTCGCGGCCCCGGATATAAGGCTCCGCCAGCAGGCGGTCGAATTCGCGCCATGGCCCTTCCACGTCGCTGCGGATCGGGCTTCCGTAATTGCAATTCTCGGTCACGATGGCGACGCCGACCGACGACCCTTCGTTGACCGGCTTCAGCACATAGGGCCGCACCAGCGGATCGCCCTGGAAAAGCGCGGCGCTTTCCACGATCCGCCCGCCGGGCATGGGGATGCCGTGCGGAACCAGCGTCTGCTTGGTCAATTCCTTGTCGATGGCGATGACGGAGGTCGCAAGGCCGGAATGAGTATAGGGGATGCCCATCAGATCGAGCATTCCCTGCACGGTGCCGTCCTCGCCCGGCACGCCATGCAGCGCGTTGAACACCACATCGGGCGCGGCTTCCGCGATGCGCGCGGCCACCTGCCGGTCCATGTCGATGCGCGTCACAACATGGCCCCGGCTTTCGAGCGCCTTCGCCACGCCTTCCCCGCTCATCAGCGAGACGGGGCGTTCGCTGGACCAGCCGCCCATCAGCACGGCCACATGCAGTCTGGGCAAGCCGCCCATGCCAGAAAACTCCTTCATGGGCGCCCTACCCGCTGGATTTCCCATTCGAGATCGACGCCTTCGCTCTTGCGGACGCGGCCGCGCACTTCTTCGCCCAATCCTTCGATATCGGCGCTGGTGGCATTGCCGGTATTGATGAGGAAATTGGTATGCTTCTCGCTCACCTGCGCCCCGCCCAGCCTCAGCCCCCGGCAGCCTGCGGCATCGACCAGCCGCCAGGCCTTGTCCCCCGGCGGGTTCTTGAAGGTCGATCCGCCGGTCTTGCTGCGCAGCGGCTGGCTTTCCTCGCGCGTCGCGGCAATCCGGTCCATCTCGGCGCCGATCGCGGCCTTGTCGCCGGGCTGGCCGCGAAACCGGGCGGACAGGACGATGGCGCCATCCGGCAACACGGAATGGCGATAAGTATAGCGCAGGTCGGCCACCGGCAGGATGACGGATTCCCCATCGGGCAACACCACATCGCAATCGACCAGAATATCCGCCACCTCGCGGCCGTAGGCGCCGCCGTTCATCTTGACGAAGCCGCCCACGGTGCCCGGAATGCCCCGCAGGAATTCCAGCCCCGCGATGCCCGCGTCGCGCGCGTTCGACGCAACCAGTATGCCGCTGGCTCCGCCGCCGCAGCGCAGCGTGACCTCATCCTCCACTTCGACCCGCGTGAATGGCTTGCCGAGCCGAACCACGACCCCGGGCACCCCGCCATCGCGCACGATCAGGTTGGAGCCTAGCCCCAGCGCCATCACCGGCACGCTGCCGCCCAGCCGGCCCAGGAAATTCCGCAGATCCTCGATGTCCGCGGGCTCGAACAGCCAATCGGCGCAACCGCCGGACTTGAACCAGACGAGCGGCGCCAGCGGGGCATCCTTGGTCAGCTTGCCGCGCACCATATCGGGCGAAATATCCACGACGGGCAATTCGCCCGTATCCATCACGTAATCGCCGGGCTGGATCGCCATCATGCGGCCAATCCCTGCCTTGAACGGATCGCATCGGCCAGCCCGGCGGCCCATTTGGTGATGTCGCCGGCGCCCAGGCACACGATCATGTCGCCCGGCGCGATGATCTCCGCCAAAGTGTCGGCCAATTCCTGCGGCCCGGAAATCTCCAGCGCGGAACGATGGCCCCGCGCCTTCAACCCTTCCACCAGGACGCCGGAATCGACCCCTTCGATCGGCTGCTCGCCAGCCGGATAGACCGGCGCGGCGAACACCATGTCCGCGTCGTTGAAGGCGCCCTGAAATTCGTCCATCAGATCGCCAAGCCGCGTGTAGCGATGCGGCTGCACCACCGCGATCACCCGGTTCCCGGTCGCTTCGCGCGCGGCGGCCAGCACGGCGCGGATTTCCACGGGATGATGCGCATAATCGTCGATCACCGTGGCGCCTGCGACTTGGCCGACCCGGGTGAACCGCCGCCTGACGCCGCCGAACTTGGAAAAGCCGGTGCGGATCACATCATCGCCGCAACCCATCTCGACCGCCACGGCGACCGCCGCCAGCGCATTCTGGACATTGTGCCGCCCCGGCATGGGCAAGCGGATATCCTCGATCCGGCGCTGGCTGCCATCACGCTGGCGGATCACCGCGTCGAAGCGATTGCCGCCCTCAATGGTTTCGATCCGGTCGCCGCGAATATCCGCCTGCGCGGAAAAGCCGTAAGTCACCACGCGCCGGTCCCGCACCCGGCTGATAACGCCCTGAACTTCGGGATGGTCGATGCACAGCACGGCAGCGCCATAGAACGGCACATTCTCGATGAATTCGCGGAACGCTTCCTTCACCGCCTCGAAATCGCCGTAATGGTCGAGATGTTCGGGATCAATATTGGTGACCACGGCAATCGTGCCGTCCAGCCGCAGGAAGCTGCCGTCGCTTTCGTCCGCTTCGACCACCATCCAGTCGCTGTCGCCCAGCCGGGCGTTGGAACCGTAGCTTTCGATGATCCCGCCGTTGATGACGGTGGGGTCGATCCCGCCCGCATCCAGCAGCGTCGCGATCATCGACGTGGTCGTCGTCTTGCCATGCGTGCCGGCCACGGCCACCGTGTTCTTGAGCCGCATCAGCTCCGCCAGCATTTCCGCGCGGCGCACCACGGGAATGCGGGATTCAAGCGCGGCGGCGACTTCCGGGTTGTCGCGCTTGACCGCCGTGGAAGTCACCACCACCGCCGCATCGCTGACATTCTCGCGCGCATGGCCGATATAGATGCGGATGCCGCGCGCGCGCAGCCGTTCCACCGAAGCGCTTTCGGCAATGTCCGAGCCCTGCACGCTGTAGCCGAGATTATGCATCACCTCGGCAATGCCCGACATGCCGATGCCGCCGATGCCGACGAAATGGATAGTCCCGATATCGGTGCCGACGCCCTTCATCGCCGTGCTTTCGCGTTGCGCGCGGGCTTCGGCAAGCGCAGGCCGGGCAGGATGGGATGGAAAGGCGTGGACAACCGCCCACCCTGGGCCTGTCGAGGCAGCCCGATCATGCCGCGTTGTCCCGCGCCAGCGCTTCCCGCTGCTCGGGCCGCGCTTCCCCGCCCATGCGGATCACATCCATCAGCGGCGCACCGCCGAAACTCTCGATCAGGTCGGCCAGATCCTTCGCCGCATTGGGCCGCCCGCAGTTCCACGCGGCATGAGCCGCATTGCCGAGCGAGCCGGGCGCCTGCGCCATCGCCTGAATCTGCTTGGCCAGTTCCTTGGCGGTGAAGCGATCCTGCCGGATCGCCCGCGCCCCGCCGGACTTCGTCATCTCGCGGGCATTGGCGGCCTGATGATTGTCCGTAGCAATGGGCAGCGGAATCAGGATCGCGGGGCGGCCGACCGCCGTCAGTTCCGCGATGGTGGAAGCCCCGGCCCGGCCGATGAAGAGATGGGCGTCAGCCAGCCGCGCCGCCATATCCTCGAAATAGGTGCCGAGTTCGGCCGGAATGTCATGGCCGGCATAGCGCGCGCGAACCCCGCTCAAGTCTTCCGGGCGGCATTGCTGGATCACTTGCAGCCGCGCCCGCAAGGCGGGTTGCAGCATGGCGAGGCCATCGGGCACCACTTCGGAAAGCACGCGCGCGCCCTGGCTGCCGCCGGTCACCAGAACGCGCAGCAGCCCATCCTCGGTAAAGGGGGGGTAAGGCTGATCGCGCAAGGCAAGCACCTCGGCCCGCACCGGATTGCCGACCAGATAGGTCTTGCCCGCGAACTTCTCGTTCAGCCGGTCCACTTCCGGATAAGCGGTGGCGATCGCGTCGACCCGCCCGGCAAGCAGGCGGTTGACCCGGCCCAGCACGGCATTCTGCTCGTGAATGACCGTAGGGATCTTCTCCGAAATGGCGGCCAGCAGCGTAGGCAGGGCCGGATAGCCGCCGAAGCCGATCACCGCGCTTGGCTCGAAACTTTCGAACAGGCGGAGCGCCATCCGGCGGCCCTCGACGATCGCCCGCGCGCCCTTGATCCAGCCCAGCGGATTCTTGCCGAGCCGCCCGGCCGGCAGCACATGCGCGGGCAGCGTATCGGGCTTGCCGGGAATCGCCGCGCCCCGTTCATCCGTCACCAGGGCGACGTGGTGCCCGCGCGCCTCCAGTTCCTGCGCAAGGGCGAAAGCCGGGATAAGGTGGCCACCGGTGCCGCCCGCAGCCAGGACATAATGGCGGCTTACCGCATTCATCGAACATCTCCTGTGCCGGCCAGCGCTTCGCGCCAGTCGAATTTCTCCCGGCTGAGATACGGGTTGCGGCGCGTCATCGCCAGCAGGAAACCGACCGTGAGACACATCGCCACGGTGGACGATCCGCCATAGCTGATCAGCGGCAGCGTCATGCCCTTGGACGGGAAAAGCTGCAGGTTCACCAAAATGTTGATGAAGGCCTGACCGCCGATCTGCGCCGTGAGGCCCGCGGCCGCAAGCACCGTGAAAAGATTGTCCTCCCCCACCAGGCGGATGAACACCCGCGCGACGATGGCGAGATAGATCAGGATGACGAGCATGCAGACCAACAGCCCGAACTCCTCGCCGATCACCGAGAAGATGTAGTCCGTATGCGCTTCCGGCAGGGAAAGCTTGCGCAAGCCGAGCCAAAGGCCGCTGCCGGTCCACCCGCCCGCCACCAGCGTCCGGCTGGCCAGATCGACCTGATCGTAGGCCGTGCCGCCGCCAAGGAAGGCGTCGATACGGTGCCGCGCGTTGTCGTAAAGGAAATAGGTGGCGGTCAGCAATGCGACGCCCGCCCCGCCCATGGCGGCGATCCGCTGCACCGGCAGGCCGGACAGCAGCACCATGAGGAACCAGACCCCGGCAAACAGGATGGTGTCGCCAAAGTTGGGCTGGGCCATCAACAGGGCGGCGACCAGCCCCATGATAACGCCCGTGATGGGAATGACAGGCAGGTTGGGGTCGCGCGCGCGCCAAGAAAGAATCCAGGCGAGCACGATGGCGAAAGCCGGCTTGAGGAACTCCGAAGGCTGGAAAATGATGCCGAGCCGCAGCCAGCGCCGCGCCCCGTTCACCTCCTGGCCGATGAAGGGAACCAGAAGCAGGGCCGCGATCATCGCCGCACCCATGAGAATGGCGAAGCGCCGCGCCCGCTCCTGCGGCAGCAGCGAAGCCCCGATCAGGGCCACCAGCCCCAGCGCCTGCCAGCGCAGATGCAGCCAGTAGAAATAAAGGTCGGGCAATTGCGTGGCGGAACTGGAAAGCCGCCGGGCGCTGGCCGGCGAGGCAGCAGCGACCGCCGCGCTGCCCAGCGCCATCAGCAGGATGACGAGAAACAGCAGGGTGCGATCAATCTCGCGCCACCAGATCCGCAGCTCGGTGCGGAGGCTGCGCCGAGGCGGCACCAGCGAGGGGAGATTCTGCGCCGACCCGGGAATATATGGCCTGCTGGACATCATGCCGCCGAGCGCCCCTCTTCCTCCTGACAGGCAGTATCCAGCCCGGTGAGCGCGGCTACGAGCTGGCGGAACGTATCCCCACGGATCTCGTAATTGCGGAACTGGTCGAAACTCGCGCAGGCAGGGGAGAACAGCACCACATCGCCGGGCCGAGCCGCATCGATTGCCTGCCGCAACGCCTCCACCAGCAATTCGCAACGGCGGACAGGCAGGACCGGCTCCAGCAATTCCGCGAAGCGCGGGCCTGCTTCGCCGATCGTATAGGCGGCGGCGATGTTCCCCAGGAATTCCTCGCACTCGCCCAGGCCGTCGCCCTTAGGAAGCCCCCCCAGTATCCAATGGATGCGCTTGCCGGGATTGGGCGGATAGGCGGCGAGCGCGGGCGCGGCGGAGGCGGGATTGGTCGCCTTGCTGTCATTGATGAAGAGGACGCCGTTCGCTTCTCCCAGCCGCTCCATGCGGTGGGCAAGGCCGCGAAAGCTGGCAAGCGCGGGGCGCCACTGGGCAGGAGTAACGCCCATTTCCTCGACCAGCGCGACCGCCATGGCTGCGTTCTGCAGATTGTGCGGGCCTTGCAGCGAAGGCCACTCCTGCTGAAACGGAGCCAGCCCTTCCAGATCGATGCAGATCGCACGCCCATCCGGCCGGCGCGCGCGTTCCCGGTCCGCTATGGCACAGGTCGGCCCATCCGCGCAGCCGAAGGCGGCCAATTGGCTGGGGTCCTGCATTGCGAACAGCCGTGCCTTCGAAGCGGCATAGGCTTCGAATCCGTCATAACGGTCCAGATGGTCGGGCGTGATATTGGTAAGGCCCGCCGCCTCGCAGGCAAGGCTCCGGGTCAGGTCGATCTGGTAGCTGGAAAGCTCCAGGACATAAACGCCGCCCGTCGCGAGCGGGGCCTGCGCAAAAATCGGCAGCCCGATATTCCCGCCCATGCGCGCCGGGATGCCGGCGCTGCGCAGAATATGGTGGACCAGGGCAGTCGTGGTCGATTTGCCATTGGTGCCGGTGATGCCGATGACCCGATTGTTCGGCAGCGTGTCCCGCGCCTGGGCGAACAGTTCCATGTCACCGACGATCGGCACTTCGGCATTGCCCGCCACTTCCACGATCGGATGGGTGTTCAGCGGAACGCCGGGAGAAACCACCACCGCGTCGTAGCCGGAGAGATCTATGACCAGCGGATCGGCGATCTCCGCCCGGCCTTCGAGGACCACGCGCGGCTCTTCCTGCCTGTCCCACGCAGTGACATGCGCACCGCTCGCCAGCAGGCTTTCGGCAACCGCCATTCCGGACCTCGCGAGGCCAAGCACCGCATAGCGCTTCCCGGAAAAGGCGGATGAAATGATCACCTGAGCTTCAGCGTTGCAAGGCCAGCAAGGGCGAGCACGATCGAGACGATCCAGAAGCGGATCACCACGGTCGATTCCGCCCAGCCAAGCTGCTCGAAATGATGATGGATCGGCGCCATGCGGAACACCCGCTTGCCGGTTCGCTTGAAGAAGAATACCTGAATGATCACCGATACCGCTTCGAGCACAAACAGGCCGCCAACGATTCCGAGCACGATCTCGTGATGCGATGCGACCGCGATGGCCCCGAGCGCACCGCCAAGCGCCAGGCTGCCTGTATCGCCCATGAACACTGCCGCCGGAGGGGCATTGAACCACAGGAAGGCAAGCCCCGCGCCCATGATCGCCGCGCAGAAAATCGCCAGTTCGCCCGCGCCAGGCACGTGCGGAATGCCCAGATAGCTCGAATAGTCGGTCCGTCCGACAAGATAGCAGATCAGCGCGAAGGTGCCCGCCGCGATGATCACCGGCATGGTCGCCAGCCCGTCAAGCCCGTCGGTCAGGTTGACCGCATTGCCCGCGCCGACGATCACGAAGGCCGCGAAGACATAGTAGAACGGCCCGAGCGGAATGACCCAAGCCGAGAAGAACGGCACATAGAGATCGGTATTGATCTGGCTGACGATGATCCAGGCCGCGATCCCGGCAACCACGAATTCGCCCAGCAGGCGCACTTTGCCGGGCACGCCGCGATGGCTCGATTTGCGGACCTTGTCGTAATCGTCGAGAAAGCCGATCACGCCGAAACCGGCGGTGACGGCCATGCAGGCCCAGACGAAGGGGCTCTTCAAGTCCATCCACAGCAACATGGCCAGGAGCAGGGAAGTCAGGATCATCAGCCCGCCCATGGTGGGGGTTCCGCGCTTCGCAAGATGGGTCTTCGGCCCATCTTCCCGGATCGGCTGGCCCTTCCCCTGGCGGACACGCAGCATGTTGATGAAACGCGGGCCGATCAGCAGGCCGATGAACAACGCAGTAATCAGCGTCGCGCCGGCCCGGAAGGTCTGGTAGCGCACGAGATTTGCGAGGCCTTCAAACTCCACCCATTGCGCAATAAGATAGAGCATCAACTCTCCTCGGCGGAAAGACGGGCGACCAGCCTGGCCAACCCGACAGAATTGGATCCTTTTACGAGAACCGCGTCGCCATCCTTCAGGCCGTAGGCCGAAAGCGCGGCAATCGCTTCATCGCAATTGCCGCAATGGGCAAAGGTGAGGCCATTGCCAAGCGTTCCGCCTTCGGCTTTCCCCAGTTCACCGGCAAGCGCCTCCATCTCGTCACCGACCAGAATCATATGATCGAGTTCGGCTGCGGCAATCGGCTCGGCCAGAGCCGCGTGAAAGGCAGGCGAAAAGTCGCCCAGTTCCTTCATCGCGCCCAATACCGCAATCCGCCTCTTCGCCGGCGTCTGGCCAAGTTGCGCCAGCGTCGCCCGCATGGAGGCAGGGTTCGCATTGTAGCTTTCATCGATCAGAAGCGCGTGGCCACCGTCCGGGGTCGGAATGTCCAGCCGCTCCCCCCGTCCGGCCAGCCCGCCCATTTCCGCAAGCGCGAGGCCCGCCGCGCCGAGATCGCCGCCGGCTGCCCGAACCGCCGCCATGACCGCCAGAGAGTTCAGGACCCAGTGATCGCCCGCCGCCGAAACGGTGTAGCACACCCTGCGGTCACCGAGATCGGCCGTGACCAGCGAGCCGCCCGAACTGGCCACCACCATGTCCAGCAACCGGACATCGGCGTTCGCGGCCCGCCCAAACGAGATCACCTTGGCCCCGGACTTCAGCGCGGCGTCGCGCAGGCGCCCAAAATGCGGGCTGTCCGCCGGGATGATGGCCGTGCCGCCAGCTTCCAGCCCCTCGAAAATCTCCGCCTTCGCGTCGGCGATCGCTTCCTCGCTGCCCAGCATCTCGATATGGGCCGGAGCAATGGTGGTGATAACGGCCACATTCGGCCGCACCTGCCGGGTGAGGGCCGCGATTTCCCCGGCATGGTTCATGCCCATTTCGAAGATGCCGTAGATGGTCCGCGCCGGCATCCGCGCGAGGCTGAGCGGAACCCCGACGTGATTGTTGTAGCTCTTGACCGAGCGATGGGCATATCCCCGGCTGGACCGGTCCAGCGCGGCGAACAGAGCCTCCTTGACCCCGGTCTTGCCGACCGACCCGGTCACGCCGATCACCACCGCGTCCGCGCGATTCCGCGCCGCCGCGCCCAACGCCTCGAGCGCCTGCATCGTATCCTCGACCAGCACATGCGGGCGGTCGATCGGACGGTCCACCACCGCCGCCACCGCGCCATTGGCAAAGGCCGCATCGAGGAAGCGGTGGCCGTCGGTGCTTTCCCCTTTCAAGGCGAAGAACAGATCGCCTTCCCTGACATCGCGGGAATCTATCTCGACCCCGGAACATTCGAAATCGCAGCTCGCCACGCCGCCGGTGGCGGCGGCGACGCCTGCCGCATCCCACAGGGCAAGGGGCAGCAGATCGCGGGCATCGGCAGGCCACTCAAACATAGCCGGATGGGCATTCATCCAATTTCTCCTGCGGAAATGCCGGCGCATTCCCTCGCAACATTCACATCGTTGAAGGGCACGACCTTCGTATCGGGTCCACGGCCGAAGACCTGGCCTTCCTCGTGCCCCTTGCCTGCTATCAGCACGATGTCGCCCGCCCTCGCGGCATCGATCGCGGCGGCAATCGCCTCTCGCCGATCGGCAAGCTCGAGGGCTTCGCCGCCCGCACGCGCCACGCCTTGCATGACCATGGCGCGAATGCCGGCCGGATCTTCCCCGCGCGGATTGTCATCCGTGACGATCACGAGGCCCGACCCCGCGGCGGCCGCCTCGCCCATCGGAGCCCGTTTTCCCTGGTCACGGTCACCGCCTGCTCCCACCACGGTGATCAGGCGGCCGTTCACATGCGGCGAAAGCGCCGCAATGGCCGCTTCCAGCGCATCGGGCGTATGGGCGTAATCCACATAGATCGGGGCGCCGCTGCGCGCAATCGCCGCCCGCTCCAGCCGGCCCCGCACCGGCTGCAGCCGCGCCAGCGCGTCGAAGGTCGCGGCAGGCTCTCCGCCGGTCGCGAGAACCAGACCGGCCGCCACCAGGGCATTGGCCGCCTGATAGGCGCCGATCAGAGGCAGCGTGACATGATAATGCCGGCCATTATGCGCGATCTCTATTTTCTGCCCGAGCTGCGTGGGGATGCGGGCGAGCAGGCGGACCCCGTCCGGGCCGTCCGACGCCTGCTCGCCCACAGTGAGCACGCGCAGCCCCCCGCCGCGCGCCCGCTCACAAACCGTTGCCGCCAAGGGATCGTCCATCCACACGACCGCCGTCCCACCCCTGGCCACCACCTCGTCGAACAGCCGCATCTTGGCGGTGAAATAGGCCTCCATCGTTCCATGATAATCGAGATGGTCCCGGCTCAGATTGGTGAAGGCGGCGGCGGACACTTCGGGCCCCTCGCTGCGGAACTGGGCGAGGCCATGGCTCGACGCCTCGAAAGCGACATGGCTCACGCCTTCGCGCGCAAGGCCACTCATGTTCGAAAGGAAGGTCACGATATCCGGGGTGGTCAGCCCGGTCGAAACCGAACCATCGGGCGTGGTCACGCCGAGAGTGCCGATCGAAGCCGCGCTGTTGCCCGCCATCCACCAAAGCTGGCGGGTCATCTCCACGGTGGAGGTCTTGCCGTTGGTGCCGGTCACCGCGATCACCGTTTTGGGAAATGGAGCGAAGAACCGGGCGGCGATCCGCGCAAAAGCGCGGCGCGGCTCGGCATCGGCAATATGCGCGGCGCCTTCGACATGCGCCTCGGGCCTTGCCACGACACAGATCGCGCCAGCCGCGACGGCAGCCGGGATGAAATCCTCGCCATTGACATTGGCGCCACGGAACGCGCCGAACACCGTGCCCGGCGCGACCTTGCGATGATCGATCGCAAAGCCGGTCACCCTATCCTCGCGATGGGACCCGACGGCCAGCCCAGCCTTTTCGGCGAGTGCCCCCAGCATCATTCGCCGCCGCCCTTGCCGACCAGCGGCTTGAGGTCGGTGAGATCGATGTCGCGGTTGTCGTCCGGCATGACGCCCAGCAGCGGGCCGATCCGGGGCACGACCGCACCGACGATCGGCGCCGCGTTCCATGCGGCCGTGCGCTGGAATGAGCTGGCTGCCGTTCCTTTCGGTTCATCCAGCATGGCGATGACGACATAGCGCGGGCGGTCCATCGGGAAAGCCGCGGCGAAGGTGGAAATCAGGCTGCTGCGGCGGTATCCGCCCGCCCCCGGCTTTTCGGCGCTGCCCGTCTTGCCGCCGATGCGAAAGCCGGGCGCATCCGCCTTGCGGCCCGTGCCATAGGCCACGATCATGCGCAGGAGCTGGTTCATGCGCGCGCTGGTCGACGCCTTGAACACCCGCCGCCCCTTGGGCACTTCACCCGGAGCCAGTTTGTGCAAGGTCGCCGGGCGCCAGATCCCGCCGTTGACCATGGCCGCATAGGCCGAGGCGAGATGAAGTGGAGTGACCGCGATGCCGTGGCCGTAGCTGACGGTCATGGTGCGCAGGCGCGGCCAGTCGCCCTTCGGCCAGATCGGGAAGCCCCGTGCCGGAAGCTCGATATAGGGCCGTTCGTTCATGCCCAGATCCGCCATGGTGCGCTTGAGCGCCTTGCCCCCCAGGGCGTCGGCGATCTGCGCGGTGACGACGTTGGAAGAATGGATCAGCGTCTCCGGCACGTTGATCGACGCGCCAATGGGGTGGCTGTCGCGGATCTTGAATCCGCCGATCTCCAGCGGACGGTTGGCCGGGTAGCGCTTGGCGAGATCGGTGACCACGCCCGCGTCGATCGCGGCCGCCACCGTCAGCGGCTTGAAGGTGGAACCGAGTTCGTAGACCTGGTTGGTGACACGGTTGAACATCAGCTTTTCGCCGCGCGCGTCGATCTTGTTCGGATCGAACTCGGGCAGCGAGGCGAGCGCCATCACTTCACCCGTATCGACATCCAGCACGATGCCGGCCGCGCCGACCGCATTGGTGGCCAGCATGCCCCGGCGCAATTCGTCCTCCAGCGCGCCCTGCACTCTCAGATCGATGGAAAGCTGCGCCGGTTTGCCGCGCTGGGCAGGATCGAGCAGTTGCTTGTCCAGCACCTGCTCCATTCCCACCCGCCCATGGCCATCGGCGCCGACATAGCCGAGAATATGAGCCGCCATCGAACCTTGCGGATAAAAGCGATCGCCTTCCCGCGGGATTTCGAGCGCCAGCTCGCCGATCCGCTGCACCCGGTTCGCATCGTCCGGCAGGATACGCCGGCGCAGATATCCGGGCTTCCCGCTGGCCAGCCGGACCGCGGTTTGCGCTTCATCCATGTCGGGAAAGATCGCGGCCAGTTCCCGCGCCACCTGGCGCGGAGGCTTGATCAAGGGCGATCCGCCATCGTCGAAGGCCTGCGGATTATACCATAGCGCATAGGCGGGAAAGGCACGGGCCAGCGGCACTCCATTGCGATCGGCGATTTCGCCGCGTGGCGGAAGCAGCGTTTCGCGCAGGGAATGATATTGCAGCGCGTTCTCGAACAGGCCAAGCTGGACCACGCGAGCGAGCGCCGCGATCGTCACCAGCGTGAACAGGCCCAATATCCACAGGATGCGCAAATGGGCCGTCAGCAGCAGGCGCTGACGGATGTCGACCAGCTGGACACGGCCGGAATTGATCGCCGTGCTCACGCTGATCGCTGTCATTCGGCGCCCTCCTGCACCGACGGCAGGACGATCCGCGTCGCCTTGAGATTCAGGCGGCTCGAAAGATTCTCTATGGTTGCGGCGCTTCCCTCAGGCTCCTTGGGAAGTTCCGCCGCAAAGGCCCTGCCCGTGATCGGGGAGACCATCGCGACGATCCCGTCGGATGACGCACCGAGCACATCGTCATCCGATGGAGCGGACGCGACGCGGATCGGCTCCGGCGCTCCCGGCGCGCGCGGAGTGCCGAACATCGCAAGCTGCCGTTCGCCTTCCAGGAACTGACCGGCCACCGGGGCCTTGTAACCGAAATCGACCTCGTTCCAGTTGGCCAGCTGCTGCTGGCTGGCGCGCGCCTGAAATTCGGTTTCGAGCATGGATTTTTCCTGCTCGAGCGCCACGATCTTGCGCTCCGCCAACCGCACCTTGCTTTTCACGGCATTCACCTGGAAGGTCAGCGCCGCGAACAGGATCAGGCTGACCGCCAGAACCACAGCCCATCCAATGGAGCGCAACCGGCTGCCGGGCACCATCACGCCGCCTCCTTCCGGGCCGGAGAGGCGGTTCGGACCGCGCTGCGGAGCGTTGCGGAGCGGGCGCGCGGATTGCGCTGGATCTCCGCCTCCGACGGACGCAGCGGCTTGCCCACCCGGGCAAAGACGGCCCCCGCGGCGCTTTCCGCCTGGCCGGCCGGCAAATGACGGGATACCCCCGCGGAAGCGCCGGAGGCATCGCGCAGGAAACGCTTGACGATGCGATCCTCGAGGCTGTGGAATGTAACCACCGCCAGCCTGCCACCCTCGCGCAGCAGACGTTCGGCGGCGCTCAGCCCGGCCAGCAACTCATCAAGCTCGGCATTCACATGGATGCGGATGGCCTGAAAGCTGCGCGTGGCGGGGTCCTTGGGCGCGCCGGGCCGATAGCCCAGCGCCTTGCGCACCACCTGAGCCAGTTGGCCAGTGGTCGACAGCGGCCGCGCGGCGACAATGGAGCGAGCGACACGGCGCGACTGCCGCTCTTCCCCATATTGGAACAGAATGTCGGCAATCGCGCTCTCATCCGCCGTATTGACGAAATCGGCGGCGCTTTCGCCATCCTGGCTCATCCGCATGTCCAGCGGGCCGTCCGTGGAGAAGGCGAAGCCTCGCCCCGGCTGGTCAAGCTGCATCGAGGAAACGCCGATATCCATGACCACTCCGTCGACACTGGCGATTCCCTCTTCCGCCAGCGCCGCGACCATTTCGGAGAAGCGCCGGGGATGGAGAATGAGCCGGGGCGGGTTTTCCACGGTTTCCGGCCATGTTCCGGCCACGGCGATGGCATCCGGATCGCGATCGAAGGCATGCACCACAGCACCGGCATCGAGCAGGCGGCGGGTGTATCCGCCGGCACCGAAAGTAGCGTCGACGATGACATCGCCGGGGCGCGGATCGAGCGCGGCCACCACCTCGTCCAGCAAGACTGGGATATGCGCCCTGGCGCCGGGGCCGGTCATGACCTGCGCCCTTTCGTGCCAGCATCGCCTTCCAGCATGCGACAGGCGGCTTGCGCGCCTTCCCAGCCCGCGCCCATCAGATAGAGTTCGGCCGGATTCCAGAGAGTGAAGAAGCTCCCGGCCCCCTGAAAATACACGCCGCCGTCCAACCGGCCCAATTCGGCGAGATGATCGGGCATCACGAAACGGCCGCTGTCATCGAAAGGCACTTCGACAAATCCGAAGAGCTGCATTGCGCGCAGGTCGCGATCGAAATCCTGCCCACGACGGATCGCCTGCTCCTCTTCCCGATCGATCTGCGCTTCCAGTTCCTCCCGGCGGGAAAGGCCGAAGCCGGTAAGGCAATTCCAGCGCTCATGCTTGGCGAGGCAGAGAATGCGGGATTCGCTGGATTCCCTGACAGCCTTGCGGAATGCGGGAGGCAGCACGAAGCGGCTCTTCTCGCCACGTTGCGAGAAGCCCTGGCCGCTGTAGCTGAATGACCGCGCCGACACCTAGAAAGCCCCCCGCCTGGACCAATCCGAGCGGACATGAATTCACCCTCCGCCAGCCGCGCAACGGCGCGCCGGTTCACCCCGCCAGCGCGGAATGCGGCATGGAACCATGTCCGATGGAATTATTTCATAACCCCGTCCCATCCGGGATTAAAGGGAAAAACACGGGAATTCACGGGATAACCCATCAATATATTGATTTTAATATATTTTATTCGGAGATACAATCACTTCCAACACCTAGGTTTCGTGTTCTGTTCTCCAGCTAGAAGGTTGAAAACACGCGAATCCTCTGCGCCGCGCCTATTGCGACTCCATTATTTCCCGTGATTTCCCCGATTGAGTCAGTTGCCGGCGAAAGCCGCTTCGACCAAGGCGGACAGCGCGGCCTGCCGCGTCTCAGGATCGGATGCGCCGGCATCCAGCAATGCCGCATCGGCAAGGATCAGCGCTCGCCCACGCCCGATTGCGCAGTTGGCGGCCAATCCTCCAGTCGCTATCCGGCACGACCCGGCCGCGCCGGTGGGCGGACGCAGCGCGAGCCGTCCATGCAGATCGACAGGAAGTTCGGTTCCGAATACCGACGCGGTCCTTATTCCCGCCTCCTGCTCTTCGTCGAACTGCAGATCGAGGCCCCAATGCGCCAGAATAGGGGAGAGCAGCACCACATCATGGGGGCGCCGCTTGTCGCCGATGGCGAAGGAGGATTCCTCGGTCAGCATGGGGTCCGCGAACAGCAGCAGCCGTCCCCCACCGCGAACCCACGCATCCAGAACCACGTTCTCGACCGGAGACAGGGCACGGGGCTGCGCCATCAGCAGGAAGCGCAGGCCGGTCAGGCTATCCCCGGCCTTGCCCGCATCCAGAACATCCAGCGGCCGCACCGCATAATCCTCTTCCAGGACGCGGCGAACCCAATGTGGCTCCCGGTCTTCCGCAAGCAGATCCGAAAGCTGCGCCGCTTCTCCCCAATAGATCGGCAGTGTCGTAAAAAGCCCCAGCGCCGGCCTTTCTCGATGGGCCTGTGCCTGCAACAGACCCGCCACCGCCGCCGCCGCGATGGCGAGGCAGACCGCAACCAGCAGGATCGATCTAGGGCCGGGGCGCAAGCGTCGGCGCACCGTTCGGCACGGGTGAAGCACGGGAAGCGGCATTCTTCTGCGCGTTCGACGGCATGTCCGGCACGACCCCGGCATCCACAAGCGGGTCGCTGAGCGACCCCGTGGCCGTGACCGGCGCAGTGGTCGCCGCCGCTTCCGGCACGGCAGTCGCCTCGGTCTGCTTCGCGCGCTCCATGATTACATTGGCCAGGGCCACGATCAGCACCATGGCGGCAAGGCCGAACAAGCCGATCTGCAAACGCTGGATCACTTCGGCCCGTTTCCCGCCCTGTTGCGGCTGGGCTTCCTCACCCCTGTCCTGATCGGCGCGAAACTGTTCTGATGTTTGCGGCATAATCGGGCAAGGCTAGCCTTTTGCCGGCGCCAGTCAATCTCCGGCCGCCCCCGGCGCTTTCAGCCAGCCGAACACCGGCAACCCCTTCGCTTCGAGCCATTCCGCATTGTAAAGCGAGGAAAGATAACGGAATCCGGTATCGCACAGGATAGTCGCTATGCGGGGATTTTCCCTGCCTTCCGCCGCCAGCTTGCGCCCCAGCGCAATGGCTCCGGCCACATTGATCCCCGACGACAACCCGAGGCAAAGCCCCTCCTCCCGGAGAAGCCTGGCGACCCATTCCAGCCCTTCCTCATCGGAAATGCGGAACTGGGTGTCGATCGGCGCGCCTTCGAGATTGGCGGTGATGCGCCCCTGGCCGATACCCTCGGCCACGGAATTGCCTTCCGCCTTCAATTCGCCATGCGCATAGTAATTGTAGAGCGCCGCGCCATGCGGATCGGTCAGGGCGATGGCGATGTTCTCGTCGAATGCCTTGAGGCCCATTCCGACTCCGGCAATCGTCCCGCCCGTGCCGGCCGCGCAGGTGAAACCATCGATCCGGCCTTCCATCTGCTCCCACAATTCCGGCGCGGTGCTTTCGATATGAGCCTTGCGGTTGGCGGTATTGTCGAACTGGTTGGCCCAGATCGCCCCTTCCGTCTCTTCGGCAAGACGCCGCGATGTATGCACGAAATGGCCGGGATTCGAGAACGGCGCGGCGGGCACCAGCACCAGCTCCGCGCCCAAGGCCCGCAAGGTATCCATCTTTTCGCGGGACTGGGTTTCGGGCATGACGATGATGGTCTTGTAGCCCAGCGCATTGGCGACCAGCGCAAGACCGATCCCGGTGTTGCCGGCGGTGCCTTCCACAATCGTGCCGCCGGGCTTCAATTGCCCCTTCTGCTCCGCGTCGCGAACGATCCACAGCGCCGCCCGGTCCTTCACCGAAGCGCCGGGGTTGGCGAATTCGCATTTTCCATAGATCGCGCAGCCTGCGGCGGCGCTGGGGCCTTTCAGGAACACCAGCGGAGTGTTCCCGATCAGTTCAAGTGTGTCTTCGCGGATGGTCGGTGCGGTCATGGCCTTGGGTTAGGCGGTGAAGGCGTTGTTCGCAACGGCTTTGGAACGAAGATTCTCTTCGCCCCGCTTTCGCGGCCGATCAGTCTTCGGGAGCGATCGTGACCTTCAGGCCGTCGAGATCGGCGGACATATGGATCTGGCAGGAAAGGCGCGAGGTTTCGTTGCGGTGATCGGAACTGTCGAGCAGGTCATCCTCGTCACCGGACATCGAGGGCAGCTTGTCCGCAAAGGAAGGGTCGACATAGACATGGCAGGTCGCGCAGCTGCAGCATCCGCCACACAGGGCCAGCAATTCGTCATAACCATTGTCACGGATGGCTTCCATCACGCTGATGCCGCCATCAACGTCTATCGTTTTTTCTTCACCTTCGCGATTGACGACAATGAGTTTTGCCATGGTATCCTGTTCCTTCGCGCTCACCGGTTTGCGCCCGTCAAGGCCATAGGCGGCGCTGCTAAGGACAATGACACGATTTTACAAGCGGGAAGAGGCATGGGATTGGATCGGGACAGGTTGAGAGCGGGGCTGGACCGGGCGGCAAGCCGCGAGCCGGCCTTCGCCCGCGCGATTTCGCTGGCCGGCTATCCAGAACCGCGCATCAGCGAACGCGGATACCGGACCTTGCTCCGCACCATCGTCGGCCAGCAGGTCAGCACCGCCTCGGCGCGCTCCGTCTGGGCCAAGCTGCAGGCCTTGCTGGGCGACGACATCCCGCCGCAAGCCTTGCTCGACCGCAGTTTCGACGAGCTTCGCGGCTGCGGCCTCTCCCGGCAGAAACAGGGCTATGTCCGCTCCCTCTGCGAACTGGTCGCAAGGGGCGAACTCGATCTCGACCAGCTGCCCGAGGAGGATGAAGCCGCCATCGCCGCCCTAACCCAAGTCAAGGGCATCGGGCGCTGGTCGGCGGAGATATATCTCCTGTTCGCGGAAGGGCGCGGCGACATATGGCCCGGCGGCGACCTCGGCGTGCAGGCGGGGTTGCAGCGCATCCTCGGCCTGGAGGAACGGCCGGACGAGAAGGCAGCGAGAGCCATGGCCGAAGGCTGGCGGCCGGACCGGAGCGCAATCGCGATCTTCACCTGGCATTGCTACGACAATCCGACATTGTGAAGGGAGTGTGATGGGCGGCAAGAGCATATTCATAAGCGGCGGCGGCTCCGGGATCGGGCGTGCCATCGCAAGGCTGTTCGCGGATCGCGGCTGGTTCGTGGGCATAGGGGACATCAACGAGGCGGGAATCGAGGAAACCGGCGCGCTGCTTCCCGCCGATCGGTGGTTCGGGTGCCGGCTCGACGTGACCGACCGTGACAACTGGGACACCGCGCTGGAGAGCTTTTCCTCTGCCGCCGGCGGACGGATCGACACCGTTGCGAACAATGCCGGAATCGCCTTCGGCGGCCCGCTGATCCAGAACAGCAGGCGTGAAATCGACGCGCTGATCGATGTGAACATTCGCGGCGTGATCTATGGCGCGCAGGCCGCCTTCGGCCATTTGCGGAAGACCGCGCCGGGCAGTTGCCTGCTCAATACCGCCAGCGCGGCGGGAATTTACGGCACGGCGAACATGTCGGTCTATTCGGCCACGAAATTCGCGGTTCGCGGCTTGACCGAAGCGCTGGACGTGGAATGGGCGGGCCAGGGAATCAAGGTCCATTCCCTGATGCCGAGCTTCATCGATACCCCGCTGCTGGCCAAGCAGGCCAATGCGCGCAGCAGCGGCACCATGCGCGACAAGGTGCGGGCGACAGGGCTGGAATTCACCCCGGTCGAGGAAGTCGCCCAAGCCGCCTGGGAAGCGGTCCATGGCGAAAGGCTGCACACGCTCGTCGGCAAGACCGCCCGCAAGCTGGCCTTCGCCGCCCGCTGGACGCCCGGCATGCTCCGCAACAAGATGCGCGGCAGGAAATCCCGCAAATAGCGAGGCTTCAGAGCAGGGCGTCGATGACCCGGGCCAGCCTGATGTCGCGCGCCGATAGGCCGCCTGCGTCATGCGTGGTGAGCAGGATATGCACCCTGTTATAGACGTTCGACCACTCCGGATGGTGATCCTGGCTTTCCGCGAGCAGCGCAACCCGCGTCATGAAGGCGAATGCCTCGCTGAAATCGCGAAAGGCGAAGTCACGGAAAATCGCAGGACGTTCGGCCAGCAATGTCCAGCCGGGCAAGCCTGCGAGCGCCTCATCGCGTTCTGTCTCGGTCAATTGGGCTATGGCCATGGGCACCTCCTTGGCAGCATCCCGGGTTTCCCCTATCGCAAGCCGCCATGCAAGCCTGCCGCCTAGCCGCGACCGATCTCGCCTGCCGCCGCGGCGACCGCGTGTTGTTCACGCATATCGGCTTCGCGCTCGAACCGGGCGATGCGCTCCACGTCGCGGGTGCGAACGGGATCGGCAAGTCCAGCCTGATCCGCATCCTCGCAGGATTGTTGCGCCCCTTCGCGGGCCAGGTGGATCGGGCCGGAGACATAGCCCTGCTGGACGAGCGCTCCGCGCTCGATCTCCAGCTTCCGTTGCGGCGGGCGCTGGACTTCTGGCTGCGCATCGACGCGCGGGAAAGCGTGGAGAGCGTGCTTGCGCGCCTGCATCTGGAAGAGCTGGCCGACGTGCCGGTGCGTTATCTTTCGACCGGCCAGCGCAAGCGGAGCGCGATGGCGCGGCTTGTGGGCCAGCAAGCCCACATCTGGCTGCTCGATGAGCCATTCAGCGGCCTCGACGAGAACAGCCGAGCGCTGATCGAGGATTTGTGCGCGGGGCACATCGCAAGCGGCGGAATCGCGGTCATCGCCTCGCACCAGCCCTTCCGCCTGCACAATATCCGTCAGCTGGATCTGGCGGAGTTCGTCGCATGATCCGTGTGCTACTCGCCATCTTCCTGCGCGATCTTGCGCGCATGCTTCCGGGCGGCAGGCAAGGCGGAACCCTGCTGCCGCTGCTGTTTTTCCTGGCGGTGGCGATGCTCTATCCATTCGCGGTGGGGCCGGACGCGCCGCTCCTGGCCCGCACCGGCGGCGGGGTGATCTGGGTTGCGGCGCTGCTCGCGGCGATCCTGCCGCTCGACCGGCTGGTGGCGCCGGATCTGGAACAGGGTTTCTTCGATCAATGGGCGCTGCGCGGCGTGGCCGAAGAAGCCACCATCGCGGTGCGGGTCGCGGCCCATTGGCTCAGTTTCGCCCCGCCATTGCTGCTGGCCGCCCTTCCCGCCTCGGCCCTGCTGGGCCTGACCGGCGACGCGCTGCGAACCGTCCTGATCGGCCTGCTCCTCGGCACTCCCGGCCTGGCCGCCATCGGCGTCACCATTGCCGCGCTCACCGCCTCGTTGCGCAGCGGAGCGGCGCTTGCGGGGCTGCTGCTCATACCGCTCGCCCTACCGCTGCTGGTGTTCGGCGCGGGAAGCCTCGCGCCAGGCGGCGAGGACGGGCTGGCCCTGACCGGGGCGATCAGCCTCGCGCTGCTGGCCATCGCCCCCTTCGCGGGCGGAGCCGCGATCCGCGCCGCGCGGGATTGAACCGGAACCCAGGCCAGGCAGCCGCGCCGGCGGCGATTCATCACGCCATATAAGGTGGCTGATCCAGCCCTTTCGGGCTTTTCGTGAAAATCTCGTGCCCGTCCTCGGTGATACCTATCGAGTGCTCAAACTGCGCAGAAAGCGACTTATCGCGGGTCACGGCGGTCCAGCCGTCGCTCAACATCTTGCACCACGGCTTGCCGAGATTGATCATCGGCTCGATGGTGAAGAACATGCCCGGACGCAGCTCGGGGCCGGTGCCGGCCTTGGCCGCATGGACCACTTCGGGCGCATCGTGGAACAGCCGCCCCAGCCCGTGGCCGCAGAATTCGCGCACGATGCCGTAGCGGTATTTTTCGGCATGGGCCTGGATCGCCGCGCCGATATCGCCCAGCCGGTTGCCCGGCCTCGCCTGCTCGATGCCCAGCATCAGGCATTCGTAGGTGACGTCGACCAGGCGGCGCGCCTTCAGCGGCACATCGCCCACCAGATACATCCGGCTGCTGTCGCCATGCCAGCCGTCCAGCAGGGGCGTGACGTCGATATTCACGATGTCGCCGTCCTTCAGCGCCTTGTCCGAGGGGATGCCGTGGCACACTACATGGTTGATCGAGATGCAGCAGCTATGCGCATAGCCGCGATAGCCGAGCGTTGCCGGCACGCCCCCGCCATCCAGGGTCATCTGGCGCACCACATCGTCCAGTTCCGCCGTGGTCACGCCCGGCTGGACCAGCGGCACCATCGCATCCAGAATTTCAGCCGCGAGCCGCCCGGCCCGGCGCATCCCTTCGAACCCGTCCGGGCCGTGCAGTTTGATCGAGCCGTCACGCAGGACAGTCTCGCCTTCGCTTATGATCTGATATTCGCTCATCCGCCCCATGTAGCGGGAAGGGGCCTGAATTGCGAGCGTTCAACGCGAAACGGTGAAGCTGCCGCGAAATTCCGGTTTCACCGCCCGCAGGATCGCCTCGCTGACCGGCAAGATCACTTCATAGGCGCCTTCCGCATAAGGCCCGGCTTCATAGGGCGGGATCAGGAAACCGACCCGGTCGAACGTCTTGCGATTGGCGGAGCCGAGCAGGACGGTGGTGGAGGCCAGTCCGATGCATTCGTCGAACATCCCGGGATTGGCCCGGTCGAACTCGACGCCCCGCTTCTTTACGCGCTGCCGATCCAGCTCTTCGCAGAAGGCGGGCTTGATCGCCGCTTCCAGCGCATCGCGCGAGAGGAACAGCGAGAGCGGCGCACGCTCCACCTGCGCCTGCCTGTCCCACAGCAGCGAATCGAACACGGTCATTCCATGCGCGCCGCCGGTATAGGAATATTTCTCCGCCGACAGGCTGAGCCAGCCCGGAAGGTCGGCCACCACCGCCCAGTCGGTCTGGTTGGCATAGGCGCGATAGGGGAAGCCGTCCGCCGCCGCTTCCTGCTTGAATTGCCGGGCGTCCTTGTCGAGCTTGCCCCGTTCCTCTTCCAGCCGGGCATCCAGCGAGGCCTTCAATCGGGGAATATCGCCCGCGGCCGCCGGATAGGAATAAACGAAGGAGAACAATTCGTTCTCTTCGTCGACCTTGCGGGCGCCCCCCGCCCCGGCGGATGCTTTCGCGGTGGCATCCACATCGCCGGAAGCGGCGGCGGCGGTAGCGCCCACGGCTGGAGAAGCGTCATCCGCGACATCGGCGCCGCTGTCCGTCCCGCAAGACGCAAGCATCAGCGCGCCAGCCACCGCCAGCCAAAGGCGGGCATGATACGATTTCCCCTCGCGAAGATCGATTCGCTGCGGCATGAGCGCAAATATGTCCGACAAACACGCACTTATCCAGCCGAATCGGGGCCAGAAGGCCATTTCGATCCATCTCGTCGACAAGTCCGGCTTTGCCCAATGGGCGAAGCGCCTTTCCCCGCTCCAGCGCGCCGCGCTGGAAGGGCAGAAATTCAAGGGAGAGGGCTATGAGGTCGGCATCGTGCCGGATGGCGACGGCTGGTTCGCGGTCGGCGGCGTGGCCGACACGCAATCGCTTTCAAGCTGGTGCATGGCCCGGCTGGCCGAAATCCTCCCCGCCGGAACCTATGTCCTCGCGGAAGGGGAGCCTGGCCCCGCGCTGATCGGCTGGCAGACAGCCCAGTATCGCTTCACGCGCTATCGCGAGCCCAAGGAACCGACAGGCCCGCGCATCCTGCTGACCGGCGAACCGGCGGCGGTCGGGCCGGCGCTGGCGGAAGCCGCCGCCATCGCCAGGGTGCGCGATCTGGTGAACACGCCCGCGCAGGACATGGGGCCAGCGGAACTGGAAGCCGAGGCGGAAGCGCTCGCGAAGAAATACCGCGCGCAACTCACCGTGACCAAGGGCGATGCGCTGGAGCAGGATTATCCGATGGTCCATGCGGTCGGTCGGGCGGCGGGCCGGTCCCACGCGCCGCGCATGATCGAACTGGCATGGGGCGATGCGCAGGCGCCACGCGTAGCGCTCGTCGGAAAGGGCGTCTGCTTCGATTCCGGCGGCCTCGACATCAAGCCCGCGTCCGGCATGCTGCTGATGAAGAAGGACATGGGCGGCGCGGCTCATGTTCTGGCGCTGGCCGGATTGATTATGGAAACCGGCCTGCGGGTGCGGCTGCAGGTGCTGATGCCCGCCGTGGAGAATGCGATTGCCGGCAATGCCTTCCGCCCGGGCGACATCCTCGCATCGCGCAAGGGGCTGAGCGTCGAAATCGGCAATACCGACGCGGAGGGGCGGCTGGTCCTGGCCGATGCGCTGGCCCGCGCCTGCGAGGAAAAGCCGGAGCTGATCCTCGATTTCGCGACTCTCACCGGCGCGGCCCGCGTGGCCCTGGGGCCGGACCTGCCCGCGCTGATGGCGCGCAGCGACGACACGGCGGAGGCATTGCGCGCGGCTGGGGACGGCCATGACGATCCGCTATGGCGCCTGCCCCTGCACCAGCCCTATGGCGATTATCTCAAATCGGAAATCGCCGATCTCAACAATGCATCGGCCACGCCCTTCGCCGGCACCATCATCGCCGGGCTGTTCCTCGAAAGATTCGTGGAGGAAGGGATAGACTGGGCGCATTTCGACACCTTCGCATGGCGTCCTTCGGCAAAGCCCGGACGGCCCGCCGGGGGCGAAGCGCTGGGCCTGCGCGCGGCCTGGCACATGCTGCTGCGCCGCTATGGCTGACCTGGGACCGACCCGGGGCCGACCTGGCCGCCTGGCCCGCCTTCATCTTACGATCTTGCCCGAGCCGGGCTGGCCGTCTAAGCGCGCCGCTTCCCCGGACCGCAGGAGCTTGCAGGACACGTGACAGATCAGCCATCCGAAATCGGCGGGACGCAGCCGCTGGGGCCGTTTGCGCTATCCGGGCCGGTGGCGAGGCCGGAGACGCGGGGCCTGCCCGTGCGCGGCGATCTTGCGCATATCGGGCTGGCGGGGAAATATTTCGTGCCGCATTATGCCGTGCCATCCCCTCGCCGGGTGCTCGCGGGTGGAGCGACACTGCGCGCGTCCGGGCGCGAGGATGGCGAAATCCTGGGAAATCTGGCCGCTGGCGAGGTGTTCGAAGTGCTGGACATAGCGGGCAATTGGGCGTGGGGCAGTTGCGGGCCGGATGGGCCTGTCGGCTATGTGGCGCTGCACCTGCTTGAAGGACACTCGGAATGAGCAAGACCGTCTTCATCGATGGCGCCGTCGGAACGACCGGCCTGGAAATCGCGGAACGGCTCTCGGGCCGCGCGGAGTTCACCATCCTGTCGCTGGACGAGGCGCGGCGCAAGGATGATGCGGCCCGCAAGGAAGCGCTCAACGCCGCGGATTTCGTGATCCTCTGCCTGCCGGACGATGCCGCCCGGGCCGCCGTGGCGATGATCGACAATCCGCAGGTCCGCGTAATCGACGCGTCGAGCGCGCATCGCGTGGCCGATGGCTGGACCTTCGGCTTTCCCGAGCTGATCGGAGCGGAGCTGGTCGCCCGGGCCACGCGGGTCAGCAATCCGGGCTGCTATCCGACCGGCTTCCTCGCCCTTGTCGCGCCGCTGGTGCGGGCCGGGCTGCTGCCCGCCGACTGGCCCTATACGGTGAACGCGGTGTCCGGCTATTCGGGCGGCGGCAAGGCGCTGATCGAGCGGTTCGAGACGGACGGCGACATCGCCTTCCGCGCCTACGGCCTGACGCTGGACCACAAGCATCTGCCGGAAATGCAGATTCATGCCGGGCTGGTCCACGCCCCGGTCTTCGCGCCGTCGGTGGTTCCCGCGCATCGCGGCATGGTGGTGGAAGTGCCCCTTCCCCTGGCCGCGATCGAGGGGGCGGCGGATGTCGCGGCGCTTCGCGCGGCCTTGACGGAATTCTATGCGGGCAGCCCGATCGTGACCGTGCATGAAGGCCCCGAAAGCGAATTGCTGCTGCGGCGCTCCGGCGCGCCGACCGACCGGCTGGAGCTTTATGTCTTCGGGTCGCCGGAAGGCACGCAGGCCCGGCTGATCGCCCTGCTGGACAATCTCGGAAAAGGGGCGAGCGGGGCCGCCGTGCAATCGCTCAACCTGATGGCGGGGCTGCCCGAAACCACGGGCCTGCGCCTGTGATGCTCAAAGTTTGAGCAGGCCGCTGACCGTTTTTTGCGCAGCGCGGCATCCTCCCCGGCCTGCCACCGAGGCCCAGCCCCGCGCATCAGGGCAACGACCCGCGGATTCCTCCCTTTTCGCGGAACCATTCCTGTCCTAATCCAGCCATTCGGCTCTTGGCATGATTCTTGATTAGAGATTTGCCGAGTAAAGTTGGACATACCGGCCCGCCCAGGGCGGCGCCGGCCGGTTGCGCAGGGGGAATACCGCGTGAAGAAGATTGAGGCGATCATCAAGCCATTCAAGCTGGACGAGGTCAAGGAAGCGCTTCACGAAGTCGGCGTGTCGGGAATCACGGTGACCGAGGCCAAGGGCTTCGGCCGTCAGAAGGGGCACACCGAACTCTATCGCGGCGCCGAATATGTGGTGGATTTCCTGCCCAAGGTTAAGCTGGAAGTCGTAGTCAGCGACACCATCGCCGAGCGCGTGGTGGAAGCGATTGCCGCGGCCGCCCAGACCGGCCGGATCGGCGACGGCAAGATCTTCATCACCGCCATCGAATCCGCAATTCGCATCCGTACGGGCGAGCGCGACGACGACGCACTCTAGGCTCAGCTTTCTCTCGGACCGTCCGAGCCAGGGGCGGTCTGAAATTTAATCGGCACAGAAGGGAACTTACCGAAATGGCCAGTGCAAAGGACGTCCTGAAGCGTATCAAGGACGAGGAAATCGAATGGGTCGATGTCCGCTTCACGGACCCGCGCGGCAAGTGGCAGCATCTTTCGATGTGCGCCAGCGCGATCAACGAGGATGCGCTTGAAGAAGGCCTGATGTTCGACGGCTCGTCGATTGCCGGCTGGAAGGAAATCAACGAATCCGACATGATCCTCAAGCCGGATCTCGATTCCGTCTATATCGATCCGTTCTCCGCCACCCCGATGATGGTCATCATCTGCGACATCGTGGAACCGTCGGATGGCTCGCTCTATTCGCGCGACCCGCGTTCCTGCGCCAAGCGCGCCGAGGAATACCTCAAGACCACCGGCATCGGCGACACCATCTATGTCGGGCCGGAGCCGGAATTCTTCATGTTCGACGACGTGAAGTTCTATGACGGCTATGACGGTTCAGGCTTCAAGCTCGACGATATCGAGCTGCCGGGCAACACCAACCGCGAATATGAAGGCGGCAACATGGGCCACCGCCCGCGCGCCAAGGGCGGCTACTTCCCGGTTCCGCCGGTCGACACCACCATGGATGTCCGCGCCGAGATGGTTTCGACCCTGCTCGAAATGGGCCTGCCGATGGACAAGCACCACCACGAGGTGGCCGCCGCGCAGCACGAACTGGGCCTCACCTTCGGCAAGCTGGTGGAAACCGCCGACCGCGTGCAGGTCTACAAATATGTCGTGCAGCAGGTCGCCCATGCCTATGGCAAGACCGCGACCTTCATGCCGAAGCCGATCAAGGAAGACAACGGCTCGGGCATGCACACCCACATGTCGATCTGGAAGGGCGGCAAGCCGACCTTCGCCGGCAATGGCTATGCGGGCCTGTCCGAAACCTGCCTGTTCTACATCGGCGGCGTCATCAAGCACGCCAAGGCGCTCAACGCCTTCACCAACCCGACGACCAACAGCTACAAGCGCCTGGTCCCGGGCTTCGAAGCGCCGGTCCTGCTGGCCTATTCGGGCCGCAACCGCTCCGCTTCCTGCCGTATCCCCTACGGCGCCGGAGAAAAGGCGAAGCGCGTGGAGTTCCGCTTCCCCGATCCGCTGGCCAATCCCTATCTCGCCTTCGCCGCCCTGCTGATGGCGGGCATCGACGGCATCCAGAACAAGATTCATCCGGGCGACGCCATGGACAAGAATCTGTACGACCTGCCGCCGGTGGAACTGGCCAAGGTGCCGACCGTGTGCGGCTCGCTACGCGAAGCCCTGCTAGCGCTCGACGCCGACCACGACTTCCTGCTCAAGGGCGACGTGTTCACCAAGGACCAGATCGACGCCTATTGCGATCTGAAGTGGGAAGAAGTGATCCGCTTCGAAACCACTCCGGCCCCGGTCGAATACGATATGTATTACAGCTCCTGATCCCTCATCACGGGATCATGAAGAAGGGCGTCCGGAGCAATCCGGGCGCCTTTTCTTTTGGCGGAAAAGGATCGACACCCCCTCCGGCAATGCTGCCTCAGGCGGCGTTTCTTCCCGCGTCGAACAGGCCGAGTTCCGCAGCGGGCCGGGCCTTCCCGAAGAGATAGCCCTGCCCCTGCGTGCAGCCCTCCTCGCGCAAATAATCCCGCACCGCCTCGTGCTCGATGCCTTCCGCCGTCACGGTCAGGCCCAGGCTCTTGCTCAAGCCGATCACCGCGCGGATGACGGCGCGCGAATTGTCCTCTTCCTGCAGGCTCAGGATGAAGGACTTGTCGATCTTGATCTTGGTGAAGGGGTAGCTCAGCAGATAGCGCAGCGAGCTGTATCCGGTGCCGAAATCGTCCATCGACAGGCCGACGCCCAAGGCGCGCAGGCTGCGGATGATGGAGGACGAGCGCGGCCCCTTGTCCATCAGCACCGCCTCGGTGATCTCCAGTTCCAGCCGCTCCGGCGCCAGGCCCGAGGCCGAGAGCGCCTGCAGCACGGTGTTGAGAAGATTGCCGCTGCGGAACTGCAACGGCGAGACATTGACCGAGAGGTTGACATTCGGCGGCCAATCCCGCGCTTCGCGGCATGCGGTCTGCAGGACATATTGGCCAACCGTGTCGATCAGGCCCATTTCCTCGGCCAGCGGGATGAACACTTCGGGCGAAACCGCGCCATGGGAAGGATGGTTCCAGCGCAGCAGCGCCTCATAGCCTTCCACCTCGCCATTCTCGAGATTGATAAGCGGCTGGTAGTGGACTTCCAGATCGCCCTTGTGGACGGCATCGCGGAAATCGTTCTCCAGCCTGGACCGCTCCTGCGCGGCGACATCCATCGCCGGCTGGAACCAGCGATGCGATCCGCGATGCGACGCCTTGCAGGCATAAAGCGCGAGATCGGCGTAGCGCAGCAGCGTTTCCGGGTCGGAACTGTCCCGCGGGGCGCAGGCGATGCCGATGGTGGCCCCGATATGCAGCGAATGATCCCCGATGAAGAAGGGGGTGCCGAGCGAAACGGCGATAGACTTGGCGACCAGATCGACCTGATCGCCGCTGGCCTTGCGGAAGATGATCGCGAATTCGTCGCCGCCAATGCGGCACAGCAAGGCCCGCTTCGGGATCAGGGCCTGCATCCGGTAGGCGGCCTCGGCCAGCAGGGCATCGCCGACGAGATGGCCGTAGGTGTCGTTGACCGCCTTGAAATGATCGAGATCGACAAGGGCGATAGTGACTGACTCCGGCGAGTTTTCCGGCGCCAGCAGGCCGTGCAGCCGCTCGCGGCAATGCGCGCGATTGGCAAGGCCGGTCATCTCGTCATGCCGCGCCATATAAGCCATCCTGGCTTCGACCCGGCGGCGCTCGGTAACGTCGAAGATCGAAACGATCGTCGCCCGTTCCCCCGCCAGCACCGACTGGCGCGTGAACAGCACGGATTCGAGCTGGGAACCGTCGCGCGCGCGCTGGCGCCAGAACCTGTCCTTCTCGGAGCAGTTGGTGGCAAGCAGGGCCTGCGCTTCCTCCCACTCGTCCTCGGCGAACAAGGCGTGCGCGGCCAGGCCTTCCATCTCGCCGATGGGATAGCCGAAATGTTCCGCCGCGGCGGCATTCGCCGCGCGGATCGTTTCGGTTCGCGGATCGTAGACGACCAGCGGAACCGGATTGCCTTCGAACAGCAGACGGAAGGATTCCTCCCGCTCCTTGAGATCGGTGATGTCGACGCGCAGGCCGATGGTCCCGCCATCGTCCGTCTTGCGCTCCTCGATCATGATCCAGCGGCCATTGGAGAGAAGCTGCTCGTGCCGCATCCCCGGGTTGTTCAGAAGGGACAGGCGGTGGGTCAGCCATTCCTCTTCCCGGCCCGCGGCCTCCGGATAATCGCCGCGTTGCACCCCGATCCTCAGCGTGTCCGCCAGGCGCACCCCCGGCTCCAGCAGATCGGCGGATTTCGCGTAGATTTCCGCATAGCGCTGGTTCCACAGGATGTAGCGGCCTTCCTCGTCGAGAAAGACGATCCCTTCCGGCAGCGCGTCGATTGCCGCACGCAATCGCTTTTCCGCCCGGTCCGCCGCTTCCTTCGCCGCCTGCAACCCTTCCAGGGCAGCGCTATCCGCCCGGCAGGAAATATTGGAAATTGGACTTGTCTCCGACGCCACGTAGCAATCCCTCTGGCCTACACATGTCAGCTAAGCCTTCGCTGGTTAATTTTTTGCTGCGTTGCAGCAAATTTCCTTTCCGCGAATCCTCTTTCCTACACCATTATATGTTCTTTATATGTTCCAAACTTTTCCTTGAAAGGTCTCGGATCATGTGGATGGAAAACCTCCTGATTGTCCTGCTGCGGCTGCTGGGCCTGGTTCCCGCACCCACCCCCGCCGGCCCGGGCTCTACGGCAAGTCCGGATTCCGCTCCGGCCGACCGCGGGCTTCCTGCCGATCCTGCGCCTGCTACCGGACCGGTTTCCCACCCGATTCCCTCGCCCCGCGCGATCGGGCGAGCCGGGATCGATCTCATCAAGCGGTTCGAGGGATGCGCGAAACGCAGGGCCGACGGCCGTTATGAAGCCTATCCCGATCCGGCAACCGGCGCCGCGCCCTGGACTATCGGCTGGGGCGCCACCGGCGCGGGCATCGGCCCGGGCACCGTCTGGGACCAGGCGCAATGCGATGCGAGGCTGGCCACGGACCTGATCCGCTATGCGCGCGAAGTCGACCACGCCATCGGCGATGCGCCGACCAGCCAGAACCAGTTCGATGCGCTGGTGAGCTTCCATTACAACACCGGGGCGATCCATCGGGCTACCCTCACCCGCAAGCATCGCTCCGGCGATTACAGCGGCGCGCAAGCCGAGTTCGCGCGCTGGGTCCATGCCGGCGGCAGGATCATGAACGGGCTGGTCCGCCGCCGCGAGGCGGAAGCCCGGCTCTATTCCCGCGCCTGATCGTTCTTCAATAGTCCTTGCTGGCCTTGGCGCTCACGCTTTCGCGACCGATCGTCGAGACAGAACCGAGCAGCGAGAGCCAGCGCGTGATCCGGAATTCCAGTTCGGTGGCGCTGTATCCCCGGCCGTCGGTGATGATTTCGACATAGAACTTGCGGCCGATATTCTTGCCGAGCGCAATGCTGGTTTCGCGGTCGAGCGCCGGGTCCGCATTGACGATACGCAGGCGGTCCAGCCCGATCGCGGTCCGCAGCTTGTTGATCGGCCCCATGCCGCCCCCGCCGCGCAGCGAAGCCAGCGCGCTGCCCAATTGCAGCGCATCGGTCGCCGAAAGATCGGTGATCGAGCCGCCGAACAGCAGCCGGGCGAGAATTTCCTCCTCCGGCAGGGCGGGCACGGAAGTGAAGGTGATTTCGGGCTGGGTCGCGCTGCCCTTCACCGCCACGCTGACGTCCAGATTATCCAGCTCGGTTTCCGCCAGAATATCGAGGCGCGGATCGATCGGCCCGCTCTGGTCGAAGGCGATCCGCCCGCGCGTCAGATCGAAGCGCGTGCCTGCAAATTCATAGGCGCCGCGCACGACCTCGGCGCGTCCGCCGATCCGGGGATCGCTGGTGGTGCCGCGCAGGGAGATATCCGCGCTCCATTCGCTGTCCAGCCCCATCCCGCGCACGGCGACGCGGCTGCTGGCCCGGGCATCGATCATGTAGCGCCAGGGCGCGGTGCGCGCGCTCGGCGCCGCGACATCGGGCGGAGCGTTGATCTCCCGCGTGGGAATATCGGGCAGCTCCCGCACGTCGGCGGCATTGCCGAGGCGCCAATCCGCCTTCTCCACCCTGAGCCGGCCGGCGATGATGCCGCCGCTGCCATCCGACACGACGCGTATCGGCCCCGTCACCGTGGCCGCCATGTCGCGGCGCTTGAGTATCTGCGCGTCATTGGCCGCGAGCTTCAGGTCGATCTGCGGACCTCTCCCAGGGCCAAGCCCAGCGAGATCGACGCTTCCGCTGCCGGTTACGGTGCCGCCATTGGCTGTCTTGCCGAGCAAGCGGGTCAACCGCAGGCGGGAATCCGTGAACTGGCCGCGCACGGCGATGTCGCGCAAATCCGTGCCGGTGAGCGAACTGCGCATCCGCAGGCTGTCGCTGGAGAGCCTGCCGCGCACGCGCGGTTCGGCAATAGTGCCGGTCACGTCCGCCGCGACCCGCAACGGGCCGGTGAGGTCGAAGACCTCTATCGCGGCAAGCCGCCACAGCGCGTCGGCCGGGCCGGAATAGCGCAACTGGCCGAAGAGGGAACCTGCGCTGAGCCGCTCATACAGCCCGCCATGCGGGGGCAGGCCGGCGATGGCCGCCTGCAATCGGCCACGCCGCTGCCCGTCTTCATTGACCACTGCCCGCATTTCGAGGCGCTGCGCCGAGAGTTCCCCGACCAGATAGAGATCGATCGGACGAGAGGACAGGACAAGGCCCGAGCGGGTAAGCCCCTTCACCTCGACCTTCGCATTGCCGGTCAGCGGCGTGCCGTTCGGCGCATGGAATTCCACGACGCCGGAGATCCTGCCGCCAAGGCCCATGTCCTGCGACACCACATCGACAAGCGACAAGGGCATTCCAGCCAGCTTGATCGTGCCGCTGGCCGGCTGGGAGCCGCCAAAGCGCCCTTCCGCGATCAATATGCCATCGGCATAGCTCAATTGCGAAGGCGCAAGCCGCCAACCGTCGCCTTCCTTGGTCAGGATCGCGCGCCGGGGCATGGAAATGGCCCTCCCGGCGAAGTCCCCCCGCACGGCCACGCCGATCTGCTGAGGGGCGATGTTCACCTGGGTCTGAAGATTGAAGCTGCTGCCCCGCCGCCCGGCAAGCGAGGCCGTGACCGTGCCATTGCCACCCCGCATCTCGGCCTTGGCGGCCAGGCGGCCGATGAACAGCTGCCCATGGCTGATGCCCTGGGCATAGACCGAACCATTCACCTCCGGGCCGTTGTCGCCGAAAACCCCGCTCGCCTCGATCTGCGCGTTGCGGATCAGGGTTGGCGTGGGTCCGGCGAAACTCGCATTCTTGGCGAGCAGCGAAACGTCGAACCCTTGCCCGGCGCCGCGCGGGGCAAGCCGGATAGTGCCGTCCAGCCCGCCCCCGGCAAGCGCCAGCGTGCCGCTCGCGCCGCCGGAACCGAGAGTCAGCTCTCCGGAAATATCGGTCTGCGAAAGCGTCATCCGCTGGATCATCACCCGGGTCGGGCCGCGCGGCGGGGAAAAGAGATCGATCGTGCCGTCGAAGGGGCCAAGCATCGAACCGCCGCGCGTATCGATCCTGAAGCCGTCCCTGATCGGCGCCAGCGCCACCCGGACATCGGTCAGCCCCGCGGCCGGAAGCGGGCTTGCGAACACCAGTTCCGCCCGTGGCCCGTCGTCGGCGATCGTCGCCTGCACCGTGAAGGGGCCATAGTCCGCATGGCGTCCCCTGCCGGCCAGGGCCGTTCGGCCATCGGTCACCGTTCCATCGAGGAACAGGTTCAACTTGCTGGCCGTGAGCGTCGTATCCCTGAATACGATAGGTGCGTCGCCGCCAAGGCTGATGCCACCCTTGAACCGTATATTCGTGCCCGCGATGGTGGTAAGCGTGGAGTTGGTGACGCGCGGCATCCGGCCGGCGAAGTTCGCGCGCAGGTTCCAGGGCGCATCGCTGCCGATCCTGAACACTATCTTCGCATTCGCATCGACCGTGCCGAGATTTTCGATCGCAAGACCCTTGGCGTCGACCGGCCCGGCCAGGCCGTAGCCACCTTTGGCGATATCGCCACGCAGCGCGAAGCGCGCCGCCAGGCCGGGAAATGCGATCCGCAGATCATCGGACGACAGGCGGTTGCCTTCCAGGGCGATCAGGCCGGTTGCCCGGCCGTTCACCAGCCTGGGATCGATCATCGCCGTGCCGGTGCTGATCCGCTGCACCTCGAGCGCAAGCAGCAGGCGCCAGGTCTTGCCGTCATAGGTCAGCGTTCCCTGCTGCCTCACGCCCGTCAGCACGGTGCCGGCATTCAGCTCGTCCAGCTCAAGCCGATGCGCCACCGCGAGATCGCGGAACGGCCCGTCGAGAGTGGCGCTCAGCCGCGCGCCCTTGAGCAGCAGATCCTTTCCGAACAGCGCCGGATCGCGCAGCGAGGCATCGACCGCCAGCGCATCGAACGCATTGTTGCCGAGGTCCACCTTGCCCTTGCCCGAAAGGCCCACTCCCGCCCCTTGCAGGACCAGAGCGCCATCCAGCACGCTGTCCACCAGCGTGCCATTGGCGGAAAGGGACACCGTTTCGCCCAGCGCCTGCCGGGGCAGCCCTTCGAGCAGCTTCGCCGGATAGGCCTGCCCCAGCACGCCATAGCGCCCGGCCCGGTTGGTCAGCCTGAACGCGGCCAGCCTGGCGCCATCCTGTTCCGCCAGAATCGCTCCATTCCAGCTCTCCCAGGTGCCGTCGCCGGCGATACGCGCGCGAAAATCGCTTTTCGCCCCGATCAGCCCGGCCAGCAGCCCGTTCTTCGGCGCCCGATAATCGAGCGCCATGTCGAATTTGTTCCCGTCCGGCCAGGCATCGACCAGCGCATGGAGCCGGTCCTGCCCACCGAGGTTGCCGTCCAGCTTGAGATAGACCCGCCCCTTCCGGACATCGGCCCGGGCAAGCAGATCGACCTTGCGCGCATCGCCGACCACCCCCTTGGCGACCGTGAAATCCACCAGCTGGAAGCGATCCACCCTGATATCGAAATTGGGCAGGATCGGGGCGTCGGGATCGCCGGGGTTCAGTTCGGGCACGCGCAGCAGGGTCCCTCGCTTCGCGACGAGATTGCGCACATCCAGCCCGCTGAAGAACCAGTTGAAGGGGCGCCAGTCCAGCTCCACGCGAGGTATCCTCAGGAACGGCCCCTTGGGGTCGGACAAGGTCACATGGTGCAGGGAAGCCTTGCCGTAAAGCGATCCCTCGATCCGGCCGATGGATATGCGCAGGCCCGAGGCGGGCGCGACCCTGGCGATCTGATCGGCAACGAAGCGATGGCCTATCGGGCTGTTGAGGACCGCCAGCCCGACCAGGAGAATAGCGGCGAGCGACGCGAATATCCGCAATATCCACTTGCGCCATGCCCGGCCCGCGCCGCCCGGCTGCTGGCCCGCACCCTCTTCCGGCGGCGGGGAAGGAGCGCCTTCCACGGGCTGTTCCGTGGCATCCGCCATCAGAACGCCTGCCCCAGCCCGATATAGACGGCGATGGGATTGTCGCCCGAGCGTGGATTGAGCGGCGTCGCCACGTCGAGGCGGATCGGGCCGAAGCCGGTGTTGTAACGCACGCCAAGGCCTGCGCCGAAGCGCATGTCGCTGAAACTCGGCGTGGTCGAGCGATCGACATTGCCGGCGTCGATGAACGGAACCACCGAAAGCGCGCCGCCGAACATGCCGGTCCTGATACGGGCCTCCAGCGAAAACTCCACCAGCGAGCGGCCGCCGTTGGGATCGCCGACATCGTCGCGCGGGCCGATCTTCTGATAGCCGTAGCCGCGCACCGAACCGCCGCCGCCCGCATAGAAGCGCCGCGACGGCGCGATATTGCCGAGCCCGGTTCCGAGGATGCTGCCCACCCGGGTGCGCGCCGCGATCACCACCTTTTCGCCCATCGGCTGATAATAGGTGGCATCGATCTGGGTTCGCGCATAGGTGGATTGGCTACCGCCCTGGGAGGAGATTTCAGGCGAAATCCGCCCGCCCAGCCTGAACCCCCGGGTCGGGTCCAGCAGGCTGTCGGAGGTGTCGATCATGGCCCGCATCGGCAAGGCCGCGACAAAATACGTGGCGCGCGGCGTGTTCACGCCCTGCACGGAAGCCTCCCGCTCGTCCGTGGCGATCACTTCCAGGCCGACGCTCCACGTCAGCGGCTTCTGGAACAGCAAGGTGCTGACGCGCTCATAGGTTGCCAGCAGCGACACGGTATGGGCTTCGTAAGCATCGCGGTCGATATTGGTGGCATAGGCATCGACCGTCAGGATCTTGTCGCGACCGCGCCAGTTGTTGCGCCGGAACGTAACCCCCGCCAGTTGCTCCTTGGTTCCCGCGATGCCGCGCACGCGCAACGCGCCTTCGGGCGGGAACAGGTTGCGATGCTCCCAGCTTCCTTCGATCCGCACGCCCTCACCCGAACCATAGCCGATCGTGCCGGCGATGGTGCGCAGGGGTGCCTTGGCAAGCTCTATATCCAGCGCGACCTCACCATCCTGCCCAGGCGCCGGCGGCCGCGTCTCGCGCCGCGATATGGTGACGCTGGAAACGAGGCCGGTCGCCAGGATCGCCCGCCGCAGATCCATCTCGTCGCTGCGCTTGTAGATATCGCCCGGGTCGAACCGCGCGATCCGCTGGAGATGCTTGCTGGAGAGGAAATCGGGATTGCCGCTGACCACCGAGCCGAACCGATACCGTCCGCCGGGTTTGACAGGGAGAGTGAGATCGCCTTCCTGCCGGGCATGGTCGATCAGCAGCGAAGGATTGCCGATAGTCGCGAAGGGATAGCCGGTTTCGCCCAGAGCCTGGTCGAGATCGAAGTTTTCCTGAACGATCTTGTCGGCCAGCACGGGATCGCCGGGCCAGATCTCGAAGCTCTTGCGCAATGCCTCGTAATCGGGCGCCTGCGGCAGCGCGCCGAGGTCAATCGCCCCGAAGCGATATTGCGTCCCGGGCACGATGTCGAAGCGCACTTCGGGATTCTCGGAGGAGGAACCGTCGCCATTAGTGCCATTGCCCACGCTGCGCAGCACATAGCCATCGTAATAGCCGTAATTGCGGAGCAGCCGGTCCAGCAAGTCGGCATCCTGCCGCGCGCGGGCGGAAAGCTGGGCCAGATTATCCTCATCATCGGACAATTCGGCAATGGTCGACAACTCGCGGAAACGGTCGACGAACTCGTCCTGCAACTCGAACTCCGCGCCGGTATCCGGGAAAACCAGCGTCATATCCGAACCGACCCTGATCTTCTTGCCATCGGGCAGGGCGGGAACCTGATCGTCGAAGTCGGTCGCGAAATCGATATCCGGTTCCGCCTGCAGCGGTTCCGGCTGCGGCACATCGCCCGGCTCGGGCCACGGCAGCGAAATCTCCGGCATCTCATCCATGGCCGAGCCGGAATCCGGGGCGGCCGGATCGGCAGGCTCACTCCCGGATGAGGCAGGACTATCCCGGGTTGCCCAGCCTTCCGGGTCTTCGACGGCGGAATCCGGGATCAGGTCTTCAAGGCGAGGAGAACCTGTGGCAGCGCCCTGAGCAAGCACGGCGGAGCCAGCCAGCGGCGACACCGCCGCCAGCAAAGCACCCAGAACCGCAGCGAGGTCAAACCTGGAAGTGATACTGCTCCTGCCCGCCGGGCACCCCGTCCTTGCCGCTGCCCTCGACGGAACCGGAGCAGCCTGTTCTGGCGCCTGAAACCTTGGCGATGAGGCGGTCCTGCTCCTCAACCGGAAAGGCTTCCCAGCCATTGGGGCCAAGCCGTTCCAACGGGCGATAGCGGATCTTGTATTGCATCCGCGCGGAACCGTGGACCCAATAGCCGAGATAAACATAAGGCAGGCCTGCTTCCGCAGCGCGCCGGATGTGATCGAGGATAATATAATTGCCAAGCCCGGTCCGCGTATCATGATCCGGGTCGTAGAAGCTGTATATCATCGACAACCCGTCACCTTGGCGATCGGTAAGACAGGCGCCTACCAGACGCCCGGACTCTCCATCCCGCGAAGGTTCCCTATACTCGGTAACAAAGCTCGTCACCGGCGTATGTTCCACCATGTCGGCAAAATCCATCTCATCCATGGATGCCATGCCGCCGCCAGGATGCCGTTGACCGAGGTAACGCTGCAGCAGCTGGAACTGCTCATTGGTGGCCCAGGGCTTGCATTCGCTGACGATCAGATCGGAATTGCGGCGGAGATTGCGCCGCTGGGTCGACGACGGGCGGAATTCTTCCGCCGCCACGCGAACCGAAACGCATGCCTGGCAATCGCCGCAGCTCGGGCGATAGGCGACGGTCTGGCTGCGGCGAAAACCGATGCGGCTCAATGCATCGTGCAATGCTTCCGCATGAGGTCCCTTGAGTTCGGTGAACACCTTGCGCTCGCTTCGGCCGGGCAAATAGGGGCACGGGGCGGGGCTGGTGACGTAAAACCGGGGGAAGCGAACAGGTGCTGTCACGATATCTGGCCGCAGCCCTCTTTGAAAGACCAAACAACGAACGACTGCGCGCATTATGCCCGCACGAGTTGATAGTTGAAATAGTCTTAACCAAGAATCGGGGTTAACGAACCACAGTTTTTGCACAGGCGCCCGCTGCCACGCCTTGGCGAGCGGCATAAACCGGGGAAAGCCTCAGTCCAGTTCGACCTGGCTCACCATATATCCCTTGGAACGAAGCGCCGTTATCAGCGCATCGAGCTGGGCGCGATCCCTCGCTTCGCACTCGATGTCGGTCACCAGGCCCTTGGCCGGCAAGGTGGTGAAGATGCGCTGGTGAGAAATCTCGATGATGTTCACATTATGCGCGTTGAACTCATGCATCGCGCGATAGAGCGAACCCGGCCGGTCCTGCAGAAAGATGCGCAGGCGCGCGAGGCGGCCCTGCCGCGCCAGATCGCGCAGCAGCACATTCGCCAGCAGCCGCGTGTCGATATTCCCGCCCGACAGGACGATGCCGACATTGCGCCCAGCGAATATTTCCCGATTGTTCATGACTGCAGCAAGGCCCGCGGCGCCCGCGCCTTCGACCACCGTCTTTTCGATCTGCAGCAGCAGGGCCAGCGCGGTTTCCAGCGCGGCTTCGTCCACCAGCACGAAATCGTCCAGCAGCGTATCCAGAGTGCGCGACGTATATTCGCCGGGTTCGAACACGGCGATGCCCTCGGCCAGCGTGTCTCCGCCGCACGGCAGGGTCGTGCCCTTCAGCCGGTTGTACATCGAGGGGAAAAGCTCCGCCTCCACGCCGATCAGGCCGATTTCCGGCTTGATCGCGCGCGCGGCCGTTCCCATGCCGGTCGCAAGCCCGCCCCCGCCGACCGGGATCGCCAGCACCTCAAGCTCCGGCACATCCTCGAGCATTTCGAGCGCGACGGTGCCCTGCCCGGCCGCAACCGCGGGATCATCGAACGGGTGAACGAAGGTAAGCCCCAGTTCCTTCTCCAGCTTGCGGGCATGGGCATAGGCCTGGTCGTAATTCTCGCCCTCGAGCAGCACATTGCCGCCCACCCGCTCGGTCTGCATGATCTTCACATGCGGGGTGGTGCGCGGCATCACGATCGTCACCGGCACGCCGAGACGCGTGCCGTGATAGCTCAGGCCCTGCGAATGGTTCCCGGCCGATGCGGCGATGACGCCGCGCTCGCGCTGTTCCTGATCCATCAGGAGCAGGGCATTCAAGGCGCCCCGTTCCTTGTAGGCGGCCGTGAACTGATGGTTCTCGAACTTCAGCCAGATGTTGGCCCCGGTGATTTCGGACAGGGTCTGGCTGCGCAAGGTCGGCGTGCGCACCACCGCCCCACCAATTCGCTCGGCAGCGGCCCGCACGTCTTGAAGCGTAAGAAGCGGAGTTTCGTCCGCATCGGCATTGAGGGCGCTGCTTTGGATCATGACGTGCGCGCCCTAACGGAAAACGCAAAAATGGGAAACGCCATTTTAGGGTCGGGACCTAAGGCAGTGGTCGCACACCTCGCCATATTCCGTCCGGCAACTCTTGCTTTGGCGGCAAAGCCGTTACACAGCCTTTCCATGAGCACGCCAAAGCATATCGCGTTTCTTGGCCTTGGCATGATGGGTGGGCCGATGGCCGGCCACTTGCTGAACGCCGGGCACCGGATCACAGCCTATAACCGCACCACGTCAAGGGCCAAGGCATGGCTGCAGCGTTTCGGCGCCCAAGGCGATGCCAGCCTGGCCGGTTCTCCGGCGGAAGCGGCCCGCGATGCCGACATCGTCGTCACCTGTGTCGGGAACGATCAGGATCTCGCGCAGGTCCTGCTCGGATCGCGCGGCGCGCTGGCCAGCCTGGCGAGAGGCGGGCTGGTGATCGACCATACCACCGTTTCAGCGGGGTTGGCCCGGCAATTATCCGTCGAATGCACGGATCGCGGGATCGGCTTCGTCGATGCCCCGGTTTCGGGCGGCCAGTCGGGCGCGGAAAACGGCGCGCTGGCCATCATGTGCGGCGGCGGCCCCGATGCCATGAAGTCCGCGCTTCCCGTGATGCAGGCCTATGGATCGCGCATCGTCCATGTCGGCGCGGCCGGAGCGGGCCAAACCACCAAGATGGTCAACCAGATCTGCATCGCGGGCGTGCTGTCCGGCCTGTCCGAAGCGATCCGCTTCGCCGAAAGCGCCGGGCTGGATATGGAGCGGGTGTTCGAAGTGATTTCCGGAGGGGCCGCGCAAAGCTGGCAGATGGACAATCGCTGGGCTTCCATGGTGGAGGAACGGTTCGATTTCGGCTTCGCGATCGACTGGATGCGCAAGGATCTGGGATATGCGATCGAGGAAGGGCGCAGGCTGGGCGTTTCGCTGCCGATCACCGCGCTGGTCGACCAGTTCTATGCGGATGTTCAGCGCATGGATGGGGGCAGGCAGGATACCAGCGCGTTGATCCGCCGCCTGCCCAAGGGCCACCGGAAATGATAAATGGATTGCGGCGCGCCGCGCGCCATGCCCTCGCGGCCTGTCTTGCCCTCGCCTGCCCGGCTGCCGCCTCGGCCGATACGCTGGTGGACAATGTCAACGGCATCACCATCGGATCGGACGGGGCGCTGCAGCGCTTCACGGGGATCGTCATCGGCAACGACGGACGCATCAGCCAGGTCCTGCAGCAGAAGGACAAGCGGCCGAAAAAGGTCGATTACCGGATAGAAGGCCAGGGACGCATAATGCTGCCCGGCATCGTCGCGGCCGACATGCGGCTGATGGATTTCGGGCTTTCGCTGCTCAATGCAACGGCAAGCGGCGATTCAGCCCTGCCGCCGCCCCGGCCGGAAGACTGGGATGTCGCCTTGCAGAAGGCGCAAAGGCAACTTGCCGCGCGCGGCATCACGGCAGTGACCGATACCGCCACCTCGATAGAGCACTGGCAGGCCTATCGGCGCGCGGGCGACGCCCGGACGCTTTATCTGCGCATCGCCGCCTATGCCACGGACATCGCTTCCATGGTCCTGATCGGCGGGCCGGGGCCATCCCCCTGGCTGTATGACGACCGCTTGCGGCTGAATGGCGTGCATCTCGTCGCGGACGGCACGTTGGAGACACATGGCGCCGCGCTCAAGGCGTCCTATGCGGATCGCCCGGATACCAGCGGGAAGCTGATCCAGGGCGAGACGCAGCTGCGCAACCTGATGAGCCGCGCGGCGATCGACGGCTTCCAGGTTTCCGTCGCCGCCCATGGCGATGCGGCCGTGGTCGAAGTGCTGGGCGCGATCGACGAGCTGGCCCTGACCTACAAGGGCGAGCGGCGCTGGCGGATCGACGGTTTGCAGCTGGCCGCGCAGACCGACTTGCCCCGCCTTGCCGCGCATGGCGCCATCGTCAGCTTCCGGCCGGGCAATCTCGCCGCCGAAGCGGCAGTGGCCGATGCGCGGCTCGGGCCGGGCCGCATCGGCTCGGTGCAGCCGTGGCAAAGCCTGGATCAGGCGCGCGTGAAATTCGCCATCGCCGGTTCCCGGCAATCCCTGCCCTCGCCCTTTGCCGACCTGGCGGCCGCGATCTCGCGGGAAGATGCCCAGGGCCAGCCATCGGGCGGATGGCAGCCGCAGCAGCGCATCGGCCGAGAGGCCGCGCTGGCCGCGCTCACCGCCAATGCCGCCTTCGCGGCCCATGGCGAAGGGCGCTTCGGCCGGATCGTGGCGGGCGAACGAGCGGATTTCATCCTGGTGGACCGGGACCCGATGACCGCGACCCCGGCGGAACTCCGCACCACGCAGGTGCTCGAAACCTGGATAGGCGGGGTCAAGATCTACCAGGAAGGCCTGGAGACGGAGCAGAAATACACGAAGGAGATGCCCGGCTGGTAATTCAGTCGATATTCCCGCCGCTTTCCTTCTGCTGCGTCTGCTCGCGTTCGGCCTGGGTCCGCGCGCGCTTCTCCGAAAACCACATCAGCGCCAGCGACCCTTCGAACAGGATCAGCAGCGGCGTTGCCAGCAGCAATTGCGAGATCACGTCGGGCGGGGTGATCACCGCGGCGACGATGAATATCCCCACGATCACGTAACGCCGCGCCCCCGCCATCTGCGCCCGGGTGACGATCCCGGCCCGATTGAGCAGCATCAGCAGCACCGGCAGCAGGAAACTGATCCCGAAGGCCAGGATGAACTGCATCACCAGATCGAGATAATCGCCCGTCCCCGGCAGGGCTTCCAGCTTCAACCCGCCCCGGCTGCCCTCGAAGCCGAGGAACCAGTGGAAAGCCGTGGGCATCACCACGAAATAGGCAAGCGCGGCGCCCATCGTGAACAGCACGGGAGTGGCGACCAGGAAGGGCAGGAACGCCTTCTTCTCCCTGGCATAAAGCCCCGGCGCGACGAACGCCCACAACTGGTTGGCGATGATCGGGAAGCTGACGAAGAAGGCCGCGAACAGGGCCACCTTGATCTCCACGAAGAACGCTTCGTAAAGCTTGGTGTAGATCAGCCTGCCCTCGCCCGTGGGGAAGGCCTTCGTCAAAGGGCGGGCAAGGAAGCCGAAGATATCCTCCGCGAAATAGAGGCATACGGCAAAGGCGATGCCCAGCGCCACCACGCAGCGCAGCAGCCTCGTGCGCAGCTCGATCAGATGATCCAGCAGCGGAGCCTGCGTCTCGTCGATATCCCTGAGCTTGAAGGGCATGTTCTTCATGGCGGCGGAGGCGGCCCGCGGAACGGCAGGAGCGGTTCCTCCTCGTCCTGGGGGGCGGGCCGGGCAGGTGATGCGGACTGTGCGCGGGCTTCCGCGCTTGCCGCCGCCGGTGCCGCTGAAACGGCTTGGGACACGGCTTCATCGGGAAGGGGCGGCGATGGAGGCGGCGGCTCCGCCTGCGTATCCGGATGGGCGGCCATGATGCGTTCGTTATGCTCGCGCCATTTCCTTTCGGCTTCCTCCATTTCCGTTTCGCGGATCATGGCTTCGACCCCGGTGCGGAAATGGCCTGAAATACGCCGGATCTTGCCGATCCAGCGCCCGGCGGTGCGCAGGGCGAGCGGCATGTCCTTCGGACCGATGACGACAATCGCCACGATCACGATCAGCAACAGCTCGGACGCACCGACATCAAACATCTTGCGGCAACCGGATCATGCTCAGGGTTGGCTGGAGCCGTCGGTGCTCTTGGCCTCCGGGGCAGGCTCGGGCGGCTGGGAGTCGATCTGCGCGGGAGGGGCGGGCGGCGTGTCGCTTTCGCTCATGCCCTGCTTGAAATTCTTGATGCCCTTGCCGAAGTCGCCCATCATTTCGGCGATCCGGCCACGGCCGAACAGCACCAGTATCACCAGCGCGATGATCAGCAGCTGAAACGGTCCGATATTCATGGCATCACTCGCTCTCGCTCCGAACCGTCTATACGGCAATTGCCCATTCGGCACCAGTGCCACGGCGATCCGGCTTTACCGGCCCCAGGGAACAGACGCGGATCGCGAGCGTGGCCGCACGCCCCGGCGGGGTGCAGAAAAGCGCGCGCGAGCTATTCCGCCCTGGTCCCGGTCGATGATCCGCTCGTCACCTCGGACTGCGGATCGGGCAGGGCGGGCTTGGGCGCCGGCGGCGTATCGGCTTCCTCGTTCATGCCCTGCTTGAAACTTTTGATGCCCTTGCCGAAATCGCCCATCATTTCGGAGATCCGGCCACGGCCGAACAGCACCAATATGACCAGCGCCACCACGATCAGATGCGGAAGTGACAGGCCCATGCTTATTCTCCTGACGTAATGCGGACTTCCATATGAGGCCGCACAGCGCGGCCTTCAACACCGTGCCCCCTTAATGTTTGTCGCCACGGTTGGCGAGTCAATCCGTGGCGGCCCCCGGTTCGGCGTCGGGCTCCCCTTCCCGCGCATCCTCCACCATGGCCCCGATCAGCGCATCCTCGACAGGATCGAGCAGGCCCGCCGCGCGCAATTCCTCGATGCCGGGCAGTTCGCGGCGCGAGGCAAGCCCGAAATGGGCGAGAAACTCGCCGGTCGTCGCATAGACCACGGGCCGGCCCGGCACTTCCCGCCGCCCTGCCACCCGCACCCAGCCGGTTTCGAGCAGCACGTCGAGCGTGCCCTTGGCCGTCTGCACGCCCCGGATCGACTCGATCTCGGCACGGCTGACCGGCTCATGATAGGCGACGATCGCCAGCACCTCGGTCGCAGCGCGCGACAGGCGGCGGACCTGCTCGCGTTCCCGGCGCAGCAGATGAGCGAGATCGGGCGCGGTCTGGAAATGCCAGCGCTTGCCGCGTTCCACCAGCTCGATCCCGCGCCCCTGATAATGCGTGGCCAGCTGGCGCAGCGCGTCGCGAACATCCGCACCGCCCAGATGGCTGGATATCGCCTCCGCGCTCATCGGTTGCTCCGCCGCGAACAAGGTGGCCTCGACCGCGCGCACCAGCGCATCCTCGCCGGTTGCCGCTTCGCTCATGCGCTGGCCCGCCGCAGCCGCAGGGGGCCGAAGGTATGGTCCTGCGCGATCTCCGCCTTGCCCAGCCGGGCAAGCTCCAGCGCGGCGACGAAGCTGGAAGCCAGCGCCGAACGCCGCAAGCGCGGGTCGGACGCGGCATCGCCGATCTGCGGGGGCAGGAATTCCTCCAGCACCATCCAGTCGAGCGCAACGCCCAGCATCGCGGAAACCCGCGTGAGCGCCGCATCCAGCGTCATGACGGGCCGTTCCCGAACCATATGGACGGCCGGCGCGGTCCGCGCCTGGACTTGCCCATAGGCCTGCACCAGATCGAACCAGGCGCATTGCCAGGCGTTCCTGCGGTCGATCCGCAAGCCTTCCGGCGCGCCGCGCGCGAACACATCGCGCCCGAGCCGGTCACGCGCCATGAGCCGGGCGGCCGCCTCGCGCATCGCGCCCAGCCGCTGCAGCCGCAATTGCAGGCGCAGAGCCAGTTCCTCGGGGCTGGGGTCCTCCTGCTCGTCCTTCGGCAGCAGCAGCGCGGATTTGAGATAGGCGAGCCAGGCCGCCATCACCAGATAATCGGCCGCCACTTCCAGCTTCAGGGCCTCCGCCCGTTCGATATAGGCGAGATACTGATCCACCAGGGCGAGTATCGAGATGGTCTTGAGGTCGATCTTCTGGCGGCGGGCGAGATCGAGCAGAAGATCGAGCGGGCCTTCCCAGCCGTCCAGCTCCAGATAAAGCGCCGCATCATCGGCCGGGGCCGCCGCAACCGCATCCCAATCGCCGTCCTCGTCCCGGAGTGCGCTTTCGAGCAAGGCTTCCTGAGTCACGCCGCCGCCTCGGTCAGCCGGAGCAGCGCATCCCGCTTGGCGATCAATCCCGCCTGCCGCCCGGTATCCGTGCGCATCGGGCCAACGGCCAGCGCCTGTTCAAGCCGCGCCGCGCCGGCTTCGGAAAGGGCGGGCAAGCGATCGGCGATCCCGACCATGTCGTCCATCCTGGCCCAGCAATTGAGGGCAATATCGCAGCCCGCCGCAATCGCCTTCGCCGCGCGATCGGGCACGGTGCCTTCCAGCGCCTCCATATCGAGGTCGTCGGACAGCAGCAGGCCGCCGAAGCCGATCCGCCCGCGAATGATCTCCCCGATCACGAAGGGCGATTGGGTCGCTGGATTTTCGGCATCCCAGGCGGTGTAGCGAATATGGGCGGTCATCGCGATGGCGGCGTCCGCCAGGGATATGAACGGCGCCATATCAAGCTCAAGCTCCGCCTCGCTGGCGGTCACTACCGGAAGCTCCTTATGGCTGTCCGCCATCGCGCGGCCATGGCCGGGTATATGCTTTATCGTGCCGCCCACGCCTGCCCTGGCGAGCCCGTCCAGCACCGCCCGGCCCAGCGCCGCCACGCGCAACGGCTCCGACCCCAGGGCGCGATCACCGATGACATCATGCGCGCCGGGCTGGCGCACATCGAGCAACGGCAGGCAATCGATGGAAATGCCCACTTCAGCCAGATCTAGGCCCAGCGCCTCCGCATTGACGCGCGCGGCCTCGATCGCGCTGGCGGGCGCCAGATCATAGAGCCGGTCGAACACTTCGCCCGGCGGGAAGGCCAGCCATTCCGGCGGGCGCATCCGGGCGACCCGCCCGCCTTCCTGATCTATGCAGATGAACAGCCGGTCCCACCCATGGATTTCCCGCAGGCTGTCGGTAAGCGCGCGAAGCTGCGCCCTGTTTTCGATATTGCGGCCGAACAGGATATAACCGGCCGGATCGCTCTCGCGGAAGAAGGCCCGCTCATCAGCGGAGAGCACGGTTCCGGCAATGCCGAATATGGCAGGCGTCATAATGTGCAAGAGTTGCAGGAAACCCCGCCGTTAGCAAGGTTCCCTCCGCTCCGGGATGTGGATAGCGCTCAGCGCTTGACCTGGCAGGCCGCCCCTTGAGCCTTCAGGCTCTGGCACAGGCTGTTGGCGCCCTCCAGATCGCCCGCCACCACCTGCAGCCGATAGACCGTGCCGATATCGGCCTGTCCTTCGACGATCCGGTGATTGCGGCCTTTCAGCAGCTCGTGCTTGCCGACCAGCGTGTTCCAGCCCGCCGTGGCCGCTTCTTTGGTGACATAGGCGCCAAGCTGCACCCCGATCCCACCGGCATCGCCCGCCGTGTCCTGCGTGGCGGCGGATGCGGGCTTGGGCTTGTCGCCCGCCTGGGCGGTATCGATGCTAGGCCTGGCGACAGCATTGGCGTCCAGGCGACCTTCGCTGGCCTTACCTTCGCCGACCTTGAAGCTGGTGTCGCCGGTGCCCGCAAAGGTCTTGCCGCCCGGGTCCTCCGGCTTGGTCTTGTAAGGGCCTTCCGGCGCTTCGATAGTGCTGCCATCGGCCACCAGATGCGGGTTGGAGTTGCGATGGCTGGCCCACCAGATCCCGCCGACAATGGCCGCCAGGGCCAGCAGGCCGATCAGCGCGAAGCCCACCATGCGCCCAGTATCGGGGCCTTCTTCCTCCGCGTCGTCGGCGGATTCGAGCCAGGGCAACTGCTCGTCATCATCCTCGAAGTCGAGCCGCACCTCCTCGGCATTCGCGTCCGGCGTATCGGCATTGTCAAACTCGGCAAGATTGTCCTCGTCCTTGCGGCCATCATCCGGGTTCGCAATCATCATCAAAGCTCCTCAACCGCCTCGACCCCAAGCAAGGCCAGTCCGTTGCGGAAAACCTGCCCGATTTGCGCGGCAAGGAAAAGCCTTGCGCCGGTCAACTCGGCATCCTGTGCCACAATGAAGCGCTTGTCCTGCCTGTCGTTACCGAGATTCCAATAGGCGTGGAACGCCGCCGCGAGGTCATACAGGAAGAAAGCGATACGGTGCGGCTCCCGCGCCGAGGCGGCCGCTTCCACGATACGGGGAAATTGCGCGGCGAGCTTCACCAGTTCCATTTCCTCGCTGCCCAGCCGGTCCAGCGCGGCATCGGCGGGGGCAAGCCCTTCGGCCTCCCCTTTCCGCAAAGTCGAACGAATCCGGGCGTGCGCATATTGCACATAGAACACCGGATTGTCCTTCGACGCTTCCACCACCTTGGCGAAATCGAAGTCCATCTGCGCTTCGGGCTTGCGGGTCAGCATGGTGAAGCGAACCACATCCTTGCCTACTTCACGCACCACATCGGCCAGGGTCACGAAAGTGCCCGCGCGCTTGGACATCTTGACCGGCTCGCCATCGCGCAGCAGCTGGACCATCTGCACCAGCTTGATATCGAACGGGATCGAACGGCCCGCGCCTTCCGTCAGCGCGGCCACCGCCGCCTTGATCCGCTTGACCGTGCCGGCATGGTCCGCGCCCCAGATGTCGATCAGGGCATCGGCATCCTCCGCCTTCTGGAAGTGATAGGCAAGGTCCGCGCCGAAATAGGTCCAGCTTCCATCGCTCTTGCGGATCGGGCGATCCTGATCGTCGCCAAAGCGGGTCGAACGGAACAGCGGCAATTCCACCGGCTCCCAATCTTCCGGGGTCTTGCCCTTCGGCGCTTCCAGCACGCCATCATAGACGAGATCGTGCCGGCGCAGCCATTGCTCGGCCTCGGCCGGCTTGCCCGCCGCCTGCAGTTCCGCCTCGGACGAGAACTTGTCGTGATGGATGCCGAGCAGCGCCAGATCGGCGCGGATCATCTCCATCATCGCCGCGACGGCACGGCTGCGGAACAGCGGCAGCCATTCCGTCTCGGGCGCGGCGGCGTAGCGATCGCCGAATTCCTTCGCCAGCGCCTCGCCCAGCGGCACCAGATAATCGCCGGGATACAGCCCCTCGGGGATCGCCCCCACCGCCTCGCCCAGCGCTTCGCGATAACGCAGATGGGCCGAGCGGGCGAGGACATCGACCTGCGCGCCCGCATCGTTGACGTAATATTCGCGGATCACCCTGTGACCGGCGAACTCGAGCAGATTGGCCAGCGCATCGCCCACCACGGCGCCGCGGCAATGCCCCATATGCATGGGGCCGGTGGGATTGGCGGAGACATATTCGATATTGACCGCGCCGCCGCCGCCAAGCACGGAGCGCCCGTAATCCGGGCCTGCGGCCGCGATGGCCTGCAATTCACCGCGCCAGGCGCTGTCGGCCAGCCGGAGATTGATGAAGCCGGGCCCCGCGATCTCGGCGCCCGTCACCTCCGGCAAGGCGTTCAGCCTTGCGGCCAGCGCTTCGGCCAGCGCGCGCGGATTGGCCTTCGCCGGCTTGGCAAGCACCATCGCCGCGTTCGTAGCGAGATCGCCATGCGACGGATCGCGCGGCGGCTCCACGCTGACATTCCCTCGCGGCAGGCTGGCGGGCAGGATGCCATCCTGCTCCAGCGCGTCGAGCGCGGCGGCCACATGGGCCGCGAAGGCGGCATGGAGAGTCTTCCGGTCGGGGATCAGGTCATTGGACATGGGGCGGGCGGTTAGCGGTTTTGCCCCGCCGGGGGAAGGCCGCTGTCACACGGCCTGCGGGAAATCGGCGAACCTCAGCGCGTGACGTTGTAGGCCAGCTGCTCCCGGCTGAGCTGGAAACCGACCAGCAGCTCGAAGCTCGCCCGCGAAACGGCGGCTTTCACTTCGGGCTCGCTCAGCGGATCGATCGCCGCATCCATGTCGCCCGCCTTGCGCTTGCGAGTCACGCGATCGCGAATTTCCGGAGGCAGGGTCGCTTCCGCGCGATCCACATAGGCCCCGGCCCGGGCGCTGGCGGTGGCGCGCTCCTGCCCGTCCGCGAAGTTGAGCGTGACCGAGCCGACGCGCTTGCTGACGATCTGGTCCTGCGCCCGGACCACGGTCGAGAAATAGGGCAGGGTCACGCTGCGGGCGCCGCGCGTATCCTGCCGCCGGGCCACCACGTCGAAGCTCGCTTCGGAATAGACCTGCGCGCCGGTGTCGTTGCAGCTGGAGCGGACATTGGTGATGGCCGCCGTCACGTCCAGCGCCGCCGCCGTGCGCGCTTCGGCCGGGGAGAACAAGGTGATGTCGCCCGTGAAATCCGGCACGCCCACCGCCGGGCACACCGTGCGCAGCGCGGTGATGCCCACCCCCTCCTGAACCACGATATCGCCCTTCGATTTGCATCCCGCCAGCGCGGCGGCGACAGCGATCACGGCGAACAGGCGAAAGCGAGCACTCATCATCGATCCTCGTCCAAAGACTGGCTGCAGCCCTAGGGCCTGTGCCAATAAAGCGCAACGGGTCAGACAGAAAGATCGCGCGACCCTTCCACCGCCTTGCCGCAGGCGCTAGAGACCTCCGCATGAACGCGCCCTTTCCGCAAACCGCTTCCCGCGCAGGCCGCCTGCCGCTGACCGTGCTCATCGCGGCCCCCCGGGGCTTTTGCGCGGGAGTGGACCGGGCCATAGAGATCGTGGAGCGGGCGCTGGTGCTATATGGGGCGCCGGTCTATGTGCGCCACGAGATCGTGCATAACCGCTACGTGGTCGACAATCTGAAGGCTAAGGGCGCCATTTTCGTCGAGGAGTTGGACGAGGTGCCGGATGGCGTCCCCGTGGTGTTCAGCGCCCATGGCGTGCCGAAGGCCATCCCCGCGCGGGCGGAGCAACGCGGGCTCGAATATCTCGACGCCACCTGTCCGCTGGTCAGCAAGGTCCATCGCCAGGCGGAACGGCAGATCGAGGCGGGCCGGCATATCGTTTTCGTGGGCCACGCCGGCCATCCGGAAGTCATCGGCACCTTCGGCCAGGTGCCGGAAGGAAACATGACGCTGATCGAGACGGTGGACGATGTCGCGAAGCTCGATTTCCCCGCCGACACGCCCTTGGCCTACCTCACCCAGACGACCCTTTCGGTGGACGACACCGCCAGGGTCATCGGCGCGCTCAGGGAGCGATACCCCGACATTGCCGGGCCCAAGGCCGAAGACATCTGCTACGCCACCTCCAACCGTCAGGCCGCGGTCAAGCAGATCGCCCCGGGCAGCGATCTGGTGCTGGTGATCGGCGCGCCCAACAGCTCCAATTCCCTGCGGCTGGTCGAAGTGGCCGAACGCTGCGGGACGAACGCCAGGCTGATCCAGCGCGCCACCGACATCCAGGAGGAGTGGCTGGAGGGAGTCGGAACGGTGGGCCTCACCGCCGGCGCATCGGCGCCCGAAACGCTCGTCCGGGAAGTGATCGCCCGCCTCGGGGAATGGCGCGAGGTGGAAGAACACACCATAGTCTCGGCCGAGGAAAAGATGATCTTCAAGCTGCCCCGGCAACTGTCCTAGCGGGAACTCGCCAGCCATGGCCGTCTATACCCATCTCGCCGCCGACCAGCTTGCCGATCTGATCGCCCAGTATGACGTGGGGGAGCTGCGCTCCGCGAAAGGCATCGCGGAAGGCGTGTCGAACAGCAACTGGCTGGTCGAGACCAGCCGCGACCGCTTCATCCTCACCATGTACGAAACCCGCACCGATCTCGCGGACCTGCCCTTCTTCCTGGGCCTGCTCGATCATCTGGCGGCCCGGAACTGCCCTGTGCCGCGTACGATCCACGACCGCGACGGCGCGCCTTTCCGAATGATCGAAGGCAAGGCGGTGGCGCTGATCGAGTTCCTTCCGGGCGTTTCGGTGGACCGGCCGGGCATCGCCCAGGCGCAAGCCGTCGGCCAGGCGCTGGCGGGAATCCATCTCGCTTCGGCCGATTTCCCTGGCCATCGCGCCAATGGGCTGGCCCTCGACGCCTGGCGCGGCCTGCTTGCCGGTTGCGGCGACGGCCTGGCCCGAATCGATCCGTCGCTTCCCGCCCTCGTCGCGGAGGAACTGGCGTTCCTGGTGGACCGCTGGCCGCAGGATCTGCCGCGCAGCGTGATCCATGCCGACCTGTTTCCGGACAATGTCCTGATGCTCGGCGACAGCGTGAGCGGTTTGATCGATTTCTACTTCGCCTGCACCGACATCACGGCCTATGATCTGGCGGTAACGCATGCGGCATGGTGCTTCGATCCCGACGGCAGCAATTTTCATCCGGAAATCGCGGCAGCGCTGGTGGAAGGCTATGAGAGCGTCCGCCGCCTGTCCGACGAAGAATGGGCAGCCCTTCCCATATTGGCACGGGGTGCGGCCATGCGCTTCCTTGCGACCCGTTCCTATGATTGGCTGCATACACCGCATGGCGCGCTGGTCACGCCCAAGGACCCGATGGCCTTCGCCAGGCGATCGCGCGCTTACGCCAGCATGGGGAGCAGCGCGTTCCCCAGAACGAAAGGATAGGTTGCTGTTCGCATGAAACGGGTGGAAATTTTCACCGATGGCGCGTGCAAGGGAAATCCCGGCCCCGGCGGCTGGGGCGCGCTGCTGAGGATGGGGCGGCACGAGAAGGAACTATCCGGCTCCGATCCGCACACCACCAACAACCGGATGGAACTGACGGCGGCGATCAGGGCGCTGGAAGCCCTGATCGAGCCTTGCGAGGTGATGCTGCATACCGACAGCAAATATGTGATGGACGGAATGACCCGCTGGATTCACGGCTGGCAGCGCAACGGCTGGAAGACCGCGAGCAAGAAGCCGGTGCAGAATGCCGAACTATGGCACGAGTTGATCGACGTGGCGCATAAGCACCGGATCGAATGGATCTGGGTCAAGGGGCACAACGGCCACCCCGAAAACGAGCGGGTGGACAAGCTGGCCAGCGAGGCCGCCAAGGCCGCGGGCGGGTAGCCGCAGGGCGTCCGCGCCTGCGGGCAGGATCAACTATCGTCTACGGTTTCCGCGCCCGGCCCATTCTTCCTGATCGATTCTATGGCGTTCTTCGCCCCCGCTTTGGACGCGTAGCCCTCGGTCCAGAAAATCGTTTCCTTGTTGTAGCAGAAATAGGCGACGAACTCGCCCTTCTTGTTCTTCCGGATCTCGAAACGATGGGCCATTCTCGCGTCTCCTCACTTGGTGATCGGGCAAACTCTCTTCAGGCGTTCATCCGGCAAGCCACCGCATCCTAGCCGAAACGGCGGGCGCTATACAATTCCGCATCGAGGCGGGCGGTCATCTCGTCGGCGGGCAGGCCCAGCATGATCTGCGATGCCAGACGGGCGGCGGCCGGAGCGGTCTGGATGCCGAACCCGCCCTGGCCCGCGAACCAGAAGAAGGAAGGCTCCCTCGGATCAGGCCCGTAAACCGGCGCCCGGTCCGGCGCGAAGCTGCGCAGCCCGGCCCATTTATGCTCGACCCGTTCGATCTTCCAATCCACCACATGCTCCAGCCGGTCGATGGCGATGGCGACATCCAGCTCTTCCGGAGCCGCATCGCAGGGCGCGCAGGGGTGCTCGTCATGCGGCGTGAGCCAGAGCCGTCCGCTCTCCGGCTTGAAGTAGAAACTTCCGCCGATATCCAGCACCAGCGGCATATCCGGGGCGGCTTCCGGCACAGTGCGCAACTGCACCATGGTGCGGCGGAGCGGCTGCACGCCCACGGGCCTGACCCCCGCCATTTCAGCGACCGGATCGGCCCAGGCCCCCGCGGCATTCACCAGCGTATCGCAACTCACCGTGCTTCCGTCGGCCAAGGTCAGACGCCAGCACCCGCCTTCGCGGGCGGCGGCGGCAAGCCCGGCGCGGCAGCGGATCTCCACCCCGCCCCGGCGCGCGATGGCGAGATAATGATTATGCAGCCCGCCGACATCGATGTCCTTGCTGTCAGGCTCCATCACCGCCTCGACCCAGTCCGGCAGCAGCCCCGGCACATGGCTCTCCATCCTGGCCCGGTCCCAGCGCTCAAGCCGGATTCCGGCTTCGGAATAAAGCTGCTGGAAGCGGTCGAGCTGGTCCAGCTGGTCCTTGCGGGCGATGTTCAGCCCGCCCCGGTCGATCAGGAAGCCATGCTCGGCCAGATAAGCGCCCGACGCCACGGTAAGCGGCAGGATCGGCGGCCCGCCATAGCTTTCCACCCAGAAGGCGGCGGAACGCCCGGTCGCATGAAAACCGGGCCGGTCTTCCGTTTCGAGCACCAGAACCGTCGCATGGGGCGCCAGTTCCGCCGCGAGGCTGGCCCCCGCCATGCCTGCGCCCACAACAACGATATCGAACGACTTCGCACCTCGGTCTTCCGTCACGCAGGGCTCCTTGCGGCAAATGCGGCCTTTTCAAGAAACTGGTCGATAGCATCCAGCGCCCGGTCGCGGGCCGGATCGCCTTCCCTCAGGATTTCATGGCGAGCTTCTTCCCCGAACAGAACCAACTCGCAATCGGGCAGTCGATGCGCGGCGCGCTTGATCGCCCCTGTGTCCACCAGCCGGTCCACCTGCGTTGCAAGGATCAGCACCGGTATCTTGACTGTTTCCAGGACGCCGTCACGGGCCAGCCCCCGCATCGAGGCATAGGCACGCTCCACCCAGCCCCAGCTTCCCGGCCCCATCGCGAGTTCCGGCCGCGCGTCGCGCCACCAAAGTTCATCGGCATAGCGTTCGCTGTCATGCGTCAGCAGGTCGATGCGCCCTTCCGGCACCTGCCCCGGCTTCTCGCTCCACCGCCAGGCCGGGCGACGCGGGTCGCCCAGTGCCGCCATCAGCCGCGCCACGCCATGCAGCAAGCCCATCGGCAATCTCTGGCTGGCAATACCCAGCATGGGAGCGATCAGGATCAGGGCGTCCGGATTTACCGCCCGTTCCGCCACCGCGCGCAAGGCAAGATGCCCGCCCATCGAGTGGCCCGCCAATATGCAAGGCCCCGGGCCTTGCGCCGACCAGCTTTCCCAGAACGAGCGCAGATCGGCGACCCATGTCGCGAAATCGTCTATATGCCCGGTCACCGGATCGCGCCCCAGCCGCCCGGAACCGGCCTGGCCGCGCCAGTCCAGGGACGTGACCCGCCATCCCCGCGACGCCCAGTGGTCGAGCGTTTCGAGATATTTCTCATAGGCATCGCCCCGCCCCGGCAGGAACAGGAGCGAGCCCTTGGCCGCGCCCTCGCCCGCCGGCCAGTCTATCCGGCGGATCGCCTGCCCGTCAGCGGCAACCCAATGCCCTTCCACGGATTTTTCGGGTATCGACCGGCGATCGAACCGCTTGCTCGGCGATGCTGATCCGGCCTGGGCAGACGCGTCGGAAACAGACCTAATACCGCCCTCCTGCCCGTGGTTACTATTTGGTAAGTGATGAACTGTACCACTTATCCCTCGGGGCACCGGGGGGTTTAGATGCAAAGCGGTTTTTTCCACTATTTTCTGCTCGCGGCACTGGCGGGCGCGCTTCTGCTGGCCGCCTTCACGGATTTGCGGCGGCGGCAGATCGACAATTGGCTGAATGCCGCAATCGCCCTTTCCGCGCCCCTGTTCTGGTGGTCCTGCGGGCTATCGCTCTGGCCTGACATCGCGCTCCAGCTCGGCATTGCGTTCGCCGCATTCGCCATTCTCGCCGCCTTGTTCGCCGTGGGGGCGATGGGCGGCGGCGATGTGAAGCTTCTCGCCGCGCTCGCTCTATGGATCAAACCGGAATGGTTCCTCCAATTGCTCCTGGTGATGGCCTTGGCCGGGGGTGTGCTGACGCTCGTGCTGGGGGCATGGCACGTCATGCGGCGGCAGCGCCACAAGCTGGCCATCCCATATGGGGTGGCCATCGCCATCGGCGGACTGTGGGTGCTTGGGTTCCATTACCTGCCGAATGCGGCGCAATCCCTGCAACTCGCTGGGTGAACCTGATTTTAACCATTCTCTGCGATTGATCGCAAGTCAGACTGCCCGGGGATCGAAGGGCAATACAGGGGGGCTTAACAGCCATGGACAGGAAGAAGCTGATTTTGCTGCTGGGAGCGCTGATCGTCGCGATCGGCACGGCCATGGCCGCCCGGAGCATGCTTGCCGGGTCGCCCGCGCCGAAGGTGCAGGCCGCTGCGGAAGTTCCGCAAGGCCCCAAGATCCTGGTCGCGCAGAGGGCGCTTCCCGTGGGCACCATCATCACGGCCGATTCCGTCAGCTATCAGCTCTGGCCCAAGGAACTGGTGACCGACGCCTACTTCATCGACGGCGAAGCGGATATGAGCAAGCTGCTCGGCACCGTGGTGCGCAACCCGATCTCCGCCGGCGAGCCGGTAACGCGCGGCTCCCTGGTCAGCCCTGGCGACCGGGGCTTCCTGGCCGCCGCCCTCGGGCCGGGCATGCGCGCCGTGACCGTTCCGGTTTCCGCCAAGACCGGCGTGGCCGGCTTCGTCTTTCCCGGCGACCGGGTCGACCTCGTGCTGACCCAGACGGTCAAGGGTGACGAAGGCGCGGCGCTGAAGGCCTCGGAAACGATCCTGCGCAACATCCGCGTGCTTGCCACCGACCAGTCGACCGAAAGCGAGACGGTGGACGGCAAGACCGTGGTCCGCGCATTCCGCACCGTCACTCTCGAGGTGACGCCGAAAATCGCCGAGAAGGTGGCGGTGGCTCAGACCATCGGCACGCTCAGCCTGTCGCTCCGTTCCATCGCGGATAACCAGTCCGAACTGGAAAAGGCCATCGCGGCCGGGGACGTGGATGTCCCTGAAGGCGCCACGCCCGCCGAGGAAGAACGCCTGTTGCGCGCGGCCATGAGCCGCCCGGCCGACAGCGGCGGAACCTTCGTGACCGGCGGCGACGTCTCGCGCTTCCAGCGCCGTTCGATGCCCGCGGTCGACTCCAGGCCTTCGTCCGCAGGCTCGATGAACATTGTTCCGGCCAGCGCGACTCCGCAGGTCCAGACGGGGCCGGTGGTGCGCGTCACTCGCGGCAAGGACACGACGACCGTTCCTGTGGGGGGGAAGTGAGATGCCGGGCCGTACCGAAATTTTCGCCGCAATGCGCATCGCGCAATCGAAGGGCAAACGCATGAAACGCCTGACTGTCTCCATGCTGACCGTGGCTTGCGCCGCGTTGCCGCTGGGCACCCTGCCCGCCGGCACCGCTGCGGCGCAATCGGTCAACCTGGCTGCGCGGACCATCGACATCTCGATCGGCCGGGGCCAGCTCGTCACCGTACCGGATCGCATGGCGGACATCTTCGTCGCCAATGATGCGATCGCCGATGTCCAGGTGAAATCCGCAAAGCAGCTCTACATCTTCGGCAAGGCGGGGGGGATAACCACCGTCTATGCCAGCAATTCCGCCGGCGACGTGATCTGGTCCGCGGATATCCGGGTCGGTTCCAACATCGACACCATCGACCAGATGCTCGCGTTGGCCATGCCCGAGGCGAAGATCGGCGTCGCGACGATGAGCAACAACACCATCCTGCTCACCGGGACCGTCGCCGCGCCCGAGGACGCGGCCGAGGCCGAGCGGCTGGTCAGCGCGTTCGTGGGCGAAGGCACCAATGTAATCAGCCGCCTGAGGATGGCGACGCCGCTGCAGGTCAACCTGCGTGTCCGTTTCGCCGAGGTCAGCCGCTCGCTGGTCCGCGCATTGGGCGCCAACCTCAATACTTTCGACGGAACCAACGGCTTCAAGTTCGGCATTGCCCAGGGGCGTGAAGGCTTCCTTCCGCAATGGACGATTGGCGGCGGCCTCTTCACCGGCGGCACCGAAAGCTCCGATGGCACCTCCTTCGTAACGCAGAACAGCCCTGGCACCACCATTTCCGGGTTCGGCAAGCTGCTCGGCCTGGATCTTGCGGGCGCGCTCGACCTTGCCGAACGCAATGGCTTGGTCACGACATTGTCCCAGCCCAATCTGACCGCCCTTTCGGGCGAAACCGCGGACTTCCTCGCGGGCGGCGAATTTCCCATCCCGATCAGCCAGGGCCTCGGCACGACGGCGATCGAATACAAGAAATTCGGCGTGAGCCTGGCCTACACGCCAATCGTGCTTGCCAATGGCCGCATCTCGATCCGGGTTCGCCCGGAAGTGTCCGAATTGTCGAGCCAGGGCGCCGTCACGCTGGGCGGCTTTCAGGTTCCGGCTCTCACCGTCCGCCGGGCGGAAACCACCGTGGAACTCGGCTCCGGGCAGAGTTTCATGATTGCCGGCCTGATGAGCAACAATTCCCAGAACACGATCGACAAGACACCCGGTGTCGGCGACCTGCCGATCCTCGGCAATCTCTTCAAATCGACCGAATTCCGCAGGGGCCAGAGCGAACTGGTGATCGTGGTGACGCCGTATCTGGTCAACCCGGTGGACGACAGGGACATCAAGCTGCCGACGGACGGCTTCCGTGCTCCGACAGCGCTCGAGCAGTTCCTCGGCAATCTGGAAACCAACGGCGAGAACGGAGCTACCCGGCCAGCGCCGAGCGCAGCGCCCAGCCCCGCCGCCGGGCCGCAAGTGGGCGCCGCCCTGCCCTATACGGATGACTCCAAGCGCGGCCGCAAGAAAAAGGGCCAGGCCGCGGCAACTCCCGAACCCGGCTTCAGCCTCAAGTGAGAAAGGTGAACAGGATGCATAACCGCGCAAACAAGCCGATGGCTGCCGCCATCGCTCTCTCACTGGGCTTTTTCATGGCCGGTTGTTCCGGTTCGAACGCGCCGATCCGTGGGCTGGAAAGCGTTCATCAGCCGGTAGTGGAGCGGACCAATTACGCTCTCGACCTGCATACCGGCGCAGGCGGCCTGCCCGTTCCGGAACAGCGCAAGCTCGCTGACTGGTTCGAGGCGATGAATCTGCGCTATGGTGACCGCATATCGATCGACGATCCGCTCGGCAGCACCGCAACCCGCGAAGCCGTGGCAGCCATCGCGGCGCGTCATGGCCTGCTGGTGAGCGACGTCGCGCCGGTCACGGAAGGATATGTCGATCCCGGCCAGGCCCGGGTCGTGGTGACGCGTTCGTCCGCTTCCGTCCCCGGCTGCCCCGACTGGTCGCACCGCACCGCCAGCAATCTCTCGAACAAGAGCTGGTCCGGCTATGGTTGCGCGACCAACGGCAATCTGGCCGCGATGGTCGCCGATCCGGAGCATCTCCTGAAAGGCGCCGAAGGCACCGGCGATACCGTCGTGATGAGTTCGAGCAAGGCGATCTCGAGCTATCGCAAGCAAGCGCCGACCGGAGAGGCCGGCCTGACAGCAAACGCCACCAGCAAGGGGGGCAACTAAGCCATGAACGCGCCTTGGAAAGCGAACATGCCGGGAAACCGGGACCCGTTCAACGCCTTCGTCTGCGACGAGAATACGCTTGACGCCTTGCGGCCGGTGGTGATCGAACTGGGCTGGCCGCCGGAGAAATGCAACAAGGGCGGGCTGCGCAACGCGGTCCAGTCCTTGTCGATCTCGGCAAGCCCGAACATCCTGCTGGTCGATCTTTCGGAAAGCGGAGATCCGCTGAACGACATCAACGGCCTCGCCGAAGTCTGCGAGCCGGGCACGGTGGTGATCGCCATCGGGCAGGTGAACGATGTGCGGCTGTATCGCGACCTTCTCGCCAGCGGCATCCACGATTATCTGCTCAAGCCGCTCTCACCGACTGCCCTGCGCGATACGCTGACCCAGGCCCAGCTGGTGTTCAGCCAGCCCAAGGCGCTCGACGGCAATGCTCCGAAGCAGCATATCTCGACCGCCGTCGTGGGCACGCGCGGCGGTGTCGGCGCATCCACGCTGGCCACCTCGCTCGCCTGGATATTCAGCAGCGATTACAAGCGGCCGACCGCTCTATTCGACCTCGACGTGCATTTCGGCACCGGCGCGCTCACGCTCGATCTGGAACCGGGCCGGGGGCTGACGGACGCTATCGACAATCCCAGCCGCATCGACAGCCTGTTCATCGAACGCGCCATGATCCGGGCGAATGACAATCTCGCGATCCTTTCGGCCGAAGCACCGATCAATTCGCCCTTGATGACCGATGGCGCCGCCTTCGCGCAGCTGGAAGAGGAATTCCGGCACGCCTTCGAAATGACGGTGATCGACCTGCCGCGCAATATGCTGATCAATTTCCCGCATCTGCTCGCGGATGTGAACGTGGTCGTTCTGGCAACGGAGTTGACGCTCGCTTCGGCGCGGGATTCGATCCGTATCCTGTCCTGGCTCAAGGCCAATGCTCCGCATGCCCAACCCATCGTGGTGGCCAATCGGGTGCAGACGGGCGTCAGCGAGATCAGCAAGGCCGATTTCGAAGGGTCGATCGAACGCAAGATCGACTGGATGGTCCCCTACGATCTCAAGGCCGCAGCCAACGCCGCGAAGCTGGGCCAAACCTTCGTCGAGGCGAACCGTTCCAGCAAGGCGAGCGCGGCGATCCGCGAAATTGCGGGCGCGGTCCTGGGCGCGGGCGAAACCGCCGAAGCGGCCGATCCGGTCAAGAAGGTGAAGCCTTCCCTGCTCGGCAGCCTCGATCTCAAGGCCCTGATGAACAAGAAGGGCAATCGCAAGGCCCCAGTGGAGCCGGCGGAATGACGCAGCGGCCGCTTCGACGCCCTTCGTGGGCATGCCGCAGCGGCCCGCGTTGCAATCCGGCGCAAGAACCGCATTCGAACGAGCGAGGCTAGAGCATGAGCATCATCCAGCCCCTGATTGTCCTGTTCGGGCTGATTTCCATGATGGTTCTCGGCTATCTCGCCTTTGCCGGGCCATCCCTGGCCCGTGAAAGCGCGCGACGCCTGCAGACCCTGCGCGACCGCCATTCCGAAAACACCAAGGACAAGGTCGAAGCGCAGCTGCGCAAGGCGGTCGCCGCCCGCAAGCCGAAGATGCACAAGATCGCCGGCTCCGCCTCCCGGATGGAGGCGCTGGCCCTGCGTCTGCATCGCACCGGCAAGCAATGGACGATCGCCCAATATTTCTACGCTACGCTCGGCCTGATCCTGGGTTTCACCGTCCTGATCTATCTGCGCACAGGCGTTCCGCTGCTTGCCCTCGGGGTCGGCGTGGTGCTCGGCGCGGGCATTCCGCACATGGTCGTCAACTTCTTCGTGAAGAAGCGGACCAACGATTTCACCGCCAAGTTCCCCGACGCGATCGAGCTGCTGGTCCGCGGCCTGCGCTCCGGCCTTCCGGTTACCGAAACCTTGTCGGTCGTCGCCCAGGAAGTGCCCGGCCCGGTGGGCGAGGAATTTCGCGCGGTGGTGGATCGGATCAAGGTCGGGCGCACGATGGAAGATGCGCTGCAGGAAACGGCGGACCGCCTCAACACCCCTGAATTCAGCTTCTTCTGCATCACGCTGGCTATCCAGCGCGAGACGGGCGGCAATCTTGCCGAAACGCTGTCCAACCTTGCCGATGTGCTGCGCAAGCGCTCGCAGATGAAGCTCAAAATCAAGGCGATGAGTTCAGAATCCAAGGCTTCCGCCTATATCGTCGGATCTCTCCCCTTCATCGTGTTCGGGCTGATCTGGTGGGTCAATCCCAAATACCTCGCCGACTTCTTCATCGACGAGCGTCTGATCGTGGCCGGGATCGGCGGCATGATCTGGATGGGGATCGGCGTGTTCATCATGGCCAAGATGGTCAGCTTCGAAATCTGAGCAGGGACGCAAAGCATGATCGAAACCCCGGCCGGACCCACGCTACTTGGCGTCGACGTCGTCTTCGTCGGCAGCATACTTGCCGGCATGGCCGCTCTGGCGGTGATCTTCGCGATCTACACGGCTGTGACCGTGCGCGATCCGATGGCCAAGCGCGTCAAATCCCTGAACGAACGGCGCGAGCAGCTGAAAGCCGGCATCGTCACGGCCACGGTGAAAAAGCGCGCCAGCGTGGTTCGCAAGAGCGAAACCACGGACAGGCTGAAGCTGACCCTGCAAAAGATGAAGGTGCTGCAGGACACGCAGGTCAAGCAGGCGCAGCAGAAGCTGGCCCAGGCCGGCATCCGCAACAAGGAGTGGGCCTTCGCGGTCATCTTCGGCCGCATGATCTTGCCCATCGTCTTCGGCCTGATCGGCGCACTGGTGATCTATGGGTCCAACACCTTTCCCGAATGGGGAGGCATGAAGCGGTTCTTCGCCTTCGCCGCCGTGCTGATCTTCTTCTACAAGCTACCGGATATTCTCCTGCAGAACCAGATAGCCAAGCGAACCGATGCGATCCGCAAGGGCCTGCCCGATGCGCTCGATCTCCTGGTCATCTGCGCGGAAGCGGGCCTGACGGTGGACGCCGCGTTCAATCGCGTGGCCAAGGAGCTGGGGCGCGCCTATCCCGAACTGGGGGATGAGTTCGCGCTTACCGCAATCGAGCTTTCCTTCCTGACCGAACGCAAGCAGGCCTTCGACAATCTGGCCTATCGTGTCGATCTGGAGTCGGTCAAAGGCGTGGTGACCACCATGATCCAGACCGAGCGCTACGGCACGCCGCTGGCCTCCGCGCTGCGGGTGCTGTCGGCGGAGTTCCGGAACGAGCGCATGATGCGGGCCGAAGAGAAGGCCGCGCGCCTGCCCGCGATCATGACGGTGCCGCTGATCCTGTTCATCCTGCCGACGCTGTTCATCGTGATCCTCGGCCCCGCGGCCTGTTCCATCGCGGACGCCTTCGCCGACGGACCGCCGAAGCGCGGCTGATCCCGAATACCAATGCCTCGGAACAAGGCCCTGCCCGCGCGGAGCCTTGTTTCATTTCATCCCGTTGCCGAGCGCGCGGCCGGCCACCGCATCCAGCATGGCCGCAAGCCGCCCGTCGCGATGGTCCGGCGCGGTGGCGAAGGCGCCGTCCAGCGCCCGGTCGATCGGGCTTGGCTCCCTCACCGGGGGCAAGGCTTCGGCAAGGCTGAGCAAGGTCCGCCGCGCGAGGGCCGCGTTCCGGCCCATCACCGCGAACACTTCCGCCGCCTCGACCGTTTCCGCGCTTTCCCGCCAGCAGTCGTAATCCGTCACCATCGCGAGGATCGCATAGGGAAGCTCCGCTTCGCGAGCGAGGCGCGCCTCCGGCATGGCCGTCATCCCGATCACATCCGCGCCCCATTGGCGATACATCCGGCTTTCGGCCCGGGTCGAGAATTGCGGGCCTTCGATGGCGATATAGCACCCGCCCCGATGCACCGTGCCCCCGGCCGCTTCCGCGGCATCGGCGGCAAGGCCCGAAAGGCGCGGGCAGACCGGATCGGCAAGGCCGACATGGGCGACCAGCCCTTCGCCGAAGAAGCTGCGCTCCCGCCCCTCGGTCCGGTCGATCAGCTGATCGACGGCCACGAAATGGCCCGGCGCCAGCTCCTCCCGCAGCGAGCCGATCGCGGAGATGGAGAGAATGTCCGTCACTCCGCAGCGCTTGAGCACATCCACATTGGCGCGATAGTTGACGCGCCCCGGCGGCAGGCGATGGCCCACCCCATGGCGGGGCAGGAAAGCGAAGCGAACGCCCCCCAGCGTGCCGAGCGTGACCGGGCCGGACGGCTCGCCGAACGGGCTGCGGACGGCGATCTGCTGGGCCTCTTCGAGCTCGGCCCCTTCATAGAGGCCCGACCCGCCGATCACGCCGATATGCCAGCTCTGATCCTTCATCGCCGCCTGCATCCCGGTTCGGCGACAAGGGTGGACAAGGCGGCACGCATCGACAGATCTCCGGCTGAATGCTGACTACCCGAACGGCCTAGAGCCTTTCCCGGCAGGATGGAACACCCTGCCCAACAGAAAGGCTCCAGGCCGGTCAAGCAACTCGAATCAAGCGACCGCGATGTTCAGCGCCCCGTCGCCCTCGTCGATGCGGACGGTCGAGCCGTCCGGGATCTCGCCGCCCAGCAGCTTCTCGGCCAGCGGGTCCTGCAGGTAGCGCTGCACCGCCCGCTTGAGCGGCCGCGCGCCGTAGACCGGATCGTAGCCGACCCGGCCCAGCCAGCGCTTGGCCGCCTCGGTCAGGTCGAGCGTGATCTTGCGATCCCTGAGCAGCTTCTGCACCCGGCCGACCTGAATATCGACGATCGGCGCCATATGCTCCTGCCCCAGCCGATGGAACAGGATGATCTCGTCCAGCCGGTTCAGGAACTCGGGCCGGAAATGGCTGCGGACCACTTCCATCACTTGAGGCTCGACCGAGGCGACATCCTGCCCCTCGTCCAGATTGGCGAGATACTGGCTGCCGAGGTTGGACGTGAGGATAATCAGCGTATTGCTGAAATCCACCACCCGGCCCTGCCCGTCGGTCAGCCGGCCATCGTCAAGCACCTGCAGCAGCACGTTGAAGACGTCGCTGTGCGCCTTCTCCACCTCGTCGAACAGCACGACCTGATAGGGCCGCCTGCGCACCGCCTCGGTCAGCACGCCGCCTTCCTCATAGCCGACATAGCCCGGAGGAGCGCCGATCAGCCGCGCGACCGCGTGCTTCTCCATGAATTCCGACATGTCGATGCGGACCATCGCCCCATCGTCATCGAACAGGAACTCCGCCAGCGCCTTGGTCAGCTCGGTCTTGCCGACGCCGGTCGGGCCGAGGAACAGGAAGCTGCCGAGCGGACGGTTCGGGTCCTGCAAGCCGGCGCGCGCACGGCGCACCGCCTTGGAGACGGCTTCCACCGCCTGCTCCTGGCCGATGACGCGGGCGCCGATCACCTGCTCCATCTTCAGCAGCTTGTCGCGCTCGCCCTCCAGCATCTTGTCCACCGGCACGCCGGTCCAGCGGCTGACGACGCCGGCGATGTCGTCCTCCGTCACTTCCTCGCGCAGCATGGCGTTCTTGGACTGGCTCTGCGCCTCGGCCAACTGCCGTTCCAGCTCGGGAATGCGGCCGTAGGAAAGCTCGCCCGCCCTGGCGAGGTCGCCCGCGCGCTGCGCCTGCTCCAGCTCGTTGCGGGCCGCATCCAGCGCTTCCATGATCCTGCTTTCCGCCGCGATCTTGTCGCGCTCGTTCTGCCAGCGCGTGGTCAGCTCGGAGCTTTGCTGCTCCAGATTGGCCAGCTCTTCCCGCAGGGTGGCGAGGCGATCCTTCGATGCATCGTCCTTTTCCTTGGCGAGCGCCGCTTCCTCGATCTGAAGCTGCATGATCTTGCGATCCAGCTTCTCGATCTCCTCCGGCTTGCTCTCCACCTCCATCCGGATGCGGCTGGCGGCCTCGTCCATCAGGTCGATCGCCTTGTCCGGCAGGAAACGGTCGGAGATATAGCGGTTGGACAGCGTCGCCGCCGCCACGATCGCGCCATCGGTGATGCGCACGCCGTGATGCAGCTCGTATTTTTCCTTCAATCCGCGCAGGATGGAGATGGTGTCCTCCACCGTCGGCTCGCCCACGAAAACGGGCTGGAACCGCCGCTGCAGCGCGGCGTCCTTCTCGACATATTTCTGATATTCGTCGAGCGTGGTGGCGCCGATGCAATGCAACTCGCCGCGCGCAAGCGCGGGCTTCAGCAGATTGCCCGCATCCATCGCGCCTTCGGATTTGCCCGCGCCGATCAGTGTGTGCATCTCGTCGATGAACAGGATGATATCGCCCTCGGCGCCCTTCACCTCATCCAGCACGGCCTTGAGCCGTTCCTCGAACTCGCCGCGATATTTGGCGCCAGCGATCAGCGCGCCCATGTCGAGCGCCATCAGGCGGCGGTCGCGCAGGCTTTCCGGCACGTCGCCATTGGCGATGCGCAGGGCGAGGCCCTCGGCGATGGCGGTCTTGCCTACGCCGGGGTCGCCGATCAGCACCGGGTTGTTCTTGGTGCGGCGGGCGAGGATCTGCACGGTGCGGCGGATCTCCTCGTCACGGCCGATCACCGGATCGAGCTTGCCCTCACGGGCCGCCTCGGTCAGGTCGCGGGCGTATTTGCCCAGCGCTTCATAGCTTTCCTCGGCGCTGGCGCTGTGGGCGGCGCGGCCGCCAGTCACTTCCTGGATCGCGGCTTCCAGCGCCCTGGCATCGACATTGGCGGCCTTGAGCGCCTGGCCGGCCGCCGTGGTCGAAGCCAATGCCAGCGCCTGCACGATGCGCTGCACCGGCACGAAGCTGTCGCCGGCCTTGGTCGCCAGTTGCTCGGCCTGATCGAGCACGCGCACGGATTCATTGTCCAGCCCCGGCGCGGCCTGCGAGCCGCCGCCGGAAACGGCCGGGATCTTGGCCAGCGCCCTGTCCACCTCCTCGGCGGCGAAGCGGGGATTGCCTCCCGCCTTCTGGATCAGGCCCGCCGCCATGCCTTCGGAATCCTCCAGCAGGGCCTTGAGCAGATGCTCCGGCGTGATCCGCTGATGGTTCATGCGGATGGCAACGGTCTGGGCCGATTGCAGAAAGCCCTTGGCGCGGTCGGTAAATTTTTCGAGATTCATGGGATCTCCCTCACCTTTCTGACGCCTCAGATAGTGTTGCTATTTTGCAACACAAGGATATGGATCAAATTTTCCGGCGATTATGTAGATTGCCGACACGCCGTCAGTTTGCGGGCGTGCAGCGATATTCCCTTGCATAGTTGACCTTCTTCAAACCGGTGATTGCTTTCGTGCATTCGTCATAATCGTCGGCATAGCCAAAGATCAGGCCGGTCCGCTCCCATTCTCCGGCCATGTTTCTCATCTCGATCCAATGATCTGCAGCGTGCCCAACCCGCGTTCCTTCGACTTGCTTTGAAAGGGCATCGTAACCGAGGATGTCGTCATCGTTCCCGCAGGCAACGAGTAGGAGGGGCAAAGTAACTGCTACCAATCTCATTTCGGCCTCTCCAACTTGTGCTTCCCTAGTTTCTCAAACCTCATCCCCACGCGCTTCATCCTCGTCCGCCTCCACCAATTTTCCCGATGCCCGATCCGGGCAGGTTGACACAGTTGACACTGTTCAGGAGGAAAAATTCACTCCTTGTTTTCATGGCATAAATGGGCGCTCCTGACAGGTGCTCAAGACTGTGCGGGGAAGACCGGACGAACATGGGCGGCACTGTCGCACATCCCCGCCCTGTAGGAAAATCGTCAGCGGACCTCAGCCGCCAAGCTGCCCGCGCAGCGCCTGATAGACGGCGGCGGTCACGGCATTGGCGAGATTGAGCGAGCGGATATGGCCGGAGCGCATCGGCAGGCGAACCATGCGATGCGCCAGCGGCTCCACGATCGCGGCGGGCAGCCCTTTGGTCTCCCGGCCGAAGACGAGGTAGGCATCGTCGGGATAGGCAGGCTCGTAGAAGCTGCGCGCGGCATATTCCTCGAACAGGAAAATCTGCTCCTCGCGCGGGGCGCGCTCCGCCAGGAAAGCGTTCCAGCTATCGAACTCGGCCAGCCGCACATGCTCCCAGTAATCCAGCCCGGCGCGCTTGAGGTGCTTGTCCGACAAGTCGAAGCCGTAAGGCCGGATCAGCACCAGCTCGAGGTCGAGCGCCACGCAGGTGCGCCCGATCGCGCCGGTGTTGTGCGGGATTTCCGGATGGACGAGGACCACGGCCATCGACATGCGCGCCGTCCCGCCTGGCCTTACCCCAGCTTCTGCTTGAGCAGCTCGTTGACCACCTGCGGATTGGCTTTGCCCTGCATCGCCTTCATGGTCTGGCCGACGAAGAAGCCGAACAGCGCTTCCTTGCCGCCCTTGTACTGCTCGACCTTGTCGGCATTGTCGGCCAGCACCTTGTCCACCGCCGCCTCGATCGCGCCTGTGTCGCTTTCCTGCTTCAGCCCTTCGCGCTCGACGATGGCCGCGGCGCCGTCTCCCGTCTCCAGCATCTTTTCCAGCACCTGCTTGGCGATGGAGCCGGAGATGGTGCCGTCGCCGATCAGCGCCAGCAATTCCGCCCCCGCTTCCGGGCTGACCGGGCTGTTCTCCAGCTCCACGCCCAGCTTGTTGAGCGCACCGAACAGTTCGGAAATCAGCCAGTTGGCGGCCTGCTTCGCGACAGCGGCATCCGGCTTGCCCTGCCTTGCCGCGCTTGCGGCCAGCAGCGCCTCGAACCAGCGGGCCGTCTCGACCTCGGCGGTCAATACATCGGCATTATAGGCGGAGAGGCCCAGCTCGTTCTCATAGCGAAGGCGCTTGGCGTCCGGCAGTTCCGGCAGGCTGGCGCGGCATTCGTCGAGGAAAGCCTCATCCAGCTCCAGCGGCAGCAGGTCCGGGTCCGGGAAGTAGCGGTAATCATGCGCATCCTCCTTGGAGCGCATGGAGCGAGTGGTGCCGCTGTCGGGGTCGAACAGGCGGGTCTCCTGCACGATCTTCCCGCCGCCTTCCAGCACATCGACCTGGCGGCTCGCCTCATATTCAATCGCCTGCATGATGAAGCGCACGGAATTGACGTTCTTGGTTTCGGTGCGGGTGCCGAATTCCTCGCCCGGCTTGCGCACGGAGACGTTGACGTCGGCACGCATGGAGCCTTCCTCCATATTGCCGTCGCAGGAGCCGACATAGCGCAGGATAGTGCGCAGCTTGCGGACATAGGCCCCGGCTTCGGCGGGCGAACGCATGTCCGGGCGGCTGACGATTTCCATCAGCGCCACGCCGGAGCGATTGAGGTCGACGTAGGACATGGTTGGGTGCTGGTCGTGCATCAGCTTGCCCGCATCCTGCTCGACATGGATGCGCTCGATCCCGATGCGCTTGGCGTCCTCGGGATTCTTCTCGTCGAGGGCGATGTCGATATGCCCCTCGCCCACCAGCGGGTGATAGAGCTGGCTGATCTGGTAGCCCTGCGGCAGGTCCGCGTAGAAGTAGTTCTTGCGGTCGAACCGGCTCCACTTGTTGATCTGCGCGTCGATCGCCATGCCGGTGCGCACCGCTTGGCGGATGCATTCCCGGTTCGGCACCGGCAACATGCCAGGCATGGCCGCATCGACCAGGCTGACCTGCGCGTTCGGCTCCGCCCCGAAGGCGGTGGCCGCGCCCGAGAACAGCTTGGCCTTGCTCGTGACCTGCGCATGGACTTCGAGGCCGATCACGACCTCCCATTCGCCGGTTGCGCCCTGAATGCGGTAATCAGACATCTTCGTTCTTCCGTCATCCCAGCGAAGGCTGGGATCTGGTTGATCGGGGTCGGGCCAGATGGCCCGAGACTCCAGCTTCCGCTGGAGTGACGATTAACTCCACCACTTCTCCGGCTTCGCGCCGAACTGCGCCCGCTGTTCGATGGCGAGGCCCGCGTTCAGAACGCCCTGCTCGTCGAAAGCCTTGCCGATGATCTGCAGGCCGAGCGGCAGGCCTTCGCGATTCAGCCCGGCCGGAACCGACATGGCCGGCAGACCCGCCAGCGACGCCGGGACGGAGAACACGTCGTTGAGATACATCTCCAGCGGATCGGCGCTTTTCTCGCCCAGCGCGAAGGCCGCGCTCGGCGCGGTGGGCGCCAGAATCACGTCGCATTGCCCGAAGGCCTGCGCGAAATCGCGTGCGATCAGCGCGCGAACCTTCTGCGCCTGGGTATAATAGGCGTCGTAGAACCCGGCCGACAGCACATAGGTGCCGATCAGGATGCGGCGCTTCACTTCCGGCCCGAAGCCAGCGGCGCGGGTGGCGGCATACATGTCCTGCAGGTTCGCGCCTTCGGGCAGGTCGCGCAACCCGTAGCGCACGCCGTCATAGCGGGCGAGGTTGGACGACGCTTCCGCCGGGGCGATGATGTAATAGGTCGGCAGCGCATATTTGGTGTGCGGCAGACTGATATCGACGATCCGCGCCCCCGCGTCCTTCAGCCAGGCGATCCCGTCGTCCCAGCTTTTCGCCACGTCATCGTCCATGCCGTCGATGCGGTATTCGCGCGGAATGCCGACTGTCCTGCCCTTGAGATCGGCATCCAGCCCAGCTTCCCATTCCGGCACCGGCAGGTCGAGGCTGGTCGCATCCTTGGGATCGAACCCGGCCATCGCTTCCAGCATGATCGCGCAATCGCGCACGTCCCGCGCCATCGGCCCGGCCTGGTCGAGCGAGCTGGCGAAGGCGACGATGCCCCAGCGCGAACAGCGGCCATAGGTGGGCTTGATGCCTGCGATGCCGGTGAAGGCGGCGGGCTGGCGGATCGAGCCGCCGGTATCCGTGCCGGTGGCCGCCGGGCACAGCCGCGCCGCGACCGCCGCGCTGGACCCGCCGGAGGAGCCGCCCGGCGCGAGCGCTGCGTTATCCCCAATACCTTTGGCATCGCTCCGCCGCCATGGCGAGATCACATTGCCGAAATAGCTGGTCTCGTTGGACGAACCCATCGCGAACTGGTCGAGATTGAGCTTGCCGAGCATCCCCGCGCCTGCATCCCACAGCTTCTGGGAGACGGTGCTTTCATACTGCGGCGAGAAACCTTCGAGGATATGGCTGGCGGCGGTGGTCTGCACGCCATGGGTGGCGAACAAATCCTTCATGCCGATCGGGACGCCGGCCATCCTGCCCAGCGCCTTGCCCGCCGCACGGTCCGCATCGACCCGGTCCGCCGCTTCCAGCGCCTTGTCCGGGGTGGCGACGATGAAGGCGTTGAGCGCGCCGGCCGCGGCGACATTGGCATTGAAACCTTCCGCCACTTCGCGCGCGGTGAAATCGCCTTTGGCCACGCCTTCGCGAATCGCGGCGACAGTCAGTTCGGTCAGTTCGCTGGACATTACTCGATCACCTTGGGCACGCCGAAGAAGCCATGCTCGGCGGCGGGCGCATTGGCCAGCACCGCATCGCGAATGCCGCCGCCGGTCAGCGGATCGGCATCCACCACATCCTCGCGCAGGCGCAGCGTGTTGGGGATGACCGCAGTCATCGGCTCGACCCCGCTCACATCGACCTCGCCCAGCTGCTCGACCCAGCCGAGTATCTGGTTCAGCTCGGGCGCCATCGCCTCAAGCTCCTGATCGCTGACCTTGATCCGGGCCAGAGAGGCGATCTTGGCCACGGTGGCCTTATCCACGGACATGCTTGCCCTCTCGTAACTGAATGTCGCAACGCGTCTTTCGACGCGCGATTACTGTTCCGGCTGGCCCGGAAGCGGAAGCGGAGCCGGTGCGCCACCCTGGCCGCCCTGGCCCTGACGGCTCGCCTGTTCCATCGCCTGGCGCATCTGCTGCATCTGCTGGAAATCCGCGTTGGAAATGAAATCGAGCAATTCGACCTCGAACACCAGATCGCTATTGGCCGGAATCGCGACTTCCCCGGTCTGCGGATTGCGCTTCTCCTCGGCCCCATATCCCTTGTCGGACGGAATATCGATGCGATACTTGCCGCCCTTCTGCGCCTTGGTCAGCCCTTCGGCGAAGCCGGGGATCATCTGCCCCAGCGGCAGCGGCGCGCCCTGCGCCTGGTCGAACACGGTGCCATCCTTGAGCTTGCCGACATAATTGACCAGAACGACGTCGTCGATGGCGGGGCTGCCGCCCGTGCCAGCCGCGATCTGCTCCACCCGGACACCCTCGGGCACGGCGGCCCAGGCCAATCCGGCCCCGGCCAGCGCGGCGGCGGCCACCCCGAGCCAGAGCTTGGGCAGCGAGCCTTTCTTGATGGGCAGGATGGGTACGCGTGTCACTTCGGTCATCTGGCAATCCTTCAAGGGTTGGCCCGCCGGGCCGGCCCGAAAATGCAAAAGGGCGCGGAAAACGAATCCGCGCCCTCTTGGCTCAACAAAGCGTGGCGTTCAAGCCAGTCCTTGGCGAAGGGCGCATCCCGTTCGAGAACCGGGGGCCGCACTCGCCATGGAACGGCTTACTTGCCGCCGTCGCGTTCCACCCGCTTGCGCTCCAGCTTGCGGGCGCGGCGCACGGCAGCGGCCTTTTCGCGGGCGCGCTTTTCGCTCGGCTTTTCGTAGTGGCGGCGCAGCTTCATTTCGCGATACACGCCCTCGCGCTGCAGCTTCTTCTTGAGCGCGCGAAGAGCCTGATCAACATTGTTGTCGCGAACGATAATCTGCATAAATTCCACTACCTCGAAAGCTATGGGCGAAGGCCCACGCCGGTGGGAACGCCTTATCCTGTCCAACGGAAAATGTGCCGAATCCAATGAGGATCGGCCTCCATTGCCCGGCGACTAGCGGAATCACGCGCCGATGGCAAGGCTTTGCTCGGCGCGCATCGCCCTAGCCGCCCGCCCGGTCACGATTATTCTTCGGAATATCGACACCCCACCGCGATTCCGGCATAAAAATCTCTGGGAAATCTCCGGAAATTGCCGGGCACGATACCGCCAAACCGGGAATTTGGAGAGACAGTTTGGGACAATCGAACCTGCCCGGACCCCACCGCCGGGCAAGGAATATGCTGGCCGAGGCGCCCGGCCTTCACAACCCCTTGGCGTTGCGGATCGCACCCGGCTAAAGCGGCGGGATGACCATGCCCTCACCCTTCACCGCATCCTGCTACGTCGCGCTCGGCGGCGCAGTCGGTTCCCTGCTGCGTTACCAGACGGGGCGCTTGCTCACCCATATCTTCGGACCGGCCACGATGACGGCCTTTCCCTGGGCGACCCTGGCGGTGAACGTGATCGGCAGCCTTGCGATGGGCTTGCTCGCAGGCGCACTGGCCCGCTATGGGCAGCAGGGGGAAACCCTGCGGCTGCTGGTGGGCGTGGGCCTGCTGGGCGGTTTCACCACCTTTTCCGCTTTCAGCCTGGAGATGATGCTGCTGATCGAGCGGGGGCAGCCCGCCCTGGCGATCTCCTATGCCGCAATCTCGCTGTTCGCGGGTTTGACCGCGCTTTATCTCGGGCTGATCGCGATGCGGGTGGCGGGATGACTCTCCGGCAGGCTCAGGACGATCGGGTCCGCCAGTTCACGGTCGGCGCGGATGATGACGGTATCCGGCTGGACCGCTGGTTCAAGCGCCATCTGCCGCAAGTCGGCTTCGCCACGGTCTCGCGCTGGGCGCGCACCGGCCAGATCCGGGTGGACGGCAAGCGCGCCAAGCCGGACGACCGGCTGGAAACCGGGCAGGTTCTGCGCGTCCCGCCCGGTGGCGAAGCCCCCGCCCAGCGCGGGATCAAGCAGCGCCGCGAACTGAGCGAGGAGGAAGTGGCCCGGGCCGACGCGATGGTCATCACGCAAGACCGCGCCGCCATCGTGCTCAACAAGCCCCCCGGCCTCGCCACGCAGGGCGGCACCAAGACCCACGATCATGTCGATGGGCTGCTCGATGCTTTCATCATAGCTGGCGAGAAGGAGGGCGGGCCTCGGCCGCGCCTCGTCCACCGGCTCGACAAGGATACCAGCGGCGTGCTGCTGATCGCCCGCACGCCGGGCAGCGCCGCCTTCTTCTCCAAGCGCTTCTCCGGCCGTTCCGCCAGGAAGATCTACTGGGCGCTGGTGGTGGGCGTCCCGGACATCGCCGAAGGCACCATAGAAGCGCCGATCGCCAAGCAGCCCGGCACCGGCGGCGAGAAGATGTATGTGGACGAGGTGAACGGCCAGTCCGCCCGGACGCGCTATCGCGTGGTGGACCGGGCGGGGAATCGCGCGGCCTGGGTGGAATTGCAGCCGCTGACCGGCCGCACCCACCAGCTGCGCGTGCATATGGCCGCGATCGGCCACCCCATCGTCGGCGACGGCAAATACGGCGGGCAGGACGCCTTCCTCACCGGCAGCATCAGCCGCAAGCTGCATCTCCATGCCCGGCGCCTGATTATCGACCATCCGGACGGCGCTCCGCTGGACGTCACCGCCGAATTGCCGGATCATTTCGCGGCCAGCATGGCCCAGCTTGGGTTCGATCCGGCGCAAAGCGACGCCGCGCCGCAGGAAGGCCCGCCGCCGCCCTCGCGCGAGCAGAAGAAGCAGGCCGCCCGCGCCCACGCCAAGCAATACCGCAAGGAGCGGCGGGGGGAGCGGCGCAAGCGCGCGGACGCCCCGGCGGCGCGCAAGCCAGCGGGCAAGCGTCCGGGCAAGATCGCCGCGAAACCGGGCAAGCCCGGCCCCAGGAAAACCAGGAGCTGATACCCGAACCATGACCTTGCGCCTTGCCGTATTCGATTGCGATGGAACATTGGTCGATGGCCAGGCGGACATCTGCGCCGCGATGGAGCTTGCCTTCGCAGCGGTGGGCCTCACCGCGCCGGACCGGCACGACATCCGGCGCATCGTCGGCCTCAGCCTCCCCCAGGCGATACGCTTCCTGGCGCCGGAAGCGGACCACGACCGGCAAATGGCGGCGGCGGAAGCCTACAAGGGGGCCTTCCGCGCCGCGCGGGCGGAAGGGCGGCTGGCCGAGCCGCTGTTTCCCGGCATCGCCGATATGCTCGATCAGCTGCGCGGCGCCGGATGGCTGCTGGGCGTGGCCACCGGCAAATCCGATCGCGGACTCTTTCACTGCCTGGCCGAGCACGGTCTGTCGCAGCATTTCCTCACTCTCCAGACAGCGGACCGCCATCCGTCCAAGCCGCATCCCGCCATGCTGATCGCCGCGCTGGAAGAGGCTGGCGCGCTTTCCCGGGACAGCGTGATGATCGGCGACACCGCCTTCGACATAGAGATGGCGCGGGCCGCGGGCGTGCGCGCGATCGGCGTCGCCTGGGGCTATCACACCACCGAGGAACTGCGCAAAGCGGGCGCGGCGGCCATCGCGCGGACCCCGGCCGATCTGGTCGCCCTGCTGCCATGAACGAAAGCCGGGAAGCGGCCGAGCGCCGCGCACGCAACCGTTTCATCGTGATGTCCGCGCTCCGGCTGGGCGGAGTGGCCATGGTGCTGGCATCGCTTCTGCTGCTCAACGGCGTGATCCCGCTGCCGCGCGTCGTGGGATGGGTCGGGCTTGTCATCGGCCTGTGCGACATCTTCATCGTGCCGCAAGTGCTCGCGCGGGCCTGGAGGACGCCGGTTCCATGAAACGCTTCTACAAACACGCCATCGCCGTCGAGGCCGATGGCGGATGGCAGGTCGCGCTGGACGGCCGCAAGGTGAAGACGGCGGCCGGCAAGGCGCAGGTCGTCCGCTCGCGGGCGCTTGCCGATGAACTGGCCCGGGAATGGGCGGAACAGGGCGACGAGATCGACCCCGCCACCTTCCTGCTGCGCGACCTTGCCGATTACGCTATCGACGTGGCGGCCGCAGACCGCATCCGCACGGTGAAGGATCTGCTGCGCTATGCCGAAACCGATACGCTCTGCTATCGGGCCGACCCGGACGAACCGCTGTTCAAGCGCCAGCAGCAGCTGTGGGAGCCGCTGCTGGAAAAGACCGAGGCCCGCCATGCGATCCGGCTGGAGCGGGTGAGCGGCATCGTCCATCGCCCGCAGCCCGAAGCCAGCCTCGAACGCCTGCGGGACGTGCTGCAAGGGCAGGACGATTTCGCCCTGGCCGCGCTGGCCACCCTGGCATCGCTATCCGCGTCGCTATCCATCGCTCTGGCCGCGCTCGAACCCGATGCGAACGCGGAAGCGCTCTGGGCAGTGGCCAATCTGGAGGAGGATTGGCAGGCGGAACAATGGGGCTGGGACAGCCTGGCGCAGGAACGCCGGGCGAAGCGCCTGCGCGATTTCGCCAACGCCCTGCGCTTCGCGGAATTGGCCCGGGCCTAACCCACCCAGTCCGCCACCTGGGCGGCGACATCGTTCGCCGCCTGGTTCAGCGCCGGCCCTACCGCGCCGGCCTCGGCCGAAATGCCCGGCACCCTGCTTTCGAAGCGGCGATTGGAGATCGATCCGTCCGACCGGGTCAGCACCGCATCGTAGCGCACGATCACGGACTGGCTGGCCGCGTCATAGCCCAGATCCAGCAATTGCCCCGTGAGGCGGGTGGAGGCCTGGAACCGGCCCTCGGTCGCGTCCAGCACCAGCCGCGTTCCGCCCGCGCGGATCGTTTCCGCCAGCAGGCGCGAAAACTGCCGCGCGGGCTTTTCCACCCACACCGCATCCTTGAGATAGGTGATTTCCGTAGCGTTGCTCTGCACCGGCACCCTGAGCACATCGAGCTTCGCCGGGGTTTCCAGATCGACCACGGCAATGGCCTGCGCCAGATTGCCCGACCGCGCCGTTCCGGCCTGAACCGCCCTTTGCGGCGTCAGTTCCAGCAAGCTGTCGGGCACGTCGCCGGAAAGGCTCAGGCAGCCCGAAAGGCCCAGCGCCAGCGGCAGCGCCATCAGCCGCGCCCAATTGGCCCTCGTTGCATTCGGCATCGGCTCCGCCCCTCGTCTGCACTGTTCCATTGCTTTGCTCATGGTTTGTAATCCGGCAGCTTCTGCCCTTTCAGCAGGCTGCCGGCGCCCTTGCTCTCTATCTGTTCGGTGACGTTGCGCAGCGCCTTGCTGGTGGCGCGCAGATCCTGCAGCGTCGCCTCAGCGGCGGGCAAGGTGCTGCGCGACAATTGCTGGGTCGCCGGTTCGGCTTCCTTCAGCGTCTTCTCCAGCGCATCGGCAGCGCCCTTCGCCGAGGCGAGCGTATCCCGCAGCTGGGCGGCCAGCGAATTGCCTTCCTGATTCAGCAGCTGATCGGTGGACCCCAGCACCTTCTCGAAGGCCGCGAGGCTGTAGGTGGCCTGCCGCAAGGTGGCCTGCAGCTCCGCCAGGGTCTGCTCCACCTTGGGCGAGGCGTCGGCGAGATTGCTGGTCATGCGGTCGGTATTGGCGAGGATACCCTCGATGGATTTCTGGTTCTTGTCCGACAGCACCAGCGTCAGCCGTTCGGTCAGCGTCGCGAGCCGTTCCAGCAGCAGCGGCGCGTTCGACAATATCTCGCCCAGCCCGCCCGGCTTGGTGGGTATCACCGGCACCCCTTCCGGCCCCAGCTCCGTGATCGGCGGCGCGCCGCGCGTGGCGCCATCGAGCTGGATCTTGGACACGCCGGTGAAGGAACCCTGGATAGTGGCGGTGGTGCCCTGCAGGATTGGAACGGATTCATTGATCTTGATCCGCACCCGGACGAATTCCGGGTCTTTCTCCCACAGGTCGATGGTGCGAACCTGGCCTGCCGGCACGCCGGAGAAAGTGACTTCCGAACCCTTCGCCAGTCCATCGACGGACTGCTTGAAGAAGATGTCATATTCGTTCTGTTCGCCGGCGTTGAGACGGGCGATCCAGATGACGAATGCGGCCAGCGCCGCGAGCAGCACCAGCGTGACCGCCCCCACCCAGATATGATTGGCGCGCGTTTCCATGGCTATTCGATATCCCCCGTCGCACCGGCATTGTCCATCGCCTTGGCGCGTTGCTGCGATTGCTGGGCCGCCCGCCCTCGCGGCCCGTTGAAATATTCCTGTATCCAGGGATGGTCGCTGGCAAGCAGTTCCGGAATGGTCCCCACCGCGATCACCCGCTTGTCGGCCAGCACGGCCACACGGTCGCAGATCTCGTGCAGGGTATCGAGATCGTGGGTAATCAGGAACACGGTCAGGCCCAGCGTATCGGTCAGCTCGCGGGTCAGGCGGTCGAAGCCGGCCGCCCCGATCGGATCGAGCCCGGCGGTCGGCTCGTCCAGGAACAGCAGCTCCGGATCGAGCGCCAGAGCGCGGGCAAGCCCGGCGCGCTTCCTCATGCCGCCGGACAATTCGGCGGGATATTTGCTGGTCGCCTCCTCCGGCAGCCCGGACAGCCGCACCTTGTAGCGCGCGATCTCGTGGCGGAACTCGTCGCAGACTTCCGGATAGAACTGCTTGAGCGGCACCTCCACGTTCTCGGCCACGGTCAGGGTCGAGAACAGCGCCCCGCCCTGGAACAGCACGCCCCAGCGCGAGCGCACGCCCGCTTCATCCTCCGGCTCGGCATCGGTCATCGAGCGGCCCAGCACCTCGATATGGCCTGCCTCGGGCACCTGCAGCCCGATGATCGAGCGCATCAGCACCGACTTGCCGCTGCCGGACCCGCCGACAATGCCCAATATCTCCCCCCGCCTGACCTTGAGCGAGAGATTCTCATGCACCACCTGACTGCCGAAACGGTTGGTGAGCCCTTCGACCACGATGGGATAGTCCCCCTTGAACTGGCCGCCGAGCGACTCTTCGTCGCGGGCCGCGGCGATCGTTTCGTCCATCGCCTCAGTCCCAGCCCAGCTCGGTAAAGAACACCGCGAAGAAGGCATCGAGCACGATCACCATGAAGATCGCCTGCACCACCGCCATGGTGGTGCGCAGGCCCACTTCCTCCGCATTGGCGGTGACCTGCATCCCCTGATAGCACCCCGCCAGCGCCACGATCAGGCCGAATACCGGCGCCTTCACCAGCCCGACCCATACGTCGTGCATCGGCACCACTTCCTGGATCCGGGTGAGGAAGGTGAAGAAGGGAATATCCAGCGCCACATCCGCGAGGAACGCGCCGCCGATGATCGCGATGACCGCGGAGAAGAAGCCCAGCAGCGGCATCATCAGCACGGCCGCGAGAACGCGCGGAACCACCAGCGCCTCGATCGGCGAGACGCCGATAGTGCGCATCGCGTCCACTTCCTCGGTCAGCTTCATGGTGCCGATCTGCGCGGCGAAGGCGGAGCCGGACCGGCCCGCGACCATGATCGAGGTCATCAGCACCCCAAGCTCGCGCAGGGTAAGGCGGCCGGTCAGGTTGATCGTGTAGATCTCCGCGCCGAACTGGCGAAGCTGCACCGCGCCCTGCTGCGCGATCACGATGCCGATCAGGAAGCTCATCAACCCGATGATGCCGAGCGAATTGACGCCCACCAGCTCCATCTGGCGCACCAGCGAGCGCATCGGAAAGCGCGACGGATGGCGAATCAAGCCCCCGAAAGCGATGAGGATCGCGCCCAGGAAGCCGACCAGGCGAACGACGCCCCGGCCCCAGTCGACCACCGTTTCGCCAACCGTTTCGGGCACCCGCCGCCACAACACCTCGCGCGGCGGCGCAATCGGCGCGCTGCTGGCGTTGGACCGCACTTCCTCGATCAGCCGGCTGGCCTCGTCGCTTGCCCCCGCGATTTCCGCGCCATGATCGCGCGCCACCCGCCAGGCCAGCCAGGCGCCGACAGTGTCGATCAGCGTGGTTTGCGAGATGTCGACGACGGCGAGGGATTCGCTCATCGCGCGCAGCCGCTGGTCCAGCGGCCCCACCGACGAGACTACGAGCGGGCCGTGCAGGACCAGCCGGGCGCCGCCCGCTTCCCCTTCTTCTATCGAAAAATCGGCCCACTCACGCATCCCGGGCAGCTATGAGGGGAAAATGAGGCAACGGCAAGGCGTTGCTCCCCACCGATGATCGGAGCGCTTGCGCGGCATTGCCCGCGCTGGCAAAGGCCGGGACCATATGAGCACAGAGCTAGACAAGACTTTCGATCCTTCCGCAATCGAGGCGAAGTGGTACGCCCATTGGGAAGATAACGGCCTGTTCCGCCCGGAACGCGGCGATGCCGTTCCGTTCACCATCGTCAATCCGCCCCCGAATGTCACAGGCTCTCTCCACATCGGCCACGCCTTGGACAACACTCTGCAGGACATTTTGATCCGGCATGAGCGGCTCAAGGGCAAGGACGCGCTGTGGGTGGTGGGCACCGACCATGCCGGAATCGCGACCCAGATGGTGGTCGAGCGCCAGCTGGAAGCAGCGCAGGACAAGCGCACCAACTACACCCGCGAGCAGTTCGTCGAGAAGGTGTGGGAATGGAAGCGCGAATCCGGCGGCACCATCACGCGCCAGCTGCGCCGCCTGGGCTGCTCGATGGACTGGAGCCGTGAGCAGTTCACCATGGACCCGCATTTCACCCGCGCGGTGGTCAAGGTCTTCGTCGATCTCTACAATCAGGGGCTGATCTATCGCGACAAGCGGCTGGTCAACTGGGACCCCAAGCTCAAGACCGCGATTTCCGACCTCGAGGTGGAAACGCAGGAGATCAAGGGCGGCTTCTGGCACTTCCGCTATCCGCTGGCGGACGGCGTCAGGCTGGATAGTGGCGCGGATCATATCGTGGTCGCCACCACCCGCCCGGAAACCATGCTGGCCGATATGGCGGTGGCGGTGAATGCCGACGATCCGCGCTACAAAAGCGTGATCGGCAAGGAAATCCTGCAGCCGATCACCGGCCGCCGGTTCAAGGTGATGGCGGACGAACACGCCGACCCCGAACTGGGCAGCGGCGCGGTGAAGATCACGCCGGGGCACGATTTCAACGACTTCGAGGTCGGCAAGCGCGCCGGGATCAGGCCGGCCGACATGCTCAACATGTTCGATGCCGAAGCGAAGGTGGTGCAGACGGCCGACGGGCTGGTGCCCGAGAAATACCTCGGCCTCGACCGCTTCGTCGTGCGCGAGATGATCGTCGCCGACATGAAGGCCGCCGGCTTCCTCGTCCCGCATGTAACCAAGGGCAAGAATGGCGAGCCGGTCGAACTTGATGCCGAACCGCGCACGATCCAGACGCCGTTCGGCGATCGCGGCGGCGTGGTGATCGAACCCTGGCTGACCGACCAGTGGTATGTCGATGCCGAGAAGCTGGCCGTCGCACCCATGGAAGCGGTTCGCTCCGGCGCGATCGAAATAGTGCCGAAGAGCTGGGAAAAGACCTTCTTCAACTGGATGGAAAACATCCAGCCCTGGTGCGTGTCACGGCAATTGTGGTGGGGGCACCGGATTCCGGCGTGGTATGCCGATGACGGCAGCGTCTTCGTCGCGGAAACCGAGGAAGAGGCGCGGGCCCTGGCCCTTTCCCGTCATTCCCGCGAAGGCGGGAATCCCGCTGCAACGCCGCAACTGGGTCCCCGTTTGCACGGGGATGACGAACCCGTTCTTACCCGCGACCCCGACGTCCTCGACACCTGGTTCTCCTCCGCGCTGTGGCCCTTCGCCACGCTGGGCTGGCCAGAGAACACCGACCTGCTCCAGAAGCACTATCCCAACGATGTGCTGGTCTCCGGCTTCGACATCCTGTTCTTCTGGGATGCGCGCATGGCGATGCAGGGGATGCATTTCATGGGCGAGGTGCCGTGGAAGCGGCTGTATCTGCACGGGCTGGTCCGCGCGGCGGACGGGCAGAAGATGTCCAAGTCCAAGGGCAATGTGGTCGATCCGCTGGGGCTGATCGACAAATATGGCGCGGATGCGCTGCGCTTCTTCATGGCGGCGATGGAAAGCCAGGGCCGCGACGTGAAGATGGACGAGAAGCGGGTCGAGGGATACCGCAACTTCGCCACCAAGCTGTGGAACGCTGCCCGCTTCTGCCAGGCCAACGGCATCGGCGCGAGCGCCTCGCTCGCCGCGCCCGCAGCCACTCTCGCGGTCAACAAGTGGATCGTCGGCGAAGTGGTGGAAACCCTGGCCGAACTGGACAAGGCAATGGCCGACCTGCGCTTCGATGCGGCCGCCAACGCGATCTATCACTTCGTCTGGGACACATTCTGCGACTGGTATATCGAGCTTATCAAGGGATCGTTCGATGAGGAAACCAGGGCCGTCGCGGGCTGGGTGCTCGATCAGATCCTGGTCATGCTGCATCCCTTCATGCCCTTCGTCACCGAGGAGCTGTGGAGCAAGATGGGCGCGCGGGCGGATTATCCGCTGATTACCGCCAGATGGCCGGAACCCGCCGCAACGGTGGATGCCGCCGCCAAGGCGGAAGTGGAATGGCTGATCGGGCTGATCGGCAATCTGCGCGCCGCGAAGAACGAACTCGGCATTGCCCCCGGCGCGAAGCTGGAAGCCTATCTGGAAACGCCAAGCGCCAATGCGCAGGGTGTAATCGCCCGCAATGGCGCGGCGATCGACCGGCTCGCGCGCCTGTCCGCCATCCATTTCGCCGCCGCCCCCGCAGGCGCGGCGATGCAGATCGGCGTGGGCGAGGACACCTTCGCCGTCCCGCTGGAGGGCGTGATCGACATCGAGGCGGAAAAGGCCCGCCTCGAAAGGGCGCTAGCCGCTTCGCAGAAGGAAGCGAAGTCGCTGGAAGGTCGCCTGTCCAACCCCGCCTTCGTCGAGAAGGCCAAGCCCGAGGCGGTGGAGAAGGCCCGCGCCGATCATGCCCATCATGCGGCGGAGGCGGAACGGCTGGCGGCGGCGCTGGCGCGGCTGGGATAAGATTTCCGCAATTCGCTGGGCCCGAACGGACTGGTGGAAAGCACCTGCACCACGCCCGGCGGGCTTGAAGAGGAATGGCTTTCCTACACTTGCCCGAAGTGACAAAAGCGATGGCATGACCGCTCGCCAACCCTCGATTATCCGCGCTTCCTGCCGTTCGCGGGCGAGTTTGAGATTTTCTCTCTGGACAGTGTCAACTGTGTCAACCCCCGGTCGGTTTTCATGCCGCTGACCCTCGCCACCACCGCACCCGGCGAGCCGGAAATCTTCGCCTCGTTGCAGGGCGAAGGCCCATCGGCCGGGCTGCCCTGCACCTTCATCCGCCTGTCGCGCTGCAATCTCGCCTGCCTGTGGTGCGACACCGCCTACACCTGGCATTTCACCGGCGACAACCGCCCGCATCGCGACGGCATCACCCATGATCGCGCCACCAACCAGGTCACATTATCTGAAGACGATACGGCCGCGCGGATCGCCGCGCTCGGCCAGCCCCGGCTGGTAATCACCGGCGGGGAACCGCTGCTGCAGGCCCCTGCCCTTGCCCGCCTGCTGGCCCGCCTGCCCGGCATCCGGGTGGAAGTCGAAACCAACGGCACGGTGGAGCCGCCCGCCGCGCTCGACCCGCTGATCCAGCAATACAACGTCAGCCCCAAGCTGGCCCACAGCGGCAATCCGGCGGAGCTTGCCCTGCCGCCCGAGCGGCTGCGGGATTGGGCCGCGAACCAGCGTGCGTGGTTCAAATTCGTGATCGCGCTGCCCTCGGACGTGGACGAAGTGCTTGCGCTGCAAGGCGAATATAAAATTGCCGCAGAACGCATCTTCCTGATGCCCGAAGGCACGGACAGCGCGACCCTGCGCGAGCGCGAGAAATGGCTGGCGGAGCTGTGCCTGCGGCACGGTTTCCGGATGAGCGACCGGCTGCATATCCACCTGTATGGAGATACGCGGGGAACGTAGTTTGTTTTGGCCTCAAACGCCGGCGGCTGCATCCACAGCCTTGGCTTGCGCGCCATACGGCGCGGCGGCCGGTCGGCCTTGCGGAACCTGCGGTTCCGGTTGGTTTTGCCTCAAGCGCCGGCGGCTGCATCCGCAGCCTTGGCTTGCGCGCCATGCGGCGCGGCGGCCGGTCGGCCTTGCGGAACCTTTGGTTGTGGTTCGTTTCGCCTCAGGCGCCGGCGGCTGCATCCGCAGCCTTGGCTTGCGCGCCATGCGGCGCGGCGGCCGGTCGGCCTTGCGGAACCTTTCGGTTCCGGTTGGTTTGGCCTCAATCACCGGGGCGGGCTATTCTCGCGCTTACTTCCCCTGCGCGCGCCAGCGGCGGACGATGCGATCCACCGCCTCTTCCTCACCACCCGTCGTCCGCCACAGATCCGCGAAGGACGGGTCTTCCGAGGCAGGGCGGCGGACTTCCTCCAGATTGTCGAAGGACACACGGATCGGGATCGACACACCTTCGCCGCAGACGATGCATTCGCGATTGCGCAGCGCCGGAATGGAATCGAGGAAGCCGCGCGCGCCTTCCGGCATGGCCGCCTTCACGAAGCTCTGGTCGCGGTCGTTGTTGAGGCGCATCGAAATGATCGTGCCGCACTGGGAAAGCACGCCTTCGGCAAGGTCCGACGGGCGCTGCGTGATGAGACCCAGCGAGATCCCGTATTTGCGGCCTTCCTTGGCGATGCGCGACAGGATGCGGCCGACCGAGGAACCGTCCGCGTTCTTCTCGTTCGGCACATAGCGGTGCGCCTCTTCGCACACCAGCAGCACCGGGCGCAGCTTCTCGTCGCGGCCCCAGATCGCGAAGTCGAACACCAGGCGGCTGAGCACGGCCACCACGGTCGAGGTGATGTCCGAAGGCACCCCGGACACGTCGATTATGGAAATCGGCCTGCCGTTGCCCGGCATGCGGAAGATCTTCGAGATGAACTCCGCCATCGTGTCTCCCACCAGCATGCCGGAGAACATGAACTGGTAGCGGGGATCGGCCCTCAATTCGTCGATCTTGGTCTTGATCCGCATATAGGGTGCGCTGGACGTCGCCTTGTCCAGCTTCCCCATCTCGTTCTGGATGATGTTGGTCAGGTCCGAAAGGAGATAGGGAATCGGCGAATCCACCGTCAGCTTGCCCAGCCCTTCGGCGAGCCGGTTCTTCATGCGCGCCTGGAGCAGGCACTTGGCGAGAATATCCGCATCCTCCTGCCGCGCATTGCCGCTGCTGGTCAGGAAGACTTCGCAATGTTCCTCGAAGTTCATCAGCCAATAGGGCATCTGCAGGTTGGAAACGTCCAGGATCATCCCGTTGCTGCGGAAGGCCGAAGCATATTCGCCATGCGGGTCGATCATCACGATATGCCCCTCCGGCGCCGCCTCGCAGATGCGGTGCAGGATCAGGGCGGCGCTGGTGGACTTGCCCGTGCCGGTCGAGCCGAGCAGCGCGAAATGCTTGCCCAGCAAGGCGTCAATATACAGCCCGGCGCGGATGTCGGACGTGGGATAGACCGTGCCGATCTGGATGGCCGAGCGGCCGTCGCTGGCGTAGATCTGGCGCAGATCCGCATTGGTGGCCGGATAGACCAGCGCGCCCGGAATGGGATAGCGGGTCACGCCGCGGCGGAAGCTGTGGATGCGCCCGGTGAGCTTTTCCTCCTCGCCTTCCCCCAGGAAGTCGATATTGGCGATGATGCCCTGCTGGTTGCGCCCGTCCTTCTTCTGGGTGCGCACGCTGGCGAGGAGCCAGCCGGAACCGACCCGGATCTTGATCTGGCTGCCGACCTGCCCGGCCAGCGCGATGGAAGGGTCGGCATCTTCGATGCATTCGTTCAGGCGATGCAGGTCGAGCGCGATCTGCGACGACGAGCCGGCAATCTCCAGCACTACGCCGATCGGCAATTTCGCATTGTCGCCGACGCCAGCCTGGGCCGCGACATGCGGCGCGACGTCGCCCGGGATCGCAGCCGGCGCGGAAGTCCGGAAATTCAGGTTGCTCATATCGCTCATGCCGTGCGTTGTCCCGCCCCAGGATCGGTAAAGCGGCAATTTATCGGCGATGAAGTTAAGAACGCGTCAATTCGGGAATATGCCCCATCAAATCAGCGCGAAGAGCCTTCCGGCGATCCATCCCATCGCCACGGAAATCACCACCGCGATCAGCCCATACAGGAGCGAGTGTTCTTCCGCGAAATTGGCGACCATCCTGTCGAAACCGAATTTGCGCACCTCGACGGTCGCGGTTGCCGAGGCGATCACGCGCCCCTTGGTGATGGCGAAAGTCTCGGCCTGATAAGTGCCGGTCTGCACGCTGGAAGGCAGGCTGATGCGCGCCTGGTAAAGCACCTGCTCGCTCACGCGGACGCCCTTGCCGTCCTGCTTGTAGAGGCCCTGCCGCCGCATCAGGTCGACCAGCCCGGCAGCGAAGCGGGCCTGCTCGTCCGGCCGGATCGTGCCGGAGGGGGAAAGCTGCAGCCAGTCAAGGCCCAGTTCGTAGATCGCGGCGGTGCGCTCATCCACGATCTGCGAGATGGGCCGGGACGAGGAAACCGCGAAAAAGGACGGCGCCGAACGGAAAGCGGTGCTGTGGGCATTGACCCAGACCCCGGCGATCTTCTCCTTCTCCCGCAGCAGGATCGGCTGGGTCGGCCCCTTCAGCACCACCACGATATCGTAATCCTGCCCGGCCCGCGTGCCCTGCGGATCGAGGATCGCTCCGAACAGCAGAAGCTCCGTCCCGGTGAAGCCCTGCTGGACATGGACTTCATGCTGTGAAACCTCCGGCACCAGGATCGGGTCGCGCGCGCCGCCCAGCAGCAGCAAGGCAAGCAGGGCGCAGAATATCCTCACAACGGCACCACGGAATAGATTTCCGGCGGGCGGTAGCCCAGCCCGAAGGCCATGCGCAGCGCCACCGCCAGCACGATGATGGCCAGCAGCAGGCGAAGCCGTTCGGGTGGCGCGCGTTGCGCGATCTTCGCGCCGAGCTGCGCCCCGGACACCGAGCCGAGCAGCAGCATCACCGCCAGCACGATATCCACCGCCTTGGTCGTCAGCGAATGCATCATGGTGGTGACGATGGTCACGAACAGGATCTGGAACAGCGATGTCCCGACCACGACATTGGCGCTCATGCCCAGGATATACAACATGGCGGGCACCAGCACGAAACCGCCGCCGATGCCCATCAGCATGGTCAGCACGCCCACCACCGCCCCGATCGTCAGCGGGGCCAGGGGCGAGATGTAGAGGCCGGAGCGGTAGAACCGCCAGCGCATCGGCAGGCTGGCGACAAGCGGATGATGGCGGCGCTTGCGGGGGGGCCGCGCCGCGCCGCCGCGCCGCGCCATCAGCGCCTGCAGGCTTTCCTGCCCCATCAATCCGCCGATCGTGCCCAGCATCAGCACATAGAGGATATTGATGACCGTATCGATCTGGCCGATCGATTGCAGGAAGCGGAAAAGCAAGGCCCCGATGCCGGTTCCGAATATGCCGCCGGCCACCATCACCAGCCCCATGCGATAATCCACCCCGCCGCGCTGGGCATGGGCAAGAACGCCGGAAACGCTGGCCCCCGTCACCTGGCTGGCGGCGGACGCGGCCGCCACGGTGGGCGGAACGCCGTAGAAGATCAGCAAGGGCGTGGTCAGGAACCCGCCGCCCACCCCGAACACCCCGGAGAGGATGCCGGTCAGCGCGCCGAGCGCAACGATCACCAGCCCGTTAACCGAAAGATTGGCGATGGGGAGGTAAACGTCCATGGCCAGTGGGTTAAGGCGGTATGGCGATTACCGCAACGGCGGATGACGGGAAGCCGTGTCAGAATCCGGCGGACATCGTCACCGCCGGCCCCGATTTCGGCGCGGCCTCGCCCATGACCCGAAACCGCCAGTCCATCGAAACGCGCGAGGGCACGCCCATCAGGTCGACCGATGCGCTGGCGCTTGGCCCGACATCGAGCCGCCGGGCGCCCTTCTGCGCGCCGCCCCATACGCCGCCGCCCAGCCTCAATTCCGTGCCGCCGGGCGAGGCCACGCCGCGATCTATCCGCAACAGTCCATCGATGAAGGGCGTCCTGAACGACCCGCCCACATAGCCGCCCTGGAGATAGGCATCGCCGCGCAAGCCGAAGGGCAGCTTGAGCGGCGGCAATTCGGTATAGGCCAGTGCCGCCGGGCGGATGCTGGTCCGGCCAAGGCTGTTGAACACCCGGCCTTCGGCGGCCAGCGTGACAGGCAGGGAGACAAGCGGACGGATACCGAAGCCAAGCGCCGCCTCGCTCTGCCTGATGCCGCCCATCGCCTGGCTGGCCCGCAGATAGGCGATCGGCGAATGCGCATTTTGCGGCGCCAGATGATAGCGCAGCACGGCGCCCGCCTGGCTTCCGCCGTAGACCGGCCGCCCCGCCGCGAGCGACTGCGCATTCTCCCGCCGCAGCAGCATCCATGCGTCCGCCGACCAGCGGTCCGAACCCTTCCGCGCCGCGCCTGGCGACAGGGGGATGGGCGGCAAGGGCACGGGCGCTGGCGCTTCCGGTATCGATTGCCCGCCATGGGCCGCCATTGCGGGCAAGGCGCCCGTTCGCCCGAGCGCTTCGACCAGGGCTCGATCCTCGCCGTGAAGCAGCCCAGCCGTTCCCCCTGCCTTCGGTTCCATGCCTTGCAGCGCGGCCCGAAGAACCTCGGCCGATATGATTACCCTGATCGGCGGCAGGGGGCCTGCCTGCCCGGCTGCGGGCCCTGCAACCGGGCCGGGCCACTGCCATTGCGGCGGTGGCATGTTCCAATGCGCATGAGGGGACGGGACGGAGATCGGGGCATAGGCGCGGGCCAGTTCCGCTTCCTCGGCCTCTTCTCCGGCTTCGGCTTGTCCCTCGGCCTGGATGAGCATGGCGCGCAGATCCTGCCCTTCGCGCCATTGCGGCGGGTGCCATGTCACCATCCGGATCGCGATCCATCCCCCGAGGACAAGAAGCAGGACGGCAAGCGGCTGGCCGCGCAGTCTGTCGCTGATCATCGTGATACGGCGCCCTTGAGGATGGCGGGATGGGATCGATGCTCCGTCTTGTCCCAAACGGGTGCATGGCCGTTGAGCGACCGCAAATAGGCCGCCAGGGCGCGCCTCCCCGCGATGATCGTGATGACATTGGCGAAGGGAATGCGCAGGATCGCGGCGAACCCCTCCACCACCCCATATTCCTGCGTGGTGAAGGCGAAGCGCCAGGCCGCGCGCCACAGAAAGCTCGCGACATTGACCAGCAGGATGACCTGCAGCATCGCGCCGGGCTTCGGCATGTCGACCCAGCCCAGCAGGCTGGTCAGCCAGAGAAAGGTGATGATGAGGAAGAACAGATAGCCCGAGGCGAGCACAAGCCCCGCCAGCGGCCCGCGCCTGTCTCGCAAGCGCATCCATCGTTCGACCAGCGAACCCTCCCAACCCAGCCTGTCCCAGCCCTGGAAGGCGATCCCGTGAATCCAGCGGGTTTTCTGGCGAACCGCTTCATTCAGCGTTCCGGGGAAAAAAGCGCGGGTGGCGACCAGTTGCCCATCCTGCCCGCGTATCCGCAGGAACCGCGATTTTCCGCCCAGCGCGCCGATCTTCAAGCCGAGTTCGTAATCCTCCGTCAGCGATTCCCCGGCAAAGGGTGCCTCGGGGCGCCCGGTCCGCAGCGCTATCCTTTCCAGCGCGTCGCGGGAAAAGGCGCAGCCCACCCCGGCGGCGGGCAAGCCGGCCCCCAAGGCTTCGCGCACGACCATCGCCTTGCCATGGGATTCAGCGAACTCGTCACAATAATGCCCCGCGATCCAGCGCGAATCCGGCTGGACCTGAGGCAGCACCGGCAATTGGACGAACTCCGCCTGCGCAAGTGCGCGGTCGAGCAGGGGCAGCGCGGCGGGATCGACCATATCCTCCGCATCGTGCAGAAGCACGATCCGCGCCCGCACGCCGCTGCGCCGCTCATCCTCGCACAGCGCCGCGTATATCCGGTTGAGGCAGTCCGCCTTGCTGCTGGGGCCGTCGCGCCCATGAACGACCAGCCGCACCCGTGGATTGCCGCCCGCCGCCGCGATGGCCGCGCTCACGGTCGCGGGATCGTTGCGGTAGCATCCGACATAGATCCGCAGATCGTCCTGCGGCCAGGCTTCCAGCGCATGGGAGACAGTGGCGCCGATCACCTCGGCTTCCCGCCAGGCCGGGATCATCACCGCCGCCCGTCCGGAGAGCGGACGGCCGCGCAATGCCGCGCGATCGACGGTTTCCATTTCGGCCTTGCCGGTCAGCTTGAGCCAAAGCCAGACCAGATCGACCGCGATATCGTCCATCGAGCCGATCAGGAAGAAAAGACCGGCGAAGAGCAGCAGCTCATAGCCGGCCAGCGCCACCCATTCGAGTGGTGTGAACCCCAGCAACACCGACGAACGCCCCCGCTCCCAGCCTCAGGACGTCGCGCCTATCGGAGCGCTCAACCACTTGCAATGGAGGAACATTTCCAAAATGGATAGGTTTTGCCCTGCCAGCCCCTGTCTCCGGCAAGCGAAGCCGGGCCTCACCAGTTTCCGGCATTCTCCATGCTGGCCCAGGGTTCCTCCGGCGCAAGCCGCTCTCCACGCTGGAGCAATTCCACCGAAATGCCGTCGGGCGACTTGACGAAGGCCATGTAGCCGTCGCGCGGCGGCCGGTTGATCGCCACGCCCGCATCGGCCAGCCGCCGGCAGGTTTCGTAGATGTTCTCGACCTGATAGGCGATATGGCCGAAATTGCGCCCGCCGTCATAGGCTTCCGGTTCGCTGCCATCCTCAGGCGGCCAGTTGTAGGTCAGTTCCAGTTCGGCGATCCCGGCCTGATCCGGCGCCGCGAGGAATATCAGGGTGAACCGGCCCTGCGCCGATTCATGCCGCCGCACCTCCTCAAGGCCGAGCAGCCGGAAAAAGGCCACGGTCTTGTCCGGATCGGCAACCCGGATCATGGTGTGAAGAAATTTGATCAAGGGAAACTTCTCCGTTCGTCTAGGGTCAGGCCCTGGATTAAAACACGGTTCATCGGCGGGGCGCCATGCAAGACTCGCCGCGCTCTTGAGAGGATCAACGCCAGATGCCCGAAACTAACCCTGAAAGCTCGCCCCCGGCCAGCCCCTTCTGGCGCGACCCGGCCAGCCGCCGCTGGCTGGCCAGTTCCGGCATCGTCGCGATCGGCCTGATCCTGGGCGGCTATCTCCTCGGGGACGGCCTCACCCGGGCGCGCCATGCGGACCGGTCCGTCACCGTGCGCGGTCTGGCGGAGCGCGAAGTGACCGCCGACCTCGCCACCTGGACGATCGCCTATTCCGCCACCGCCGGCGATCTCGCCTCTGCGCAGGGCAGCGTCGACCGGGACACCGCCTCGATCAAGGCCTTCTTCGCGGAGCTTGGGTTTCCCGCCAATGCATTGCAGCCTGCCGGCGTCAATGTCTCCCAGTTCACCACCGATGGCGTCCCGCAGTTCACCGTCAGGCAGCGCATGACCTTGCGCAGCACGGACATCAAGCGCGCGCAGGAAGCGGTCCGCAAGCAATTCGACCTGGTGAAGCGCGGCGTCGTTCTGGAGGAAGGGTCGGGCATGGCCTACACCTTCACCAAGCTCAACGACATCAAGCCCGCCATGGTGGCCGAAGCGACCAAGGACGCCCGCGCCGCCGCGGAACAATTCGCCGAGGACAGCGGCACCAGCGTCGGCGGCATCAAGCAGGCGACCCAGGGCTATTTCTCGGTCGAAGCGCGCGACGGCGACAGCGGCGGGGGCTGGGGCGTGTCGGATACGCCCTACAAGAAGGTACGGGTCGTCACCACGATAGACTTCTATCTTCGCTGATCCGCCCTGCCCGCAACGGGAAAGGCCCGCGCCGCTATCCGACGCGGGCCTCGCCTTCTTCGGGATCGGGGCCTAGAAGCTGTAGGACAGCGTGCCGACGACCGCATTGTCGGTGTAGTCGTCCACATTCGGACCCTGGCTGCCGATATAGCTCACGCCCAGCGAAAGGCCGCCGAGAATGGTGGCCGAAGCGCCGATCGACCAGTCGATCGCCGTCTTGTCGGTGCCGCCCAGCAGATATTCCGGAGCAAGCGGGCCGTCCGTATAGCCGATGTGGCCCGACAGGGTGATCGGCGTGGACGGAATCCCCACTTCGAGATCGGCGAAGAGATAGAGGTTGTCCTCGTCGCCCAGCGAATCCTGGTCCCAGGCATAGGCGACGCCGAGCGTGGCGCCGACCGGGCCGACCGTGGTGGAAAGCTTCACATAAGGCTCGAAGATATCGGACGGGCCAACGCCGTCATCCTTGGTCGGATAGGCGTAGTAGAGCAGGCCGACATCGAGATTCAGACCGGAAGTGACTTCCCCGCTCCAGCCGCCATAGATGTCGAGTTCCATGGAACCATAAAGCGGCGAGTCTTCCAGAGAGGAAGCCCAGGTGCCCACGTAGAAGCCGCTCGAATGAGCGAGATCGATGCCGCCCTGGACGGCGGCCTTACCATCGGAGAGCGACACGCCGCGGAAGCGGTAATCGGTTACGATGGCGACATTGCCCGAAACGGTAAGATCGGATTCGCTTTCTTCCTGCGCCAGGGCAGGAGTGGCGGCGAAAGCAACGAACGCAGCGCTCGCGACAGCAGTTGTAGCCAGAAGGCTACGGACGGACTTAAGCATGGCAATTTCCCTAGTTATTGAAAACCTAGCCTAGTCCCACCTGCGTGTCCGCCGGGTCCTCGTTGAATGGGCTACCGTGCGGATACGAAACGGAAGGTGCAGAATTGTGCTGCATTGCACAAGAGATATTTGTTACTGGTTGTTTCCGAAGCGGCACATGTGTGGATTTTATGCATCACTCTTGCCCACTCCCATTATCGCCACGACATGATATGCGAATGCCAACACCCGCCTAGCAACCTCGGAAAACCGTGAATTCTCCGTGCTCGCTCGATTGAAGAACCTGTTCCATCGCAACGAAGCGGCCCCCGGCGCAGCCGTGCCGGAAGGCGCGCGCGTCTATGCGATCGGGGATATCCACGGCCATTTCGACATGCTGCGCCGCCTCGCCGAATCCATCGAGGCCGACGACGGCGCCGCGCCACCCGCGCAAACCACGGTCATTCTGCTGGGCGATCTGGTGGACCGCGGGCCGCACAGCGCGCGGGTGATCGATTTCGCGCGCGAATGGCAGCGCAGCCGCGATGTCAGGATATTGTGCGGCAATCATGAGGAGATGTTCCTGCGCAGCTTCGAGAACGAGGATGTCCTGCGGCATTTCCTGATGCACGGCGGAAGGGAAACCATCCTCAGCTACGGGCTGGCCGAAGATCGCTACCGGCGCGCCTCGCTGGCCGAACTGACGGAATGGATGCGCGCCCATGTTCCGCCCGCCGATCTCGATTTCATCCGCTCCTTCGAGGATATGATCGCCATCGGCGATTATCTGTTCGTCCACGCCGGCATCGCGCCGGAAATCGCGCTGGAGGAGCAGACGGCCAGCGATCTGCGATGGATTCGCGAACCGTTCCTGTCCTATCCGGGAGATCACGGGCATGTGGTGGTGCATGGGCATACGATAACCCGCAACGCGGAGGATCGGGGCAACCGCATCGGAATCGATACGGGGGCCTATTGCTATGGACGCTTGACCGCGCTGGTGCTGGAAGGCACTCGGCGGCGATATCTTGAAACCCGGGCCGATCCGTAAGCACGCGGCGGTCAGGATGAGGGGAACAGCGGAATGAAGATCGCCATGGTCGGCGCGGGTTATGTCGGGCTGGTATCGGGCGCCTGCCTTGCCGATTTCGGGCATGAGGTGGTCTGCATAGACAAGGACCCGGCCAGGATCAGCCGGCTGCAGAACGGCATCATGCCGATCTACGAACCGGGCCTGGCCGAGCTGGTGTCCGGCAATATGCGGGCCGGGCGGCTGGCCTTCTCCACCGACCTGGCCGAATCCATCAAGGGCGCGCAGGCGATCTTCATCGCGGTGGGCACCCCTTCCCGCCGGGGCGACGGCCATGCGGACCTTTCGTTCGTCTATGCGGTGGCGAAGGAAATCGGCGCGAACCTGCGCGATCCGGCGGTGATCGTCACCAAGTCCACGGTGCCGGTCGGCACCGGCGACGAGGTGGAGCGCATCCTGCGCGATTCGGGCACGAAGGCGCAGTTCGCGGTGGTGTCCAATCCGGAATTTCTGCGGGAAGGCGCGGCGATCGGCGATTTCAAGCGGCCCGACCGGATCGTGATCGGGGCGGAGGACGAGTTCGGCCGCCAGATCATGAAAGAAGTCTACCGCCCGCTCTTTCTCAACAAGGCGCCGATCCTGTTCACCAGCCGCCGCAGCGCGGAGCTTATCAAATATGCCGCCAACGCCTTCCTCGCCACCAAGATCACCTTCATCAACGAGATGGCGGATCTGTGCGAGAAGGTCGGCGGCAATGTGCAGGACGTGGCGCGCGGCATCGGGCTGGACAACCGGATCGGCCCCAAATTCCTTCATGCCGGGCCGGGCTACGGCGGCAGTTGCTTCCCCAAGGACACGCTGGCCCTGCTCAAGACGGCGGAGGATTACGACAGCCCGGTGCGGATCGTGGAGGCGGTGGTCAAGGTCAACGACAGCCGCAAGCGGGCGATGGGCCGCAAGGTGATCGAAGCGCTCGGCGGGCCGGACGCCACGCGCGGCAAGCGCGTCGCGCTGCTGGGGCTGACCTTCAAGCCCAACACCGATGACATGCGCGACGCCCCTTCCCTCGTCATCGCGCAGGCCCTGATCGACGCGGGGGTGGAAGTGATGGCCTACGACCCCGAAGGGATGGAACTGGCCCAGCCGCTGATGCCCGGGGTGACGATGTGCGCCAGCCCCTATGCAGCCGCGGACGGCGCGGACGCGATCGCGCTGGTGACGGAATGGGACGCCTTCCGCGCGCTCGACCTCGAGCGGATCAAGGCGGTGGTGAAGGCCCCGGTGATGGTGGACCTGCGCAATGTCTACGACCCCGCCGAGATGCGCGCGGCCGGCTTCGCCTATATGAGCATCGGCCGGGCCTGAACCGCGCGCGCCATTGGTCATTTCCGTTCGTTTCCCTTTGTCATTCTGTTCTTTCGTCATTCCCGCCCTTCGACTGGCTCAGGATAAACTGCCCTTCGGGCAAGCGGGAATCCAGAGCGGCGCAAAACTGGCTCCCCGTTTGCACGGGGATGACGAAGAAGGCTCTCCGTCAGGTTGACGCAGAACGCCGGAAATGTGCATTTGCATTTCGGCTGGCCTCATGCCCACAAGCCCCATTGCCGCAGCGCCCGGTCGTAGGATGCGAGCAGGCCGAGCAGCGCGGAAGTGCTGGGCTTGCGCCATGCTGCCAGGAAACGGCCCCGCCGCATCCGCACCACGAACCCGCCTTGCATGGCGAGCACCCAGCGCTCATCCAGTGTGACCTTTCGCCGGGGCGCTTCGTCACCGCTGCGGATCGTCATGATCGCATCCCAGGCATGGGCGAAGCTGCCTGCGCCTTCCCGGCGGCGCAGGCGATAGGCAGTCTCCCGCGCCATGCCGAGTTTCGCCGCAGCCTTGGCAACGCAGCCGGTCTGGGCCAGCCAGCCGAGGAAGCGGGCCTGCCGCTCGGGCGTCCAGCCGTCGCGCCGGGCGCGGACGGGAACCGGGGTGAAGCAGGGAACCCGCCGGTAGGCGGGCCAGCGGGCGGTGCGGGATGCTCTGCGCGTCATCCGGCAGGATAAGCCAGATTTCAGCCATGTAGGAAAGGTGGAAGAAGAACAGCCCACCCCCCGCCCCCGATACCTGCCCCCCGCAAAGGCGGGGAGGCAAGCGGGCAGCCCCCCCCAATGCATGAACGTTCGTTTGCGCAGCGTTCCCCGCATCGGTTCGTCGCAGGATGCGCTCGAATTACCGGCTCAACCACCACCTTGCCGAATGCGTTCATCTGCCCGCAAGGTTGGCATGAACACGCAGGAAGTCCACGGTGTTCAGGTGCGGCTGCCAGCCGCGCATATAATGAAGCTGGATGGAGGGGGTTCTGGCAGCCGGATACGCCATCAGGGGGCGGCGGTCGGACGAGAAGCTGCGATCCCGCAGGCCCGCTGGTCGAGTTTGAAGGAGTAGCGCAATGAGTGTCATTTCCAAAAGCCCAAGAGTTCTCTTGTCGCTTGCCATGCTTACCGGGGCGGCATCGGCCGGCCTGGCCCAGGACCCGTATGAAACGGGAATCTCCGGGACCGTAACCGACACATCGCCTCAAGCGTCCGAGATGACCGAGGGACCCGAGATCGAAGGCTTCATCTCCGCGCGCAGCGGCAACCGGATACAGGTCACGACCGCCGACGGCGGCAATACGGTCATCGCCGTCAACGATTCCACCCGGATCAAGTCCAGCGGCGGATTCCTGGGCCTCGACAGCAACAAGCTGGCCGCGGACTCTCTGCTCAACGGCCTGCCGGTCACCGTCAAGACCCTGCAATCGGGCAGTGGCCTGGTGGCCAGCCAGATCAATCTGAAGAACAGGGACCTCAAGACCGCGTCGATGATCCGCAGCGGCACCGCTCAGGGCTTTGCCGAGCAGACCGCGGCGACGGAAGCGCTGCGCGGCCGCATGCGCGACATCGATCAGTATAATGTCAAAAGCACGACGAACGTGAACTTCGACGTGGGCAAGGCGGTGCTGTCGACCCAGGCGAAAGACGATCTCTGCGCCACGGCAGCCGCCGCCGAGCAGATGGACAACGCCCTGCTGCTGGTCGTGGGCTACACCGATTCCACGGGCAGCGATGAATTCAACCAGGTGCTCAGCGAAAGGCGGGCCGGCCGCGTGGTCAACCATCTCCAGCAGGTCTGCGGCTGGAAGCCCTATCGCATGCTGACCCCCACCGGCATGTCCAAGGCGGACCCGATGGCGGACAACAGCACTGCCGCGGGCAAGGCGCAGAACCGCCGCGTTGCGGTGAATGTCCTGGTCAGCAAGGGCCTCGACGGCCTGTAAGGCGCGCGGGGTGGGCTTTGCCCCACCCCCCGGCTCCCGGCCCGGAAACGCCGGTTCCACCTGGCCCCGTACGGCCATTTCCGGCTTCATCGTCATCCCGCCCGTATCGTCTCCCCGTGCAAACGGGGATTCAGTGCAACTCGCCCCTGGATTCCCGCTTTCGCGGGGGGGTATAGTGATGGCTGCTGGAAATATTGCGCCTGACTACAGCTCAAGATCGTTCGGATCAAAGTCTCGGTAAAAGCTCGATGATCCAATGCGTGAGCTACCACGATACATTGGCGGTCCGCTAAGGTATATGAACCGATAGCCACCTGCCAAAACCATCAAGGGTAACGTGCTCGCCGCGTCATAGGGTAGAGTTCCGAGATAATCGGATTGCTTGCCCCGCAGAGTCAGCGTGCCAACTCCGTTCGGATAGCCCCCCATTCTAGGCATAGCTTGAGTTTTGGCGATCACCTCACGCGAGCCGATGAAAGTGAATTCCACTTCTCGCCCCTCAAATTTCCTCGGTCGCAAACACTTGGCGGTTAGCCCAATGTGCAAGTGCTCACCATACCCCCCCGCTTTCGCGGGAATGACGACGAGGGTGTGGCTTGGATGGTGGGCGGCGTTCTGCTCACAACCAGCCCAGCTTGCCCGAAGGGCAGTCTATCCTGAGCGGCCAGGATGATGAAGGAGCGCGGGGACGAAGAAGGCGCACGCAGATGCCCGCGACCGGACCCGTTCCGGCATCTGGAACTTGACCAAACGGTGTATTTTCCTGACAAGGCAGGCCGCATGACGACCTGGATGAAACCAGGCGCATGGCCCGGCAGAACGAGACGACAAGTCCGAAGAATGGGAGTGGGAGATGAAGGCGCTGCAGGTGGAAACGGGAAGGCGCGTCCTTCTGGCGATTGTCATGGCCCTTATCGCCGCGCTGCTCGTCGCGGGCGGCGGCCAACTCCTGTTCCTGGGCGGCTCGCCCTACTATCTCGTTGCCGGCCTGATGGCGGGCGCGACAGCGTTCCTTTCCTTCCGGGGCGATCGCCGCGCCATCTGGATTTACGGCGCCTTGCTGCTGCTCACGCTGGTCTGGGCGCTTTGGGAAAGCGGCGGGAACATATGGGGCATGCAGGCCCGCCTGTTCGCCCCGCTCGTGCTTGGACTATGGGTCGGCTGGCCGCTCATCCAGCTGGCCGGGCCAAAGAAGCTGGCCATCGCCGCGGCGGTGCTGATCGCCTTGCCGGCGGGGCTGCTGGGTTTCGCGAACCGGACGCATAGCGTGGACGCGGCCGCCACGCCGCCGTCCGGCTCTTCCAGGGAATGGCACCATTATGGTCAGGATCAGGGCGGCTCCCGCTTTTCCGGCCTGACCCAGATCAATGCCGCCAATGTCGGCAAGCTCAAGCAGGCCTGGGTCTATCGCACCGGGGTGAACCGATCCGAGATCGGCTTCGAGGCGACGCCGCTGATGATCGGCGACAGCCTCTATCTCTGCACCTCGAACAATGTCGTCATCGCCCTCGACGCGGAGAGCGGGAAGCAGCGCTGGCGCTTCGACCCCAAGGTCGATGCCCCGCCGCTGGCGGCATGCCGGGGCGTCGCCTATTTCGAAGTCCCGCAAGGGAGCGGTGCTTGCGCGCGGCGCATCATTTTCGCCACCACCGATGCGCGATTGATGGCGGTGGATGCCGCCGACGGCAGGCCATGCGAGCAATTCGGGGCCAACGGCACGGTCGACCTCAAGCGGGGCATGGGCGCAATCAAGCGCGGCTATTACTATGTCAGCTCCGCCCCCGCGCTGGTGCGCGGCAAGGTAGTGGTCGGCGGCTGGGTGATGGACAACCAGGAGGTGGGCGAGCCATCCGGGGTGATCCGGGCCTTCGACGCCACCACCGGCCAGTTCGGCTGGGCCTGGGACATGGACCGTCCGGACGATCCGAACGAGCCGGCGGAGGGCCGGACCTATTCGCGCGGCACCGCCAACAGCTGGGCGCCGATCAGCGCGGACGAGCAGCTCGGCCTGGTCTATATCCCCACCGGCAATGCGACGCCGGACTATTGGGGCGGCCACCGCTCCCCCGGCTCCGAACGCTATTCGAGCGCGGTCGTCGCTCTCGACGCCACGACGGGCCGCGCGCGCTGGCATTTCCAGACCACGCATCATGACATCTGGGATTACGACGTCGCTTCCCAGCCCACCCTGATCGACCTCGAGATCGGCGGAGAAACCGTGCCCGCGCTGATCCAGGCGACGAAGCGCGCGGAAATCTTCCTGCTGGATCGCCGCACCGGCAAGCCGCTCGCCCCGGTCGAGGAACGCCCTGTTCCGCAGGGCGCCGCCGCTGGCGACTGGACATCGCCGACCCAGCCCTTTGCCACCGGCGCCTTGTCGCTCGACGATACGAAGCTGACGGAGGCGCTGATGTGGGGCGCGACCCCGCTCGACCAGCTCTGGTGCCGGATCAAGTTCAGGCAGGCCCGCTACGACGGGCCGATGACGCCGCCCGGACTCAAGCCCAGCATCACCTATCCCAGCTATTCCGGCGGGGTGGATTGGGGCAGCGTATCGGTGGACCCGGAGCGGCAGATCTTCGTGGTCAACTGGATTCGGGTCGCCAATTATACCCGCCTGTTCACGCGCGAAGAGGCGAACAAGCGCGGCATCAGCCCTTCCGCCGACGGCCATATCAGCGTCGATGCCCTGCTGCCCCAGAAAGGCACGCCCTTTGCGGCCCATACCGCCGCGTTCCTTTCGCCGCTGGACATCCCCTGCACCCAGCCGCCCTTCGGAATGATCGGCGCGATCGACCTGAAAACCCGCAAGCTGCTGTGGAAGAAGCCGTTCGGCACCACCGCCGACAGCGGGCCGTTCTACACCCGCTCGCATCTGCCGATACCCATGGGGATACCGAACATGGGCGGCTCCGTCGTGACGCGGGCCGGGCTGGTCTTCATTGGCGCTTCGCAGGAGCGCGTGATCCGCGCGCTCGACAGCGCGACAGGCAAGCAATTGTGGTCGCACAGATTGCCGAGGAGCGGCCATGCCACGCCGATGACCTATATCAGCCCGAAGAGCGGCCGCCAGTTCGTGGTGATCGCGGTAGGCGGCAATGCCGCGATGCGTTCGCCGCAGGGCGATTACGTGGTCGCCTTCGCCCTGGACGATCCGGTCAAGGCGAAATGATCTGACGGAGCGTCACTGCTGAAGAGAGGCTCCGCGGAGGCCGGCGCGAACGCCCCTCTCGCGCGTCGGCACAAGGCTGGGTTCCCGCTTTCGCGGGAATGACGATTGGGAGCGAAAGAAGGACGGCCGGATAAACCCGCCACCCGATCCTGAACGGATTGCTCAGAACGGAATATCGTCGTCCAGATCGTCGCTGAAGGAACTGCCGCCCGCCGCCGCGCCGCCGCGCGAACCGCCACCGCCCTGGTTCCAGCCCCCGCCGGAACCGCCGCCCGAGCCGCCCCCGGAACCGCCTTCATTCCAGCCGCCACCGCCGCCCCGCGATCCGCCGCCGCCACCGGGTGCGCCATCCAGCATGGTCATCACCGAACCCGGTCCCTGCAACACCACTTCGGTGGTGTAGCGGTCATTGCCCGACTGGTCCTGCCATTTGCGGGTGCGCAACTGGCCTTCGATATAGACCTTCGATCCCTTGCGCAGATAGCGCTCGGCCACGCCGACCAGGCCTTCGGAAAAGATCGCCACGCTATGCCATTCGGTGCGTTCCTGCCGCTCCCCGGTATTGCGGTCCTTCCAGCTTTCCGAGGTCGCGATCCGCAGATTGCAGACCTTTCCGCCATTCTGGAACGAACGGACTTCCGGGTCCGCGCCCAGATTGCCGACCAGAATGACCTTGTTAACGCTGCCTGCCATGAAATCGCTTTCCCGTTCTGCTTGCGCCGCACCTAGCCAATCGATCCCGCCTGTTCCAGTTCCGGAAAGCGATTTCCTGTGCATTGTCGCGTTTCGCTTCGCGAAGCGCTTGCATCTGCACCGGCCCGCTCCGGCGGCATCACTTTCGAGCCTGGCGCACCTTCGGGCCAAGCCGGAAAAAATCACAAACCGAGCGCCACCGCGCCCCAATAGGTGATTCCCGCGAAGATGTAGGCCAGCGCGAACAGGTAGAGCAACATGACCATGGGCCATTTCCACCCGTTTGTTTCGCGCCGGGCGACCGCGATGGTGGAAAGGCATTGCGGCGCGAAGACGAACCAGGCGAGGAAGGCCAGCGCCATCGGCAGAGTCCACCGCTGCGGCAGCTTCGTTTCCAGCGCGGCCGCAGTGGCGTCCTCGTCATCCGAATCGACGGCATATGTGGTCGCCAGGGCGGAAACGGCCACTTCCCGCGCGGCCATGGCGGGAATCACCGCCAGCGCCATCTCGTGGTTGAAGCCGATCGGCTTGACCAGCACGGCCATGCCGCTCGCGATCCGGCCGGCCACCGAAACCTCCAGCTGGCTCTCGCCCGGATCGGCCTTGGGATAGCTCAGCAGCAGCCACAGGCTGATGGTGACGTAGAAGATGATCGTCCCCGCCCGGCGCAGGAACACCCAGGCGCGCTGCCACAACCCGATCAGCAGGTCCCCCAAGCGGGGCAGCTGGTATTTGGGCAGTTCCATGATGAAGCCCGAAGCCGCGCCCTTCGTCACCGAGCGGCGCAGCACCAGCGCGGCGAGCATCGCCCCGACGATGCCCGCGACATACAGCGCGAACAGCACCAGCCCCTGCAGGCCGATGCCCCAGCCCACCGTGCGGGCGGGAATGAAGGCGCCGATAATCACCGTATAGACCGGCAGCCGCGCGGAGCAGGTCATCAGCGGGGCGATCAGGATCGTGGTCAGCCGGTCCTTCGGATCGGCGATGCTGCGCGTGGCCATGATGCCGGGGATGGCGCAGGCGAAGCTGGACAGCAGCGGAATGAAGCTCCGGCCCGAGAGGCCCACATAGGCCATCATCCGGTCCATGATGAAGGCCGCGCGCGCCATGTATCCGGTGGCTTCCATCACCAGGATGAAGAAGAACAGGATCACGATCTGCGGGAGGAACACCACCACCGAGCCTACGCCCGACAGCACGCCCTCGGTCAGCGCATCGCGCAGGAAGCTCTCGGGCAGGTGCTGCTTGACCAGATCGATCAGCGCCGCCGTGGCGTCTTCCAGCATCCCGATCATCGGGTCGGCCCAGGCGAACACCGCCTGGAAGATCACGAACAGCAGCGCGAAGAGGATCGGCGGGCCGAGCCACGGATGCAGCAGCACCTTGTCCAGCCGCGCGTGCAGCCGATGCTGGCCGGATTCGGAAAGGATCGCGCCCTTCGCGATATTGCGGGCGGCAAGCCGCCTTTCCGGCAGAGTGATATGCGGCCGGGGATGATCCGCGGGATCGCGCTCCGCCCGCGCTTCCGCCGTGGCGATCGCCTGCACCAGTTCATCCAGCCCGCGCCGCCGCACAGCGACGATGGGGATCACCGGCACGCCCAGCGCCTGCTGGAGCGCCGCCGGATCGAGCACCAGCCCGTCGCGCTCGGCCAGATCGACCATATTCAGCGCGACCACCGTGGGGCGGCCCAGCTCGATGACTTCCTGCGCGAAGACCAGGTGCTGCTCTATGTTCGAGGCGTCGAGCACGACCACCAGCACTTCGGGCTGCGCCTCGCCCGGGAATTCCCCGAAGATCACCTTGCGGGTCACTTCCTCATCAGGGCTGGTCGTGTCGAAGCCGTAGCTGCCCGGCAGGTCGATCAGGTCCACCGGCTCGCCCGTCGGCAGGACGAAGCGCCCGGCCTTCCGCTCCACCGTGACGCCGGGATAATTGGCGATCTTCTGCCGCGCGCCGGTGAGCGCGTTGAACAGCGCGCTCTTGCCGGCATTGGGGTTGCCGACCAGCGCGGCGATGCGTTTCCGGCTCATCTCAGGCGGCCTCCACGCTCATCGCCCGGGCATGGGCGCGGCGCAGCGCCACCGTCATCCGGCCCACGCTGATCGCGATCGGATCATGCCCGAAGAACACGCCGCGATATTCGATCTCCACTTCCGCGCCCGCATCGATCCCCAGCGCGCGGAGCCGCTGCCCTTCGTCAGGCGCCAGCAAGCTCCAGTCAACGGCGGTGATCGCAGCGCGCTTGCCGATCGGAAGTTCATCCAGAGTCATGAATTGGCCGCTGCCAGATATGCGAAAACATTGCAACTTGTTCGCATTAGGGGCGCCGAGGCTCCCTACTGGCGCGCGGGATAGCGCAGCCGCCCGAGGAAGCGGGGGATGCTGAAATGCTCCGAATTCTTCGGGAAGAGCTGCCCCTTCGCCTTCTCGAACCGGATGATGCCTTCGATCCGGCGATCGAGAAACGCCTGCGTATCGGCCTTTCCGCTGCTGTCGTCGTCCGCGAAGAAGGCCAGGGTGGCGGCATAGACCCCGGCCAGAATGGCCCGCTTGCTGTAATGATTGAGATCGGTGGCCGTGTCCCCGGCCAGCCGCCACATCGCATCCGCGCTGTTCCAGCCGATCCTGAGCGCGGTGGCCGCATTGTTGGGGAGAGCCATGATCGCAAGCGCGCGCTTCAAGGCTTCCTCGCGCCCGGCGACATGGCCCAGCCGGAACCGGATCAGCGTCCGTATCCTCTCGCGCACGGGAAGCGCGGCCAGATCTTCCGGCGAGAAGGCCTGCTCCATCGCGCTGTCCACGCTGCCGATCCAGGCCGCGATCATGTCCATCGCGCCATTCGGGAAAGCCAGGCGGGCGACGGCCGCGTTCACCCCCGCCGCAGTGGCGGCGCTGTCCACGGCCGCCTCGCTCCAGCCGTCGAACACCGCGGCATCGGCGACGGTGGGCGCCAGAAGCGCCCTGATTTCTTCCAGAGTGGCGTCCGCAACGGTCATGATGTCAGAACGAAGGCCCGTAAACCTTCTGGTTTTCCTGCTGCTGGGGTTTGGCGCTGTTGCGGATTTCCGCCAGCGCGGCGCTGCCGCTGCCGTCCAGCGATGCGTAATCCCTTGCCGAACGGCCGGAATTGTCGGCCCGGTCCGGGTTGGCCCCCGCTTTCAGCAGGACGCGGATCATCGGTATATCCCGGCGATGCACCGCCGCGATCAGCGGGGTTTCCCCGGTCTGGCTCGCCTGATCGACCCGCGCGCCGGTGGAGATCAGCGCGTCCACCCCTTCCACGAAGCCAAGGCTGGCGGCAAGCGCGATCGGGGTAACCCCCTTCTTGTTCGAGATGTTCGGATCGGCGCCCTTCTGGGCAAGGAAGCGAATCCACGCCACGTCGCGCCGCTGGGTCACGATATGCAGGGCGGTGTCCCCGGTGACGAGATCGCGGGTATTGATGATCGTCGTGCCCGGCTCGTTCAGATATTCGGTCACGACGGAGCCGTCCTTCTTCTTCACCGCTTCCAGAAACTTGTAGCTGTCCGAAAACTGCGCGCGCGCCGGACCGGCCAGCAACATGGCGCACGCCAAGCCCGCCAGAACCACCTTTACCCAGCTATGAACCCTGCTCAACCCTGCCTTCTCCCGCTCAAAGACCAAAAAGAGATGACTCGTCCCTTGCTGTATACGAGTTAGCAGAGCATGAACCGATCCGCCATGAAGAAGCTCCTTGCCGCCCTAGCCGCCCTGCCCCTCGCCTTGTCCGCCACCGCCTGCGGCTCGAACAAGGCGGCCCAGGCCCCGCCGCTGGCCGGCGCCGCCATCAAGGGCGATTTCACCCTGCTCGACAAGAACGGCAAGGCGGTGAGCTGGAACGATTTCGACGGCCGCTATCGCATCGTCTATTTCGGCTACGCCTATTGCCCGGATGTCTGCCCGCTCGACGTGCAGAGCATGGTGAAGGGGCTGGAGCTGTTCGCCAGGGACAAGCCCGAGCTGGCGGGCCAGGTCCAGCCGATCTTCATCACCATCGACCCGGAACGCGATACCCCGCAGGTGATCGGAGAGTTCACCAGCGCCTTCTCCGACAGGCTGATCGGCCTGACCGGCACGCCTGAGCAGATCAGGCAGGCGGCCAAGGGCTTCGCCGCCTATTATGCCAGGGGCGAGACCAACCCCGGCGGCGGCTATCTGATGGATCACAGCCGCGCGGCCTATCTGATGGGCCGCAAGGGCGAGCCGATCGCGCTGCTGCCGGTCGAGAAGGACCCGCAGGCCGTCGCCGCGGAGCTGGAAAAATGGGTGAGCTGAGAGAGCGCTTCTGGGAACTCCCGCTGGCGGACATCACCCGCGCAGAATGGGAAGCCCTGTGCGACGGATGCGGCCAATGCTGCCTGCACAAGCTCGAGGATGCGGACACGGGGGAGATATTGCACACCAATGTGGCGTGCCGGCTGCTCGATACCGCCACCGCCTGCTGCAAGGATTATCGCCACCGCAAGGCTTTCGTGCCCGATTGCCTGCGCCTGACCGCGCGCAACGTCGCCGATATCGCCTGGCTCCCCCGCACCTGCGCCTACCGGCTGCGCGCGAGGGGCGAGCCGCTGCCCCGCTGGCATTATCTCCTCACCGGCGACAGGGATGACGTACGCCGCGCCGGATACTCGGTCATCGGCCGCGTGGTGAGCGAAGTCCATGCCGGGCCGCTGGAACACCATATCGTCGAAGTCACCGACGGCACGGAGGTCTGATCCATGATCGACTGGCTCCGCCGCGAGCGCACTCCGCCCACGGTGCGGCTGGGGGACATCGAGTTGCCGCTGGCGATCCGCCGGCATTCCCGCGCCACGAGGATGACCTTGCGGCTCGCCCCGGACGGCAGCGAAGCGCGCGTGACCCTGCCGCGCTGGGGCCGCACGGCCGATGCGGTCGATTTCGCGATCTCGCGGTGCGACTGGCTGGCCGAGCAACTGGCCCGGATACCGCGCCGGATCGCTCCGCAAGCCGGCGGGAGCATATCCTATCGCGGCCGGCCGCTCGCCATCGAATGGTCCGGCAGCTTGCCGCGCCGCCCCAGCCAGCATGGCGGGCGCCTGCTGGTCGGCGGCCCGGAAAGCGGGCTGGCCCCGCGCCTGCAACGATGGCTCGAAGGCGAAGCGCAGCGCCTGATGGAAGCCGACCTCGCCGATTATTGCCTGCACGCCCGGGAGCCGGTGCCGCCCTTGCGCCTTTCCCGCGCGCAGCGGCGCTGGGGCAGTTGCACATCGGATGGCACGATCCGCATCAACTGGCGGCTGATCCAGGCCCCCGACCATGTCCGCCGTTCGGTGGTGGCGCATGAAGTGGCGCATCTGGTTCATTTCGACCACTCCCCCGCGTTCCACGCCCTGCTCGGCACGATCTTCGAGGGAGACATCGCCGAGGCCAATGGCTGGCTGCGGCGGCACGGGCGCGGCCTCTATTCGAGTTTCGGCTGAATCCGGCCGCCGCCTCATCGACGAAAAGCTGGCGATGGCGTGATCGGCACCCTATCTACGGCGCCATGAGCTTCTGGCGGAAAATATCCCCGACACGCGCGATCAAGGATTTCTCGCAGGAATTCCTGCGCCCCAACCCCTATCGCTGGCGGATCATGGGGGTTTCCGCCGCCGCCACTTTCGCGATCTTTTCGGTGATGTGGCACGAGGGGGAAATCGGCGACCCGATCCGGCCGGAAGTCACCTACATCACCAGCTGGCGGGCCGACCGCACCGATGCCGAGATCATCGCGTCGAACCTGGAGAACCAGCGCCGGAAAGACGCGCTGGCCCAGCAGGAGGCCGAACGCCAGGAACGCATCAAGAGCATATACCGCACGCTGGGCAAGGTATCGGGCATGGATACCGAGAAGATCGAGCGGGAAGCGGCCACCGAACGCGCCGCCGAGGAACGGGCCGAAGCTGCCGCGCGCGCGCAGCGGGAACAGGAGCGGGAGCGGCAGGTTGCCCCCTGATTCCGCGGCGGACGATGCGCACTGGCTGGCGGCGGCGGCGGCCCTCGCCACCCGCGCAAGGCCCCTCAGCCGCCCCAATCCCGCTGTCGGCGCCATCGTGGTGCGCGATGGCCGGGTGCTGGGGCATGGCTGGACCAGGCCGGGCGGACGCCCCCATGCCGAAGCAGAGGCACTGGCCATGGCGGGCAGCGCCGCGCGCGGAGCCACCATCTACGTCACGCTCGAACCCTGCGCCCATCGCAGCGAACGCGGCCCATCCTGCACCTCGCTGATCCTCGAAGCAGGCCTCGCCCGGGTTGTCGCCGGGGTGGAAGACCCCGACCCGCGCACAGCCGGCAGCGGCCTGACGGCCTTGCGGGCAGCGGGCATCGCGGCGGAACTGGTGCCGCATCCCGCCGCCGCCGCCAGTCTCGCCGGCTATCTGATGCAACGGCGGGAGGCACGCCCGCATGTGACGCTCAAGCTGGCCACATCGCTCGACGGCTGCATCGCGCTGGCTGACGGGTCGAGCAGATGGATCACCGGGGAAGCCGCGCGGGCGCATGTCCATGCGCAGCGCGCGCGGGCGGATGCGATCCTGGTCGGGGGCGGCACGCTGCGCGCCGATGCGCCCCGGCTCGACGTCCGGCTACCCGGCCTCGAAGCCCGTAGCCCGGAGCGCTGGGCACTCAGTCACCAGAACGCGCCGCCGGGCTGGCGCGCGCTTGCGGAACCGGGCGCGATTATCGGGATGGCCGAGATCCAGTATCTCTATGTCGAAGGGGGGGCCGGAGCCGCCGCCGCCTTTCTCGCCGCCGATCTCGTCGACACGCTCATGCTCTATCGCGCGCCCATCCTGATCGGTGCGGGCAAACGCGCGCTCGGCGATATCGGCCTGGTCGATCTGGCAGGGGCACATGGCCGTTGGCGGTTGACCGACCGGCGCGCCCTTGGCAGCGACAGCCTCGAGGTTTATGAGCGCGCACGGCCCCAGGCCGCATAGGGGAATGCAATGTTTACCGGCATAGTCACTGCAACCGGCACGATCCAGCAGACCACGCAGCGCGGCGATCTGCACGCCGTTATCGCCTGCCCGTTCGATCCCGCCGGCATCGCCATCGGCGCCTCGATCGCCTGCTCCGGCGTTTGCCTGACAGTCGTGGAAAAGGGCGGCCAGGCGGGCGATGCATGGTTCGCGGTCGATATTTCAGGGGAAAGCGTGGCCTGCACGGTGCCCGGCCTGTGGCAGGAAGGGCGCAAGCTCAATCTGGAGCCGGCCCTCAAGATCGGGGACGAGCTGGGCGGCCATATCGTGACCGGCCATGTCGATGCCGTGGGCGAAGTGGTTTCGATCGCTTCGGAGGGCGATTCCACGCGGCTCACCATCGCCGCGCCGCCTGAAATGGCGCCCTATATCGCGCCCAAGGGCTCCATCACCGTGGACGGCGTATCGCTGACCGTGAACTCCATCGAGGATCAGGCGGATCGCAGCGTCCATTTCGGCCTCAACATCATCCCGCATACCAGCGAAGTGACCACGCTGGGCCAACTGGCGCGGGGGGACCGCGTCAATCTCGAGATCGACGTGCTGGCCCGCTATCTCAAGCGGATGGAAAGCCTCAGGAACTGAGCGGGCCGCGCGCGAAATCGTCGCGCCCGATCTCGTAGACGACGTGCGGCACCGGCCGGCCATGCACCATCACATTCTCGCGCAGGTCGGTCAGCCTCGCGCCGATCTTCTCCATGGCGCGGCGCGAGCGCAGATTTTCCGCCCCGACCCGGAAATAGACCGTGGCGACCTCACCCAATGCGTGGCCGACCATCAGGCGCTTCAATTCGTGATTGAGGCCCAGCCCCCAATGGCTCCGCGCGAGGAAAGTCCGTCCGATCTCGACCGTGCCGCCGTCGCCATCCTTGAAATTGGCGAATTGGGACGAGCCGATCACTGCCCCGCCCCGCTTTTCGATGATCGTCAGCGCGCCGCCCGCCTCCAGGGCGTCGGCGAAGAAATCCCGGAAGATCGGCTCGCGCCAGCGATCCGGATCGGGATGCTGGTCCCAGATCAGGGGATCGCGCGCGGCGGCATGGAGCGCATCCCAGTCGTCGGGATGCAAAGGCCTCAGCAGCAGCCGCTCGCCTTCGAGTAGCGGCTGCCGGTCCATTCCGCCTCAGCCCGCGACTTGCGCGAGAGCCGCGATGAACTTGTCCATATTGGCCCGGGTCAGCCCCGCCACATTGATGCGTCCGGACCCGGCCATGTAGATGCCGTGATCCTCGCGCAGCTTCAGGATCTGCTCCTTCGACAGGGCCAGCATGGAGAAGAGCCCGTTCTGCCTCGCGATCGGCGCAAGGTCCAGGCCCGCCACGCGATTGTCGGCGGCGGCCACCATCTCGCGCATCTGCCGCATCCGGTCCCGCATCTCGGCAAGCTCGTCCAGCCAGAGCCGGGTGAGCTGCTGATCCTCGAGAATCAGGCGAACCGCGGCCGCGCCATGATCCGGCGGCTGGGACCAGGACGTGCGCGCGACGGAATGGCCATGGGAGAGGATGCGGCCGGTGCTGTCCGCGTCCTTGCCCATCACGTAGAGAGCGCCGACGCGATCGCGATAGAGGCCGAAATTCTTGTCGCAGCTGTAGCAGATCAGCGCTTCCGGCACCGCCGCCAGCACCGCGCGCAAGCCATAGGCATCCTCTTCCATGCCGTGGCCGAGGCCCTGATAGGCAAGGTCGAGGATCGGCAGGATCCCACGCTCCGCCACCAGCCGCGCGATCTCGTCCCAATCGGCGGGTGAATAATCTATGCCCGTGGGATTGTGGCAGCAGCCATGCAGCAGGAACGCATCGCCTTCGCCGGCCTGCGCCACGGCGGCGCGCAGCGCGTTCATATCCGCCGCGCCATCGGCCCCGGCATGAGCGAAGCCAAGCGTTTCCAGGCCGAGATCGTCGAGAATCTGAGGGTGGTTGGGCCAGGTCGGATTGCCCACCACGATCCGGCGGATGCCCGCCCGCTTCGCCAGAGCGAAGGCGAGCCGCAGGCCACCCGTTCCGCCCGGCGCCTGCATGCCGTCGATCCGGCCGCCCCTGGCGGGATCGCCAGCGCCGAAAATATAGGGCATCAGCGCATGGACGAAGCCCATGTCGCCTTCCGGCCCGAGATAGGCCTTCGAATCCTGCTCCGCCAGCAAGCGCTTTTCGGCTTCCTTGATCGCCGCGAACACGGGCGTGGCCCCCGTTTCGGTGCGGAACACACCCACGCCGAGATCGATCTTGTCGGCGCGATTATCCGCATCATGGAGCTTGATGAGCGCGAGCAGCGCATCGGCGGGCTGTTGGGTGAGGCTATCGAGCATGGCGCGCGCTCTCTGCCGATGTCGCGCGCGCCCTTCAAGGGCGAAAATGATGAGGAAGCGAAATTCGTTCCTGCTGTGCCTTTCAGGTCAGAAAGGTATCCAGTTCTGGCTCTTGCGCAGCTTCATGTAGCCCGCGTTCACCCCCAGCCGGACGCCCGCCCCCATGCGGATGGGAATAAGCACCATGTCGCCCCTGCGCAGATAGCTGGCATTGAAGCCGCCTATGACATAGACCTGCCCTTCCGCGGCCGGGAACCGCTGGTAGATGTCTTCCGAATCATAGAGATTGTAGACCAGCACGAAGGTGCTGCCCGCATTGGCCCCCACGTCGAAGCCGATCGAGGGCCCGGTCCAGTAGACCGGCTTTTGCCCTTCCACCTTGTGATACAGCGTGCCGGAACCATAGCGCAGGCCGACGACCACGGCCCCGCCGCCTTCCCGGCCGACGATATAGGCATTCGGCTCGCCCTGCTTGTCGAGCCAGCTTTCGATCATGCGGGCAAGGCCTTCCGCGCCCTTGCCGAACACACCCTCCGCCGCGCCGATCAGATCGTCCTTCTTGTAGGTATTGCCCTCTTCCGAGGCCGCGGCCGGATTGCCCGCCGCCTGGCTGGCCGCCGTGGACGCATCCGTCGAAGTGACGACAGTGTCCTGCGCGCCGGACGACGTGACATCCTCCGGCGGAAGGGGCGGCGCGGGGTCCGTCACCGTGCCGGTGGAAGCAGGCGATGCGAGATCGCCATCGATTGCCGTGTCCGGATCGATGGATTCCATCGATTGGGCGGCGGCTGCGGTAGCGCCCCCGGCCAGGGCCAGGCCGAGCAATGCGCCCAGGAAAGGCGCCCGGAAAATGGCTGCGATGCGGTTCATTCCTGTTCCCTAACCCGTCTCGAGCAAGCAGTCGCTCATAAGAATCCCGCCCGGCTGAAGGGGCAATGAACGGGCGACGAGCCGAGTCGCTTTCGGGGCGAACCGAATCCTTTTCCGGTCCGGGCATCCTTTTTCCCGCACAGGGTTGCCGCCACGAAGTCTCGCCGTTATATCGCCCGCTGCCGCTGCGATCCGGAGACGTGGGTGAGTGGCTGAAACCAGCGGTTTGCTAAACCGTCGTACGATTTAAGGTCGTACCCCGGGTTCGAATCCCGGCGTCTCCGCCAGCGTGGCCTCCCCGCTATGGCAGGAATATCAAGGTCAGGATTCTTCCTTGTCGAAGATTTCGCTTTCCTCGGTCCCATTGTTCCAGAGGAATTCTTCCCACGCGTCGTCGATCTTCCAGCCGATGGGCGTGCGCAGGAACTTCCAGCAATAGATGCCGCCCATCATATATGGCTCGGCGCGGTCGCCGCCGGGCGGAACTCCGGTGAAGATGATGTTCGCGGAGCCGGTGGCCGCATCCCCGCCGATGTCGAAATCGCAGTTCACGATCATGTGCTGGGTCATCTCCCAGGCGCCTTCCATCTTGCCGACGCAGATGTCGAAGATTTCCTTGCGGCCCCGCATCAGCCCGAAGGCATTGGGGAGATCGAAATCGGCATCCTCGGTGAAGGTTTCGGACCATTCGGTCCACCGCCTTGCGTCCGCGAGCGACAGATAATCGTCGATCAGCTTCGCAAGCGCTTTCCGGTCTTCCAGCAGGCGGAGCCGATCTTCCAGCGCATTCGCCACGTCGATTGATGACACGCATCGCTCCCTTGTTCAGCATCCTCGCCGGCAGGCACCGCTGCAACGCACGCCGCCCCGCCCCGTCTTGAGTCAGGCGAAACCTGACCAAATGCGTGATTACGGCTTTTTGCCCCGGGCTGCAAACCTTCCGCATGGCCCGCGCGCTGCACGCAACGGGCTTGCCCATGCTTCGATAGGGTTGCAAACAAACCGGGGCGGCGGAGCTTTCCCGCGCGAGGCAGGGGTGGCGCAAATGGCGATAAAAGGTTCGGACCGGCCGTGGTATGCGCGGATAAGGCATGGGCGATATGTCCTCTTCCTCGTTCTCCTGATCGCCCTGCCCTGGCCGCTGGCGGCAGTGCTCCGGCCGACCGAGACGATCGCCGCGTCTTTCGACATCGCCACGCTCGTTTTCATCCTGACCGTAATTCCCCTTTGGCGCGGTGGCGGACCCGACACCATACGCTCCCAGGCGGAGCGGGACGATGGCGGCCAACTCACCCTGCTACTGCTCACGGCGGTGATCGTCATGGTCATGCTGGTGACGGTGGGAATGCTGCTGGCAGGCCAGAGCCGGCTGGACAGCTGGGAAATCGCGCTGCTGGTGATTACCCTGCTGATGGCATGGACCTTCTCCAACCTGGTCTTCACCTTCCACTATGCGCGGCTTTATTACGCGCGCGACGGGCAAGGCAACGATCACGGCGGGCTCGACTTTCCGGGCGGCAACGAACCCTGCTTCGCGGATTTCGTGAATTTCTCCTTCGTGCTGGGCATGACCTGCCAGACCGCGGATATTGCTATCACCGGCCAGCATATGCGGCGGGTCACCACGGCGCATGGCTATCTCGCCTTCATCTTCAACCTTGGCGTGCTGGCCCTGGCGGTCAATGTGGTGGCCGGCTCGCTCTGACCGCGGGAAGCGAGCCGGCAAATTTTTCATATTCCGCAGCAGCGAACAATGGTCCACCATTACAGCCGGATATTCGATCCATCGCCCATGCCGCAGGAGCCGCCGAATGCCTCATGACGAACGGATTTCACTCGTTCTGCAGGGCGGCGGCGCATTGGGGTCCTATCAGGCGGGTGTGTATCAGGCCCTGGAGGAAGCCGGCCATGCGCCGGAATGGCTCGCCGGAATTTCCATCGGCGCGATCAACGCGGCGATCATCGCCGGCAACGCTCCGGCAGACCGGGTGGCCCAGCTGCGCGCCTTCTGGGATCTGGTATCGTCCCAGCTGACCGCCGAGCCGCTTTTTCCCGAAGGCTGGGGGCGTCGCCTGTTCAACGAGGTTTCCGCCGCCATGGCGGCAAGCGACGGCGTGCCCGGCTTCTTCAAGCCGCGCTTCTGCCCACCCGCCCTGCTTGCCCCGGAAGGCACGGATGGCGCGCGCAGCCTCTACGACACCGGCCCGCTGCGCGAGACGCTGCTGGACCTGATCGACTTCGACCGGATCAATGCAAAGGAAACCCGCCTCAGCCTGGGCGCGGTGCAGATCGAAACCGGAAATTTCGAATATTTCGACAATCATCAGCGCAAGATCGTGCCCGAGCATATCATGGCGAGCGGTGCGCTGCCGCCCGGCTTCCCGCCGGTCTGGATCGACGGCATCGCCTATTGGGACGGCGGCCTCGTTTCCAACACGCCGCTGCAATATGTGCTCGACACGCGGCGCGGCTCCGCCGCCATGACCGTGTTCCAGGTGGACCTGTTCAGCGCGCGCGGGCCGATGCCCAAGAACCTGTTCGATGTCATGCAGCGGGAAAAGGACATCCGCTATTCCAGCCGCACCCGGTTCAACACGGATGTCAGCAAGCTGATGATGAAATTCCACGAAGCCGCGCAACGCCTGCTGGAACGGTATCCGGAACTGCTGAAAGACGATCCCGACATCAGGATGCTGGCCGAGGTCCAGTGCGACGGCCCGGTCACGATCATGCATCTTATCAATCGCAGCGAGAGCTATGAAAGCCATTCCAAGGATTACGAATTCTCGCGGGCGACCGTGAACGGGCACTGGCAGTCGGGCTATGCCGATACGGTCCACTCCCTGCGCCACAAGCGCTGGATCAACCGCAAGCCCCCTCGCCACGGGATCGCCGTTTACGACCTTGGGAGCGCGTCGCCCTGATGCTCCCCTCCCGACCTCAAATCCCCATGCCCCCAGGAAGGACCTTCCCATGGAACTGAATGACAAAGTCGCAATCGTCACCGGCGCCGCCAGCGGCATCGGTTTGGCCATCGCCAAACGCTATGCACAGGCGGGCGGGCGGGTGGCGATCGCCGACCTCAAGCTGGACGCCGCGCAGGCCGCCGCCGATTCCATCAATGCCGAACGGGCCGGCGCCGCCATCGCCGTGGCCATGGACGTCACCAGCGAAGAGCAGGTCGATGCCGGCGTGCGGCAGGTCGTCGGCCACTGGGGCACGGTGGACGTGCTGGTTTCCAATGCCGGAATCCAGATCGTCCACCCGATCGAGGAATTTCCGTTCGATTCCTGGAAGAAGATGCTGGCGATCCATCTCGACGGCGCATTCCTGACCAGCAAGGCCTGCATCCCGCATATGTACCGGCAGGGCAGCGGATCGATCATCTTCATGGGATCGGTCCACAGCAAGGAAGCCTCGCCGCTCAAATCCGCTTATGTCACCGCCAAGCATGGCCTGCTGGGCCTTTCCCGCGTCATAGCCAAGGAAGGCGCGGCGCATGGCGTCCGCTCGAACGTGATCTGCCCCGGCTTCGTGCGCACTCCGCTGGTGGACAAGCAGATTCCCGAGCAGGCGAAGGATCTGGGCATTTCCGAAAAGGAAGTGGTCGAGACGATCATGCTGGGCAACACCGTCGACAAGGAATTCACGACGGTGGAGGATATAGCCGAGGTCGCCCTGCTGTTCGCCGCCTTCAAGACCAATGCGCTGACCGGCCAGTCCCTGGTCGCCAGCCATGGCTGGTTTATGAATTGACGTCCGATCAGTCCGCCGCCGCCGCGGGCGGGGCACCGGCGGGCCGCTTGGTGAGCCATACCAGCGCAATCATCGCGACCGAGATCCAGCCGGAAATCCAGAACAGGTCGGCGGACGACAGGAGATAGGCCTGCTGCACCATCTGCCGGGTGATCCCGGCCGCCGCCTGCAGATCGGTCATTCCCAGATGGCCAACCCCCTCGACCGCCGCCCGATAGGCCGGCGAGGTTTCGGTGACGACTTCCGCCAGCCGGCTCTGGTGCAAGGCCTCGCGGCGGTCCCAGGCCGTCGTGACGATCGACGCGGCGAAGCTCGCGCAGGTGATGCGGGCGAAATTGGAAATGCCGGTTGCGGAGGGCACCTTCTCAGGCGGAATGCGGTCGAGCTGGATCGTCAGCATGGTGACGAAGAAGCAGCTCATCGCCACGCCATTGACCAGCAGCGGGACGGTGAGGCTCCAGAAATCGGCCTGCGTCGTATAGTTGGCGCGCATGAAATAGGAAATCGCGAAGGCGACGAAGGAAATCGACGCCAGCAGCCGCGCGTCGATCTTCCCGCTGATCCGCGCGACGATGGGAGTGAGGACGATCGCCACCAGCCCGCTGGGCGCGGCGACGAAGCCCGCCCAGGTGGCGGTGTAGCCCATCTGGGTCTGCAGCCAGAGCGGCAGGATCAGCACATTGGCGAAGAAGACCGCATAGCCCAGGCAGGCGGCAATCGTGCCCAATGCGAAGTTGCGATCCTTGAACAGCTTGAGATCCACCGCCGGATGCGCATCCGTCAGTTCCCAGATCAGCCATGCGAAGAAGCCGATCACCGCGATGATCGCCGCGATCACGATGGTCGAGGAATTGAACCAGTCCGAATTCTTGCCGAGATCGAGCATGACCTGCAGCGCGCCCACCCACACGATCAGCATGGCCACCCCGATCCGGTCTATCGGCAGCTTGCGGGTGGGCGTTTCCCGCGACGCCAGCATCCGCCAGCACACCAGCGCGCAGAACAGGCCGATCGGCACGTTGATGAGGAAAATCCAGCTCCAGTGGTAATTGTCGGAAATATACCCGCCCAGGATCGGGCCGGCGACAGGGGCGACCAGCGTGGTCACGGACCAGACGGCAAGCGCGGTGGCCCGCTTGCTCGCGGGAAAGATCGCCATCAGCAGCGCCTGGCTGCCCGGGATCATCGGGCCGGAAACCGCGCCCTGCAGGATGCGGAACATGATGAGCGATTCCAGGCTCCAGGCGATGCCGCACAGGAAGGAAGCAAGCGTGAACAGCGCCACCGACCAGATGAAGGTCTTCACCACCCCGAACCGGCCCATCAGCCAGCCGGTGAGCGGAACCGCCACGCCATTGGCCACGGCGAAGGAGGTGACGATCCAGGTGCCGCTGTCGGCGCTGACCCCGAGATTTCCCGCAATGGTCGGCAGCGAGACATTGGCGATGGTCGTATCCAGCACCTGCATGAAGGTGCCGAGCGCCAGCGCCACCGAAGCGAGCGCCAGCGCCCCGCCTTTCAGCGGGGTGTGGCCATTCACCGGCCGCCGCCCCGATTGGCGGCGATGATCTGGGCGATCCGCGCATTCACCGCCGCCGTATCGCCCGGATTGCCGCTTTCCTGCCTGAACAGGGGGCTGGCCGGCTGGCCGAGCAGTGGCCCGGACCGATCGCTCGTATCCACCTCGGCCTGCACCGACAGGCCGATCCGCAGCGGATGCTTGTCCAGCTCCCTGGGATCGAGCTTGATGCGGACCGGCAGGCGCTGGACGATCTTGATCCAGTTCCCGCTCGCGTTCTGGGGCGGCAGCAGGGCGAAGGCATTGCCGCTGCCGGCGGAAAGGCCGGCGACCTGCCCATGGAATTTCACGTCGCCGCCATAGATATCGGCCTCGATGGTGACAGGCTGCCCGATCCGCAGGTCCTTCAGCTGCGTCTCGCGGAAATTCGCGTCGATCCAGACATCGCGCAGCGGCACCACCGCCATCAGCGGCGAACCGGCGGCGATCTGCTGGCCGATCTGCACCCTGCGCTGCGCGACCAGCCCGCTCACCGGCGCGACGATATGCATATGGCTGCGGCGGATGGCGGCGCGGCGATAGTCGGCTATCGCGGCAAGCACCGCGGGATGGTTTTCCAGGCCGGTGCCGCGCACCTGCGCGCTGGCCTGCGAATACTGGCTTTGCGCGAGGGCGAGCGCGGCCTGCGCGGTCTTCACCATATCGGCGGCATGGGCCACTTCCTCGCCGGACACGGCCCCGGCCGCGGCGGCCTGGCGGCGGCGCGTGAGATCGGCCTGCGCCTTGCCGAGTTCGGCGCGGGCGCTGTTCACGGCCGCCGAAGCGCCGTCGACCTGCAGGAAATTGCCGCGCACGGTGCGCACCGCGCGGGCAAGCTGGGCTTCCGCCGCCGCGAGTTCCACATCCGCCGTGGCCGGGTCGAGATCGACCAGCGGCTGCCCGGCCTTCACGGTCTGCGTGTCATCCGCGTAAATGCCGATGACGGTGCCCGGGTCCTGCGCGGTGATCGCCACCGTATCCCCCGCCACATAGGCATCGTCGGTTTCCTCGCTCGGCGCCTTGAGCACGAGATAGAGGCCGTAGACCAACGCACAGGCCGCGACCGCGACGGCCAGGATAATCAGCCACCGGCGCCGCGCGGATGCATTGGCGGCCTGGACCGTTTCCGCGGGCGGGTTGTTTGCAGATGCCTCTGTCATGGATTGGGCCTCGATGAGGGTTGCGGCGCGGATGCGAGCGGATCGTTGCGGTCGAACCCGCCGCCGATCGCCACCGTCAGCCGAATTGCGGAAACAAGGGTCTGCGCTTGCAGATTGGCTTCGTTCTGCTGCGCCTCGAGCAAGCGGATATCCGGCCCGACCAGGTCCAGCCGCGAATCCAGGCCGGAAGCGACCCGCACGCGATTGAGCCGGGTCACTTCGGCAAGACCATGCAGCGCCTGCCGCTGCTCGTTCAGTTCGGCGCGGGAATATTCGACCAGCGCCAGCGCATCGGCCGCCTCGCGAACCGCGCCGAGCACCGTCTCATTGTAATCCGCGACGGCTTGGTCGAGCCGCGCGGTCGCCCCTTCATGCCCGGCGTGCAGCTTGCCGCCTTCGAAGATGGGGAGATGGATGGCCGCGCCCGCCCCGTAGGTCACCGCGCCGGACGTGAAGAGGTTGCCCAGCCCGATCGCCTGCGTGCCGACCAGCGCCTTGAGATTGATGTCGGGATAGAACGCCTTGCGCGCCACTTCCCTGCCCGCCTGCGCCGCGTCGATCCGAGCCAGCGCGGCCATGATGTCCGGGCGGCGGGAAAGCAGATCGGCGGGCAGGACGGACGGCAGGGCAAGGGCGGTATCGAAGCGGATCGCCGCCGGGTGGATGGCGGCGTAGTAATCGGCCCCCTGCCCGGCCAGCAGGGCAAGGGCATGGACCAGCAATTCGCGCTGCCCCTGCGCCTCGACCAGAGCCTGCCGCGCCTGCGCCTGCAAGGTTTCCGCCGCCCGCACATCGAGTTCGCTGGCCAACTGGCTGCGCACCCGCGCCCGAACCAGCTGGAGCGCCTTATCCCGCTGGCCGATATTGGCCTGCGCGATGGCGACCAGGCGTTCGGTCCGGGCAAGTTCCACATAGGTCTGGGCGACCGCGCCGGTCAGCGCCAGCCGGGCCGCCGCATAATCCAGCGCCGATGCCTCGGCGCCGGCCTTCGCCTGGGCGACGGCATCGGCCTGCCTGCCCCAGAAATCGAGGTTCCAGCCGAGATTGGCCGCGGCCTGCCCGGTCCAGCGGGTCGAACCGCCATAGGGCGGCGGGATGATGTATTTCTCGCTGAAGCGCGTGCGCTGCTCGTCGGCGTCGATGCCGATCTGCGGCAAGCGAGCGGACTGTTGCGCCGCCACCAGGGACCGGGCTTCCCGCAAGCGGGCCAGCGCGGCATCGAGCCTCGGGCTGCCCGCCAGGGCGTCCTGCATGATCCGGTCGAGCTGCGGATCGCCCAGATCGGCCCACCACGCGGCATTCACATCCGGCGCGGGCTGGGCGGCAAGCCCGAGCGCGGGTTCGGATATGGGTGACACTTCAGGCTGCGCCCGAGGGGTGGCGCAACCCGCAAGCGCGAGGGCGGCCAGCGCCGGAACCATGGCGAACCGGAGCTTCACGGGCGCTGCCCCCCGCAATTGCCTTCCAGATGCTCCAGCCGTCCGAGCAGGCGGGTCAGCAAGTCGATCAGCACCAGCACTTCCTGGCGATCGAAGCCTTCGAGATATTCGTTCCATATCCCCATCACGCGCGGGCCGAGCGCCGCGATCATGGCCCTGCCCTCGTCGGTCACGCGCAGCTTGGTGACGCGCCGGTCCTCGGGGTCCTGGGCGCGCCGCAGCAGCGCCCGCTCCTCGAGCTGATCCAGCACGCGGGTCATCGCCCCGGAATTATGCCCCAGGTTGCGGGCCAGCCCCCCGCAGGTGTCCGCGATGCCGGAATGCAGCAGCGCCAGCACCGCCCACTGGGTGAAGGTGATCTCCAGATCGGCGAAATCCGCCTCCACTCTCGACAGGCCGAGCTTGTGGATACGGCGGATCAGATAGCCGATCGAATTCTGCGGGCGGAAGTTGTCCGGCTGATAGAAAGACTCGGGCATATTACCTGCCTAGGCATTAATTGCCTGAGCAGATAAAATTGCCGCGCCGTGGAGTCAATCGCGTTTCTCACGCGTCTGCGCCCGGACCAGCTGGATTAACGAATCTCGTAAAAACGGGAGCGAACCGGGGGCTTGCCGCCCGCAAAAAACCCGGCGGCCGGGAAGGCCGCCGGGCAGGCTTTGCTGCGAGGGATGCGATTAACGCAGCAGCGAAAGCACGTTCTGCTGGCTCTGGTTGGCCTGGGCCAGCATCGCCGTGGAAGCCTGAGCCAGGATCTGGGCCTTGGCCAGCTTCGTCGTTTCCGCCGAATAATCGGTATCTTCGATGCGCGAACGCGCTTCCGAAAGATTGGTGACGTTGTTGGTCAGGTTGTTGACGGCGGATTCCAGACGGCTCTGCGCGGCGCCGAGCTGAGCGCGAGCCGAGGTAACGCTGGTCAATGCGGTGTCGACATTGGTGATCGTGTCGCCGGCATTGGTGCGGCCCGTGGCAGCATCAGCGCCATCGACCTTGAACCCGGTCGCAGCCGTATTGTTCAGGTTGGTCTTGTCGATATGCGCCTTGTTGATGGTGATGGTATCACCTTCGTTCGCGCCGACCTGGATCGCGAAATTGTCACCAGCAGCCGGAGCGGCCGCGCCGGTGTGGAACAGAGCCACGCCGTTGAACTTGGTGTTGTCGAGCACACTGACGAGTTGCGTGGTCAGTTCGGAAACTTCGACCTGCAGGTTGGCCTGGTCGGTAGCCGAATAGGTGGCGCTGGCGGCCTGGGTCGCCAGTTCGCGGATACGCTGCAGCATGTTGGTGACTTCGCCCAGCGCGCCTTCAGCGGTCTGAGCGAGCGAGATGCCGTCATTGGCGTTGCGGATCGCCTGGTTCATGCCGCGCACCTGCGAGGTCATGGTGGTGGCGATGGCAAGACCGGCGGCGTCGTCCTTGGCGCTGTTGATGCGCTTGCCGCTGGACAGGCGCTCCATGGCGTTGCCCATCAGCTTTTCTGCCGAGGTCGAGGCATTGCTCGCCCGCAGGGCACTGATATTGGTGTTGATAACCGACATTTGCGTGACTCCCGTAGTCTTCGATAGAGTGGCTCCGCCGGGCCCCGTGCCTTTGCGGCTGCCATGGGGAAGAGCGGCTGCATCGCGAATTTTTTTAGGGAAAAAACGCAGGGCCGCTTTCAAACCCGCGGATTTGCGTCACCACACCGTAGTTTTACGGGGCCGAGTGTTACCTCCCTGTTTTCCATGCGGCGCGCAAATGGGCTTACCGATTATAGTTAATTCGGGAGGCAAAGATGAAAGCGGCGCAATTCACGCCTGAAGCGATGCAGCAGCACTGGAACCTGGCGCACAGGCTGACCGCGATTCTTTCAACCGGGGTGACCGGGCAGGACGTCCGGATCTGCGACGAGGCCGAAGAGCCGGTTCCGAACTGCCGGGACATGGCCCTGCGCACCGGCAGAAGCCCGGCGCTCGAGCGGATCGAGGGAACCGCCCGGCTTCGGCTGACCTATACCGACGCCATGGGCGAAGCGACCCTTTCCGCCGCGGTCGCCGCGGCGACCCGTCCGGGCATGCCCATCGCGGTCGATCCGGAGAGCCTTTCGATCCTCGCGCTCGCGGAACGTCTCGCCGACAGCGACATCCCGGTTCTCATCACCGGCCCGACCGGCACCGGCAAGGAAGTGCTGTCGCGCTTCATCCATGAATCCAGCGCGCGCCGCAAAGGCCCGTTCATCGCGATCAATTGCGCCGCGATGCCGGAGACGATGCTCGAAGCCATGCTGTTCGGCCATGAAAAGGGATCGTTCACCGGCGCCAACGCGGCCAGCGAAGGCTTTTTCCGGGCCGCCGACGGCGGAACCCTGCTGCTCGACGAAATCGCCGAAATGCCGCTGACGCTTCAGGCCAAGCTGCTGCGCGCCCTGCAGGAAGGCGAAGTGGTGCCGATCGGCTCGACCCGCCCGGTCAAGGTGGACGTGCGGATCATCGCCTGCGCCAACCGCGATCTGCCCGACGAAGTCGAGCAGGGCCGCTTCCGCGCCGACCTTTACTATCGCCTCAATGTTTTCCCGCTGGCCCTGCGCGCGCTCAACGAGCGGCCGCAGGATATCGGCGCGCTCGCCTTCTCGCTCCTGCTCCGCCACACTCCGGCGGGCCGGCCGATCCCCTGGATCAGCGACGCGGCGCTCGCCATGCTCAAGCTGCACTCCTGGCCGGGCAATGTCCGCGAGCTGGAGAATATCATGCGCCGCGCGCTGCTGCTGGCCCAGGGCAAGGAACGGATCGATCCCGATCATATCGCATTCGATCATGCCGCGCGCAGCGTCTCGCGCATGGAAATCGAACAGCCCCAGCCATCCACCGCCAAGCTGTCCAATATCGTCCAGCTTTCGGAAGCACGGGCCATCATGGCCACGCTGGAAGCCTGCGGCGGACGCCGCGCGGCGGCGGCGAAAGAGCTTGGCATTTCCGAGCGGACGCTGCGCTATCGCCTGGCTTCGTTCCGTGAAGCCGGCCTCGCGGTCAATGGAGGCCGGGCATGAACCCGATCAATTCCGGCGCGGGCGCCGCGGGCGTCCACGACATCATCGCGCTGCGCCAGCAGATCATCGACCGCTCGCAATTGCTGCAGCAGCTTCGGGCGCCCGATGCGCAAGCCGCAAGCAGCGCCGCACAAGGGCCTGCCGGCGGATTTTCGGACAATCTCCGCACCGCGCTCGACAAGGTCAACCAGACCCAGGCCACCGCCGAAGCCTTGTCGACAGGTTATGAAAAGGGCGAAGTCACCGACATCGCCAAGGTCATGATGGCCCGGCAGGAAGCCGGCCTGGCCTTCGAGGCCACGCTTCAGGTCCGGAACAAGCTGTTGTCCGCCTATCAGGACATCATGCGGATGGGGGTATGATAGATGAGCGACATCGTTCCCGCCACACAAGGTAACGCGGCCTCGCCGCTGGCCATGCTCACCGATCCGGGGGGCGGAAGTGCATTGACCCGCATCCGCGGATTTGGGGAACAGCCGGCGGTCAGGCGCGCATTGCCGTGGTTCGCCGGGGTTGCCGGGCTTGGCGTTCTCGCCCTTACCTATGCCGTCCTGTCGCCCGCGCCGCAGCGGGTCCTCTATAATCAGCTCGATGATTCCGAGCGCGCCAGCGTGGTCGCTTCGCTCGACAAGGCGTCGATCTCCTACAAGATCGACAATGCGACCGGATCGCTCACCGTCAATGAGGACGATCTGTATCGCGCCCGGATGCTGGTCGCCTCCGACGGCGCGCTGGCGACGCCGGAAAGCGGCGCGGCCTTGCTGGACTCCCTTCCGCTCGGCGCGAGCCGGACTATGGAAGGGGAACGGCTGCGCGTCGCCCGCGAACGCGAACTGACGCTGACGATCATGGAGATCGACGGCGTCGAAGCCGTCAGGGTCCATCTCGCCGAGCCGGAGCAATCGGTCTTCGTGCGCGAAAGCAATCCGCCATCCGCATCCGTCATGCTCCGCCTCGCCAAGGGGCGCCAGCTCAGCGGCAGCCAGGTAACCGCCATCGCCAATCTCGTCGCGAGTTCGGTATCCGGGCTTTCGATCGACGACATTCGCATCGTCGACCAGCACGGCCGGCTCCTCTCCGAGAAGGAAAGCGAGAAGACCGACGCGCTGGACCTACAGTCGCGCATGGAAGGCAAGCTGCGGACGCAGGTCAATCAACTGCTTACCCCGGTGCTCGGCTCGGGCAATTTCTCCACCGAGGTCCAGGTCGAACTGGACATGGACGAAAAGACATCCGCCCGGGAATCCTATGAAAAGGACGGCGCGGTAAGGCAGGAAACGGAAGAATTGTCCCAGTCCGCGAACGGTTCCGGAGCGGCCGTGGGCGTGCCCGGCATCCTTTCCAACACGCCGCCCCCGCCCGCCCAGGCCGAGGAAGGCGCGCCGCAGGGTTCTTCGCCCGCGCAGCAAGCCGCGCCGACCGCAAACCAGCCGATGGCCGGAGAGACGCGGGCCTCGCGCACCTACGAGTTGGGCCGCGAGGTTTCGGTGCTCAACAGCGCCCCGGGCCGCATCAAGCAATTGTCGGTGGCGGTCGCGCTCAGCGCGGAAGCCATGAAGAAAAGCAAGGCATCCGACGTGGACAAGATCAAGGCGCTGGTCAGCGCGGCGGTCGGCGCGGACGCCACGCGCGGCGATCAGGTCGCCGTGATGGTGCGCAGCTTCGAGACCACCGAGATCGAACAGCCGCAATTCTATGAAACCGCCTGGTTCGCGACCCTTGTCCGCAACGGCGTCGCGCTGCTCGGCGTCCTGCTCGTGCTGCTGCTGGGCGTGCGCCCCTTGCTGCGGATGCTGAGCCGCAACAGCCAGCGCCCGAATGAAACGCTGCCGGCATTCGCGGCGCCTGCCGACAGCGACGCTATCGCCCCTTCCGGCGGGCCTGATCCCATCGACCGATCCCTGCTGAACCGGCAGGTCGGGGCCGCGCAAAGGCTGGTCGAGGAACGGCCCGACCGCGCGGTCATCGCCTTGCGGCAGATGCTGAATCAGTCTCAGAACGGAGCGTCGTGACCATGGGCCTCGAAATCGATCCCGCCACGCGCGCCGCCGTGATGGTGATGCTGCTCGACGAACAGCAGGCGACCCGGCTACTCGGCCAGCTCGAACCGGAGGAACTCCGGACGCTGGGCGAACGCATGTGCGCGCTGGGCGACATCGACCCCACCGTCATTTCCAGCACGGTCGCGGATTTCATGGAACTCAGCGAGCATACGGGAATGTCCGTTTCGGATCGCACCAGGCAGGTCCAGTCCTTGATGACCGGCGCCCTGGGCGAGATGAAGGCGGAGAACCTGATGCGTTCCATCGTGCCGGATTCATCCCGCCTGTCCTCCTCGCTCGAACTCGCCAAATGGCTCGATCCGGAAGTGATCGCTCCGCTGATTGAGGACGAGCATCCCCAGCTGATCGCCGTGCTGATGGTGCAGCTCGATCCCCAGGTCGCGGCCAGGGTGCTGCACCGGCTGCCGGACGCGATGCAAACGGAAGTGGTTCACCGCATCGCCACTCTTGACGCGGTTTCCAGCGAGGCGATCGCCATGCTGGAAGAACTGCTGAGCCGGAAGATCACCGCCGCGCATGGCGCCATGCCGCTCACCCTGGGCGGGCCGGCCAATGCCGCCGAAATCATCAACAAGTCCGGCAGCGTCGTCGAAAAGCAGGTCATGTCGCAGCTGAACAAGATCGACCGCTCGCTGGCGAAACGCATCGAAGGGGAAATGTTCCGCTTCGAGCATCTCCTTGTGCTCGACGGCCAATCCATGGGCGCATTGCTGCGCGAAGTGGACAGCGAAACACTGGTCGACGCCTTGAAGGGCGCCGCCGAACCGGATCGCGAGGCTTTCTTCGCGGCCATGTCGAGCCGCGCGGCCGACGGTGTGCGCGACGAAATCGATGCGCGCGGGCGCATCAAGATGGCCGAGGTCGAAGCCGCCCAGAAGGCGATGGTCGACATTGCCCGTCGTCTGGCGGCCGATGGCGTGATCGCATTCGGCAACAGCGGCGACGACGAATATGTCTAGTCTGCCGCAATCGCTGTTCGAACCGGGACAGGGCTTTTCCCGCGATGCCCGCTTCGCTCCGCTCGTGCTGGTCGAAGCGCCGGCCGAGCGCGCGGACGATCCGGTCGCCCGCGCCTATGCGGAAGGATATGCCAAGGGGGCCGAGGAAGCCGGGGCGCAAGCCCGGGCCGACGCGGCGCGGGAAATGGCCGCGCGAGGAAAGATCGAGGTTGCCTTCGAGCGGCTGGCGGAAGCGGACGCGCTGCGTCTGGAAGAGCGGCTGCGCGAAACCATTCTGGTGCTGTGCGATCAGGCGCTCGCCCCGCTGGCGATAGATCCGGAAAGCCTCTCGACCCGTATCCGCAAGGCGCTCGGCATGTTCCGGCGCGCAGAGGATGAACGCGTCCTGCGGCTCAATCCGCAGGATCTTGCCCTGGTATCCGGCCATTTGCCGGGCGATCTGAAGGTGGAAGCCGATGCCGCGCTCGAACGCGGCGAGATCAGGGTCGAAACGGCCGACGGCGGGGTCGAGGATGGGCCGCAGCAATGGCGGCGCATTCTCGCCGAGGCGCTCGGTTCGTGCTGAAGCGCTTCGAGGAGATATTGTCCGGTCTGCCGTCGGAGCCGGTCGATCTCGGCCCGACCCGCTTCGGGCTGCTGTCCGCATGTGACGGCGGCCTGCTGGAAGTGAGCGGCCTTTCGGTGCCGGTAGGTTCGCTTTGCCACGTCATGCAAGGCCAGAACCATCACCTTACCGCCGAGGTGATCGGCTTTCGGAACGGCCGCACCATCATGATGCTGCTGGGCGACACGGTTTCCCTCCGCCCCGGATCGCGCGTCTATCCGGGCGGGGCGCCGGGCATGGTGCATGTCGGGGAACGCTTCCTCGGGCGCGCGGTGGACGGGGAAGGCAAGCCGATCGACGGCGGGGAACCGATCCGCGCCAACGAGCAATGGCCGGTAGGCGGTGTCCGGGTGGGCGCGCTGGACCGGACCCGCGTGCGCGAGCCATTCGACACCGGCATCCGCGCGCTGAATGCGCTGACCACCTTCGGCATCGGCCAGCGCGTGGGCATCATGGCCGGTTCCGGCGTGGGCAAGTCGGTGCTGATCGACATGGTGGCCAATGGCGCCGAGGCGGACATCGTGGTCGCCGGGCTGATCGGTGAACGCGCCCGCGAAGTCTCGGATTTCGTGGAACGCCATATGACGGGCGCCCGCCGGCAAAGGACCGTGGTGGTCGCCGTCCCGGCCGACCATGCGCCCAATCTGCGGCTGCGCGGCGCCATGCTGGCGACCAGCCTGGCGGAATATTTCCGCGCCAGGGGCAAACGCGTTCTCCTCATTCTCGACAGCCTGACCCGGGTCGCTCACGCGGCGCGCGAAATAGCATTGCTGCTGGGCGAGCCAGGCGCGGCGCGCGGCTATCCGCCGTCCGCCCTTTCGACGATAACCAAGCTGGTCGAGCGAGCCGGCAATTCCGGCCAGAGCGGCGGCGCGATCACCGGCCTCTACACGGTGCTGGCCGATGGCGACAATCAGGACGACCCGGTCGTGGACACGGCCCGATCCATTCTGGACGGCCACATCGTCCTGTCGCGCGATCTCGCCCAGCGCGGGCAATATCCGGCGATAGATGTCCCCGCCTCGCTCAGCCGGGTGATGGCGGACATCACCGCGCCCGAGCACCAGTCTCTCGCCCGGCAGTTCCGGGCGCTCATGGCCAGCTACGAAGCCAATCGCGACCTCGTCCTGATGGGCGCCTATCGCACCGGAGCCGACCCCCAGCTCGACCGGGCGATCGCCAAGCAGCCGGAACTCGTGAAGTTCCTGTGCCAGGGCGGGCATGAGAAGGCCGGTCTTGACGACAGCATAGCCGCGCTTTCAGGCATCCTCGGCGATGAAGCCTGAAGAACAGCGCCTGAAGCGATTGCAGCGGCTGGAGCGGGTGCGCGCCATCGCCAAGCGCACCCTTGCCACGGAAACCGCGCAAGCGGAGGGAACGCTGGCGCAATTGCAGACCCTCTCGGACCGGACCAGGCAGCTTGCGGACGATTATGCCGCGCGGGACGATGCAAGCGACGGCCACTCGCTGAGGCAAGGATCGCACTTCGCATCCGGGCTCTACAGGATCGCGGCCTCGACCGGGGCGGATGTCTCCACCGCGCGCGAACATGCCAACCGGAAACTCGCCGAGCTGGCGATAGCCGAACGCAAGCGCGCGGCCGTGGAAGAACGTGCAAAAAACGAAGAACAGGCGCTTCAGAAAAAGGCGCAGCAGCCTGCCATCGGCAGCCGCAAGCGAGTTTGGCACGATACTTGAATATTCTTCCTCGAACGCAATTCGAGGTATTCATGATCCAGCTTTCCATCCAGCCGGGCACGGAGACTGCAAAATCCCCGCAAACCGCGGTGTTGGGCCTCGTGCCGGAAGGTCTTTTCGCAGCCATGCTCGAAGGCCGGATGACCACGGAAGCCAGCGCCCCCGGCAATATCTTGCCGGACACCGGCCCGAACCCCGGCAAGGATTTGCCGCTCGATCTTGCGATTGCCGGCAAGGCGGCGATTTCGGCAAAGGAGGAAAGGCTCGAACCCTTGGCCGATCTTGCCGTAAAGCCCGCTGCCCAGACCGAGGCGGAAGACCAGGACGCGAACGGCGAGCCTGCCGCAGAACCGGCCGAAGCCGCAGATGGCATGGAAACGGCGGCCAAGGTGGAGATTGCCATTTCAGAGGCGCCCATCCCGGCCATCGTGGCGATCGTCCCGCAAACGGCCGACACGCATCCCGTTGAAGCGCCCAAAGGCCAGCCCCAGCACGGCAGCAGTGGAACGCCTGTTCCCCTGCCCGCCAATCCGGCCCCGGCCAATCCCCTGCCCGCGCCCTTGCCCGAAGTGAATGATGGCGAGCAACAGCGCCCCACGCACGCGCCTCTGCCCAGGCTCGCTCCGGCAGCCAGCGCAGATCCGGTTCAGCTTCATGCGGAGAAGAGCGCTCCAGCCGCCGAAGCGCCGGTTGAGACCGCAAAGCCAGTTGAGGCAGCAAAGCCGGTTGAAGCCGCAAAGATGCCGGCCGGAACGGAAACGCCCAAGGAACAGGCCGGCGCCCGCTTGCCTGGGGTTCGCCTGCCTGCGGCACGCCAGATCAGGGTCGATCTCGCGGCGGATGCCAGGCCGGAAATGGCAAAGGCCGCAACCGAGCTGCGCGTCAGTGAACGGACCCTGCAGGTTTCGGCCCTTTCGCAAGCGGCGACTCTCGCTGTCGGAGAGGCGACTGCCCCGTCCAATGGGCAGGGCATCCCGCGCGTTGCGCTCCACACGCCCGCAGCGATCCAGCCGCACGATTTCAGCGCCCTGGTGGACAGGCTGGTGGAGGCCCGGGAAGCCGCCCGCCCCCAGACGGTCAACCTGTCGGTCGTCAATTCCGACTTCGGCGAGGTTTCCGTGCGGTTCAACCATGATGATCGCGGCCTGACCGTCTCCATGACGAGCAACGATCCCGAGTTCAATCGCGCCGTCAGCAATGCCATCCCCGCCGATCGCACGGCCTCGGGAGACAGCATGGCCCAGAATGGCCGCCGCGATGACGGTGGCCAGCATTCCTCCTCTCGCGGGGCAGGCGATTCCTCCTCGACGAGCAACACGGGCGGAGAGGGGCGCGAACGGCGCGACACGCACAGGACATTCGCTTCCATCCGCGAAAACCCCTCGCGCCAGGCAGGCAGCGGCACGGCACGCAGCGGAATCTTCGCCTGACCGGCAAATCTTCAACAGGGACAGATAGACAATGAGCGACGCGGAAAAGGATCGATCCAAGCCGGCCAAGAAAGGCAAGGGCCTGATCGTGAAATCTCTGATGGGCATAATCCTCATCGGCGCCGGCGCAGGCGGCACTTTCGGACTGGTGCAGGCCGGAATGCTGGGCGGCAAGCATGAGGCGGCGAAGGAAGACAATACGCCCAAGCTGATCCGCAAGGGCGACGTGGACCCCTATGCGCCGCCAGCCGAAAAGGAAGGCGCTGACGCAGGCCTTGACGTGCCCGGCGATGGCGGCAGCAAATATCGCACGTCCTACTATTCCTTCGCGGACGATTTCACCTCCAACCTCAAAGGCTCGGCAGGCCTTATCCAGGTGAGCCTCGCCGCATCGACCCAGCGTGACGGCCGGGTGCTGATCTGGCTCAGGAAGCACGAACTGGCGGTGCGTTCGCGCATCCTGATCGAACTGGCCGATACCCCCGAGGAAGAGATAATGACGCCGGAAGGCAAGGAACGGCTGCAAAAGCGCCTGACCGCGGCGATCAACGACGTGCTTACCCAGGCCGAAGGCTTCGGCGGCATCAACTCCGTCTATTTCAAGAGCCTGCTGGTGCAATGAAGCCCGAAGGCGTCTTTATTGCGGAGCGCGTCGCGGCCCAGCATGACCGCGAATTGCTGCGCGGCGGCGTTCGCCAGGCCGATCCGATCAAGGATCTGGACCGGATGGGCGCCCGTGTCGCGGAGCTGATCGCGCCTGCGCTGTCGCGGCTTTGCGCCGGGAGGAAACTTGCGGTCCGGGCAGTGGCTGCCGCGCAGTTCGACGGCAGCGATGCGCTGATCGAAAAACTTGGCCCGAATGCCGCCATCAACCTGGTGACGGCCGGCGAAAGCCAGGCGCCGCTGATCCTGTCGCTGCCGGCGCGGACCGTGATCGCCTTCGTCGATCTCGCCTATGGCGGCAATGGCGACAGCTCCGCTCCGGTTCCCGAAAAGCTCAGCGCCTCGGCCACGCTGATGGCCGAACGGATGATGCAGCCGCTCAGCGAATCCCTGGCGGGCGCGCTTGCTCCGGAAGGAGAATGCGCCATCCAGTCGCTCTGCAATGGCACCGATCCGGAGCTGCTGGCGCCCTTCGCGGAATGCAACGTGGCGGTTCTGTCCCTCGAAATCGGCGACGGCAGCAGGACCTGGGAAGCCGTTCTCGGCTTTCCTGCCGCGAGCATGGCGGAACTGTTCCGCAATCGCGGCCGGAATGGCGCCGCGCCTGCAAAGGGCAATCAGACCGCCAGCCCCAGGGTGGAACCCTTCGCGGGAATCCCCCTGCCGCTGCGGGCCGTGCTGGTGGACATGGCCGTGCCCGTATCCCTGCTTTCGCAACTGAAGCCGGGGCAGATCCTGCCCGTGGCGGTTGCCCGCAACGTCCCTCTCATGGCGGGCGAGCATGTGATCGCCCACGGCACGGTTGGCGCGCTCGATGATCGCGCGGCCCTGCAATTGACCCAGATTACCGGAAACAAGGAGAACTGACGTGTTCGACGGCGGCGATGGCTTTGCCCTGCTCAAGGATGTCGATGTGAGGCTCTCGGTCGAACTCGGCCGGACCAGCATGAAGCTCAAGGATATTCTGGCCCTCAACGAAGACAGTGTCGTCATGCTCGAGCGGCTGACGGACGAACCGCTCGACGTTCTGGTCAATGGCAAGGTGATCGCCAAGGCCGAGATCGTGACGGAAGGCGGACGCTTCGGCATGCGGATCGTGGAACTCGCCAATGGCGCTCGCGCGCCTTCGGAGGCCGCCGCCTGATGTTCTGGTACGTTCTCAAGCTGCTGGTCCTGCTGCCGCTGATCGGCCTGCTTATCTGGGGCAGCCTCAAGCTCGCCCAGCGGATGCAATCGCGCTTTGGCGCGGCCACCGGCGGAGCCAAGGCGGTGCGGGTCGTGGAAACCACCATGCTTTCCCCCACTCTCAAGCTCGCGGTGATCGAATTTCACGGCCGCGAGATCCTGGTATCGGTATCGCGGCAGGGCCTTACCCGCCTGGCGGAAGCGCCCGCCCGCCCGGCAATCGCTCGAGACACCGCCGGAGAGGCCGCCGGAGACGCCGCATGAAGCGCCTTGCCCTTTCCATCGCGGTCGGCCTGACGCTGCTGCCCGCCACCGCCTTCGCGCAAAGCGCGATCCCGGGCGCATTGGATCGCGCGTTCCAGAATATCGGCGGCGCGCAAGGCGCTGGCCTCAGCATGTCGCTGCAGCTGCTCCTCATCATGGGGCTGCTCACCATCCTGCCCGGGCTGCTGCTCATGATGACGAGCTTCACCCGGATCCTGGTGGTGCTCTCGATCCTGCGCCACGCCCTTGGGCTGCAGCAGTCTCCGCCCAACCAGGTCCTGATCGGCCTGTCCCTGTTCCTTTCGCTGTTCATCATGGCGCCCACGCTGGAGCAGGTGAACGCCAAGGCGATCGCGCCCTATGCGGCCGGGCAGGTCAATGCGGAACAGGCCATCGCCACCGCCGGGACGGAATTTCATGCCTTCATGATACGCCAGACCCGCAAGCAGGATCTGGCCATGTTCGCCGAGATGGCCAAGGCGCCGAAATTCGCGTCGTCCCAGGATGTGCCGTTCTCGATCCTGCTGCCGGCCTTCGTCACCAGCGAACTCAAGACGGCATTCCAGATCGGCTTCATGCTGTTCCTGCCGTTCCTGGTGATCGACCTTGTCGTGTCCAGCGTATTGATGTCGCTGGGCATGATGATGATGTCGCCCACCATCATCTCCCTGCCATTCAAGCTCCTGCTCTTCGTCCTGGTGGATGGATGGGCGCTGCTGATGGGCTCTCTCGCCGCAAGTTTCGGATAGCAGCCATGGACGAGCTTTCCCTTCTCCTGTCGCTGGCGGACCGGATGCTGTGGGTGACGGCGCTTGTCGCCGCCCCGGTCCTGCTGTCGAGCCTTGCCGTCGGCGTGGTAATCGGCATCATCCAGGCCGCCACCTCGGTCAACGAGCAGACCCTCACCTTCGTGCCCAAACTCGCGTCCATCGCGCTTATTCTGGTGATCTTCGGGGCCTCGATGATGGGTCTGCTCGGCGATTTCACGCAGGACATCTTCACCGAGATCGCCCGGATCGGCAAATGATCGGGATGGATTTCGGGTTCGGCGCGCTGGAGGGCGAATTGTGGCGAGTGATCTTCGCCATGACCCGGATCGGCGCCGCCCTGCTCGCCGCACCCTTTTTCGGCGCGGCCACGGTGCCGATGCAATTGCGCGTGGCTATCGCCGGAGCGATCGCCGTGATGGTCTGCGCATGGACGCCGCTGCAGGCCCCGCCAGCCATGCTTTCTTTCGCGGGATTGCTGACAATCGCGGGCGAGGTGCTGATCGGGCTGACGCTCGGCTTCGTGCTGCAGATCATCTTCGCGGCCCCGGTCATGGCGGCGGAAATCATCAGCGGCACGATGGGCCTCAGCATGGCGACGGCGGTCAACCCCGCAACCGGCGAAGGCTCCACCGCGCTCGGCCAGTATTTCTCGGTGGTGCTTGCCCTGATCTTCCTGACCCTGGGCGGGCACCTGCATTGGCTCGCGCTGGTGATCGACAGCTATCAGGTGTTCCCGCCGGGGGAGACATGGCTGGGCGTGGACAGGATCGAGCAGGTTCTCGGCTTTACGGGCCAGATGTTCGCCACCGCCATCGCCATCGCCTTGCCCGTCACATTCGTCCTGCTGATCGTGCAGTTGCTGACCGGCGTGCTCAGCCGCTCGGCCCCTTCGCTCAATCTCTTCGCGCTTGGCCTGCCGGCCGGCGTGCTGGCCGGAATCGCGGCGCTGATCGCCGCCTTGCCGCTCGTCACGGGGCAACTCATGGAACTGAGCCATACCGCGGTGGAACTTAGCGCGAGCTTGCTGGTCCGATGAGCCAGGACAGCGGCGAAAAGACTTTTGCGCCAACACCGAAGCGGCGCAAGGACGCTGCCCGCAAGGGTGACGTCCTGCGCTCGCGAGAGCTTGCCACGGCCATTGCCATGCTGGTCGGCGCGACCTGGCTCAAATTCGCCGGTCCCTGGCTCCTTTCCGGGCTGGAGCACGTCACGCGCATCGGGTTCCATTGGGACAAGGCCGCGCTGGATGCCTTTTCCCCCGGCACGATCATTCTGCCCATGATGATGGCGGTGCTGCCGCCGGTCATCACCCTGGCCAGCGTCGTGATGATCGCCACGGTCGCATCCCAGCTTGCATTTGGCGAAGGCCGCTTCCTCGGCACCAACCTGATGCCGAAGGCGTCCCGGCTCGATCCGGTCGCCGGGCTCAAGCGCATGTTCGGCCCCAACGGCCTGATCGAAATGGTCAAGGGCATCGCCAAGGTCGCGGTCCTGGGGACGATCGCCTATTTCTGGACGACCAGCCATGTGAACATGCTTTCAGGCATCGCCCACGGCCAGCTCATTCCGCAGCTCATCCTCGCCTGGGATGCCATAACCTCGCTGCTGTTCGCGCTGACGGCCGGCCTCGTCCTGATCGCCCTTGTCGATGTGCCGGTTCAGATGCTGCGGCGCCTGAACCGCCTGAAGATGAGCCATCAGGAAATGCGCGACGAGCACAAGGAATCGGAAGGCTCGCCGGAACGCAGGGCGGCGCAGCGGCGGCGGCAGCGCGAACTCGCCATGGGTTCGGTCGGATCGGCCATGCGCGAAGCACAATTCGTCATCACCAACCCGACCCATTTCGCAGTCGCGCTCACCTACGATCCGGCCAGGGCCGCCGCCCCCATCGTCCTTGCCAAGGGCCGCGGCGAAAAGGCCTTGGCGATGCGCGAACTGGCTGCCGAACTCAAAGTGCCGATGCTCGAATATCCCGCGCTGGCCCGCTCGATCTATTACACCACCCGGGAAAGGCAGATCATCCGCGAGGAGCTTTATTCCGCCGTCGCCAGCGTGCTCGCCTTCGTGTTCTCGCTGAAGCGGGGCGAACGTCCCGCTCCGCCGCTGATCTATGTTCCGCTCGAATTGCGGTTCGACACCGACGGCCGCCCGGACCCTCGGGCCAGCACTTAAGTGTAGCCGCGACCAGCCGTTCTAGTTGTCATGGCCACTACAAGCTCCACCTCCTCCCTGTCCGGCTCGCTCATTTCGGCGCTAGGAGCCGGAAGCGGCGTCGACATGGCCGCGCTGGCGGCGAACCTCGCGCAAGCGCAGTTCCAGAGCCGGATCGACCGGCTCGGCACCCAGCAGGAAACGCTTCAAAGCAAGATCTCGACGGCATCCACTCTCAAGAGCCAGATAACGCAGCTGGCCAGCGCGCTGGGTGAACGGGTGCGCGCAGGCGACCTGTCGCCAACGCCCACGATCAGCAATTCCGCTGTCGCCACGGTGCAGAACTCGCTTTCCACCCGCCCTGCCGGAACATACTCCCTGGAAGTGTTTTCGCTCGCCAGCGCTCAAACGCTCTCCAGCCCGGCCTATGCATCCAGCGCCAGCCCGGTCGGATCGGGAACGCTTACCCTGCGGTTCGGAACGGTGGGTTCCGGCAGCTTCGCCGAGGATACCTCGCGATCCGCCGTCGATATAGAGATACCTGCGGGCGCAACGCTCGATGAAGTGGTGAGCAGGATCAATTCCGCCGGAGCCGGCGTCACCGCCTACATCGCGCAGGCCAGCGATGGAGCAAGGCTCGTCCTGAAGGGGCAGGACGGGGCGGCCAACGGCTTCGTGCTGGAAGCATCCGAAACCGCCGGCGACGAGGGATTGGCCGCGCTGGCATGGGAACCTTCCAGCGGCGCTTCCAGCCGTTTGCTGACCGGCGCGGGCAACGCCGAATATGCGCTGGACGGAATCGCGATGACTTCGGCGAGCAACAATCTGGGGCAGATCGCTCCCGGTCTTTCGGTCACGCTCAAGGGCACCAACGCGGGCAATCCGGCACAGATCACCTTTACCGACCCGTCCAGCGCGGTCACTTCGACGATGCAGGATCTGACAACCGCCCTCAACGAGATCATGACCTCGCTCAATGCCGCGATCGACCCCAAGACCGGCGATCTTGCGCGCGACGATGGGGCACGGGCGCTGCAACGCCAGTTGGTCGGCCTTGCCAGCACGATCATCATGCCCAATGCCGCCGGGGATTCGGTCAGGACCTTGTCGGACCTCGGCCTGTCGATCCAGCGCGATGGCACTTTCATGCTGGACACAAGCCGGCTGCAGGCCACTCTGGCCCGCGATCCGGAAGGCGCGGCGGCCATGTTCACCAACGGGCTGTACGGCATTTACTCCACGGTCGACAAGATCGCGCGCAACGCCACGACCGCCGGCAATCCCGGGTCCCTCACGGGGTCGGTCACTCGCTATACCAGCCTGCTTTCCAGCATCTCGGAAGAAAACACCAAGATCGCGGAACAGCAGGAAGCGCTGCGGGCGCGCCTGGCGACGCAATTCTCCGCCGCCGACACACGGATCACCTCCTACAAGTCGACGCTGTCCTTCCTCCAGGCGCAAGTGGCGGCCTGGAACGCGCAGAAAGATTGACATGCTTGCGGGAAAGGACCCCTACAGCGCCTATCAGCGAGTGGAGTTCGACGCGCGCGTGAATGGCGCGACCTCCGCCCAGCTCGTCCACATCTGCTACGATCAGCTGATCTCGGCGCTCAGCACCGCGCTGCTCGCCAACGAGAGGAAGGACGCGACCCTGAAAAGCGGGTCGCTGACCCGCGCCCTGACATCGCTTACCGCGCTGCAGATGGGGATCGATCCGGACAGCGAAATGGCTGAAATCCTCTCCGGCTTTTACGGGGTTGCGCGCAAGGCAATTCTGGAAAGCTCGATCGATTTCGACCCGGAATGCCTGCGCACCATCCGCGAGGATTTCACCGAAATCCGGAACGCGCTGTTCCCTTCCAGCATCGCCTGATCGCACTATCCCGCAATGCCGAAAATTTCGGATTTTCCGGATTTTACCGGGCTGGCTGCGCGTGCCCGGCCGGCACGATCCGGCTCATCTGCGCGAATGCGTGAAATCGTGAATTTATCGGCGGAATATACCTAAAATTTTCGGTGAAATTGCCGTTTACTATGGCATGACAGCCTATGATTGCGATCTGAATCCGCAGAAGAAGCGCGTAAGGGAATGGTTCGGTTTCGGCCGCCGGGCCGAAAGCGAACCCGAGCAGCTTGCGACGCTTTGCAGCAACCTGCGTATCGCGTGCCCCGGCTCCCGGGCGGAGCGGATCGCTTCGATGGCGGAATTCCTGCTGAAATACGAACTGGATGTGAATCCGTTCACCCTTGCCATCGCATTCGATTATCTCACCGATTCCGATCCGATGCTGGTGCGGCTGATCGATCAGCGCGAGGATATGGGCGAGCCCATCACGCTGGAATGGCTCGAAAAGATCTGCCGCGACAGCAGCCGCGATCCTGGCCTGGCCATGCTGACCAAACTGATCGACAAGCTGGAAAAGGGCATCGATGCCCTGGGCGAGACGACCAGCGCGGCGCGCACCGCCACTCGCGAATATGGCTCTGCTCTGGAAGAACAGGCAGAAAAGCTGGAGATTTCGCAAAATCCGGAACTTCCCATCGGCGACCTGATCAAGCTGATCCGCACGATGGTGGCCAGAACGGTCGACATGGAGAAGGAGTTGAGCCGCAGCGAACGCCAGACCCAGGCGCTGCGGCGAAGCCTGGAAGATGCGCGCCGCTCCGCCAATGAAGATTATCTCACCGGGCTGCCCAATCGCCGCGCATTCGAAAAAATATTCGCGATCGAACACCGGGAAGCGAGGGCAGCGCTCGATCCGCTGGTAGTGGCCTTCTGCGACATCGACCTGTTCAAGCGGATCAACGACGCGCATGGCCATGACACCGGAGATCGCGTGTTGAAGGCCGTGGCGGAAAAACTTTCCTGCATATCGACCGACCGATGCTTCGTGGCGCGGCACGGTGGCGAGGAATTCGTCATCCTGTTCCGCGGCAAGACGCTGCAAGAAGCATCCCGGCTGCTCGACAAGGCGCGGGAAGAGCTTGCCTCGCGCCGAATGATCGACCGCAAGACCAAGGAGCCGATCGGCAGGGTCTCGTTCTCGGCCGGAATGGCCGATGTGTTTTCGTTTCCCAATCCGCGCGCGGCGCTGAAGGCGGCGGACGATGCGCTTTACCAGGCCAAGGAACTCGGGCGGAACCAGATCGCACTGGCCATGAACTGATCGGCGGATCACTTCCGATCGGAATTATCGGTTAACTTTTCTTCCCTAATGCGCACGCCCGGGAACAATTTCGCGCTTCCCGCATTGGTGGGCCGGATGGCTGCAATCAGGTAGGGGAAAGGGCCGCTTTGGCAATCGAAGATCGACGGAAGCGATTTTTATGCTAAGGTCCCTGCACTAGAGTTCATGGCAGATTTGCGTAGAGCAACAAATGCTAGGAAGACGCGTGTGAAACGAGATTCACTCGCTCCGCTTTCCTCCGAGCTATGGCTGAAGGAATTGAGCCTCCTGCACGAGCGCTGCGCAGGCGAGGACCATTCGTTCGATGATCGGGCCATCCGCAAGGCTTTCCATCTGGCGGAATTATGCCCGCAGCCCTTACGCGCCCTGCTGGTTCCGCATATTTCGGAAGACGAGCTGGAGGCGCTGCTGGAAGAAGGCCTGCATCAGCAAGCGGCGGAATTCGCGACAAGGCAGCATGCCGCTTCTGTTCAACATGGGGTTCAACATGGATCGGGTTCAAACCGATACCGGGCAGCGATGCAGATGGACTCCGACCTCAGGGTTGAATTCGAAGCCGCTTCCAAGGTGCTGGCGATAATTGGCGCCTGGGCCGGATTTCTTACAGAGATGCGGCAATCCCAGCCTGGGAATGACTCCTGAGCGGATAGTGCGCATCATCGAGATCGGCCTCCAGACCGACCCTGATCGCCGCACTGGTGGATGAAACCTCCAGCTTCTGGATAAGGCTGAAGCGATAATCCTCTATGGTCCGCGGGCTCAAGCCAAAGGCATTTGCCATGCTCTTGTTGGAATGGCCTTCCATCAACAGCTGCAGGACTTCCTTCTCCCGCTTGGTCAATTGATCGACGAGGAACCGCGCGTGCTGCTTGCGCGCCAGCGCGGCGCCTTTCCGGTCGAGGAAATTCTGACAGAAGCTGCAGGCATCCAGCAATTCCGCCTCGGTGAAGGGCCAGGCCAGATAATCCACGACCCCCAGATGAACGGCGCGGACTATGGCGGATGGCAGCGGATCTTCGCAGAACAGGATAACGGGAAGCCAGATAGCGGCTGACTGGAGCCGGACGGTCAGGTCTTCGACGCTGCTTCCGCCGCTATTGACCAATATGACGCCATCCGACGGCCGCGCGGCGACAAGTTCCCCCACATCTTCGTAGATTTCCGCATGGCCGCCATTGCCCGCAGCCATGCGGGCAATTTGCGCCCTCACCCGATGATCGAGGTCGACCACATGAATGGTCGACGCAGTCAGTCCTGCCAACATTTGCCGCGGATTCCCCCTTGGTCGTCAATGCGCAAGCGCATTGCCTTCACCATCCGGCGAACCGCGTTAGCGGCTCGTCCGGCTGTCCCCCCAATAAATTGGAAAAGACAACGTAGACCCCTTTACGTCGCGGCACTTGTATTTCTTCGCATTAACCAATGCAAGCAGTTCGCATCCGTTTACGATCTAAAACGGACCTATATATTGCCCGGCACACAAGGCGCGGCCTCAGCCAGCAGCCATGTTCGCCTTGATCCGCTGGAGCGCCTGGTCCTTCAGCTGATGGATACGCGGCACGCTGACCCCCAGAACGCTTGCGATCTCGGACAGGTTGAACTCTTCCACGAAGTAGAGCTGGATCACAAGCTGCAAACGTTCCGGAAGGCCCGCGATAGCGCCGATCAGCATCTCGCGATTTTCCTGCGAAACCAGCTGCGCGAAACTATCCGGAGAGTGATCGCAGAACGCCATGCTGGAATCCGAATAGACATCGTCGATTGATTCGAAATGCATCGGCTCGACAGCCGCACGCAATGCGGCCAGTTCGGACAGATCTATCCCCATTTCCATAGCCACTTCTCCCGCCTCGGGCTGCCGGCCCAATCTGTTCCACAGGCGATTCTGCACTTCCTGAAGCTCGCGCCGGCGCTTGATCGCCCCACGCGAAAGCGGTGCCGACCGGCGCAGGAGGTCGATCATGGCGCCCTTCACCCGCGTCTTCGCATAGGCCGCGAAACCTTCGAAATTCGGGCCGACATGGCGCTGCGCACATTCGGTGAGCGCGACAAAACCAGCCTGCATCAGATCGTCCGGATCGATATCCGGCCCGCAGGAACCATGCAGGTGCCATGCCAAGCGCCTTACCATCGGCATGAAGCGCTGGACTATCTCGGAGACGCCATCGCCATATGCCTTGGCGGCGGCGAAGGATTGTTGATCGTGTTTCATGCAGCAATGCTCTCAATCGTTGCTGAATCATGCCGAAGCGGTTCGTTTTCAGCCTCGCCGCCGACCACGGAGATGACTTCGATGGGTTGCGCCGGGGGCAGTTCCGCGATCGAAAGCACCAGGCAGTTCGGCGCCCTCAGGCGCAGCAGCGCGGACAAGGCCCGTCTTGCGTTGGGCTGGACGACCAGCGCAGGCGGGCAGGTGCCGGGCGGCGTCGCAGCCACCAGGTCCGCAACGCGGTTGCCGATGCTCCGGGAAAGTTCCGGTTCGATCACGGGTTCGCCGGTGGCGGGATCGCGCAAGCCCTGGAGGATCATTTCCTCGAGCCGCGCGTCCAAGGTGATGACAGGCAGGCGCTGGGCCGGGCCGCAAACCTTCCCGACGATCATCGGCCCGAGATCGGCGCGGACCAGATCGACCAGGCGGTCATGCTCAAGCGTGTATTGCACCGCATTGCTCAGGCTGGAAAGGATCGGCAGCGGATGGGACAGGGATATCCCGTCCTTCAGCAGCGCCCTCAGCAAGCGGGTTATGGCGGCAAGCGACAGCGGCTGCGGGAAGATCGTCTCGACCAGCTGCCCCGCACGGTCCTTCACTCCATCCAGCAGGTCGCGCACCTCGTCCGGCCCGAGCAGGGCTTCCGGATGCTGGGCCAGCAGCTGGTTGAGATGGGTCGCGATAACCGTTCCGGCATCGACCGTGAGATAGCCGAGGGCCGTCGCATGATCCTTTTGCGCCCGTTCGATCCAGAGCGCGGGGCAACCGAAGCTGGGATCGCGGGTTTCCTCTCCGGCCAATCCGTTGCCGGGCAGGACGTCGCCCGCATCTATGGCCAGAACCTTGTCGGGCCTTATGCTGGTTCCACCCAGCGGCACCCCGCCCAGCAGCACCCGGTAATCATTGGGCGCCAGATCGATCGCGTCGCGAATGCGGAACTGCGGAACGATGAATCCGAGATCCTGACAGAGCTGCTTGCGCACGCCGGTGATCCGGGCGACCAGCGGCGAGCCTTGCCGATCGTCGATCAGCGGCACCAGCCCGTAACCGACCTCGATGGTGACAAGCGTATGGTCGCTGACTTCCTCCAGGCTGATCCGGGCAGGATCGGGAGCAGGCTCCGGCTCGACGAAGACCACCGGCCGGGCCGCCCGTTTGTGCAGCCGCCACCAGATCCAGCCCGCGCCGGCTGCGGCGGGAAGAAAGATGGTCTGCGGCATCGCCGGGATCAGCCCGATCACGCCCAGAATGCAGGCGACCGGCAGCCAGGTCCGCGGATCGGCGAACTGCCCGCCGATCTGGCCCGACAGATCGCGGCTGTCCGAGACGCGGGTGACGATCACGGCCGCCGCGATGGAGAGCAGCAAGGCCGGCACCTGGGCGACCAGCGCATCGCCGACAGCCAAAGTGATATAGCGTTCCGCCGCGGTCTGGGCGGTAAGGCCATGGCTGATCATGCCCAGACAGAAGCCGGCAATGACATTGAGCGCGAGAATCAGCAGCGCGGCGATCGCGTCGCCCTTCACGAACTTGCTCGCGCCATCCATCGAGCCGTAGAAATCGGCCTCGGTCGCCACTTCGCGGCGGCGCGCCTTGGCTTCTTCCGCGGTCATCAGCCCCGCCGCGAGATCGGCGTCGATCGCCATCTGCTTGCCGGGCAAGGCGTCGAGAGTGAACCGCGCGGACACTTCGGAAACGCGCCCCGCACCCTTGGTCACGACCATGAGGTTGATGACCATCAGGATAAGGAACACGAATAGGCCGACCGCGAAATTGCCGCCCACCAGGAACGCGCCGAATGCCTCGATCACATGGCCCGCCGCCGCTCCGCCTTCATGGCCATTGACCAGGACGACACGAGTGGACGCGACATTGAGCGCCAGCCTCAGCAGGGTGGCGAACAGCAGCACCGAAGGAAACGAAGAAAAATCCAGCGGCTTTTCCGCATTCATCGCGGCCATCAGCACCGCCACCGACAAGGCGATGTTCAGCACGAAGAATACATCGAGCAGCAAGGCCGGGATCGGCATGATCATCAGAAGTATGATCGTGAGGATGCCGATCGGCAGCGCGAGCGTTGCCGGCTTGATGAAGGAAGCCAATTTCACAGTCCGTAGGCCTTCAATTTGCCGTAAGCGGCCCGGACGCTCCCGGGCAGCGCGGATGACTGGCCGTCACCGTGACCCGCGAAGGTCTGGCGCAGTGTTTCGGCCATGGAAACTCGGCTGCCCGCCGGATGGCTGACGACAGCTGCCTGAAATTCGCGCGCGAGCGGACCACCCGTGAATACGGGTTGCGCCTGTGCCCCTTCCGTAACCGCGGACACGGACGACATCGCCATCGCGCTGAAGGGAAGGTCGCCTTCCTGGCCCATCGCCTTGTCGAGACGCTGGCGCAGGAAATCCATCACTTGCTGGAGCGATCGGGGCGAACCGTCTCTCTCGAAGAAAACCGGGCGGTTCGCTCCGGCCGGTTTCGGGAACAGGGCCGCGGCGGACTGACCCGGATTATTCTGGAGTTCGCCCAGGAAGCGGGATGCGCCATCCCGCCCGAGGAAATGGGCAAGATAGAGTTCCGCATAATCCGGTTCCCTGCCCAGCGTGCCGCGCAGGGCCGCCTGGTTATCCTTGGCAAGCTCCGCCGCCATCAGCGACGCCGCATCGGGATCGAACCGCAGCGACATGACCTGCGAGCGCAGCGCGGGATCGCTTATCGTCGCCCCGCGCCCGTTGTTGCCGATGGCCGCATTGGCCCATCCGAAACCATGCGTCGCGCCGTGGCGATCAAGAGTTTCGAGCCAGGTGCTGCCGATGAACTGATAAAGGCCCGCGGCGCTGGACATGCTGGCGCGCGCCTCCGGATCGAGGCGCGATTCCAGCCTGGCCTGCGCCAGCAGATAATCGAAATCGACGCCAGTCGCCTGCGCCGCACGGGCAATCGCCATGCGGACATCGGGGGCGCCAACTGCCTTGACCTCGCTCAAATCTGCCTCCGGTCAATCTAAACCGGAAGCATCCAAGCAAGGCCCGTGCCAAATTGCGGGATGTTAGGGTTGCGAGAGTGTCAGCGGGCGTATCCGGCCCGGACAGCCTGGGTATTGTAGAGCGCCGGCCCGCCCGTCAGGGCATCGAGCCGCGAGGCCACATTCGCGGCAAGAAGGTTGCGAACCTGCCGATTTACCTCATTCAACCGCTTGGTGGCCTCAAGCAGGCTGAGGCATTCTTCATCGAGATTGTCGTTGGATGCGCTGCCCAGGCGGTTGCACAGCGCGCCTTTTTCCGTGGCGCAGCCCATGATCGCGTCGATATCCAGCCCGGCAAGCGCTTGCCGTTCGGTTTCCATCACGGCAAGCATCTGCCGCAGAATGGCCTTGATTTCGGTATCGCCCGTCATTCGCCTGTCCTCAGCAATATGCTGGCAGCTATCATCGCATCCGCGATCCTTGCCGGCACGAGGGGGTAAGAGCCTTCCTTGATGGCAGTGCGGATCTGTTCGACCCGCTCCGCATCCACCGGCGGGCTACCCGCCTGCAGAAGCTCGTTCACGCTTACCTCGACGTTCTTTTCGCCACTCGCCACCTTGGGCGAAACCTTCACTGGATCTGTCGCGACGACCTTCTCAGTCGTACGCGTCAGACGCACTGGCTGAATTTCGATTGGCCGCATTGTTGCCGCTCCGTCATATCCTTGCATTCAAGAACGGCAGCCAAATGGGAGTTTTAAGGGGTCAGGCGAAAATTTGCCGCCTCACGGCAAATTCATGCCGACAGCACCCGGCCGCAAGACCTGCGCGCGCAATTCCGTGTCCTTGCCGATGCGGACTCGCACCCACTCCCCCACGGCGCCGGCTTCCAGCGCTTCGGCGGATTGCGAGACACTGAAACCGGGGCCGGAAAGGGTTACGTTGACGGAGTCCCCCGGGAAACGACCGGCTGGGAAATCTGGCCCGCTCCCGCGCCATAGACAGGCACATACAGCTTCCAGCCGCCCGGGACCGGGCATTGCACCAGCACGGTTTGCCGCCGTCCGCCCTGCCACGCCAGGTTCAAGGGACGATTGCAGGCCGTCAGTTTCAGCCGCCGGTCCACGGGCGCGAAGGCTCCGCCCGGCGCATTGGGATTGACCCCGATGAAATTCGCCACTTCGCGGTCGATCGCGGAAAGATCGGCAAAAGGTTGCGCCATTGCCGGGGTTGCGCAAACGGCAAGGGCAAGGATCGAATAGGTAGAACGGCGGATCATGGCTGTTCCTCTGGCCTGTTGGTTCGATCTGCCGAATGCAATTGCCGTGCCATATCCGCAGGATCGGAATCATAGGCGAGCGATACGGAAATATCGCCGGCGTTTCCGCTTTCCAGCACGATCCGCGGCTCGCGGCCGCTGTCGCGCGCTTCCCGGGCAAGCCGGATGGCACGGTCCACGGCGGCTGTTTCCCCTCCAGCGAGATAGATGGCGCGGATGGTCAGGCGCTGGCGCGAATCCGTGGCCTGGCTCGCGAGCCAATGCTTCAGGGCATCCGGATCGCCATCCGGCCGGAAGATCGCGACCGGCTCCGCCATGAGCGGCGCTTCGGCAGAATGATGCAAGCCGGCCGGGTTCGCTGGCTCCGTCTGGGCAAGCGCGTTGGCCGTCACCATGAAGAGGATCAGCGACAGGTCCGCAAGGGTCGTAAGCCAGCCATTGCCGCTAAGCGCGATCATGCCGCCACCCGCCCGATGGCCGTATCCCGCTTGTCCAGGGACGTGCGCAGTTCGTCGGCCAGCCAGTCGACCAGCTCCTGCCGCTCGGATTCCTCATTCATGGCACGCCGCTCGATCAGCCGCGCCAATGGAGCAAAGACGAGATTCGCGAGGAGCAGGCCATACAAGGTGGTCACGATCGCCATCGGGATAGCGGTTGAAAGAGCATTCTCTCCACCGCTCGCCGTCGACAGCTGGCTCAGTGAAATAAGAGTCCCGACGAGACCAAAGACCGGGCCGAGCTCCGCGGCCTGGTTGAGCGTGGACACCGCAGCCTCGCTGCGCGTGAGCCGGCGCTTGCGATGGGCCCGGTGCTTTTCGAGCAATGCGCTGAGGGAACGGCGTTCGATCAGCGCATCCGCCACTTCATCGAACTCCCGATCGCCGAAGTGATGAGGCTCCGCGCGCAGCAGCCCATCCTTGCGAATATCCTGGATCTGGACCGCCAGCTCCGCCCGTGTGCCGGATGCATTGAACCGCGCCGCCGGAATTGTCAGCAGCGTGCCGAGTGCGGCAAACGAATTGCGCAAACCGCAACGCAGCACCGTGCCGAGGGTTGTGCCCCCCAGAACGATTGCTGCGGATGGCCCATCGACCAAAATCCAGAAATCCATCGCGAATACCTTTCTTCACGGAAGAACGGCGGCAAAACCGGATTTTCAGCGCGGGGCCGATATTTGCCGCAACCGGCAAGAACTTGCCGCGGCAACCGCCTGGCCACCCCCTTCAAGGCTGCCGCTCCATTGCCGTGAAAACCAACAATCATTTGAATCCACGCAGTTTATCCCGATTGGCACATGCCTTGCTTTATAACAGGCGTGTAATTGGAGTATCACCGATGGGCGACACGATCTTTGGAATTCATGGGGCTGCGCTGGAACTGCGTTCGCAGCGCATGGGCCTCATCGCTTCCAACATCGCAAACGCGGGAACGCCGGGATACAAGGCGCGCGACATCGATTTCGCCAGTGCACTGAAAGCCCGGATGGCCGGCAGTGACAGCGATCAGGCAGCGAACGCCGCCACGCTCTATCGTGTGCCGGTGATGCCCAGCCTCGACGGCAACACCGTCGAAATGGCGACGGAGCAGACCGCCTTTGCCGAGAACGCGGTTGGCTATTCCGCCACGCTTTCGTTCATTCGCTCCCGGGTCGAAACCCTGAGCCGCGCCATGAAGGGAGATTGACCATGGCTTCGCCGATGAACCTCTTCACCGTCGCGCAGCGTTCCATGTCGGCCCAGCTCGTGCGCATGAATTCAGCCGCGTCCAATCTCGCCAATGCCGGCAGCATCGCAGCGAGCGAAGACAAGGCCTATCGGCCGATGCGGGCCGTATTCGCCGAACAGCTCGACCAGGCCACCGGCCTTTCGACGGTTCGGGTGGCCGGTGTCTATCGTACCGATACCGCTCCGGTGAAGCGGCACGATCCCACCAATCCGATGGCGGATGCCGAAGGCAACATCTTCGAATTGCCGGTCGATCAGAATGCCGAGATGGTCGAGATGCTCGAAAGCTCCCGGCAATATCGGAACATGGTCGAGGCCCTGCAAACCGCCAAGCAACTCATGCTTGAAACGATGAGGATCAAATGAGCGTCACTTCAGTCATCAATACGTCGGCTTCAACGTCGACTTCTTCGTCGAAGTCCGGTTTTGCCGCGCTTGGTCAGGCCGACTTCCTGAAGCTGCTGACCACGCAGCTCCAGATGCAGGACCCATCCGATCCGGTCGATAACAAGGAGATGCTCGCGCAGATGGCGCAGTTCTCCCAGCTCGGCGGCATTTCGGAAATGAGCACCACACTGTCTGCCATCGCTTCGAAGCTGGATGCGCTGATCGCACAGCAATCAAGCACGGGCACGGAAACAGCGTCAACCGACACTCAAGCATAAGCCCACGAATTCAAAGGAGAAGCTCTCATGTCCTTCTACACCTCCCTCACCGGCCTGAAGAATTCCCAGACCGAACTCGGCGTGATCGCGCATAATATCGCCAACTCCGAGACCAACGGCTTCAAGAAAAGCACGGTCGCCTTTGCGGACGTCATCGCAAGTTCCAATACCTCGGACCCGCGCATGGCGGTCGGTGTCGGTTCCAGTGTCGAAAGCATCACCCAGAATTTCGCACTCGGGCCGATCGAGCAGACCGGCTCGGCGCTGGATGTCGCGATCAATGGCGACGGGTTCTTCACCACGCAATCCTCGCTGACGGGCCAGACCTACTACACCCGCAACGGCGGCTTCACCGTCGATCCGGCAGGCTACGTCACGGATGGCGGCACCAACCGCCTCCAGGGCTTCCCGGTCGATTCCACCGGCACGCCCACATCGACCACTCCGGCCGATATCCAGATCCCTGCCGTCAACGGCGCGGGCGCTGAATTCGCGGGCGTGACGATTGCCGGCGACGGCAACATCGTGGCTTCCTACGCCGACGGTTCCACCACCACCGTCGCCAAGATCGCGCTCGCGACTTTTCCCACGCCGACCGGCCTGAAGCAGGTGGGCTCGTCGAACTGGCAAGTCACCGGCATTTCCGGCGCGGCCCAATACGGCAATCCCAGCGAAGGCAGCTATGGCAGCCTTCTGTCCGGCGCGATTGAGCGTTCCAATGTCGACATCGCGGAAGAGCTGGTGGGCCTGATAACCGCCCAGCGGAACTTCCAGGCCAATGCCAAGGCGATCGACACCGCGACCCAGATCGCGCAGACCGTAATCAACCTGCGGACCTGATCGTCATGGACCGGCTGATCTATACCGCGGTTTCCGGCATGGCGGATTCGATGATCCGCCAGCGCGCCATCGCCAGCAATCTGGCGAATGCGCAAACCATCGGTTTTCGCGCGGAAACTTTCGAGTCCGCCCCGGTAACGATCAAGGGCCAGGCGCTGGAAGCGCGGGCCATGGTCACGACCGGGGTGCTCGGCGCGGATATGTCAGCCGGCGCCATCATCGAAACCGGCAATCCGCTGGATGTCGCGATCAATGGCGAGGCGCTGCTCACCGTCCAGGCAATGGACGGCACGGAGGCCTATACCCGCCGGGGCGACTTTTCGATTTCCGCAAGCGGCGCGCTCGTCAATGGCGATGGCCGCCCTGTGATGGGTTCGGGGGGACCCATCACGGTTCCGCTGGATACCGATGTTTCCATCGGGCCGGATGGCAGCGTGCTCGTCAGGGAACGCGAAAATCCGGAATTGCCGCCGCAAGCGGTCGACAAGCTCAAGCTGGTCAGCCCGCAAGGCAGCCCGGTCGCCAAAGGCACAGACGGATTGTTCCGCGTCCGGGGCGGCGGCGTCCTTCCCGTCGATGAAGCCGCGCAGGTTCAATCCGGCGCGCTTGAACAGTCCAACGTCAATGCAACCCAGATTCTGGTCGAAATGGTCGAGGCCCAGCGCCTCTTCGACATGCGCACCAAGCTCATCTCCACCGCCCGAGAAATCGATGAAGGCGGTGCGAACCTGATGCGCATCTGATTTTCCGAGGGAGACTGACCCATGCCGAATTCCGCACTCCAAGTCGCCCGCACCGGGCTGGAAGCGCAAGACACGCGGATGCGCGTGATCGCGAACAACCTCGCCAATGTCGGCACCACCGCCTTCAAGCGGGACCGCGCCAATTTCGCCACGCTGGCCTATCAGAACCTGCGCGTGGCCGGGCAGCAGTCCAGCAGCGAGACAGATTACGCGACCGGCCTCAATCTCGGCACGGGCGTCGCGGTCCAGTCCACCAGCCGGATCGCCACCCAGGGCACGCTCAACAACACGGGCAACGCGCTGGACCTGGCGCTGGACGGCGACGGCTATTTCCAGGTCGAGCTGCCCGGCGGCCAGACCGCCTATACGCGTGCAGGCAATTTCACGCGCTCGGCCGAAGGGGAACTGGTGACGGTTCAGGGATACAAGGTCATGCCCGGGATCACGGTTCCGGAAGACGCCACCGCCATCACCGTCGCGCCCGACGGCACCGTCTCGGCCACCACCGCCGGCAGCGGCACGCCGACCGAGCTTGGCCAGATCCATATCGCATCCTTCGCCAATCCCGCCGGGCTGCAGGCCATGAGCGACAACTTCCTGTTGGAAACCGGCGCGAGCGGCGCGGCACAGCTTGGCACCGCCGGCGAGGCCGGACGCGGCAATATCCGCCAGGGGATGCTCGAGGCATCCAACGTGAACGTCGTCGAAGAGCTGGTGGACATGATCGAATGCCAGCGCGCCTACGAAATCAATTCCAAGATGATTTCGGCGGTCGACGAAATGCTCCGCAACGCCAACCAGACGCTGTAATCGCCATGCACAAAGCCTTTCTCCTCGCAGCGATGCTGCTGGCCGGAACGGCCCCGGCTTTCGCAAAATCCAAGCGTGCGCCGGAATTCGCCGCCGCTCTGCCGGTCGCGCCCGCCGCGCCGGCGACGGCTGACGGCAGCATCTTCAACGTGGCCAACGGCTACGCCCCCCTGCATCAGGGCAATCGCGCGCGCGCGGTCGGCGATCCGCTGACCATCGTGCTGGTGGAAAATACGGTCACCTCCAAGTCGGCCGGGTCCAAGACGGACCGCGATGGCGGCTTCTCGATTACCCCGCCAACCGCCGGCCCGCTCGATTTTCTCAACCCCAATGCCCTTAAAGCCTCGGGACAATCGTCGTTCAAGGGACAGGGGAATGCGACGCAGACCAGCAGCCTGTCCGGTCAGGTCGGCGTCACCATCGCGGAAGTTCGCCCGAACGGAACGGCTCTCGTAAGAGGGGAAAAGCGCTTGAAGCTGAGCCAGGGTGAAGAATGGGTCCAGTTCTCCGGTATCGTGCGGCTTGCCGATATCGACGAGGACAGCCGCATCGTCTCCACCCGGGTGGCGGACGCGCGGATCGTCTATTCCGGCAAGGGAGCGATCCAGCGGGCCAGCCGCGAAGGTTGGCTCAGCCGCTTCTTCAACATGATCAGTCCATTTTGAGGTCCGCCATGTCTCGTATCCTTTCCATCCTGTTCGCCACCTTCGCTCTCGTTGCGGCGGCCTTTCCCGCCCATGCCGAGCGCGTGCGCGATCTGGGCACGTTCCAGGGCGTGAGGTCCAACCAATTGACCGGATACGGCATCGTGGTCGGGCTTGAAGGCACCGGGGACGACAATCTGGAATATCTCACCCAGGCCATGCGCGGGGTTTCGGGCCGGATGGGGCTGCAATTGCCCCCTGGCGTCAGCCCCGGCCTCAAGAACGCGGCCGCGGTGATGATTACCGCCGACCTGCCCGCCTTCGCCAAGCCGGGCCAGCGGATCGACGTTACCGTTTCCACCATCGGCAAGGCCAAGAGCGTTCGCGGCGGCGCCCTGATCCTGACCCCGCTCTATGGCGCGGACGGACAGATCTATGCGATGGCCCAGGGCAATCTCGCCGTGGGCGGCCTCGGCGTATCGGGCCGCGACGGGTCCAAGCTTTCCGTCAACGTTCCGACCGTCGGCCGGATCGCCAGCGGCGCCAGCGTCGAACGCGCGGTGGATACCGGCTTCGAAAATTCCGATGTCCTGCGCTGGAACCTGTTCGAAGCGGATTTCCTCACCGCCAGCCGGGTGCGGGACGCCATCAATGCCCGCTTTCCCGGAACCGCGACGATCGAGGACGGGGTCACGCTGGCCCTCAATCTGCCGTTCGGAACCGACATGCGCGGCAGCATGATGGCCCAGATCGAAATGATCGACGTGAAGCCAGCCGAGAGCCGCGCCAAGGTGATCGTCAACAGCCGCACCGGAACGGTCGTCATCAACAGTGCCGTCCGCCTCGCGCCAGCCGCCATCAGCCACGGCAAGCTCGTGGTCCGCGTCGACGAAAGCCCGCGGGTGGTGCAGCCCGCGCCGTTCAGCCAGGGCCGCACCGCAACCGAGCAGAGCAGCTCGATCAGCGTGGAGGAAGGCGGCGCACATGTCGTCAACTTCCAGCCCGGCGCCTCGCTGGCCCAGCTGGTGGACGCTCTCAACATGCTCGGCGTCACCCCGTCCGACCTCGTGGCGATCCTTGAATCGCTCAAGCAGGCGGGCGCCCTCAATGCCGAAATGGTGGTGATATGATCGCGATCACGTCCTCTCTTCCGCTTGCGCCGAAAAGCGACGACCGGCAGGCGCTGGCCCAGGCGGCCACGCGCTTCGAGGCGATCTTCGCGCGGCAGATGCTGTCTTCGGCCCGCCAGGCCGGCTTCGGCGACAGCCTGTTCTCCAGCCAGGCCAACGGCACGTTCCGGCAGATGCTGGACGAACGCTTCGCCGACATTCTGGCGGATAGCGGATCACTCGGGCTGGGCAAGGTGATCGAGGCCCATCTGGCGCGCCAGATGGGCATGGATAAGGAGGTCTGATCCATGGCATCCGACCTGCTCTCGATTGCGGCAAGCGGCGCGAAGACGGCGCGCGCGGCGCTGGAGATCACCTCTCAGAACATCGCCAACGCATCCAGCCAGGGCTATGTCCGGCGTTCGGTCGAGCTGTCGGAAGTCGCTTCTCCGACCGCGATGGGGCAGATCGGCGATGTCTCGCTTTCCGGGGTCAGGCTGAACCGCGTCGTTCGCAATGCCGATCTTTTCCGTCTGGCCGAAGTGCGGCGGACGACTAGCGACGTGAGCCGCGCGAACGCCGAACTGTCGGGCCTGGAGAATATCGAGGCCTCGCTGGAAAACACCAAGGTCTATACCACGATCATCGATTTCGAGGCTTCGCTCGAAGCGCTGACCTCCGATCCCACCAATCTGTCCTTGCGTTCGTCCGCCCTCGAACGCGCGCAGACGCTTGCGCGCAGCTTCAATCTGGCGGCGGGCGCGCTCGACTCCGTCCGGGACGGGCTGCAATTCAACGCCGCCGCGAGCGTGAACGACGTCAATGTCTATGCCGAGGAGCTTGCCCGGATCAATCTGCGCCTTGCCAGGGCCCAGAACGGCAGCTCGGACCAATCCTCCCTGCTCGATCAGCGCGATCTGATGCTGCAGAAGCTGAGCGAACATGCCGATATTTCGATCACCATCGCCTCAGATTACACTGTCGAGATCCGGATCGGCTCGGGCGGCGCGGTTCCGCTGGTCCAGGGCGGCACCGCCGCGCAGCTGGCCAGCACGACCGCCGCCGATGGGACCTTGTCCTTTTCCGTCGGGGGATCGCCGGTCACGCTCTCGGGCGGGGACATTGCGGGCGCGGCTCAGGCGCTGGTGCATGTGCGCGATACCCACGCCGCCCTGGACGGCATCGCGGCCGAACTGGTCACGACCGTCAACTCGATCCAGACCGGCGGCACGGCGCTGGACGGCTCGGCGGGCCAGCCGATGTTCTCGGGCAGCGGCGCAAGCGACATCGCGGTTACGCTCGCCAGCGCCTCGGGGATCGCCACCGCACCCGCGGGCGCGCCGGCGGGTTCACGCGATGCGGCCAATCTCACCGCCCTGCGGACCGCGCTTTCCACCAACGACATCGCCGGCGACACCAATAATCTGCTGTTCGATATCTCCAGCAAGGTTTTCGGACGCACCACCACGCGCGATGCGCTGGTCACTATAGCGGCCTCGGCCAAGATCGCGCTGTCGAGCCAGGCAGGCGTCGATCTCGATCAGGAAGCGGTCAATCTCGTCCGCTACCAGCAGGCCTTTCAGGCCTCGGGGCGGGCGATGCAGGTCGCCACCGAACTCTTCGACACGATCCTGGGCATAGGATGACGCAACCATGACGATCCTTTCCACCAGCGCTTTCTACGAACGGTCCACGCTGAACATGAACACCTTGCGCAAGCAGGCCGAGAGCCTGCAGGCGCAGATCGCCAGCGGCCAGCGCCTGAGCCGTTCATCCGACGATCCGGTCGCCGCCGCGCGCCTGCGGGAACTGGCCCGCGCCGACACCATCAGCGCCGCCAGTCTCAGCAACGCCAATCGCGCCAATGCCGACCTCACCCTTGCGAACAGCGCCGTTGCGGAGATCGCCAACAATCTCGCGCGGGCGCAGGAACTGGCCACCCAGGCCGCCAACGGCACGCTGAACGATGCCCAGCGCCAGATAATCGGCGAGCAGCTTGCCAACATCAAGGCCAACCTGATCGCCCTTGCCAATTCCCGCGACAGCGCCGGCCATGCGCTGTTCGGCGGAGAGGCCGCGGGCAATGCCTATTCCACGGACGGCAGCGGCAACGCGGTCTATATCGGCACATCCAGCTCAAACGAGCTGCCGCTCGGCGACGGCCAGAGCGTGGTGCGCGGCGTGACCGGGCCGGAAGTCTTCAATTTCACCCACAATGGCACTTCGACCGACCTGTTCGCGGTGATCGGCACCCTTGCCGCCGCGCTCTCGAGCGGCACCGGCGATCCGACCGCGGCGGCGAACGAAGCGCTCGGCGCGATGAACGCGGGCCTTGAGAAGATCACCACCACCCAGACCGTGCTCGGCGCCCGGATGAACTGGGTCGATCTCAATATCGAGCGGTATCAGCGCCAGGGCGAGATGCGGGCCGATGAACAATCGGTAATCGGCAGCACGGACGTATCCAGCGCGATTACCCAGCTCCAGCAGATGATGACGGTGCTCGAAGCCAGCCAGGCGAGCTTCGTGAAGCTCGCCAATCTTTCGCTTTTCAATCTGATTCAGTGAAGCACGAAAACCTGACGGAAAGGGATTATTGAAATGTTTGCTGCAATCGGGATCATCGTCCTGATCATCATGGTTTTCGGCGGCTTCGCACTTACGGGCGGCGCGCTCGGGCCAGTGATGCATGCCCTTCCGCACGAAATGCTCATCATCGGCGGCGCCGCGATCGGGGCGCTGATCGCGGGCAATTCCATGCACGAACTCAAGGCCATCGGCGCTGGGCTGGCCAAGGTCTTCAAAGGCCCCAGGCACACCAAGCAGGATCATATCGACGCGATCCTGCTCACCACCAGGCTGATGAAGCTCCTGCGCAGCGAAGGGCCGGTCGCCCTGGAAAGCCATGTGCAGGAACCCGACACCTCTCCCATCTTCGCGGAATTTCCGCGGCTGCTGGGCAACAAGCCACTGATCGCGCTCATCTGCGATACGCTGACGCTGATCGTGGTGTCCTCGGGCACGCTCGAAACCCATGCGGTCGAGGAAGTGATGGACAATGCCATCAAGACCCATTTCCACGAGATGCACGAACCTCAGCACGCCCTGCAAAGCCTGGCGGACGCGCTGCCGGCGCTGGGCATCGTCGCCGCCGTGCTCGGCGTGGTGAAGACCATGGGGTCGATCGACAAGCCCCCGGCGATCCTGGGCGGCATGATCGGCTCCGCGCTCGTCGGCACCTTTCTGGGCGTGCTGCTGGCCTATGGCATCGTCGGCCCGCTGGCCGGGCGGCTCAAGCAGGTGATCGGGCAGGACGAGCAGGTCTTCCACGCCGTGAAGCAGGTTATCATCTCCTCGCTCTATGGCTGGCCGCAGCCGCTGGTGGTGGAATCCGCCCGTTCCGGCCTGGGCCATGCCTTCCGCCCCGGCCTGACCGAACTCCTCGACAGCCTGCGGGGCCGCTGAGATGGCGGGGCCAGGCAAGAAGCGCGGACGGAACGAACCGCTGCCGCCCGTCATCGTCAAGAAGGTGGTGCTGGCCGAGGGCGGCGGGCACCACGGCGGCGCATGGAAAGTCGCCTATGCGGATTTCGTGACCGCGATGATGGCTTTCTTCCTGCTGCTCTGGCTGCTCGGCGCGACTGAGGAAAACCAGCGCAAGGGATTGGCCGACTATTTCACGCCTACCCTCGTCAAGCTGCGCGAGCAGAGCGCGGGTTCGGACGGGATGCTGGGCGGCGATTCAATCGTGTCCGCCGACAATTATCCCCACCGCATGGGGCAGACGGGCACGCAATCCCTCACAATCCCGCGTGACACCAGCGGCGGGCAGAAGGAAGGCGCGACGCGCGAAAAGACGATCGAAGCCATGCGCAAGCGCCTGGAGGAAAAGCTGGCGGCGTCCGAAAAAATGCGGCGCCTGCTCCGTCAGGTAAGGCTGGTGAACACCACGGAAGGCATCCGGATCGACCTGGTGGACGATGCCGACTTCTCCATGTTCCAGCTCGGCACCACCGTGTTGACCGCGGAAGCGACGCAGCTGCTGGATGCCATCGGCCACACCGTCGCGCCGGTGAACGGGGGCTTGACCATTCGCGGCCATACCGACGCCGTGCCCTGGAAGAATGGCGGCACGGGCAACAACTGGGCGCTTTCGGCAGGCCGCGCGGAAGCGACCCGTCAGGCATTGATGCGCGAAGGCGTGGCCCAGGCCCGCTTCCGCCGGATCGAGGGCGTGGCCGACCGCGAATTGCTGGTGAAGGACGACCCGTCCGATCCGCGTAATCGCAGGATCTCGATCCTGATGTCCAATTAGGGTCAGGATCTACCGTGATTTCCAAGCAAGCGGAATCGCTTGCTGACCCGAAATCACGGAAAAACGGTTGATTTCCGGGCTGCGAGGATGCGGCCAGGGGGGACATGACGGCAGGCTTGGGGCTGCCGTCATGGGCCGGCGGGTGGCGGAGCATATGCTCCAGCCCCTGCCGGCTTCCCATGCGGCGCGGCGCAGCGCCGATCATGCCGCCGTCAAAAGCAGCATCGCCTTGTCTTGCGGCCCCGCGCCTGTCAGGCCCAAGCCACGGCCATGCAAACAGGCCCTGACCCGGGCGCGACGGCCCTCAGCCCGCGTTCCTGCGGCGCTCGGCCAGCAGATCCACGATTTCGACGGCAACGCTGGTCATATAGGCTTCCATCGCCGCGCATCCCTTGTCGGTCAGCTCGACGAGGCTGACCCGCCGATCATGCTCGGAAGCGACCTTGCGCAGCAGGCCCTGATCTTCCAGCATGGCGATATAGCGCAGCGCCGTAGTGGCCGGCACCATGGCGGCGACGCACAGGCTGGAAACGGATATCTTCCGCCCCTGCCCGTGATTGATATAGAGATCGAGCAATATGTCCCAGGCCGGCTCGCCGAACAATTGCCTGGGAAAGTAATTGTCCCGGGTCCTGCGGACGCGATAGTAAGTCACGCTCAGGGCAGACAGCGTATCCTGCTGCTCCGCCGCGTCCCCCGAACTCACCTCTTCGGCCAGTTGCTGCCTGACTTCATCGAACCAGAGCAGCAACTTGTCCGACACCTGCCGCAATTCGGCAAGCGAGGGTCGAGCCGCATGCGAACTCATGAATCCCCCCATTTTTCAATGGATCAGCCTTGATCTGGCAGACCCCCGAAAAAGCAATAGGAATTTAAATAGACATTATCAATATACTTTAATGGCACCGATCATTTTTAGCGGGGTAAATTCGGCTTCTAAATCCGCAAGATTGATTAAGCGTTATATCTTCAAAATCTATGCGGAAATACTGCGCTATACATTAGCACATGCGCTTGGTCGGACCATTCGTTGAACATGCGCCAACGCGGATGATTTTGCAAGCCGTTATGCTGGCCGATGCCGAAGGTGTCGAGGGCGGATGGCCTGAACCGCCCCGCCTCCAACGGAGCCGCGCAAGCACCACCAGCTTCACGCCAGCGAAGAACGGGAGAGGCTGGACGGCCACGGACCGAACAAGCGCCCCCGCCCAAGCCCAGGCGCTACGGAAAAAGCGCCACGCCCGGAGCCTTACAGATCGGGTATCAGATCGTGCAGATGCTGGGCCACGTCCGCCAGATGGCACTCCATCGCCTGATAGGCATGTTCGGTCAGTTCGACATAGCTGACCCGCCGGTCATGCTTCGCCGGAATCTTTTGCAGCAGGCCGCGCTCCTCCAGCAGGGAGATATGGCGCAGCGCGGTGGTCGCGGGCACGGCCGAGGCGATGCACAGGCTCGTGATCGAAACCAGCCGCCCGCGCCGGGTGTTGATGTAGAGATCGAGCAGCATGTCCCAGGCGGGTTCGCCGAACAGATCCGGTGGCAACTGGCCGTCCCGCAGCCGGCGGACCCGGTAATACTTCATGGCAATGGCCAAAAGCCGGTCGCCGATGCCGCGCTCGCCGGGCTTTATTCCGAAATCGCGCTCCAACTCATTGGACCAGTGCAGCAGCTTTTCCGCCATCTCCCGTAACTCGGCCTGAGACGGGCGGAACCTACGCGGCGTCATAACCCCTCAATTCTTCGAAAAATTCGGAACGATCCAGATAAATACGGAAATATTACATTACTGTAATATGTTGCATATTAAATACATTGAAATTTATAATTAATTATAAGTAATTTAAGTAACGTTACAAAAAAGCATAGCTCTTCTGCTTTCATTATGGAGTAATCTGTGCCTGCAGCGGCGCGGCTCATGCTGGCCGCAGCGCACCGCGCCACGGCAATATCGCTTAATTCGGGCACTCGGCACGCTGGATGGCGGCTTTCATTGCCCCAGAGATTCATCCGTTTTCGTGCAAACAAATGATCGTGCGCAGCTTGCCGTCATCGGTCGAGGCGCTGGCCAGCCGCCGTGTCATAGCCATAAATTGCCCATCCGCTGACAGGCCGCGACCGGCCAGGTTGACAGAGTTGACACTGTTCAGGAGAAGAAAATCACCGGGGCGATCAGCGCCGAAAAAGGCAGCCGCGTATGCGGGAATCCCTGCCGCAGGACAAGCGGTGCATCGAGGATCGACTGTGCGAAAGAGCCCCCGCCTGATGTGGCAGAGAGGAGGCGTGTAGGAAAGTTAAGAAAGCTAACGCGGCCAACGATACAAATCCTCAGGATAGGCAAACGGTGGCTTACCTTTAACCACCTGCTCGATATCCTGCATAAGCCAGGAACCGAGTTTGATGTGCTCTGATCCTGCATCGCCAGGGGCGGGACGAACACCGGGTTTTGGCCCCATTGCATAGCCATCGTCATAATGGGCTTTTGCCTGCTCGGTCATTTCTATCAGTTGCGCATAGCGCGCATCCCCAAGTTTCCTTCGCAGATGATCGAGACTTTGCCTTAGGCTGTCCCAACCTTCATCATATGTCTGGAATTCGGTTGGATAATCGGACCCGTTGCAGTTCGTTGTAAGGTAAACGATGCTTTCACGGAGTTCCTGCAGATTTTGATCGATTATAATCATCCAGCGACTCCTATTTTCCAATCCAGTAGAAACCGCCATAGTTCTCGGGCCTGACGATCCCGATGGGAGCATTGTTGTTAGCAGCACGGAAGTCCATGACTTGCGGTGTTCGGGCGGTTTTAAAACCCAGAGTCCCGTCCAAGATCGTCCCACTCTGCGGGAAATAGAGGTCAGGAATTCGATAGGGTCCACTTGTTCCTTCCAGATAAAGGCGCTGATTGATACGAACAAGGTCGGTCCCATGGCCCTGTTCAAGGGCAAATGCTCTTAGAGCTTGACGCGCCAAATCATCAACGCGATTGGCCCTAAAAAGATGTTCAGGCTGCCCAATGGGCGCCCTGATTTCGCCAGCCGCAAGTTGGGCATCGACCCTAGCCAATCCTCGTTCATACGCCGCTGCATATCGTGCTTGATAGAGCGCTTCAATCGAAGGCGCCCTCTCAGCCACCACCACATTCGCAACGCTGCGTCCTAGCGCCGCTTGAACGACCGGCGCCGCGAGCGTTGCGACATCAAATCCCATGGCCCCGACCTGCCTGGCGGCAGCGGAATCGCCCGAGGCAGCCAGCGCCACGGTGGCTCCCGTTCTGCTGACCATACCGGTCGCCGCCCGTCCGACATCACCCGGACTGGCCATGACAACCTGGTCAAACCCAGCACCGAAACTATCGACAGCTCCCTTCAAGGTCTGTCCGGGATGGAAGAGCAAGGATCTCGCCCCGGAAAGCGTTCCGGAAGCCAACTCTACACCTCTCTGCAGGAAGCCCACAGGCATTTGGCCCAGAGCATAGGCTTGCCGTGAAGCTGTCTGATAGCCCAGGTAGTTCAAACCAACTGCAGCTATATTGGCAGCATGGGTAACGACGTTACCTTGCAACTGAGGGTTGATATTCTCCGTTGCCTGCCTGATCGCCCAATCCAGCGAGTTATCGACCCGGCCGATAACCACGATGGTGTCGTCGTGGAGTTCCTGACCCTGCGCCTGCAGCCATTCCCAGCCGCTCTGCAAGAGGCCAAGACCCCGATCCCACATTTCACCGGCGGAGAGATTCACACCGTAGTCGAGGTAAGGCTGGTCAGAGTGTATGCGAAAGCCATCTGCCCGCGGCTTTGCCATCACACCCAGATCGCCGGTCAGGACATCTGCATAACCGTTGCCAACGGTCGCCATGCCTTCGCCAACCGGATTACCCGCGCCCTGGCTATTACGGTGAGCGGCTTCTGCAAGGGCAGTGTGGGCGACCCCGCCCAAAGCGCGGCCGAGAGTCTGGCCAAGCGCATCCGGCAAACCTCTCATCAGATTGTCGCCAAAGCCTTCCCCGGTGATAGCGGAGCGCGTCGCGGCATAGGCAATGGTCGATGCCATCGTGGAGCCAAGGTCATTGCCTATGCCGGCGGCAAAGAAACCGCCGGTCTTGACAAGACCACGCGCAAATTCACCCCCAATGCCGGCGCCAACGCCCGCCGCCGCGACACCGGCAAAGTCGAACTTCGACTGCAACCCGGTCGCCAGCGCGATACCTTGAGTCACCCCATTGCCAAGCACGCCCCGCACCACGTCGCTGGCAAAATTGGTGGCGCCTCCAAGCGCCCCGTCGGGAAGGTTGATGCCTGAAAGGGCGCCACCCACACCCCCGCCGATGGCCGCCAAGGCGACACCCTTGAAGCTGAACTTGTCCTGCAGGCCGGTCGCCACTCCCACCGATTGGCTCGCGACCGAACCAATGGCAGCGGATGCCGCTCCGCCGACTACCGGACCACCGCTCAGGAAGCCAGTCACCGGTGCCTTCACCACCAGAGTAACTGCGACAGCGACCGCCACCAGCAATATCTGCCCCAGTCCGCCGCAGCCGCCCTTCTTCTTGGGCGGCTTGGGCGTGGTCGGCGAGAGATTGCCCACCGCCTCGGCCGAGTCATAGGGCTGCAGCGTCCCGGCATTATGCGTGTTCTTCATCACGCCCGCCGGAAGCAGCAGCACCTGCCCTTCGATCAGCCCCGCCTGCCCGGTAAGCCCGTTCGCCTCCGCAAGTTTATACCACAGGTTCGCATCGCCCCACACCGCCTGCGCGATCGATTGCAGGCTGTCCCCCGGACGCACCGTGTAGCTGCCGCCAGAGGCCCCCTGGCTGTAGGAATTGACCGGATCGTAGCTCTGCGCGAAATCCGCATAGTCCACCGCAGCAAGCTGCCCGTTGCGATAGGTGCCCGCATTGCTGGGCGGCACGATCTGCCGGTCCGCGATGGAAGCGGCATAGTCCTTGTCCAGCGTGCCGTTGTTGCCGGCATAGCCCAGTTCCTTGCCGGCGAAGCGATACCACACCTCATGCGGGCTGCCCGTCTGCCCGGAGGGCGCATTGGACGGCCTGCTCTCGTCGCGCCGGATGATCTGCCCGTTCTCGTCCATCCGGTAAGTGACCGTGCGCGGCTTGCCATCGTTGATCGAGGCGCTGGTCAACCGCCCCGCCGCATCGAACCTGTAGCTGGTGGTGGTGGTGTTCGACCCCTGCACCACCTGAATGCCCGATTGCACCGCCCCTTCCCGCCAATCATAGCTGTAGCTGGTGGTCGAGCCGGTCTGGTTGGAGCCGTTCTTCTTGTTGGTGGTGGACATCGAGACCACCGAGCCGAGCGCGGAGGAAGCGCCGCTGCCGTAATTATAGGTCGAGGTCGCGGTATAGGTGTCGCTGCCCTGCTTGGTCGTCGCGGTTTCGGTCTGGATCTGGTTGCTGGCGTTGTAAGTGAGCGACCGGCTGTAGGCGACGGTCGTGCCGTTCGCCTCATAATCCTGCTGCAGCGTCAGCCGCCCCATTGCGTCATAGGTGAAGCTGGCCCGCCGGGTGGCGGCGCTGGTCGCCGTGGGCGCCGTCGGAATAGCCGAAGCCGAGGCCGGCATCGTCACGCTGGCGCCATTGGTGACGTCCACGCGGGACAGCCGCCCCGCAGCGTCATAGCCGTAGATCTCCCGCTGCTCGCGATATTGGATCGCCCCCGTCTTCTGATAGCTGACGACGGAAACCCGGCGCCCGGCCGCATCGTAGCCGATTTCCTTGCTGGCGCCGTCGTTGATGTTGCGGACGATCGTGGTGCCGCTGGCCCCCGCCGTGCCGGAGAGCACGCCACGGTCGATCACCAGCCGGTTGCGGGAATCGTAGCGGAACCAGTAATTCTGGATGCTCGCGGCCCCGACTGTCCCGTCGGTGTTGATCTTGCTGAAATTAGCGACCGAATGCCGCACATTGCCCGCCGCGTCGTAGGAATAGGTGATGTTCGCCGCGGGCGAGCTGGCGGTGCCCGCCTCCGTCCACTGGATCAGCCGGCCCAGCGCGTCATAGCTGGCCGACTGGTTCTTCCAGATTTCCGGGCTGCTGGTAGTACCGTTGACGGTCTGCCGCTTGCTGCCGACCTCGGTCTTGCGGTTGCCCAGCGCGTCATAGGTGTAGTCCGCGTAAGTTTCGGAAATGACGTTGGACTGGATGCCCGCTCCGAAATTGAAATAATATTCATATTTCGTCGAGGTCTTGGCCTGCTTCACCAGCCCGGTGTTGTAATAGAGATAGTTGTTGCTGGCGGTGCCGGTGCCCGGCGAAGAGGTGGGCGGCGTGGTGACGGTGGAGAGCAGCCGCCCCGCCGCGTCATAGGTGAAGGCCGTGGTGTTCGAGCCGAGATCGTTGCGCGAAATGGTCCGCCCGAAGATATCTTCCTGCTCGGTCAGGCTGCGCCCGTTGGCATAGCCGATGGCGATGGCCCAGCCGCCGAAGGTGCCCATGCCGGCGGTGGCGATTCCACTATCCCAGCTATAGCTGGTGGTGGTGACATCGCCGCCGAAGGCGCGCTGCGCCACGATGCGGCCCTGCATGTCGTATTGCGTGATCTCCTTGTTGGCCGCACCGAACACGCTGTTGTAATGCGAAATCCGCTGGCCCAGGATGTCGTAGGCATAGCTGTCGGTCAGCCCGCTGCCCATTTCCACCGTCTGGATCAGGCGGCCCTTGCTGTCATAGCTCAGCAGGGTGGCGACGCCGGTTTCGTCGGTGATCTTGGTCGCTTCGCCGAAGACGTTGTATTCGGTATGGACCGTGCCGTCCGCATGAATCTCCTGGGCGATCAGCGGCGCGGCGCCGCCAAAGCCGGAGCCTGCGAAGAAGTTGTATCGGGTGAGATTTCCATTGGCGTCCCGCTGGCCGGTGATCCGGCCCGACGCATCATGATAGAACCGCTCGGTCGGGCGGGCATCGATTGCGGCGCCGGCCTCGTCGACGATCTGGACGAGCGGGCGCTCCACCGTGATCAGGCGGCCCATCGTGTTGTAGGTGTAATCGGTGACGCCGCCCTGCGCGTCCGTCTCGCTCGCGACCTCGCCGAAGGCGTTATAGCTGCGCTGGGAAACCAGATCGACAGTGCTGGCGCCCAGTTCGCGCCCTTCCTCGATCACTCTGGTCGCCTGGCCGCGCTTGTCATAGACCGTGAGCGTACCGTTCACATTGGCCTGGCCGACCGACGCATAGGCATTCTGGATCGACGTCACCCCGGCGAGGCTGGCCCCGGCGGAGGTCACCGCCAGCGTCTGGTTGCCCGCCTTGTCGTAGCCGAAATATTTCCAGACCCCATCGCCCGCGTTGCTGGCCCAGACCCGGCCCGCCGCATCATATTTGTTTTCCTGCTGCCACAACCCGTTGATGCCGATGCGGGTCACTTCACCGAAGGCATTGTATTCCATCGAGGAATAATCGTTGGCGGCCTGGAACGCCCAGGCGCTGCCCGATCCGACATAATAGCCCTGGCCGCGATTGCGCCCGAGCAGATCGTAGCGATAGCCGATGCCCTCGCGCACGGTCTGGGTCGCGCCGCTGGCGGTCAGGCTCTGGCGGTCATAATATTCCAGCGTCAGCCGGCCCGCCTTGTCATATTGGTAAAAGCGCGTTTCCGCTTCGGCGCCGTCCCCCACGGTGACGCTGGCGAGGCGGCCCCCGGCGCCATAGCTGTATCGCGTGGCCCGCTTGACCGAGCCGTCAAGCGATCCCTGCTCGCCGCGCACGAGGTTGCCCAGCCCATCGTAGAAATAATCCGCCGCGGAATGATACTTCGCTTCCCGCCTGAGCCGCCCGCCCGCGTCATAGGTGAAATAGGTCGTCTCGCCGGTGGCTTCCTCCCTGCTGACCACCTGCCCCAGCCCGTTGTATCGGTAATCGATCCGCGGCACCCCGCTGAAATAACCGCCGCTTCCATTATGGACCTGCACATTGAGGCGGGATTCCGAAAGCCGGTTGCCATTTTTGTCATAGGTATATTGGGTAATCCGGTCCTTCGCCGCATCTTCCGTGGCTTCGGGCGGATCGAACAGATTGACCGGGGTCGCCACGCGATTGGCGTAGCGCCGTTCCTGGGTGACATTGCCTTCCGCGTCATAGCTCCAGTCGGTGCGATAATTCTCGCCATCCACCTGCGCGATCTTGCGGCCAAGCTTGTCGTAATAGCTCCAGGTCACTGCGCCGTCGGGCGCCGTGATCTTCGCGACATTGCCCTGATAATCGTATGCATAATGCGTGGTGAGCGACTGGCTGCTCTGGCTCGCCCAGCTCGTGCCGGAAACCTCGCCCGTCGTCACGCCGTTCACGCTGCTCGTCAGCATCCGGCCGAGATCGTCATAGGTGAAACTGGTGGTGCGCGCCGCGCCGCCCGGAGCGGCGGGAGCAGAGGCCTGCGCGCCTCCGGTCGCGGGGACTGTCACCGCGTTCTCATAGACCGCCACGCTGAGGACATTGCCGTTCGCGTCATAGCCATAGGCGGTGTAGGTGCCGAGGGCGTCGATCTCCACGACCTTGCGGTTCAGCTGGTCATAGAAGAACACCGTCGCCGCGCCGGCCGCATCGACTGTCTTGATGACGTTGCCGCGCGCATCATAGGCGATGGTTTCGGTCGGCTGCCCGGATTCGGCGGCCACCGCCCTGGTGGCGAGATCGATTTTGAAGCCGGAAACGCTTTCTCCCTTCGTCTCCACCAGCCGGTCGAGCATGTCGTAGGCGTAGGTGGTGACTCTCTCCTCCGGCAGGCCGACGGCCTCCGTCCGCGCAATCAGGTTGCCGCGCGCGTCATAGGCATAGCTGTTCCTGACCGGCAGGGACTGTTCCACTCCGGCGCTGGTGTAGGATTGGACGGGCAGGGTTTCCGAAAGCAGCAGGCCGCGCTTATCGTAGACATAGGTCGTGGTCCCCCCGGCCTGGACCGCGTCGGTCCACGACTTGGCCGTGGATGACGCACGGTTGCCATAGGCATCGTAGGTAAAGCTCTCGAAATGCCCTTCCGCATCCGTGACCTTGGTCAGCTGGCCCCGCTCGTCATATTCGAACTGGGTCTGGGCTGCATTTTGCGACGCGGAAGGGTCCAGCCGGGTCAGTGAAATGCGCTGGCCGAAGGCGTTGTAAACATGGGTTTCCTTGTAGCCCTCCGCATCGGTCCGTCCGACCAGCAACCCCCGGCGATCATACTCGAACGATGTTCTGGCCGAGGCGAAGGGGTCATTGTCCTCGGTCGCCAGCAGTTCCTGCAAGTCCTCGGTGAGCCGGGTGACGGTGAATTGCGCATTGGAAGCGCTGGTCTGCAAGGCCCTGATCGACGCAAATTCGCCAAGCGCCTGCGCGCCCGCGAGCGCCCGGTCGATCGCGATCTGCGCGAGTTCCGCCTGCAGGCGGGTATTGTCGATATGGAAGAAGGATTCCGGAGTGAACTTCGCTTCAATCAAGTCCCGCGCAAAATTCTGGAGTGTGGAATAGGCTTCGAACTGCCCTATCGCGGACTCCCAGCGCTCTACTTCCTGCTCGACCTCCCTGATGTCTAAATCAATCCATATGCGCTGATACCATGGAACACTATCCCGCTGCACCCGCAAGGCTGCTATTTCTTCTTCCAGCTCATTGACCCGAGCGGTCAGATAGGGGATCGGATCGGCGAGCGCCTCCTCCAACCTGGCGCTTATATCGGTCTGCTCATAACCAAATCGGCGAAACGCTTCGGTTACGAGCTGATCGCCCAGCCCACTGAACGAATAGCGGCCGCGCGCGAACTGAATGTCGGTCTCCACCTCATCGATGACCGCGTCATAGGCCTGAATCTGGCGGTTCAGATTGGCGCGCGTGCTGGTCTGATGCTGGGGTGTCTGATTATACTGCTGTTGCGTGGCGGCGCGGCTCGCGGTGAGCGTGTCGAGATATAGTTCCAGATAGCTCAGCGCATCGCCAGCCGTACCTTGCTGAATATCGGCTTCGACCTGCGCAATCCTTGCCTGAACCAAAGTGATCTGCCGCTGCAGAAGATCCCGGGTGTTCGACTGATTCTGATGTGTGGAGGCAAACTCACCTTGCAGTTCGGACAGATCCTGATTCAGGGACTGGAGATGGACCGGAAGGAAGTTTTCCAGCCTCCCACCCAATACTCTGAAAATTTGCAAATCAACGTATTCTATATAGCGCTCTAGTTCTTCTATTCTTTGTTCCATCTCGGACCCGCCAGGCCCGTTATATCCATGCCCGTTATAATGCCAATTGTCTTCATATTCCTGTTCAAGCTTGGCCAGATCGGCCGCGAGATAGGCTTGTAGAGTTTCGAACGCGGATTCCGGATCGGCCAGCCATTCATCGAGGGAGACCTTGGGGGCAGCGGCAACATCCAGCGCACGAGCATCCACTATCGCCTGGAAGTCTGCGACAGCCTGAAAAGGAACATATAATTCCTCGAAAGAACTTTCGATGATTGCGATGCCGGTTTGCGAAAGCGGCTGATTGAAAATTTGAATATCGCGAATTTCATCGTCTACATCGCCGATCGGCTCATTCAGCGCATTGATTTGCTGGCCCAGCGCATACCACTCATACGATCCGAATGGGGCCGCATTCCTTTGGACCTGCAAGGCGTTGCGTTGCGCCACCAGTTCATCGCGATAGGCCCGGAGATGAGGAAGTGGATTGGCCAGCACAGCCGCCTTGGCGGCGTCGATCACTTGGAGCCCCTCGCCTAGCACATCGGCATCTTCGTTCGCGATAAGGCTGGCCTGCTGATCGAACGCCTTGTTGACGGTCTTCGTGCTCAGCGAGGTAAGGGATTGCCCGTTCTGAACCCGCTGTATCTCGCTTTCCAGCGCATCCACTTCATCTTCGAGAACCTGGATCTCGATGGAAAGCAGGCGCCGTTCCAGCGTGGCCGGGTAGGACGGCATGGCGTCATATTCGGCCTGCCGCAAAACCAGATCCGCGCTCGTCGCCGCAAGCCGGGTCTGCAAATATGGCAGCGGCTGCAGCAAGGCCGCATTCAACTGGTCGGCAAGCACCCGGAGCTTGGCGGAATGCAGGAATTCCGCATCGACGATGCCGAGGCCTAATGCGGTAAGAGCCTGATTGTTCTGCGCCCGATTGATCTCGGCCTGAACCGCGCTGATGTTATTCTGCATCGCGTTGATCTGGGCATCGAGCGCGTCCCGCGTCTGGCTGGATGTGGCTTTCTGCCGCTTCGCCTGCAGCCTGGCGAGCTGATCCTGCAGATCGGCCTTGTGGTTCTGGAGATAGGATACCGCGGCCAGCCCGCTGCTGGAAAGCGCGGCATTCACCGCAATCTGCCGCGCCGCATCGAGATCGGCTTGCGCGGCCGCAAGATTGGCTTCGAGGACAGCGAGCTGCCCCGCCAGCATATCCTCATAGGCATCGAGTTCGGTGATGCGCGCCACCCGCGCTTCGACCTGCGCTATGCCGAAATCGCTCAGCGGCTGAGCATTCTGGACCCGCGCGATCTCGCCTTCCAGATCGGCGATCTGGTCTTCGACATCATTGATCCGCCTATCCCTCGACTGGCTGTAAGGCATCTTCACCCAGCCCTCGAGCTTGTATTCAAGCTCCTGCAGGGCTTGCTGGAGATAGGAAAGCGGGTCGGCCAGCGCGACCGCCATTTCCGCCTCCGCGATGGCGAGTTGCGCATTCGCGGCTGTGGCAAGGGGTTGAAACGATGCGGCCCAGGCACTCGCGAAAGCCGCGCCCGCGCCACGGGCGACGATCTCGTTCCCCAGCGACGTCAGAGCCTGCCCGTTCTGGAAGCGCGTGATCTGCCCTTCCACCTGCCTGATATCGCGCTCGACATCCTCGATGTCGTCTTCCAGCTCGTCTCGCTCGGAGGAATAACCATGGGGCGGCAGGGCATCATATTCGGCCTGCAATGCGGCGAGTTCGATATTCAGCCGGTCGATTTCAGCCTGCAGGAAGGGCAGCGGCGCTTCCAGCGCGGCGGCCAGCACAGGCTGCACTGCCTCGAGTTTTTCGCGCAAATCGTTGCGGCGGATCTTCGCCGCGGACAACGCCGCCTTGGTCTCCTCGATCTCGATCGCCAGCGCGTTTTCGACCTCGGGCGAAGCGAAGATCAGCTGCGCCGGATCGGTCGTCTCGTTCTGGTATTGGCGGATCTCCCTGATCTCGCCGAACGCATTGTAGAAATTCTTGGTAAGATAGCTTTCCGGATCGAGAACGGCGATCACCCGGCTGAGATTGTCGTAGAATGTGCGGGTGGATTTGCCGCGCGGATCGGTCACTTTCGTCACATTGCCGAAGCCGTCGTATTCATAGGCCAGCACCCCGCCTCTGGCGTCGGTCGCGGTGAGCAGCAGGCCCCTTTCGTCGTAGCTGTAGGTCGTGACATTGCCGTTGGCGTCGGTCGCGCTGATCCGGTTGCCCAGCCCGTCATAGGCATAGAACGAGCCGACCTGCCCGGGCTGGCCATAGGCCTGGTATTCGGCCACGAGCCGGCCCGCGCCGTCATATTCATAATGGGTCCGGACCTTCTCGCCGGCCACGTTGTCCGCGCGATAGATATCGCTCAGCTGGCCCAGCGCATTGTAGACATGGCGGGTGACGAAGCCTTCGCCGTCCGTGCTGGTGAGAAGCCGCCCGGCATTGTCGTAGCTGTAGCTCAGCGTGATCGGGCTGCCGGAACCGGATGCGAAGGACGCGATCTGCGACAGCGTGGTGCCGTCCGTCACCGTGACCTTGTTGGGCCAGGCGGTTTCGCCGATCTTGCGGCCTTCCGCATCATAGGCGAAGCCGCGCACATAGCCTTCGCCATCGACCGTGTAGAGCAGCTCGCCCCGCTCGCTATACCAGTTGCGGGTGATCCGATTGGCGGGATTATCGGCCTGCGCGGCGGCGGCGGACCAATTGTCCAGCGCCCCGAGAGCAGCGCCCATATTGAGGGTCGCGGCGAACTGCACGCTTTTCACCACGCGCCCCGCCGCATCATAGGAATAGGCGGTGACGCGCTGCTCGCCATCCACAATATACCGCACCCGCCCGGTGGCATCGTAGATCCTGGATTCGGATCGATCCTGGCCCGGATTATTGGAAATCGCGGCGTTGACCTTTTCATAGGTCATTTCCGACGCCACGATCAGATTGGCATATTGCTTCGTGACGGCCGGCTTGCCGGCGGAATTGCGGCCGAAAGACGTGACTCCGCCCTGGGCGTTCACGACATAGGTGAGTTCCCCCGCCCCATTGTAGAGGAAGTAGCTGTGGCCGTCGGTCGCGCTGGGCGAGGTGGCCGAAGCGCGAAGTTGCGAGAAGCTGCCGGAGTTCCACAGCGTGGAGCCGGTCCGCGTGGCATAGGCGATTTCCTCGACCTTCTGCCCGGCCGCGTCATGGACATGCTCGGTCAGATAGCCTTCGCCATCCAGCACCCCGACAAGCTGGCCCGCCTTGTTGTAGAACTGGCGCGAGACCACGTCCCTGGTGTTGGCGGAAGGCAGCACGGGCGCCGAAGGGGGCGTGTTCCTGATAGTGTTGAGCTGCGCCGCGCTCAGCCGGTTGTAATAGGCCGTGGTCCGCACCAGCCGGTCGGAGCCGTCATAGGCGTAGCTGGCGACGCTGCCGTCGCCCGCGATGGCCTGGATGACGCGGCCGCCATCGTCATAGACCGTCCAGCTCCACAGGTCGGACGCGTTCGACGCCGGGCGGATGGCGGAAAGCTGGACGCCGCTGTCCGGGTTCGAGAGCAGCGCCAGATCGCCCGCATCCAGAACGGTGGTGTATCGGGCCGTGGCGACCACCCGGTCCGCCTTGTCGTAGCGATATTCGACCATCTCGCCGAGATGATTGACGTCCGCCACCTTGCGCCCCGCCCGGTCGTAGACGAAATAGCTCTTGCGCCCGGTGGCGTCGGTGACGACCCGCAACTGCCCGTTCTTGTCATAGGCATAGGTGGTGTTGCCGCCGACGGTATGCGCACCGCTGTCGAGCCTGCTGACAAGCTCGCCCGCGCGGTTGTAGGTGGAGACGCTGGTGTAGCCCGAGGCGGTGGTGACGGTGGTCTTGAGCGCCGCATCGTTGAACACGATTGTCGTGGCGCCACCCGCGAGATCGGTGGAGGCGACCAGCCGCCCCATTCCGTCATAGACGAAACTTTCCGCATTCTCGCCTTCATTGTGCCGGGAAAGCAGCCGGCCCGACTGGTCATAGGTGAAATGGGCGCGCGTGGATGAACGCCCCGGATCGCCCGCGCCCGATGCATCCGCGAACCGGAACGCCCGGGTGGAGATCAGGCCGCCACGGGCGTCATAGGCATATTCGGTGACCTTGGCGGTTTTCAGGTCGCCCAGGCCGGCCATCCATGCATCCATCCCTGCTTCGTCGATCGGCGCGGGGCCGACCGGATAGGGATGGGCCGGATATTCGACCGTCCGCGCCAGCTCGCCGGCGGCGGTATATTCATATTCCGTGACCTGGCCCGCGCCGTTTACGGCGTAGCGCAGATGACCCTCGGCATCGTAGGCGTATTGCGCATATTGCGCGGAACTCGGCCCGCTTTCGTCCGACCCGTAGGCGAACTCGGTAATCAGGCGGTTGGCCCCGTCATAGGTCTTCTGCACCGCATTGCTATTGGCATCGGCAATGTAGGTGACGTTCCCGTTCGCGTCATACTGATAGGTGGTCGTCTCGCCATTGCCATCGGTCACGCTCGCCACGTTCCCATGGGCATCGTAGGAGAACTGGACCTGCTGCGCGGCGGCCCCGGTCTGGGCCGGTGGCGCGACGATCCTGGTGAGGCGGTTGAAGCCATCGTAATCCAGCCGCATCACCTGCCCGTCCGGGCCGGTGATGTCGGTCAGGCCCGCGCCATAGGACAGGGTGGTGACGCGGGTATCGCCGGACGCGACGGTCTGCGTCAGCGTCTGCACCCGGCCATTGGCGTCATAAGCGATGGCAAGTTGCGATCCATCGGTCTGCGTAATGGATGCGACCCGGTTGCTGGCGCCAGCATAAGTGTAGCTGACGGTATAGACCTTGCCGTCGGCGACCGAGTTGTTCTCCGGCGACAGATCGGTGGTGACCAGGATCAGCCGGTCGCTGGCGTCATAGGCATAGCGGGTGCGGGTCAGCGTGCTGGAAGCCTGCGTCGCGAGGTTGGTATAGCCGGTGACTATCTGGGAAATATTGTTGCCCGACCAGACATATTGCACCCATCCGCCGTCGGCCGTCGTCACCTTGTCGAGCTTGTCCCCGGCATAGCTCCAGCTCAGGGTGTTTCCGTCGATGTCGCTCGCCGTGGCGATGCGCCAGTTGTCGGCGCCATGCGCGGCATAGCTTTCGGTCGCTTGCGTGCCGCCGTCGCGCCAGGTCCATACATCATCGGAGAAGGTAAGCTGGTCGTGCGCGCCATCGCCCTCGGTCGTGACATAGGCCGCGCGCCCCTCGTTCCAGCCATAGACGACCACGGCGCCATCGGCCCCCAGGCGGCTGATCGTGCTGCCCGCGGTGTTGACGGTTCCGGTCAGGCCGAAGACACGCCGGGTCGTGCTCTGCTGCCACTGATCGCCATTGTCGCCATCGGCCGCGTCGGCGATGCTGTTGTAGGTCCGCGCGATCCCCACGTCCGGGCCACGGCCCACCAGGAATTCGTCCTGATGGTGGATCAGCAGGTTGCCGGTCGCCGCATTGACAGCGACATTTTCCCCGCCACGGCCCAGCAGAACCCCGCCCAGCTGCCCGGCGCCGCCGAGAATATTCGCGGAACCCCGCGTGAAACCGGCACCCGCACCCGTGAAAATCGCAACCATTCCGCCCTGCCCCGCTTGACTGACCGACCAAGGAAGCACGCGCTTCCGCAGGTATGATCCGACGAGGCGGGAGAAAGTTTAGCCGGGGCGCGAAATTTCTTTCGCCGGCGCGGCGGTTATCCGAAGAGATGCTCCCGGTACTTGCGCTTATCTCTATATTTCGATAATTCCCGAATCATGGATAAATTAGAAGCTCTCGAAACCTTGGCGGCGCTCTCCCAGCAGACCCGCCTGGACACCTTCCGGCTCCTGGTGAAGCACGAACCGGAAGGGCTTCCCGCCGGTGAGATCGCGCGCGCATTGGATGTCCCGCCAAACACCCTTTCAACCCACCTTGCCACTCTCGCTCGCGCTAACCTCGTTGTCCCGGAGCGTCGCAGCCGCGTCATCCAATATCGCGCCGACATATCCCGCCTGCGCGGACTGCTCGTCTTTCTGGCCAAAGACTGCTGCGGCGGGCGAGCGGAGCTGTGCGAACCGCTCTTCGATGAACTGCGCTGCTGACGGAGAAATTGAATGATCGGCAAAACCTACAACGTGCTTTTCCTCTGCACGGGCAACAGCGCTCGCTCGATCCTTGCCGAGGCTCTGCTGAACCATGACGGCAAGGGCCGCTTCCGTGCCTTCAGCGCCGGGAGCCAGCCCAGGGGGACGGTGCATCCGATGGCTTTGGAAGTGCTTTCCGGGTTCGGCTTCCCGACCGAGGGCTTGCACTCGAAAGGTTGGGGCGAATTTGCCGGACCAGATACGCCGGTGTTCGACTTCATCTTCACCGTCTGCGACAATGCGGCGGGTGAAGCCTGCCCGGTGTGGCTCGGCCACCCGATGACAGCGCATTGGGGTATCGAAGACCCGGCGGCGGTAGAGGGCGAAGGCCAGCGAGAAGCCTTTATGCAGGCCTTGCGATATCTACGCCAGCGGATCGGCCTCTTCCTGTCGCTGCCGCTCGATACCCTCGACAAGATGGCCACCGCGCGCAAGCTCAAGGAGATCGGCACAAGCGCGGGTGCGACCGGAAAGGCTCTCACTTGAGCCGAAGCATGGCGCAACGGCTCGGCGGGGAGGCGGTCGGTTGCTTTTTCCTCTTCGCCACTGTCATCGGCTCCGGCATCATGGCCGAACGGCTTGCGGGCGGAAACGTCGCGATAACATTGCTCTGCAACACGCTGGCCACGGGCGCAATCCTGTTCGTCCTCATCACGATATTGGGGCCGATCTCGGGCGCGCATTTCAATCCGGTGGTGACGATGGTAGCCCGGCTGCGCGGTGAGATCGAGGCCGGGTCCGCCCTGCTTTATATCACTGCCCAACTGGCGGGTGGCGTTCTCGGCGTCTGGGCCTCGCACGCGATGTTTGATCTGGCGATCATCCAGCTTTCCGAGAGGATACGCACCGGCCCTGGCCAATGGATCGGGGAGGGCGTGGCCACATTCGGTCTGGTTTTCACGATCCTGGGCACATCGAAGTCTCGCCCCCGGATGGCGCCCGCGACCGTGGCCCTCTACATCTGCGCGGCATACTGGTTCACTTCATCCACCAGCTTCGCCAACCCGGCCATTACAATCGCCCGATCCATGAGCAACAGTTTCGCAGGAATTTCTCCGCTTTCGCTTTTTGGCTTCATTGCCTCACAATTCCTGGGAGCCTTGCTCGCTTATCAGGCAGGAAAAGCGCTTTTCGCGAATGCTCCGGCAGAATGATCGCTGCTGCCCGTAACCCCAAAAACCCCTTTTTCAGACGTTGGGCTTCTTCGCATTCCAAGCCAAGGGCGTAAATGAGAATATGCAAGAGGGGTTGGGAGCAGGCCCTTCTCCTTTCCTACATCACGCAAATCTGCCTTATCCTGAGGGATGGCGCACAGAGCATCCCATGCCCCCTACTGGCCCGGCAACAGGCGCATTCGGACAGGCCGAAACGGGGCCGCGCGAAAGGTCACACGGAAAGACGCGGGCCGACAGCGATGGAAGAACGGTTTATCGCGCGGATATGGCACGCGGACCGCCCAGATCGAAATGCACATTTTCCGCGTTCTGCGTCAACCGCTGGTGGGTTCCCGCATTGGCTTCGCCGCCCTGCCGGGTCGCGGGAATGACGAAGAGCGCGGGATGAAAAAGCCGCCCCAGTTCATGCCAGCCGGGAAATGCCTAATACCGCGCCCGCGCCGAGAGGAAGAAGCTCCGTCCCGCCTCGGGGAAGCCGTCGGTCAGCGTGTAGCTGTCGTCGAAGGCATTGCGCACGCCCGCGCCGAGGACCACGCCGTCGATCGCCTCGTAATCCAGCCGGAGGTTGGCCTGCACATAGGCGCCGGTGCGATAATAGCGCGTGCCCGCGGTGTTCACGGTCCAGCGGTCGGAGGCGATCTCCACCGAGGGCAGGATGCTCAACCGCCCGGCCGGCTTCCATTCCAGCCAGGCAAACGCCTTGTGCCGGGGCACGCCGGTCGCTTCGAAGGCCGGAACGCTGGGATCGGTGAAATCGCGCTCGGTCCAGGTGTAGTTCGCCCCCAGGCTCAACGCGTCGCTCGCCTGGGCGCTCACCGCCAGCTCGACTCCGTAATATTCGCCCTTGCCGACATTGCGGCTCTGGCTGACCGAAGTATCGTTGAAGATGAAAGGGAACGAGACGATCGCATCGTCCAGCCAGGAATAGAAGGCATTGCCTTCCACCCGGACCGCGCCGAACCGCTTCGATCCGCCCAGTTCGAGGTTGGTGGCCCGCTCGGCCTTGAGGTCGGGGTTGGAGGTGGCGCCGCCGAAGCGGGAGCTGAAGCGCTCGAACAGGCTGGGGAAGCGGGTGCGCGAGGACAGGCTGAAGTGGGCCGATGTATCCGCGTCCGGCGTCCATTCCAGCCGCCCCTGCGCGTTCCACGTATCGGCGTCGACCAGCGGATAGCCGAACAGCGTGCCGCCATTGCGCGCGCCGTTGAGAGTGAATTCGTCCGACTGGCGCAGGTCGCGCCAGTCATAGCTGAAGCCCGCCGTCAGGCTGAGCGCGGGGGTGAGCTGCAGCCGGTCCTCGATCGCGATGCTGTAGGTATCCTCGGCGCTTTTCTGCGGCGGCTCGATGAAGCCGGTGGGGAATACCTGCGAATATTCCACATGCTCGTCGCGCCGGTAATGGAAGGCGAGGCTCAGGCGGTTGCCCCCCGCCGCATAGTCGAGCTGGACCGAGCCGCCATAGGCCTCATCGTCATACCAGCTGTTGAACACGCGCCCGGCCGGAAGGGTCTGGGTCGTCTGGGTATGGTCGTCGAAGCCGCGCAGCAGATTGTCGAAGGTGTTGCGATAGAGCCGCGTCTTGAGCCTCAGATCGTCGGTGATCGCGGTGGTGGAGAGGAAATAGATGCTCTCGATGTTCCAGTAGGGCCAGCTCCAGGCCTGGGCCTGGGGATTGGTGACGTGCAGCGGCGCGTTCTTCGATCCTTCCTGGCGGGTGTAGCTGATCGAATATTCGTCGGTGGCGTTGGGCGTGAAGCCCAGCTTGGCGTTGACCCGCCAGTCCCGGGTGCGGCTGAACTCCCGTTCCCCGCCATCCTCGATGGCGGTGGGGGTGAAGCCCCCGGGCAGGTCCCAATGGTCGCGGAAGGTACGGGCGTAGCTGGCCTGCGCATACCACTGGTCCTGCCGGGTGCCGAGCAGGGCGAAGGCGTTGTAGCCGGCATAGTCCGCGTCCCGGTCAAGCTCCAGCGTGCCGCGCGCCTCGACCTCGATCTCCCTGGCGGGCTTGCGGGTGACGAGGTTGATCGCGCCGCCCATCGCGCCCGGCCCGTCCAGCACCGAGGCATAGCCCTTGGCCACCTGGATCTCGGCCACGTCGGCGGTGAGGAAGCGGCCATAATCCAGCCGGTTGTCGTAGGGCAGATAGACGCGGATGCCGTCGATGGAGATCGGCACCTGGAACCGGTCGAACCCGCGCACGAAGATCAGCCGCTCGTTGCGCGATCCGCCGCTGTTCGAACTGCTGACGCCCGGCATCAGATTCACCGCATCGTCGAGATGGTTGCGGTTGAAGGCTTCGATCGCCTGCGCGGTCATGGTTTCGCCGGTCACCGCGATGCTTTCCGGCCGCTGGCCGGTGACGACGATCTGGCCGAGCGTGAAGGTTCCCGCCGCTTCGCCCTGCTCGGGCGCATCGGCGGCGAATGCCGGAGCGGCGAGAGAGGCCGACAAGGCCGCCACAAGGAAACTCGAACGATGCATGGAAAGCCCCCCGGGAAAGCGGTTGTCGATGAATGCACGAAGCTATATTTACAGAAATATAGCTTGCCAAGGACACATATCTCCCATGCTCAAGAACTATCCCCACCTCATGGCCGCGGCATTGGCGCTGGGACTTCCCATGGGAGCAGGCGCCACGGAAAAACCGCCGGAAAGCTGCACCGCCCCGGTGAAGCCGGATGGGCCGCTGGCCGCCTGGGAAAATCCGGTCGAACTGCAGGCGGCGGGCAGGGATCGCGATCTGGCGGCCGCAACGCTTCCTGTCGGGCAGGCGGCGCGCGTCGCCCTGCTGCAGACCCCCGAGGTGCGGTATGCGCTGCGCCCGGAGAAGCCCGGCGGATCGGTCAGCCATGGGGGAATGGTGGCCTTCTCGGTTGCCGAGGCCGGAACCTATCGCGTGGCGCTGGGCTCCGGCGCGTGGGTCGACATCGTGGCGAACGGCAAGGCGGCGGTTTCCACCGGGCATGGTCACGGACCGGCCTGCACCGGCATCCGCAAGATGGTGGATTTTGCGCTCGAGCCGGGCGACTACATCCTGCAGATTGCGGCCAATGGCGCTCCACAGACGAATGTGCTGATCGCCCGCATACCTTAGGTCAGGCCCCGGAAACGATGCGCCCGGCGGCTCTTGCGATATTATGCCTGCTGCTGACCGGCGCCGGGTCCGCCCGATGGTTCCACGCATCCCCGCCCGGGCTGGCCGCGCCCGCCATCCCATCGGATAATCCGCTGACCGCCGCCAAGGTCGAGCTGGGGCGCAGGCTGTTCTACGATGCCGACCTTTCCATCGACGGAACCCTGTCCTGCGCCAGTTGCCACAACCAGAAGCACGCTTTCGCCGACAGCATCGCCACCCGGCCGGGCGCAACCGGGGAGCCGGGCCGGCGCAATGCCCCGGGGCTGGCCAATGTCGCCTGGTTCGGCAGGCTGACCTTCGCGGACCCCGCGCTGGCCGCGCTGGAGGCGCAAGTGGCGGTTCCCGTCTTCGGCACGCATCCGGTCGAGTTGGGCATGGCGGGGCAGGAAGCGGAAATCCGGGCACGCCTGGGGCGCGATCCCTGCTACCGCACAATGTTCCGCAAGGCATTTCCCAGGGATCGGGGCCGGATCGACTTCGGCAATGTCGCCCGCGCGATCGCCAGCTTCCAGCGGACGCTGGTGTCGTTCGACAGCCCCTACGACCGCCAGCGGCTCCCGCCCGCGGCGGCGGAAGGCGAGCGGCTGTTCAAGCGGGATTGCGCGGCCTGCCATGCCGGGCCGCTGTTCACCGACATGGCCTATCACCGCCTCGAGCCGCTCGATCCCGGCGCCGCCGACAAGGGGCTTGCCGAAGCGACCGGACAGGACGGCGATGCCGGCATGTTCCGGACGCCGAGCTTGCGCAACGTGATGCTGACCGGCCCCTGGTGGCACGATGGCTCCGCCAAAAGCGCGCAGGATGCGGTCCGCCGCCACGGGATCGACCATCCCCCGGAAGATGCCGCCCGGCTGATGGCATTCCTCGCCTCGCTGAGCGATCTCGAGTTCACGCGCGATCCGGCCCTGTCGCTTCCCGGCGAGGCCTGCGGAAAGCCGCTGTGAAAGCGTCAACCCTTCCGGCTCGGCCGGGGCGACGGCAGCAGCGCGCCGCGCAGCGTGGCCATTTCCCCGGCGTCGGCCGCGCTTTCCAGCCGGATCAGCAGGGCGCGATATTCGCCCAGGACGGTCCGGCCGAACTCGGTCACCCGCGCCCCGCCGCCATGATGGCTCCCCGGCGAAGTCTCGACCAGCGGGTCGTTCCAGCAGCGGTTCATGACGTCCACCAGGCCCCAGGCGCGGCTGTAGCTCATGCCCATGGATTTTCCGGCGGCGGAGATCGAACCATGCTCCGCGATCGCATCCAGCAGATCGGCCTTGCCCGGCCCCATGGCGATCTCGTCGCCACAGAACAGCTGGATCTTTATCTTCAACGGTCGCCTATCGGTCATCCCTTGCTTCTAGCCTCGATCCCCCACCCGCGACAATCAGGCGTGATCCCGCTGCCGGGAGCATTCCTCGACGAGAAAGTCGAGCAGGGCGCGGACCGAAGGGAGCAGGCCCCGGCGCGAAGGAAACACGGCGTGGATCACCCAGTCCGGCGGGCGCCATTCGGGCAGCAGCTGCACGAGACTCCCCGCATCTATATCCCGCCAGATCATCATCGTCGGCAACTGCACCACACCCACCCCGGCAAGCGCCGCCTGCCGCAAGGCCGCCATGTCGTCCGTCACCAGGCGCGGACGATGCGGTATCCCGGCAGTCTCGCCGCCGCTCGCGACCAGCTGCCATTGATGATTGCCATGGGGCGGGCCGAAATCGAGGCTGGGCAAGCCGGCAAGATCGCCCGGCGACATCAGCGGCTCGCTCACCAGGGCCGGGCTGGCGACCAGGCACTGGCTGCTCGTGTCGAGCTTGCGCATCACCAGATCGGTGGATTCGAGCGGAGGGAAGCGCACCCGGATCGCAAGGTCGAAACCTTCCGCAATCACATCGACCCGGCGATTGGTGCTTTCCAGATGCACCTCGACGCCAGGATATTGCACCATGAAACGCGCGATCAGCTCGCCAAAGCGAAAGTTGAGCAGGGCGACCGGGCAGCTCATCCGGATGACGCCGCGCGGCTCGGCGCGGACTTCGGCGACGACCTGCTCCGCCGCTTCGGCCTCCACCAGCATGGCGACGCAGCGCTCATAGAACTCGCGCCCGATCTCCGTCACCGAAAAGCGGCGGGACGAGCGATTGAGCAAGCGCACGCCCAGCCGCTCTTCCAGCTGCCGGATGCGCCGGCTGAGCTTGGACTTCTGGATGCCCAGCACCCTGCCCGCGGCGGCAAAGCCGCCATGATCGACCACCTGAACGAAGTAATAGAGGTCGTTGAGATCCTGCATCGTCCTAAAAATAGAACGATGCGTCGAATTTGGCAATCTTCCGGCAGCTTCGTTCCAGGATTAAGTATCGTGCAACAGGCGAAGGCCCATCAGGCGCCCCGCCACGGAGACGCGACATGAACAAGACAATCCTAGGCCGTTACGGCAACGATCGCGGGCACTGGGTCGGCGATGGCTTCCCGGTCCGTTCGCTCTTTTCCTATCACACGCTCGACCGGCACATCAGCCCGTTCCTGCTGCTCGATTATGCGGGGCCGCATTATTTCGAGCCGACCGAGGCCCGGCGCGGCGTCGGCGAGCATCCGCATCGCGGGTTCGAAACCGTCACCATCGTCTATGACGGCGAAGTGGAGCATCGGGATTCCGCCGGCAATGGCGGGATCATCGGTCCGGGCGACGTGCAGTGGATGACGGCGGCCGGCGGCATCGTGCATGAGGAATATCATTCCCCGGCCTTCGCCAGGACCGGCGGCCCGTTCCGCATGGTGCAGCTGTGGGTCAATCTGCCCGCGAAGGACAAGCTGGCGCCGGGGGGATATCAGGCCATCACCTCGGCCGAGATCCCGGTGGTCGACCTGCCCGACGGCGCTGGCGCCGCCCGGATCATCGCCGGCGAATTGCTGGGCGCGAAAGGCCCGGCAAGGACCTTCACGCCGATCAACGTGTGGGACATGCGGCTGACCCGCGATGCCGAATTGGCGCTCGACCTGCCCGAAGGCCACATCGCCCTGCTGGTGGTGCTGGGCGGGCATGTCACCGTCAACGGCGGCCAGCAAGCGGGAGAAGCCGAAGTCATCCTGCTTGGCCGCGAAGGCAGCGGGGCGTCGGTCCATGCCGATGGCGACACGGTGCTGCTGGTGCTGACAGGCGAGCCGATCGACGAGCCGATCGTCGGCTACGGCCCGTTCGTGATGAACAGCGAGGCCGAAATTCGCCAGGCCATCGACGACTACAACAGCGGCAGGTTCGCCACGGCGGCCTGACGACAATGGCCCGGCTCTCCCCTTGTCGAGAGAGCCGGGCCTCCCTTTACCGGGCATCGGCCGCAACCCCGCCTGACAAGGCGATGCGGCAGGTATAGTCTGCGGTCCTCGCCCGGGGCCGGCCAGCCTCAAGCGGCACAAGGAAGGAAATGGCAATGATCGAGATGGTGATCGAACAGCGGCGGCGCAGCCTGGGCGGGGGGCTGGACGTGGGCCGCGTCCTGCCATACGCCAAACGGCGCATGGTCGGCCCCTTCGTGTTCTTCGACCATATGGGTCCGCTCGACATTGCCGCGGGGTCGCACGACCACCTCGATGTGCGGCCGCATCCCCATATCGGGCTGTCGACCGTGACCTATCTGTTCTCGGGCGAAGTGATGCATCGCGACAGTGTCGGGTCGATCCAGCAGATCCGCCCGCGCGAAGTGAACTGGATGACCGCGGGCAGCGGCGTGACCCATAGCGAAAGGTTTGAGAAGGCGCGGACGCAGGGCGATCATTTGCACGGCATCCAGGCCTGGGTCGCCCTCCCCACGGCGGACGAGGAAACCGCCCCGTCCTTCTCCCATCATTCAGGCGGCGATCTTCCGCAATGGAGCGACACGGGCGTCCACGGCCAGCTTATCGCGGGAAGCGCCTATGGCCTCAACGCTGCGGTGAAAACGCATTCCCCGCTGTTCTACGCGCATCTGGATCTGGACGCGGGAGCAGTCGCGGAAATTCCCGGCGACCAGCCGGAGCGCGCGCTCTATGTCGCGGCGGGCGCGGTGGAACTGGATGGCCGGCGCTTCGACACCGGGCAGATGCTGGTGCTGGGCGAAGGCGCATCCTCGGTGAAGGCGGCGGAACGGTCCACCATCATGGTCCTGGGCGGCGAACCGCTGGGGGAACGCTACATCTACTGGAATTTCGTATCCTCCTCGAAGGAGCGGCTGGCGCAGGCCGCCGAAGACTGGAAGGCGGGGCGGATGAAGCTGCCCGATGCGGACGACAAGGAATTCATCCCCCTTCCCGAAGGCCCCGCTCCCTCGGCCCCGGCCATGTCATGAGAAAGGATTGAACATATGCCCCATATCGTAGGCATCGCGGGCAGCCTCAGGCGTCATTCGTTCAATCTCGGCGTGCTCAACGCCGCGCGCGACCTGATGCCGGCCGGCGCCACGCTGTCCGTCCACACGCTGACGGACATCCCGCTCTATAACGCCGATGAGGAAGAAGCCGGCGGGCTGCCGCCCGCTGTGGCCGCGTTGAAGGATGCGGTGGCGCAAGCGGACGGCGTGCTGCTGGCAACCCCGGAATACAACAACGGCATACCCGGCGTGTTCAAGAACGCGATCGACTGGATGTCCCGGCCGACGGACGACATCGGGCGTATCTTCAGGAACCGGCCCTTCGCGGTGATCGGCGCCTCGCCCGGCGGCTTCGGGACGATCCTGGCGCAGGACGGATGGCTGCCCGTGTTGCGGATGCTGGGCGCGAGACCCTGGTTCGGCGGCCGCCTCATGATCTCCGGCGCGGGCCAGCTTTTCGACGGGAACGGTCGATTGACCGACGAGGCCACGCGAGAACGGCTGCGGGAGTTCCTGGCCGGCTTCACCAGCTTCACCGCCGCGGGAGCCTGACGGGCCTGCCGGTCCATGCGGGCCTGCCCCCGGCAAGCCCGCATGGCAGAGCGGTCAGCTCTTGGTTTCGGCGTAGACTCTGGCCATGGCTTCCTGGGCCCTGGCGGTGATTTCGGCGCCTTCGAAGCCGGTGCCCATGACATCCTCGAAGCTGGCCAGGGTGGCCCGGTTGGTGCCCCGGTAGTAAGGGATCACCTCTTCGGCGAACAGCTGATGGCTGCGCAGCGTCGCATCGTGCCGCGCCCAGTCCACCCCCATCAGCATGTAGCAGCCGAACCCGCCAGACTTCTCGATCAGCCGGTCGATCTGCGCACGCGCCATCTCCGGCGTCCCGATCACCGCAAACCCCTGCTCGTTGAGCTGGTCCACCGCCCGGTCCGTGCTCGACCAGTCGATCCCCGCCCCCGGGTTGATGTGCTCCCGGTAGTTCTCCAGCTTGCACATCCCGTAGCGCACTTCATCGCGCGCCTGCTCGAACGTCTCGGCGATATGCATCGGACCCATCAGGCGCCACTTGCTGCGATCCGCCACATGGCCGGCCTTCTTCGCTTCCGTCTCGATGATCTGCCAATGCTCCAGCAGCTTCTCCACACCCACCGGATGCGTCGCAGCCACCGACAGCAGCCCCATCCCGTGCTTGCCTGCCAGCAGCGGACCCGACGGCGAGATCACACCCACCGTCGCCATGTCGAAATTGCTGTAGGGCAGCAGCTGCAGCCGCGCATCGACCAGGTTGAACCAGTCCGTCTTGCGCGTTACCCGCTCACCCTTGAACAGCGGGATCAGCACTTCCAGCGCCTCATGCAGCATCCGCCGGTTGTTCAGCGGATCAAGGCCGATCATCTGCGCGTCCTGCACCAGCTGGCCCGGCGCAACCCCGAACATCATCCGTCCGCGCGTCATGTAATCGAGCTGCACGATCCGGTCCGCCACCATCAGCGGATTGTGATAGGGGATGGTGATCGCCCCCGTCCCCAGCTTGATGTGCCTGGTCCGCTCCGCCGCCGCCGCGATCGTCAGCTCCGGGCACGAGATCGTCTCCACCCCGCCCGAATGGTGCTCCCCGATCCACGCCTCGTCAAAACCCAGACGATCCAGGTTGATGATCGTCTCCATGTCCTGCTGCAACGCCAGCAGCGGGTTCAGGTCAGGCCGGTGATACGGGCCCATGAATATCCCAAACCGCATCGGCTCCTCGATAAATCTCATAATCCTGCTTCCCTTCATTTCCTGCCGCATTGATGAAGCCGGCCACCCGGATCACCTGCGGAATGGAATGAGCGCCTGATACGCCAAGCGGCAGGCGAGATATTGAACAGGAGTGCGCGGCAAGCGGTATGAGAACGCACGGCGGCGCAATGTCAGGAATGGAGCTTGCGCCGATACTCGCTCGGGGTAAGCCCGAAGCGCTGTCTGAACAAGCGGTTGAGATGCGAGGAATCGCAAAATCCGAGGTCGTGCGCGATATCCGAAATCTTCGCGTGGGAATTCTGCAAGGTGAGGGATCGCCTGGCCCTCTCCAGCCGCTCCACATTCACGTAATTGGAGAATGTCGTTCCATATTTGTGGAACAGGCTGTGAAGATAGCGAACGCTGATGCCCAGTTCATCCGCGATGTCGGAAGGGCCGAACCGATCCATTCCGATCCGCTCGTTCACCGCGCGCTTGGCGGCGGAAAATATCTCGAACTGGTGGCGGTTCGAGAATTTCGTTCCCTCGTCCCGCGGCAGGCAGGACAGGATGAAATCTATCGAGGCGTCGATCACGCTGTCGAGTTGCCGGTACGGAATGCTCTCCAGTTCCCGGTGAAGGCCCCGGATATGAGCCCCGATGAGCCTGGCGATCCCTTCCTTGCCGGAAATCACCTGCCCCTCGAATTCATCGGAGAAGCCCGACCTGCGCTCCACGATCTTGCGCGGGAGCCAGATCATCTCGCAGCGCGATGGCGCGAGGCAATCGAACCTGGTGGGGATTTTTCCATCCCACAGGAGAATATCGCACTCCCCGGCTTCCATCACTTCGCCACGCTGTTCGAGCAGCATCCGCCCGCCGTTATAGACCGTGAGGCAGATGTAATCGTCGTTCGAGCGGCTTATTTCCCGATTTCCGCGGGTGCCGGAACACAGCCCATAGGACAGCTCGCCGAACAACAGCCCGCCATATTCCCGGCGGCGGATCGAGGCGCTGAATTCATTCTCCTGCGAACTGATGGTCCACGGCACCTCCAGCGATTCCGCCGCCTGCGCGAAGCTTTCCACGGAATGGAATGTCTGTCCGTTCGAATTCATGTCCACAGCGGCATTCCCCATGACGCAACCCGATCACCATTCCGAAGCCGCCATCCGGCCACGATCCATCCCGGCGAATCCGGCACTGCGGGAATGCCGGCAGGCAGCGAGCCGAAGACCGGCATGATGCCCTGTAAGGCCCTCAGGATGAATATTGCTTGTCCCATATCAAGGAATGGCAAGGTTTGAACAGGGCAAGGCGGCCCGCGCTACTGATTTCCGTCGCTACCCGAACGGGCAAGCGGATGCTCTCTTCCCGCGCGCCGGCTTGGCTTCCTGCCCTTTCGGAATAGGATCGCCGCGTCGGGAATCGGAGAGGAACCCAGATGAAAGCCGCCATACTCAGCGCAGGCGCCATTCGCGTCGACGATCTGCCCGAGCCGACTCCCCAGGCGGGGCATATCGTCGTCAAGCCGCTGGTCTGCGGAATTTGCGGCAGCGATCTCCATGCGCGCGACCATGCCCCACATTTGTGCGACCTACTGCATCGCGCCGGATTTCGCGGATTCATGGACCCGGAGCAGCCGGTGGTGATGGGGCATGAATTCTGTTGCGAAGTCCTCGAAACCACGGGTTCGCTGAAGGCCGGCGACCGGGTGGTTTCGCTGCCCTTCCTGATCGGCCCGCAAGGGATCGTGCTGATCGGCTATTCCAATCATTTCCCGGGCGCTTTCGCGGAGCGGATGCTGCTCGATGCGGCCAGTTGCGTTCACGTGCCGGATGACGTTCCCACCGAAATGGCCGCGCTCACCGAACCGCTGGCGGTGGCCGTGCATGCCGTGAACGAAGGCAGGGCCGGGCCTGACGCGGCCTATGCCGTCATCGGCTGCGGGCCGGTCGGGCTGTTCGTGATCGCCCGGCTGCGCGCGCTCGGCCTCGGGCCGATCCTGGCGATCGAGCCAAACCCGGCCCGCCGGGCCATGGCGGAAAGAATGGGCGCCGATACGGTCATGGCGCCCGATGGCATGGCAGGCGAATGGTGGGATGAGATGGGCCTGCCGCTCGGCCTATCCGATGCCATGGCGGTCGATCCTGCCTCCCGCCGCCGTTCACGCGCAGTCATCTTCGAATGCGTGGGCAAGCCCGGCATGCTGATGCAGGTCGCGCGCGGCGCTCCGGTCGGCGCGACCATCGTCGTCGTCGGCAACTGCATGGAAGACGATGCGATCGAACCGGCGTTCCTGCTGCAGAAAAGCCTCAACCTGCAGTTCGTCTTCGCCTATACGCCCGACGAATTCGGCGCAGCCTTCTCGATGATCTGCGAAAATCCCGACCGCCTGCAGCCGATGATCAGCGAAACCACCGACCTGGCGGGCGTGAATGCCGCGTTCGACAGGCTTGGCGGCGGCGACGACGCGATCAAGATCCTGGTGCGGCCCGATCTCTGAGAGACAGGCCCCACCGCAGCCTCAGAAATTCGCCGATCCGACGCGCCGCATCTCCACCGAACGGCGCAGCACATCCCAGATCGAATCCTCGAGTTGCCTTGCCGCCTCGCTTGCATCGGCCTCCACCCGCTCGTGCAGGCCGATCAGCGCATGGCGCAGGCGTTCATTCTCCTTCTCGAGGCTGGAAATACGCAGATCGGAATCGTCGCCCCCGGAGCGTTCGATCAGGCCGGAGTCCCCGAACAGCTCCCCGCCCTGCCGCAGCAAGGTGCGAATAGCCTTGTTTTCGCTCACCAGATTGGCGGCCGCGCCATCCCATTGCTCGGCGATCATATCGAGCAGCTCCGCCCCCATCCCCGCGACATTGGCGCGAAAGCCGGTAAGCTCCTCCATGAGATCGGTCCGCAAGCGCGTGGCGAGTTCCGCCGCGACCATAGAAACGCCTGGCTTCATAGTTTCCCCATCAGTTCGAGCGCCGCCCTGTCCTGCGAATTGCGCAGCCACCACGCCGCATAGGCGTGGATCACTTCGCGTCCGCTGCCGCTTTCCCAGACATGAGCGCACGCATCCCAGATCGCCTGCGCCTTCACGCAGATGAACAATTCCCACCAGGCAAGCGCTTCCGGATCAGCGGCGAGGCCGCTGGCCTCCTCCCATATCCGGATCGCCTCCTCGCGCGGGGCGAGGCCCGAGCGCCTATCGTTCTTGCCGAAGGAAAAGGTGCGGGTCATGCTCCACGCGAGATCCTCCAGCGGATCGCCGCAATGCGCCATTTCCCAGTCGAGCACGGCTTTCAGATTGCCTTCGTCGTCATAGAGGAAATTGCCGGCGCGGAAATCGCCATGCACCAGAGCCAGCTTCTGCGCGACCGGCTGCCAGCGATAGAGCTTGCGGATCGCCGCGCGGATGATCGGCTGCGGGCCGACATCGTGCCGATCGAGATAGGCCACCCAGTAATCCAGCTCTTGCCGGGCGGTATTTTCCCGGGTCGCCGGGCGAGTGAACGAAAGGTCCAGCCGTTCGGCCGGAACGGCCGCCAGCCTGCCCATGGTCGACCACATCTCCTGTGCCACCTTGGGCAATCGGTCGGCCCATTCGGGCTGCTGCAGCTGATATTCGCTGTTGTGGAAGCCGCGTAGATCCTCCGCCAGGGAAATGGCGCCGCCCAGCGGTTCCGGGTCCTCTTCCAGCAGGATCATTTTCGGAACGGGGATGCCGTGCCCGTAGATCGCCCGATAGGCCTCGAATTCATGCCGGCGGTCGCTGTCGACGTTCGAGGCCGGCGGATCGCGCCGCAGAATGACCTTCAACGCCTCGCGCGCGCCGGCCCCGTCGACATAGGAAAGATCGAAGCGGAACGTCTCGCGCGACGCCCCCATCGGCAGGCGATGCAGGCCCTCCACCTTGATCTCGCGCCACTCCGGCTTTCGCCCGGCCAGATAGGCGGTGAGATCGGCCTCCGTGATTTCCTTCATGCATCCGTCCCGACAATATTGTTGGACATGGATAGACTTGGGAACATCGGCCGGGCAACAACGGAATTCCGTCCCTATGGGCGCGGGACGATCGACCTAGAGTAGCGCATTACCTGCGACCTTGCCGGAAAGGGCCTGAACGTGCTGATCAAATATGACGACTATCCGCTCCACCAGACCGCGGAGCCGCTGTCATACATCTCCACCAGCGAGCGGAATTTCTACGCGCGCTACTGGTATAACGGCTATGATTTCGACGGAGAATTCTACATCGGCGTGGCCTTTGCCGCCTATCCCCACCGCGAGGTGATGGACGGCGCGGTTTCCATCGTCCGCAAGGACGGCACCCAGGACAGCTTCCATGCCTCGCGCCGCCTGCGCGGCGACCGGACCGACCTTTACGCCGGCCCGATGCGGCACGAAATCGTCGAGCCGATGCGCACGGTGCGCGTCACGGTGGAAGAGAACGACAGCGGCTTCAGCTGCGACCTGACCTTCCACGCCAGCACCGTCGCCCATGAAGAGCCGGCCGACCATGTCAAGCAGGGCATCCGCACAGTGGCGCAGATGAAGCGCTTCAGCCAGTTCGGCCGATGGGAAGGCCATGTCACGGTCAATGGCCGGCGGCAGGAGATTTCACCCAAGACCACATACGGCACCAAGGACCGTTCCTGGGGCTGGCGCTGGACCGGCGAATCCGAACAGGGCGTTTCGCGCGATCAGCCCGAGCAGTTCTTCTGGCTATGGGCGCCGCTGCATTGGGAAGACCGCTGCACCCATTGGGGGCAGCACGAATATGCCGACGGCGCGCGCTGGAAGCAGTTCGCCCAGATCTTCCCGACCCATCCGATCAAGGGAGATTTCGACACGCTGAAGGAAGGCGAGGTCAAGGAGATCATCTGCGGCCCGCACCGCCTGACATTCGTGCCGGGAACCCGCCTGCTGGGGAAGTCGGAGATCGACATGATCTATCCGGACGGCCGCACCGAGACGTTCACGCTGGAACCGCTGCTGCGCTATCACATGATCGGAACCGGCTATAACCACCCGGAATGGGGCCACGGCTTCTTCAAGGGGGAAGAGGCTTATGCGCTGGAAAGCTGGAACATCAACGATCTGGACGTGAACGCGCCGCGCTACCTCCACATGCAGCACGTGGTCCGCGCGACTTGCGGCGACAAGGTGGGCATCGGCGCGCTGGAGCAGTACATCACCGGCCCGCATGAGCGCTATGGGCTGAAGGGTTTCCTCGACCCCTATCAGCCCTGAATACGGCTCCGATCCGGCGGCGTCAGGCCTCGAATATCCTGACGCCGTCCGCTTCGCCGGAGTGCGCTTCTTCCCCGCGCCGCGCGATCTCCGCCAGGATCGCATCGTCGGCGGTGAAATCATATTCGTAGCGGCTTCGCCCTTCCTCGCTGAACCAGCGATAGGAATCGGCCAGCCCGCTGCGCAGATCGAACAGCGGCTCCCAGTCCAGTTCCCGCCGCGCCTTCTCGATCGAGAAGATCATGCTGCCATGGCGCGCCTCGAGCCAGTGCCCCACCGGCGAACGCATCTCGGCGGGCAGGCCGCCCGGCATGGCGATCAGCCTGGCTTCCACCCCCACCGCTTCCCCCATCAGCCGCATGTAGCTGGAAATGCTGCAATAGTCCGATCCGGCGATATTATAAATCTGGCCGGCCGCGCGCTCATTGCCGAGCACGGAAGCAAGCGCCCGGGCCGCGTCACGCACATGGATGAAATGCACGATCGCTTCGGTCTTGCCGGCCAACAGGAGCGGGCGGCCTTCCTCGAGCCGGCGGAAGGTGCCCGGCTCGCGAGTCACGAGCGGGCTCATCGGGCCAAGGCTATGGCTGATGCGCATGACGCTGTAAGGCAAGCCGTTCTCGCGTCTCTCCTTCTCCAGCAAGGCTTCGCACCTCACCTTGTCGTATCCGTAGCCGCCGTAGAAGATCGAGTCCGGCTTGTCCGCCAGCGCGGCATCCTCGGTCACCGGCAGCGCATCCGCCCATCGGTAGGCGGCAATCGAGCTGGTGAACACGAAATGCTTCACCCGGCCGCGAAACAGCTCCACCGTGGACGCCAGCTGGTCCGGATTATAGGCCGTGTTGTCGAACACCGCGTCGAAGGAATCCCGCAGCGGCCCCAGCACATTCTCCAGCACGCCCGGCTCGTGCCGATTGCCGTGCAGGCGCGTGACCCCTGCGGGAAGCGCGGCGGGATGGCTGTTGAGCACGGCCACCTCATGCCCCCGCTCCGCCAGCTCGTGGACAAGATTGAGGCCGATATACCGGTTGCCGCCAAAGACCAGAACTCTCATCGCCGCTGCCACTCCTCCCGAATCCGGCCTGCATCGTCTCAGGCTGCGTGAAAAAGCCAAGTGACGAATTTCCCTCATTCATACCGGATTGGCAGCAATTCCCGAAACCTCCGCTTTCGATTGAAAATCGGCTCGTTTCCCAATATGGTCGGACGAAATTGATCGAATACAGTTCGACCGCTCTTAACGGCGCATGAGGAGGGGAAACATGCTGGTTTCAGCGGACATTGCCGAACGGTCGGATCAGATGGTTTCCGCCTGCGGCCTCGACACGCTGTCGATCTTCTTCACCGATCGTTCGGCCCATTCCGAAACCGTGACCTACCTCCATCACTGCGGCGTCTCCCCGGCCGCGCAATATGCCTATCAGCACGGCCGCGTGTTCCGGCACGATCCGTTCACCCGCATCGTCGACCAGTCCGACCGCAGCGGCAAGCTGATCTGGTGGGAAGACCGGCAGCTGAGTTCGGCGGCCCGGGCGGCGGAGCATTACAAGTCCTTCATAAACTACTATTCGGTCGATGTGGTCGGAGCATGGGTGCAGCAATTGCTGCCGGACTTCATCCTGGTCATCGGCGCGCATTGCAGGAACGGAAGCCATCACAAGAGCGATGTCGCCCGCCGCCTGTTCCAGCATGAGATTTCCGCGATCTCGCAAATGGTGGTCGGCCAGCTGCTCGAAGAAACGCTGAGCGGCGCGGGCGGCCGGGGCCTGCTGCGATCGGTGCTGTCGGGGAACAGGCAATGGTCGCCGGATAACGCGATGACCGCGCTGTCGCCGCGCGAACGCGAGATTGCGAGGCTGGTGAGCGCCGGAAACCAGAACAAGCAGGTCGCCTATATGACCGGCATCTCCGAATTCACGGTCGAGAACCATTTGCGGAAGATCTATCGCAAGCTGGGGGTCCGCAACCGGGCGGCGATGACCGCGAGGATTCACTCCGCGACCACCTATCAATAGCCCAGCCGTCCAGCGGCACGGACAGATCGCGACAAGGCGCAATCCGCGAAAAAGACGGCCGGCCGCGGGAGGAAAAAGCTGCGGCCGGCCGCTAAGCCCGTCAGAAACTATAGCGGGCGGTAATCCCATAGCTGCGCGGCGGGGCGTGCAGCATGTAGTCATATCCGAAGGCGCTGCGCAGGTTCAGGCCATACATGAAATACTTCTTGTTCAGCAGGTTGGTCGTCCACAGCCGCAAGGCGAACTGATCGCTTTCCCAGCCGAGATTGCCGTTGACCAGGAAAACATCCGGCGCGTGCAGGTTCTGGTTCCCGTCCTCGTTGTTGAAGGGCGAGAAATACTGCTTGCTGGTGTAGACCACGTTGGGCGAGAACACGATATTCCCGGCGCCCAGCGGCGCGACGGTCCAGTCGAACCCGGCATTGATCGTCACTTCGGGAGCATTGGGCAAGGTGTTGCCATCGAGATTGACTCCCGAAAGCGTCAGCTTGTCGTATGTCGCATCCAGATAGGTGAAGCCGAGGTTCGCATCCAGGCCACTGAACAGGCGCGCGTTGACTTCCAGCTCCACGCCCTTGATGGTCGAGCCGGGCGCGGAGCGGATGAACCCCGTGGTGCCGATCACTTCGTTGAGCTGCTGGTTCTTGTATTTCGTGAGGAACGCCGCCGCCGTCAGATTGGCGCGCCCGTCCAGAAAACGCGTCTTCAGCCCGACTTCATAGGCATCGACCTTTTCCGGCGGAACGAAGTCGATCGGGTTTCCGGCGTAGAACTGGCTGCTGAACGAGCCGGCGCGATAACCACGGCTGTAATGGCCGTAGATCATCGCTCCGCCATCGAACGTATAGTCCAGCCCGACCTTGCCGGTCAGGCGGCTGCTCTTCCGCTTCTTGGCCGCTTCCGGAACGATCGTGCCGTCCGGCAGGATCGCGCCGTGGGTGAAGGTGATCGACGCCGCATCCGGATCGGCCGGATCGAAATCATAGGTCGAGAACGGCGGCGAAGTGGCCGGGTCCGCGAATTGGGTGAGGAAGGAATAGGCGTCGCTGTGCCGGTTGGTATCCTTGGTGTAGCGCAGCCCCAGGGTGAAGCCGAGGTGATCGCCGAATTTCTGGTTGATCTGCGCGAAAGCCGCATAGGATTTCCGCACCTGGATATAGTGCTGGTAGAAATAGAGCGTACTGACGAGCCGGTAGCGATCCTCGTTGTTGATCTTGTCCCAGCCGTAATAGACACCGGCCTGCACATTCGTGTGGTCGGAATCATACATCAGCTTCAGTTCCTGATTGAACTGCTTGTAGACATCCCCGTAATTGGTCTGGAGGAAGCCGACAACAGGCGTGCCGGAGCCTTCCTGCGACAGGTTCTGGCGCGACCAGTCGTAGGCGGACAGCGACTGGATCGAGAAATTGTCGCTCAACTCGTAATTGATCGTCAATTGCGCCCCTGCATTGGCGATATCGTTGAAGCCGAGATCCGGCTGGTTCGTCTCGAAGAAACTCAGATTGTCGTTGGAGCGAAAATAGCCGGAAATGCCCGAATTGTCGTTGAGGTGATAGGCGGCCGCCTGCGTCGGCTTACCCTTGCTGCCGGTGAACTTGAGCATGACATCCAGCCGCTCGTCCGGCTTCGCCCGGATGATGAGCCGTCCGGCGATCGAATCCTTCGAATTCGCGTCGGGCTGGCCGGGATAGATATTCTTCACGAAGCCATCCGCCTCGACATAATTGGCCGATGCGCGAAAGCCGAGCTTGTCCTCGATCAGCGTGCCCTCGACCGCGCCCTGGCCCCGCACTTCCTGGAAGCGGCCGTAACCGGCTTCGAGATAGCCGCGCGCGCCGGCCTCGAGACTGGGCTTGACCGAGATGAAGTTGATCGCGCCGCCGGTCGTGTTGCGCCCGTAAAGCGTTCCCTGCGGGCCGCGGACGGCTTCCACCCGTTCCAGATCGTAGAGCTGGAGGCCATGCATGGTCCGGGCGCTGAGATAGTTGTCATCGGTATAGATGCCGACCGGAGAGACTTGGTTCGCGCCATATTCATTGCCCACGCCGATGCCGCGCATGGTGAAGTTCGGCTGCGCATCGCCGAAGGCGCTGGTGACCTGGAGCGAAGGCACCGAGCCGCTCAGGCCGAAGGTGGAGGTGATGCCCTGGCGGGCCAGATCGTCGGCCCCGAGCGCCGACACCGCGACAGGCACTTCCATCAGGGATTCGGAGCGGCGCTGCGCGGTGACCACGATTTCACCGAGCCTGCCGTCATTCTCGTCCACACCGCCTTGCGCACCCTGCGCCAGCGCCGGCGTGCCCAGACATGCGGCCGACGCGCATAGCGCGCAGGTGATTGCCCTCAATCTTCTCATTGTAATCCTCCCTCTATTCCGCCGATATTACGTTGAATAATTTTGTCCGACGATTTTGCCGAAATGTATCGCTTGCCCTTCCAGGTATGGATTTCCGTTCAGCCTCCTCGATCAATCGAAAACGGAAACTAGCCGCCGCGCATTCACGCCCGGTCGAAGGGCCGAAGGCGGCGCTATTCCACGATGACTACGGTACACAAACCGGCCATTTCGCAATCCTGACGGATTCCCGTCATCGATTGCGCCAGCATCGGGCCAGCACCGGATAGTCAAGTTGGGGGATGGAGGCCTTGCCGGGCCTTAGCCGGGTATATTCGTTTCACAGAATACAGCAGGATTATGATTAGCGGGAAACAGCTTTATTTATCACGATTATATCACCCGGATTATCCGCCGCCGGGAAATCGAAATCTTCTCGGTTATTTCCATCCATATCGGCGGGATGTCTGTCCTATCCCCGGATTGAACAGGTTGCAGGGGTCCAGCGCCCGATAATGGCGAGCCAGCGCGGGCTTGGCCGCATAGATATGGCCCACATTGTGCTCGGCCGGATATTCCGCGCCCCGCGCTTCGAGCGCCGCCCCCATATGGCGCTTGAAGGCGCCGAGATCGGCGCCCTTGCGGATGATGTAATCCTGATGGAACACATGGCAGAAGAAGTGCCCGTAATAGAGGATCTTCTCGGCGGACTGCGCGATCTCGTCCGGAAGCGTCTCGAACCAGTCGCGGTCGTCCCGGCGCAAGGCGATGTCCAGCGCGACGATATCCTCCACCTGCCGGGGGTGCAGCGCCCGATAGCGTATGGCCGCGCCCGCGACCGCAAAGCGCTGCAGGAATGCGGCGCTGGCCTCCTCCCCGGTGCATTCGATGTAATCGAGCGAGAGCTTCCCGACAGCGGCGGAGAGGTAGGCGTGCGCTTCGCCAATGCCCTCTCCCGCCATCTTGAGGATCAGATGATGCTCGAAACGATCGCGGAACTGCTTCAAGCGCACAGGCAGGTGATCCGGAAACAGCCGGGACACGGCCTGCAGGACCCTGTCGCCGAAATTGGCCCCGGCCGGCAGCCTGTCGAAAAGCCGCTTCACGCCGAACAGCGCGGGCAGGCGATCCGTGCCGAGGTGGCGGATCGCAAGGAAGGTGTCCTTGCCATATTCCGTCGCCATGTCGAACGCATCGCGATGGACATATTCTCCCGAGACGGGGAGCGAGGCGAACCCGCCGAGGATCGAGCGGCGCAATTCCGCAAGGGCGGCGGTGTCGTTCGTGCCGATATAGAAGGTCTGCGTCTCGGCATCCCTGGGAAAGCTATCCAGCCGCACGGCGAAGAGCATGATCCTGCCGGCGCTGCCCGAAGCCTCGAACAGCCGCGAAGGGTCAGCGTTGAAGCGCGCGGGCGAGCTGGCGTCGATATGCCGGACATGGTCGCAATATTCGTGATCCGATGCGCGGCGATCATTCGATGCAAGGACGTCGGCGGCCGTGAATGCGCCCTTTTCCAGCCGGTCCAGAATGGCTTCCGGCTCGTCGCCCAGCCCGATCCCCAGATGATTGACGAGATGGAGCGCCTCATGCTCATCCAGCGCCGCATACAGCGCCAGCTCGGTATAGGCCGGGCCGCGGCGGACCAGCGCCCCGCCGGAATTGTTGCAGATGCCGCCGAAGACCGATGCGCCGATGCAGGACGAGCCGATCACCGAATGCGGCTCCCGCCCGAGCGGCGCCAGCGCCCTTTCCAGATCATACAGCGTCGCGCCCGGCAGGCAGACCACCTGCCTGCCCTCGTCGATCAGATGCAGCCCCTTGATCCTCATCGTGTTGATGAGGATCACCGGACGATCATATTCCCCGAAAGGCGTGGAACCGCCGGTCAGCCCGGTGTTGGCGGCTTGCGGGATCACGATCACCCCGGCCGCCACGCAGATCCGCAGCACCCGCCACTGTTCCACCAGAGTGCCGGGGCGCACCACCGCCAGGACCGGCCCTTCGCCCACCCGGCAACCCGTGGCGAAGCGGCTTGTCCCGGCTTTCCCGGTCAGGACATGCCGCCGCCCCACGACCGAGCGCAATCGCTCGATTACCGCAGCGCTGCCCGCCCCCGCCGATCCCTCAGGCGCAAGCCGTATGTCGATATCGCTCGCCAGCGCCTTTGCCATCACACTTCGTTGCGCGCCATCAGCCCGGCAAGGTGATCCGCCTGGCGGATGGCCAGCGCCACGATGGTCAGCGTCGGGTTCTCGGCAGCGCCGGTGGTGAACTGGCTGCCGTCCGAAATGAACAGATTGCTGATCTCGTGGCTTTGCCCCCAACGGTTGACCACGCCATCCTCGGGCTTCTCGCTCATCCTGTTCGTGCCCAGATTGTGGGTCGAAGGATAGGGCGGCGTCAGGAGGGTGCGCCTGGCGCCGACGGCCTCATAGACCGCCTGCCCCTGCCTGTAGGCATGGTTGCGCATGGCGATGTCGTTTTCGTGATCGTCGTAATGCACATTGGCGACCGGCATGCCGAACTGGTCCTTCACCTCGCTGTTCAGCGTGATGCGGTTGGTGGCGCGCGGCATATCCTCGCCCACGATCCACATCCCCGCCATGTAATCGAATGCATCGACGGCGGCGGTAAAGTCGCGGCCCCAGCTACCGGGATTCAGGAAGGCGCCGAGGAACGGCAGCCCGAGCGAGATGGTTTCCAGCTCATAGCCCCCAACAAATCCGCGGCTGGTATCGAGCCGCGCTTCGTCACGCGCAATTCCCGCCATCACCGTGCCACGATGCATATGCACCGGCTTCTCGAAGATGCCGTAAACCGAGCCGGTCGTATGCCGCATGTAGTGGCGGCCCACATGGCCCGAATTATTGGCGAGGCCGTGCCGGAACAGGTTGCTTTCCGAATTGAGCAGCATCCGGGGGCTTTCGATCGAATTGCCGGCCAGCGCCACGACCCGCGCCTTCTGGCGCTGCATGGCGCCGGTCCTGTCGGCATAGACGACGCCCGTGACCTTGCCGCTCGCGTCATGCTCTATCCGCAGGACATGGCTTTCCGGGCGCACTTCCAGCCGGCCCGTCGCTTCGCCCTTGGGAATCTCGGTATAGAGCGTCGACCATTTCGCCCTGGTCTTGCATCCCTGGAAGCAGAAGCCGAGCTGCTGGCAACTGCCGCGCCCATCGCGAGGCTGGCTGTTGATGGACATGTTGCCCGTGTGGACATCCTTGTAGCCGATGCGGGTAGCGCCGGCATGGAATACCTTGAAATTGTTGTTGCCCGGCAGGCGTGGAATGCCGTTGGTGCCGGTTGTGCCCATCTTCTGTTCCGCCTTGGCATACCACGGTGCCATTTCGGCCCCGTCGATCGGCCAGTCGAGCAGGGCGGCATCCTCGATCTCGCCGTAGTGGGTGCGCGCCTTCCACTCATGATCCTGGAAGCGCAGGGAAGCGCCCGCCCAATGGGTGGTGGTGCCGCCCACAGCCTTGACGATCCACGCCGGAAGGCCCGGAAAGTCCTGCGCGACCCGCCAACTGCCGGAGGTGGTGCGCGGGTCCCTCCAGGCGAGCTGCGCGAAACTTTCCCATTCATTGTTCACGAAATCCTGGATCTCGTAGCGCGCGCCCGCTTCGAGGCAGACCACCTTCACGCCCTTCTGCGCAAGCTCGTTCGCCAGCGTGCCGCCGCCCGCTCCGGAGCCGATGACCACGACGACGGAATCGTCATCAAGATCGAACTTTCCAGCCATTATCCTGCCCTCCCCGCGCCCGCTTATGCCGGCAGCCAATCGAGATCGTCGAAGCCGCGATGGAGGTATCCGCCCTTTTCGGCGGACGAGCCCTCGTAGCCGAAGTTCGCCCAGATCTCTTCCTGGTTGTAGAGCGCGGTAATCATGCTGGACCGCATCGCACCGAAGAAAGGCGATCCCGCCTTTTCCAGGGACTTGAGCACTTCGACGCGATCCTGTTCCCCCGCAATCGAGAGATATGGCACGCCCTTCAAGGCGGATGCCGCCGCGTCCAGCTCACCCACCCCTTGCCCCAGCGTGACTTTCCCGTCCGCGTCACCGGCCAGTTGCTCGTCGATGATCGCCACCGCGATTTCGTAGATGGAATCCGGCAGGCGGTCGTGCGGATAGAGGTCGCGCGCCATCCTGACCAAGGCAGGCATGGCGGAGGCTGGCGCGGTCTTGAGCGCCTCCGCCGCATGGGCCTTGCCGGAAATCACCGGGCTGGCCGCAAGCAAGGCGGCTGTCCCGGCCGAGCGGCCGATGAAATTGCGCCTGCTCATCACGTCGATCCTGTCAACGGTCCGCATCTCACCCTCTCCTATGTGTTTTGCTTATTGTATTCGGTTCAGACGTATCGGCCGTGGTGCTGGAGCACCTCGATCTTGTAGCCGTCGGGGTCCTGAATGAAGAAGAAGCGCGCCATCAGCGATCCCTCGCGGAAGAATTCCTTGATCGGCTGCGGCGCGATCCCGGCGGCTTCCATCCGGGCATGTTCCGCATCCAGATCGGGCACGGTGACGGCAATGTGCCCATAGCCATCGCCATGGGTGTAAGGTTCCGCCCGGTCATGATTGATGGTCAGTTCCAGTTCCACGTCGTTCTCCGGGTTGCGGAGATAGACCAGGGTGAAGCCGTCGAACGGATAGCGGTCGGCCACCTTGAGGCCGAGTGCCTTGTCGTAGAAACCGACCGATTTCTCCTCATCCAGCACGCGGATCATGGAATGAATGTATTTCGCCATGGAATTGGCCCCTATCTTGGAAGTGTATTGAGATAATCGATGATGGCCCGGCGCTTCGCGGCATCGGCCTGCGAATAGACCATGGTCGTGCCGCGAACGGTCGTGCCGCTGTCGGTCAGCCACTTGTCCATGCTGTCCCTGGTCCAGGTCAGCCCGCTCTTCCTGAGGGCGGGGGAATAGCCATATCCGCGCTGGCTTGCGGCCTTGCGCCCGATAATTCCGGCAAGCGAAGGACCGACCCGGATCTCGCCGGGTTTTGTTGCGTGGCATGCGCCGCATTGCTGGCCGAACAGCTTTTCGCCGGACACGGTCTTGGCCTTGGGAACCGCCATCTGCGCGGATGCGGGAATGGAAACGATGGACATGAAGGCGGCACTGAAAACGCATAAGGCTGCACAGCGCATGGCTGCTCGATCGGACAATCGCTCTCTCCCTCGGGCCATTCCGGCATTCGCGTTCATCGCAGCAAAGATCGTGCCACCTGGACGGCACTGACCCCAAGGATAAATAGTCATCTGTTTTTCATGAGAATTTACGAGAAAATCAAAAGTGGCCGATCACCGGCAACCGCCTGGTTGTGTCAGGCCGGTGACACAATCAATGTGTCAGCTGTTTCAGCCGCTTCCCTGAAACAGCCGGGGATTCCACCCTGCGTTTCCCGCTCTTCGCAAGAGCGGCTTCGGCCTGTATAGTCGCCAGCTTGATCGAATGGCGCAAGCCCCGCCGTGAGAACCGGGCATGATCCATCGGGGAGGAAAAGCCTTTGGAACCAGGCAGCATAGCCATCCATGACGCAGCCAGTTCTCTCGACCGGATTTTCGAGCAGAGCATGCGTGAACTCGATCATTCCTGGGAAGCGTTTCTGGGCGGCGCTTCGCGCGACAGGCTGGCCGCACGCAGCCCGATCATCGATTCCTGGGAACGCTGCCGCGCCGCGCAGGTGAATCTGTCCATCACCAACGCGCCGCTGCTGAATGTGGACGGGTTTGAAGCCCGCAGGCGCGAGAATCGGTCGCTGCTGGATGCATCGGCCGATACGCTGGCCGACGCGGCCCGCATGCTGCATGACACCGATGCGATCATGCTGGTGACGGATGCCGAGGGGATCGTGCTGGAAGTGGCGGGCGACGCCGCGGCCGCCCGCGCCGGGATGGATATAGCGCTCAGCGAAGGGGGCGACTGGAAAGAACGATCCGCCGGCACCAACGGCATCGGCGTGGCGCTCGTCGCCGCGCGGCCCATGCTGGTCCATGCCGGGGAGCATTATTGCGAGCGGATGAAGGAATGGAGCTGCGCCGCGGTTCCGATCACCAGCCCGGTCGACGGCAGCATGGCCGGAATATTGAACCTCTCCGCCCGCAGTCAGGATGCCAACGGCAGCCTTGTGTCGCTCGCCGTGTTCAACGCGCATCGCATCGAGCAGGCGCTTGCGCACCAGGCGGAAGTCATGCGCCGGCGCTTGCTGGAGGCGGCACTGGAACGCCCCGTGGCGCAGGATCATGGCCTGCTGCTGCTGGATAGCACGGGCCGCCTCACCTATGCCTCCAGCCTCGCCGCGCAACTGCTGCGGGACAGGCTGGCCCCGCCTTCGCCCCAGCTCATATCCGGCCAACGCGTGTTCCAGCCATCGGACACGGTTTCCGACAGTCTTTTGCCGGGCATAGCGAACGACTGGATCGAGCCGGTCTATCTCGACGGCGAAGTCGGCGGCTATCTGGTCACCGTTCCTTCCGCTCTCCGCGCACCCAACCTGAAGCGGCACCAGCGGGCTGGCGACGAGACGGACCCCAACCGAAGCAGCTTTGCCGCGATCGTGGGGCAAAGCCCCCAAATCCAGACCACCATCGACCGCGCGAGAAAAGTCGCTCGCCTTAAATTGCCGGTGCTGATCGAAGGGGAAACCGGCGTCGGCAAGGAGCTGTTCGCACGGGCCATCCACGGCAGCGGGACGACCGCGAACGGCCCATTCGTGACCTTCAATTGCGGCGCTGTATCCAGGGAGCTGATCGCCAGCGAATTGTTCGGCTATGGCAAGGGCGCCTTCACCGGGGCGAATGCAGAGGGACGGAAGGGGCGTTTCGAGCTGGCCGATGGCGGCACGCTTTGCCTTGACGAGATCGGCGAACTCCCCCTCGACCTTCAATCCTACCTGCTCCGGGTGCTGGAAGAAGTCGCACTCACCCGGCTCGGGGAGAACACGATCCGCCGGGTGAATGTCAGAGTCATCGCAATGACCAATCGCGACCTGCGCCAGGAAGTGGCGGCAGGGCGGTTTCGCAAGGACCTGTTCCACAGGCTTGCGGTGGTGAGCATCGGCATTCCGCCCCTGCGCGAGCGGGACGGAGACATGGAGAGGCTGGTGGAGCACTTCCTGCCGCTGATCGCGAAGAAGCATCAATGTGCCCCGATTTCGTTCTCCCCTGCCGCTCTCGCGCGGCTGCGTTCGCATGATTGGCCGGGCAATGTGCGGGAATTGCGCAATGTCATCGAAACGGCGACGCTCTTTGCCGAGCACGGCCTTGCCGATGTCGATTGCCTGCCGGCCCATTTGGCCATGCCTTCCCCTGCCTGCGCCCCGGGCAGCGAGGCGATCCGCCATCCCGGGCAGGAGCGTCAGGCCATTGAACAGGCGATAACGGCTTGCGCGGGGAATATCTCCGCCGCGTGCAAGGCGCTCGGCATATCGAGATCCACGCTTTATCGCCGCATGGCCCGCAATGGGATCGACAGAACGGCGCTGAGGGCCGCCAACTGAAATAAGTCAGCTGTACGAAAAACTTTCGCGTGGCCCTTGCGCATCGCCGAACTCCTGCGATAGGTCTTCGCCCCAGCCACCCAGACGACAACAAATCCGGTGGCGGGCAAGAGGACCACAAGGCACTTATGACACCTTCCGAAAACGCTTCGCGGCGCCCAGGATATTGGAGCAGTTGGCTGCAGGGAAACGGATCGGATACGTCATCCAGGTGGCGGGCTGACCGCAATCGCCCCGTTCTGGCGATAGTGCTCGGCCTGATCGCGGCGGCGCTGGTTGCCGGCGGCCTCCGGTTGCTGACGCTGGGCGGAAGCCCTTATTATTTGCTGGCCGGGCTTGCGGTCGGCGGGTCAGCCTATTTCGTCGCGCGCGGGGATCGCCGCGGCATATGGCTCTATCTCCTCATGCTCGTGGCCACGGCGGTCTGGGCGCTGTGGGAAAGCGGCGGGAATGGATGGGGCCTGCAAGCCCGCCTGCTCGCTCCGGCTGTCCTCGGGCTTTGGGTGGCGGCGCCCTGGCTGAGGGAATTGGGCGCCAAGGTGACGATCCCGGCAGCTCTCGTGCTCATCGCGGCCGTAGCGGCGTGGCTTTACGGCGCCAATCGCACGCAGGATCTCCCCTATGGCGGCTCTCCCGCAAGCGCCGAGGGGCCGGTCGAATGGGTGCATTACGGCAACGACCTGGGCGGTTCACGGTATTCCCGGGCCGATCAGATCAACGCAGGCAACGTCGCCGGGCTGGAAAAGGCCTGGACCTATCGCACCGGCGTGAAGATGGGCCTCGGTTTCGAAGCGACCCCGCTGATGGTGGGCGATACGCTCTATCTCTGCACGCAGAACAACATCATCATCGCGCTCGATCCGGAAACCGGCCAGCGGCGCTGGCAATATGACCCCAAGGTCAATGCGCCGCCGGGCACCGTCTGCCGCGGGGTGGCCTATTACAAGGTGCCCGACGCAGCGGGTGCCTGCGCGGAACGGATCATATTCGCAACCACCGATGCCCGGATGATGGCGCTGGACAGCAGGTCCGGCGAGGTTTGCACCGGCTTCGGCAATGGCGGCACGATCGACCTCAAGAAGAACATGGGCGAAGTGCGCTTCGGCTATTATTACGTGTCTTCCGCCCCGACCATAGTGAACGGGATCGTCGTGATCGGCGGATGGGTGATGGACAATCAGGAGGTTGGCGAACCCTCCGGCGTCATCCGCGGATTCAACGCGACCGACGGCAAGTTCGCCTGGGCATGGGACATGGACCGCCCGGATTTCCACGGCGAGCCGGAGGAAGGCCAGACCTATTCGCGTGGAACGCCCAATAGCTGGGCGCCCATGAGCGGCGACGAGGCCCTGGGGCTGGTATATGTGCCGACAGGCAATTCCACGCCGGATTACTGGGGCGCACACCGCTCCCCCAACAGCGAGAAATATTCAAGCTCGGTGGTCGCGCTGGATTCCCGGACCGGCCAGGTGCGCTGGCATTTCCAGACCGTCCACCACGATCTGTGGGACTATGACGTGCCCGCGCAGCCCACTCTGATCGATCTGCCTATCGACGGCGCGACCGTCCCCGCGCTGATCCAGCCCACCAAGCAGGGGCAAATCTACGTGCTGGACCGGCGGACCGGAACGCCGCTTACCGAAGTCGTCGAAAAGCCTGTCCCGCAAGGACCGGCCGCGGGCGATTTCCTCAGCCCGACGCAGCCCTTCTCCGTCGGCATGCCCTCCTTCGACGACACCGTCCTTTCCGAAAGGCTGATGTGGGGCGCCACTCCGCTCGACCAACTCTGGTGCCGCATCCGCTTCAAGGGCGCGCGGCATGACGGGCCGTATACTCCGCCCGGCGTCAAGCCGACCGTGTTCTATCCGGGCACCTTGGGCGGCGTGGACTGGGGCGGGGTTTCGATCGATCCGCAACGGCGCTTGCTGGTGGTGAACTGGAACCGCGTGCCGATCTACATGCGGCTGGTGCCAAGGGCCGAAGCGGGCGACATCCAGCCGACCGAAACGGGAATGGTCCATATGGGCGACCCGACCGCGCAGGCGGGCACGCCCTTTGCCGTGCTGAACGAGCCGTTCCTTTCTCCGCTGGACATGCCCTGCACCCAGCCGCCCTTCGGCATGATCGGCGTGGTCGATCTCGATAGCCGCAAGCTGCTCTGGCAAAAGCCGCTGGGCACCAGCGCGGATAGCGGGCCGATGGGGTTCCGATCCACCTTGCCGCTGCCCATGGGCGTCCCCAACACCGGCGGAACCTTGTCGACCGGCACTGGCCTGATCTTCATCGGCGCCACCCAGGAAAGGCTGATCCGCGCCTTCGACAGCCGCACCGGCAAGCTGCTGTGGAAAGCCCCGCTGCCGACGGGCGGCCATGCCACGCCGATGACCTATGTCAGCCCCAGGAGCGGCCGCCAGTTCATCGTCATCGCGGCGGGCGGCAATGCTTCGCTGCGCAGCCCGGCGGAAGATTATGTGATCGCCTACGCTCTGCCGAAGGCGCGCTGATGAGCGGAACCGACGACCGCATTGTCCGCACCATCGCCTGCGGCGCGGGCTTTGCCGGCGACCGCACCGATCCCGCCGTGAAGCTGGCGGAATCCGGGCAGGTCGACACCATCGTGCTGGAATGCCTGGCCGAGCGCACCCTTGTCCCCGGGCTGAGAGCGCGGCGCCGCGATCCCGGCAGCGGCGCAGATTCCCGGATCGAACGGCGGCTGACGCCGATCCTTCAATCTCCGGCGAGCAGCAAGTGCCGGATCATCTCCAACTTCGGGGCGGCCAATCCGGTATCCGGCGCGCAACGGATCGAGCGCCTTGCAAAGGATCTCGGCCGGTCCGGAATGCGCATCGCGGCGGCGATCGGTGACGATGTCCGTCATCTGGCCGACCGGATTGCATGGGACGGGTCGATCGAGGGCGATTTGCTGGGCGCCCATGCCTATCTCGGCACGAACGGCATCGTCGAGGCCGTCGAGAACCAGGCCGACATCATAGTCACCGGCCGCACCGCCGATTCCGCCCTGTTCGCCGGCGATCTCCTGCCGTATCTCGATGGCAGCGAGGACGCATTCGCCGGTGCAATCGCGGTGGGACATCTGCTCGAATGTTCCGGGCAGCTTACCGGCGGCAATTTCGAGGCGCCTGGCGTTCCGCCGCTTGGCAGCAGCGACCTTGCCAATCTCGGCTATCCGATTGCCCGCGTCTTTGAGGATGGGACGGCGGAAATCACGGTGGTCGATGGAAGCCCCGCGCTTATCAATCGGCTGACCTGCACGTTGCAGCTGCTTTACGAAGTGCATGACCCGTCGGCCTATATAACGCCCGATCTGACCGTGGATTTCAGCGGAGTATCGATCGAGGAGATCGGCCCCTCCCGCGTTCGCGTCTCGGGCGCCCGCGCCGCAGACCGGCCGGCGAGGCTCAAGGTATCCGGCTTCGTCGACCGGCCCGGCGCGATCAGCGATGTGGAGATCGCCTTCGCCGGGCGCGGAGCGCTCGACCGGGCGCGCCGCGCCGCCGATGTCCTGCGCCTTCGCCTTGCGCATCTTCCGGAGCAGGATCTCAGGATCGATCTGGTCGGGCTCAATTCCGTGCTGGGCGCCGCATCGCGCGCCATCAACAGCGAACCGCCGGAAGTGAGAGTGCATGTCTCCGCGAAATTCGACGATGCCGGCGACGCCCAGCTGGCCGAAGACGAAGTCTATGCCCTTACCCTTTCCGGCCCAGCCGGCGGATGCGGGGTCCGCAGCGAGCAGCGCCCCCGGCTGGAAGTGGTCAATGGCTACATCGACCGCGAACTCGTGAAACCTTCGGTCGAATGGAGCAACATCCCATGAAGGTGGGGGACATCGCATGCGGCCGGTCCGGCGACAAGGCGGACACGCTCGACCTTACAGTGGTCGCCGTGGGACAGGATGAATATGCACGCCTGGCAGAGTTCCTGACCGTGGATCGAGTCCAGGCCGAATTGAACCGGGTCATGCCCGGCACCGTCCAACGCTATGCCCTGCCCGGCCTGCTGGCGCTCAAATTCGTGATCCAGAACGCCTTGCCGGGCGGGGTTTATGCCAGCCTGCACGCCGGGCTGCACTGGCAGAAGGCTGCAATCTATCTGCTGCTGGACATGGATATGGAAACCTAGGCGATCCGATACCAGCCGGGGCGGGGCCGTCAGTATTCGAGCACCATCGCATGATCGGAAAGGTCGAGACAGACCGAGCGCACCGAACCGAGGGTATCTATCGGCTCCTTGCCCCGGGTTATATCGAATATCTTCACCGAAACCGGCGAGCCGAAATCCACCCGGGCCGGATCGCTCCCGCTGACGCGCTCACCCCAAACAACCACTGCCCGCTTGCCCGTGCTTTTCGCGAAGGCCAGCGCATGCACCGCAGGTGAATCCGTAGCGAACTGCACAGTTCCCGGCTTTGGATCGGCGGCCTTCGGATCGTCTGCCAGGATCGCGGTCAGATTGTGGATGTAATGGGCGGCGAGCTTGAGGCGATTGCCCGTGTAGAGCCCTTGCAGGCTCTTGCCGCCCTCATTGTCCCGCAGTTGATAGAGGAAGGTATAGGTCCAGCCGCGATGGAACTGCGCGAGATAGGTGTTGACCAGCACAGCGCCCTGTCGATGCTGTTCCCTGGCATCCGCGCCGGCGGGGAAACCTGTTTCCGTGGAGACGCGCGGCAAGGATGGAAGCTGATCGTCGCTATAGCCGGGAAACCTGCGATGCCATGTCCGCCCGTGATTGGCGACGAGCCCGTTCCCTTCCCCCCACAGCGTCGGATCGGCGGCATTCCAGGCCTGGTTATCGCCATAGTGATTATCCACCCCGCCGACATAATTATGGACATTGGCATAGTCGGAAAACACCGTGCCTTCCGGCAGCAACGTGTCGGCGCCCTTGGGTATCTTCAGGAACTGCAGCCCGGCATTTTCGGTTTGCGCGCCGGTTTCTGACGGGCCGAACACCGGATATTTGCCGAGCACCCGGTCCGATTTCACCTGGGCATAGAGATCGCGCTGAAGCTCCGCGACCACCACCCAGCCGTGGCTTCCCCCTCCCTTGCGCCACTTGTATTCTATCGGAAAATTATTCGGCTCGTTCGGCCCCTCGACAGCCAGCAGGGCATCCGCTTTCGCCAGCATTCTGGCCACGCCCATCACATGCGGGATATTGCCGGTGGAGATCAGGGAGAACCGCACCCCGGTTTCCCGCGCCAGATGAAGCATGTTGTTCACATTGCGATTGCCGTCCCGCACTTGCCGCACGCCGAGATAGTGCAATGGCTCGATGTAGCTGTCGGGATCGTATCCCTGGTCGATATGAATATTGACCCCGAGGGAGTCGAGAAAGCGGTTGACCGGCACCGAAGCCAGCCTGACCGGCGCGGCCTTTATCGTGCGGCTGTCGCAGCCGTAGTCTCCGGCAGCCTGGGCCGCCGGGGCGGCAAGCGGCAACATGCCACCCAGCAAGGCAAGCGCGGACGACAACGCGCGGAATCTATCGAACGGCATGGGTCACACCCCATCAGACGGGTAGGTTCGACACTCGTATCACCGGCCCTTGACCGGCTGAAAATGGTTTTCGGGAAGTTGACCTGTGCCAGCGGGAGATCGTTCCGCCGACCCGCGATCAAGAGCTTGATCCCGGACTGTCCCGCAAAGAGCCCTAGCCTTACGAGCGGAACTCCGATGGGGAGCGGCCATATTCCTTGGCAAACAGCCGCGCGAAATAGGACGGATCGCTGAAACCGAAGCTGGCGGCGATCCCGGTTACGCTGTTCCGGGAAAACGCCCTGGAGCGCAATGCGTCCGCCGCGCATTCGAGCCGGCGCTTCCTGATATAGGAAGAAAAGGTGACGCCAAACTGCGCCATCACCCGTCGCATATAGCGGTCGCTCAGCCCCAGCATCGCCGCGCATTGCGACGCGGAGAAATCTTCGTCCGACAGATTGTCGTCGATCAGGCTGGTGATCCTGACGAAATTGCGCCGCAGATAGGAATAGGTGTCGGGCAGGGCGTCGTCCGGTTTGAAGCCGCTGGACAATATGTCCAGGGTCATCCGCAGCGCATCTTCGCGCCCTTTTTCGGAAAGCGCGTCGATCACCCTGTGCAGGGTCAGCAGGTGGGAGAGCAGCAGGGGCGAAAGCTCATGCTCGCGGCCCAGCCTTCTCCCCAGGAAATGGCGCAATGAAAGCGCCCTGCGATCCATCACGGCGCGAGGGAGAAAGATATTGAGGCAGCGCGTTTCGGCGCTGGTGGTGAAATGGGTCGGGCTGGAAACATCCCACAGGAACAGATCGCCCGCGGTGACGGTTTCCGCCTGGCCGTGCTGGTGGATCTCCGCCTGCCCGCACAGGAAGAGATTGATGCCGATATACTCATCGTGGCGGCCGATATGGCCGGTCTTGCGGTCGGCGCGACATGCCCCGAAAATGATGTCGGAATAAACCACATCCTCATGCCGGCGGCTGAACAGCGCGCCCTGATAAGCGCCCGCCCGTGGCGTGACGTCCCAATCGAAAAGATTGCTGCACCAGTCGCCCCGAAACGATGCGATATCGTCATAACGCGTGTAAGGCGGCCGAAAATCCGCCATTCCCGGGATATTGCCCAAAAGCTGGACCGACGCGCCCGAAGCCGCGCTCATCATCTGTCTCCCACTATCGCGGCTCAGGCCCGATTATGGCGAAACTCTACCCCATGCGCGCGCCTCAGTCCACCACAGGCCCCTCATGGCACACCTTCGCGAAAGCCGATTTGTCCGGTATTTTGGACCGCAATGGCCGAGCCTGGACTGGCTTGCCGCGCCTATCCTCGCGCATACCCCGTAGGCAGGAATGCAGGCGCCAAGTTTTGGAGAGGACAAGCATGACCGACATCAAGCAAGTCGCGCTGGATTTCATCGAGGCATATAACGCCAAGGACTTCGAGCGGATGACCGATCTGGTCGAGGAAGACATGGATTTCGCGCATTACAATCGCGGCTACAAGCTCGAGAAATGGAAGGACCTCCTGGCAATCTTCCCCAATTTTTCGGAGCGCCTTTCCCCGGACCGGCATTTCGCCGAACCGACCCGGATCACGGTCGGCGACAATCTGGTAATCATCGAATCCAGTTTTTGCGGAACCGCCCAGGAAGACATTCCCAACTGGGCGAATGCGGGCGAGACATACGACCTCAAGCTTTGCACGATCTTCGGATTCAGCGCGCGCGGCCGGATCAACGAATGGAAGGATCACGGCTGAACCGGGGAACGCGGTTCGAGCAAGGCGCCAGTGGAGCAGCACTACCCATGCCGAGGTGAAGAAGCGGAACGGTCGGAAGGTGAGACGATGGGCAAGGCTGAGCAAGCGGGGGATGTCGAGGTCCATTATCGCAGCTGCGGGTTCTGCGACCAGCATTGCGGCACGGAAGTCACCATAGACCGGGCCACCCGGCAAGTCATCGGCGTGCGGGGGGACAAGTCCGATCCGCTCAGCCATGGCTACGTCTGCCCGAAAGTCTATGCCCTCAAGGATTATCACCACGATCCGGAGCGGCTGACCGCCCCGATGATAAAGCGCGATGGCCGGTTCGAACCTGTGAGCTGGGACGAAGCGCTGGATTTCACCGCCGGGCGGATCAAGGATATCCAGCGCCGATATGGCAAGAATGCCATCGCTTTCTACTTCGGGACCGGCCTCGCCCATGTTCCCGCGCTGTGCCTTTACACGCCCCTTCTCGCCACCACGCTGGGCACGACCCAGGTCTATTCCTCGTCCAGCGTGGATTGCCATCCGCATTTCCTGACCACCACCACCATGTTCGGCAATCTGGGCGCGGTGCCGGTGCCGGATGTCGACAACACCGATTACCTGCTGGTGATCGGGGCCAATCCGGCGCAGTCCAACGGCAGCTTCATCATAGCGCCTGGGATGCCCGCCCGGCTGAAGGCGATCCAGCAGCGCGGGGGCAAGGTCGTTGTCCTGGACCCGCGCCATACGGAAACCGCCAAGCTGGCGGACTGGCACCTTTCGATCCGGCCCGGCGCGGATGCCGCCGTGCTGTTCGCGATGGTCAATATCCTGTTCGATGAGGATCTGGTCGATCTGAAGCATATCGGCGAATATGCTACGAAGCTCGACCGGCTCAGGGAACTGGCGAAGCCCTTTTCGGTGGAGGCCGCCAGCCGGGCCAGCGGCCTGGCCGTCGAGGATATTTACACGCTGACCCGTGAATTCGCCGCCGCTCCGCGCGCCTGTATCTATGGGCGCATCGGCTCTTCGATGCAGTTGTTCGGATCGATCACGAACTGGCTGATCGTCGCCATCAATGCCTTGACCGGCAATCTGGACCGGCCCGGCGGATCGATGTTTCCACGCGGGGCCATCGATTCCATATTCTTTTCAGACCGCTGCCAGGACGGCGTTCTGCCCCATGGCCGGTGGCATTCGCGCGCGACCGGCCTGCCCGAACTGGCCGGCCAATTGCCGTGCTCGGCCCTGCTGCCCGAGCTTGAAACCCCGGGCGAAGGCCAGATCCGCGCGCTCATCACGATGGCCGGCAATCCGGTCCTGGCCACTCCCAATGGCGGCGGCCGGCTGACGCGCGCGCTCGAGAAGCTGGATTTCATGCTGTCGTTCGACATCTACATCAATGAAGCCAGCCGGCACGCGGATGTGATCCTGCCTTCGGAAAAATCGCTGAGCCGGTCCGACTTCACCCTGTTCTACACCTTCTTCATGGTGCGGGACTATCTGCGCTACGGCTCGCCGATCTTCGAGCCGGCCGAAAATTCGCGAACCGATGCCCAGATCATCTCCGGGCTGGTCGGAAGGCTGTTGGGCACAAGCGCACTCGAAGCGGACGAACGCGCGCTGCGGATGCTGCACCAGCAATTGATCGATCAGGGCAACGCGGTCGCCGCGCGATTCAGCTTCGATCAGGTGCTGCAGCATCTGGGCGCGGAAGAAGGCCAGGATCGCATGTTCGATCTGCTGGTGCGAACCGGCCCCTATGGCGATCATCTGGGCGAAAATCCGGACGGACTCACCGTGGCCAAGCTCAAGGCCATGCCGCATGGCGTGGATTACGGGCCGATGCGTTCTCGCATAGAGGAAATACTCTATTTGCCCGGCGGCAAGATCGATTTCGCGCCCGAACCGATCATTGCCGATATACCGCGCTTCCAGCGCTGGCTGAATGGCAGCCAGCCGGAAGGCCTGGTGCTGGTCGGCCGCCGCCAGATCCGTTCATTCCAGTGGATGCACAGATTCCCCACGCTCAACAAGGGGCCGCATATGTGCACCCTGCTGATGAACCCCCGGGATGCAGAGGTGCGCGGCGTTCAACATGGCCAGAAGGTCAAGGTGAAGTCCCGCACCGGGCAGTTGGTGGTCGAGGTCGAATTGAGCGAGGAAATGCGCGAAGGGGTGGTCAGCCTGCCGCATGGCTGGGGCCACGACGAGCCGGGCATACCCGGGGATTCCGTCGCAAAGTCGCGCCCCGGCGTGAACTATAATCTGCTGGCCGACGAGACGCTGATGGACATCCCTTCCTGCAACACCATGCTCAATGCCATTCCGGTCGAAGTGGAATGCGCATCCTGACCTCCTGAGTGCCAATGCAAGGGGCAAGAGCAGAGCGGGCCAGCCGGGCGGATCGACACAAATCCCGAAAATTCGACGACTTCCGGATGCTGGGCGTTCATATTTTCATCGCTCAAGGAAATCTTTGATCGCATTGGCATTTGGCTGCGCTATGGAGACGCCGCACCATCGCAACAGGGTAAACGCAAATGGAATATAGGCCGCTCGGGCGCACCGGAATCAATGTAAGCGCCATCTGCCTGGGGACAATGACGTGGGGTTCGCAGAACAGCGAAGCCGAAGCGCACGAGCAGATCGACTACGCGCTCTCGCAAGGCATCAATTTCCTGGACACCGCCGAAATGTATCCGGTCACCCCGGCCCGGGCGGAAACCATCGGCCGGACCGAGGAATATATCGGAACCTGGCTGGCCGGGAACGGCGGGCGCGACAAGATCGTGCTCGCCACCAAGGTTTCCGGCCCATCGCGCTGGATTCCCATTCGCGGCGGCGACAATCATCTTGACCGGCGCAACATCGAACTGGCGATCGACGCCAGCCTCAAACGGCTGCAGACGGATTATATCGATCTCTATCAGGTCCACTGGCCGGATCGCGGCGTGCCGGTCTTCGGCAAGCGCGGCCTCGACGAGATCGCCGATGCGCCGGGCACGGCGGCAATCGAGGAAACGCTGGATACCCTGGGCGGCCTGGTCCAGTCAGGCAAGATCCGCCATGTCGGCGTTTCCAATGAAACGCCATGGGGCGTCAGCGAATATCTGCGCCTGTCGAAAGAGAAGGCTCTGCCCCGGGTCGCATCGATCCAGAATGCCTACAACCTGCTGAACCGGCTGTTCGAGAGCGGGCTTTCCGAGTTCAGCCTGCGCGAAGATGTCGGATTGCTCGCATATTCCCCGCTGGCCGCCGGTCATCTCAGCGGGAAATATCTCGGGGGCACCATACCCGCCGGATCGCGGCTGGACGTGGCCCGGCAATTCGTCCGCTACAATGTGCCCCAGCAGGCCGACGCCAGCGCCCGCTATGTCGCGATTGCCCACGCCTTCGGGCTGGACCCCGCGCAGATGGCGCTCGCCTTCGTGAACAGCCGCTCTTTCGTGACCTCGAACATCATTGGCGCCACCACGCTCGATCAATTGAAGACCGACATTTCGTCGATCGACCTGAAACTGGACGATGAGGTTCTGGCGGCGATCGAGCAGGTCCACCGCGTGTATCCCGATCCCTGCCCATGATCGCGGCGAGGCATTTGGGCTAAAGCCAGCGTTACCCGCAGCGCCCCTTCCCTGAAAGAGCGAAGGGCCGCCGCGGGCTGCCTGTCCAGAATATCCCGGCCAGCCTGCGCTATTTGATGGTGTTGAATACCTCGAATTCCCTGGTCAGGAATGCCGCGGTGCGCGTGGTGTCGACGAACACCGCTTCATCCTCCGCCAGTATCATGCTCGCCTCGGCCGCCGCCTGAGAGGCGAATGTCCGGCGCAGGGCATTCTCGCTGTCCCACCACAATTCGGCGATCCCGTCCGGCGGGCTGGCCCAGCCGCGGCTGCGCGCGAATTCCTCGATTTCCGGAGAAGCCACGGTATGGCTCTGCACATAGCGGACGAAACCCATCGCATCCTTGTGCCGGGTGACGAGGCGGGCATGTTCGTCGCTCCACCGCGCCGTGAATTCCTCAAGGCTCATTCCCGGCTTGCGCCAGGTCGTCGCCACCATCTTTATCAGCATAGTTCTACTCCCAACCTTCCTTCACCAGGCTACCATGCCCCCGTCGATCACCAGTTCGGCGCCAGTAACATGGAGGGCTTCGTCCGAGGAAAGATACAGGCAGCCATAGGCAATCGCTTCCGGCCCGGCGAAGCGCTTGACCGGCGCATAGGCCGTGAAGCGCGCCTCCGCCTCGGCCGGGTCCGGCTGGTTGTTCAGCATGGTCCGCATCTGCGGAGTCTCGATCAGGCCGGGATGGATGGAGTTCACGCGGATATTATGCGGCGCATGCGCCACCGCGGCGGCCTTGGTATAGGTCCGGATCGCGCCCTTGGAGGCATGATAGGCGGCGAAGCCCGGAGAACCGACAATTCCATAGACCGACGAGATATTGACGATCGCCCCGCCGCCCCCGGCGATCATATGCGGGACAGCGTGCTTGGTGCACAGGAACGTGCCCTTCGCATTCACGTCCAGCACCCGGTCCCATTCCTCTTCGCTGGTATCGATGTCCGGCTTGGAGTTTTCCATCCCGGCATTGTTGATGAGAATATCGATCCGGCCGAACCGCTCGACGGTGTGCCGAACGATATTGCGCACCATCGCATCGCTGCTGACATCCAGCTCGACGAAATCGGCCTGATGGCCAGCCTCGCGGATGTCCTGGGCCACCGCCTCGCCCAGCGCGGTCTGGATGTCGCCGATCACCACGCTGGCGCCTTCGGTCGCGAAAATCCGGGCCGTGGAATCTCCGATGCCGGACGCGGCGCCGGTGATGATGGCGACCTTGCCATCGAGCCGGCCGAGGCCCTTATGCGATTTGCTCAAAGCACTCTCTCCCGTTTCTCTTTATGATCTCCCTGCATGGGCGGCTGAAATTTCCGCCTCATGGCACTGCCCGGGAACTCCGGGCCGCATGCGATCAGATCTTGAACGACACGGTCACGCCATATTCCGCCGGGCGGCCGATATAATTCACATGCACGTCATAGTTCTCGACCCGGTTTATCATGTAGTATTTGTTGAAGATGTTCTTCCCCCACAGCCACACGCGCCAGCGGTCATCGGATGCGCGCAGGCCCGCGGTGGCATTGACCAGCGCATAATTGTCGATCTTGTAGTCGGCACGATCCTGCGCCGTGACCGCGAGAGTGCTGTAGGACGATGTCTGTCCGTTGACGCCGGCGCCCACGAAACCCCCAAGAGAGTCACCGAGCGAGAAATCGTAATCGAAGCGGATCGAGTAGGACAGTTCGGGCGAGAACGGCAGGTCGACGCCCTTGAAGGATGCCAGGGTCGGGTAGCGCAGCCCGTCCGTCCCGACGAACGAGCCGATGGCGCCGTCATATCTCTTCACCTTCGCATCGAGATAGGTGAGGTCGCCCGAGATCTTCAGCCCTGCGAAGGGCATGGCCACCACGCTGAGTTCGGCCCCCTTCACCCGCGATTTCGGCACATTCTGCAGTTTCTGCAATCCGCCGAAGATCGGGTCCACGAATATCGTGAGCAATTGCTTGTTGGTGTAGTCATAATAGAAGCCGGCCATGTTCACCGACAGCTTCCGGTCGAACATCTGCAGCTTCATGCCCACTTCGTAGTCGAGCAGGCTCTCCTGCTTGACGGGTTCGACCGCAGTATACAGCGCAGCCGAAAGGATGGGAAAGCTGCCCGATTTGTAGCCTTTGGCGACATTGGCATAGAGCAGGACATCATCGGAGGGCTTGAAGTCCACGCCCACGCTCCAGGAAGTGCTGCTTTCCTTCAACTTCCCGAAGTAGCGCCCGGTCTTGAGGTAGGTAGCCGGATCGACCGGCGATCCATCGGGATTGACCCGCGTGTCGATGAGGATGGAATCCCCTTCCGCCAGCGGCGGCGTTCCCGGAAACAATAGGGGATAGATGATATTGAAGAATTCATTGGTGGTCAGCGTCATGCCAGGGGGCTTGGGCATGCCCGGCGCGGAATAGCCCGCCATGTTGCTCCAACGGTTGGACTGGGACTGTCTGATGCCGCCCTTTACGGTGAACTGGTCGCTCACATCGAATTCGATGTTGGCGAAGCCCGCGTAGTTTTTCATTTTCTGGTAGTTGTCGTCCACCACCAAGCCGAAGGAGTTCAGCGCTGCGTTGGTGCTGTCCTGGCTGTAGAGATCCCAGATTTCGCCGGTTTTGGTGCGTTCGTAATTGGCGCCGATCACCCAGCGAATGCGGTCCTGCCCGCCGTTGGCGATCCGCAGTTCCTGATTGAAGGACTTCGCATCGCCCTTGTGGTTGGCGAACTGGTTGACGACCAATGGCGTCGCATCGGAATCCGCCTGATTGAGAAACTTCAGCCGATCATAGGATGTCAGCGCCGTCAGCGTGATATCGTCGGTGACGGCAAAGTCCGTGCGCAGCGCGACCTGCCAGAAACTGTTGCGGGTGAAGGGGCGATATTCCCCATCGCTCCAGTCGGCGCCGCGTATACTGCCCTTGGGCGGCGGCACCAGATTGATGACCGGCCAGGTCGGGGGCACCACGCTGATCCCGGCCGATCCTGCCGGGTTCTGGATGCTGAGGCGGTCGAGTTGCGGGGCCTGAGGCTCGTCCCGGTCACGCCAGCCATTCACGTTCAATGAGAACTTGAGGCGATCCGAGGCATCCCAATCGACCAGGAAGCGACCGGCCACATTGTTCTTCTCGCCCATGCGATCGTCGCGCGAGAAACTCTTCTGCCAGCCGTCCCCCTTCTCGATCCTCGTGGCGAAGCGCACTCTCAGGTCATCCGTCACCGGCCCGCTGACAAACCCGTTGAATTCCAGCGTGTTGAAGCGGCCGTAACCGATGGATCCGCCTGCGGAAAATTCCCGCGTCGGCTTGGCCGCGATGAAGTTGATCGCGCCGGCGGTGGCATTGTTCCCGAAAAGCGTGCCTTGCGGCCCCTTCAGGACTTCCACCCGTTCCAGGTCGAAAACCGTCTTGCTCGCCATGACCGGCAGAGGCAAAGGCGCCTGGTCTATGTAAAGGCTGGTGGACGGGTAAGCCGCCAGGGTGGCTTCGTAGAAGCCGACGCCGCGCAGCGTGTAGACCGGCGTGTTATTGGTGGTGGGCGCATAGGCAAGACCGGGCGTGACGCTGGCGAGGTCCTGCCCACTCGCCACGCGCAGCTTGACCAGATCATCCGCTCCCAGCGCAGTGATGGTCGCGCCCACATCGCTCAAATTCTGTTCGCGCTTGTTGGCGGTGACCACGATTTCGCCTGCTCCCCCGCCATGCGCGGCCGGCCCGGCATCGCTATCCGCCGATGCGGCATCCGGCGCCGATTGGGCATAGGCAAGCGAAGCCGGCGCAAGTGTAAGCAGGCAAGCGCCAAGCAGAACGCTCCCCTTGGAAAAATCGTTTCCCATTATGCTCTCCCGATTAATTTTGTTATGATTGAGTTGGTTATGTCATTTCAGAGTTCTTCTGGAGTGATGATTTTCATTTCGTTGGGCCATGGCGAGTTGGCGACGCGGGCCTCGCCGTGGATTTCGATCGACATGGAGGCCTGGGCGAGCGAGAGGATGAGGCGCTTGAGGCGGGTTTCCGGCCCCGGCATGTCGCGCAGGGGGAACTTCTCGAGGTGGTCCATCGCCGCGTCGGCGCGGGGGTAGACCGCGTGGTAGAACCGCTCGATCTCGGCCATGGTGGTGTCCGATCTCTGGTAGCGGCGCGCATCCTGCCCGGCGACCGCCCAATAGGGCACGAACTCCTCAAGCTCCTCAAATCCCTCGGGCAGGCAGCGCTCGCCGGCCGGCACCGTCACCATGTTCCTCATGCGCAACGCTCCAGCGCCTCTTCCAGATTGGCGGCCTGGGTGAACTCGTCGACCAGATGCGCGAAGCGCCGGACCAGCACTTCGTTGTCCTGCAGGATCATGTGATGCTTGGCGCGGGCCGCAATGCCCTTCTGGGTCCGCTCGACATTGGCCACGTCTTCCAGCACGACATCGGCCAGGCGAGCCAGATAATGCTCCTGGTGGAACGCTTCCCGGATCGTCTCCGGCCTGGGCACGAAGAAGTGCATCTCGTAGCGCGTGTAGTCCGGGCGGATCGGCCAGATCTCATGGGTCCAGAAGCCGCCGCCCGCCACATCGAGATGGAAGTTCGGGAAGAACTCGTTGATGTCCATCGACCAGGTGTTCGACTTGGCCGGATTGACCGAGCGATGGGCGCGCAGATCCTCGGTGTCGCCGGACTGGTTGGCCGCCAGCACATTCTCCGATTGCATGTGCTTGTAGGCCAGCTGCTCCACCAGCTGCACTTCCTGCGGCTGGTAGTCCGGATTGCCGAACAGCGAGATCGAATGATGCGGGCCGAAGAACTCCGCGTTCTGCAGATGGCCCGCCGGATCGGACGGGGACGAGAAGTTGGGGCCGATCGTCTTCGCATGCAGGATGGGGATGTGGTAGGACTCGCTGAACGCATCCACCACCAGCTTCCAGTTGCACTTGAGATAGGTCTGGATCGTCACATGCCGATCCGGATTGGGATAGGGGATGTCCGACAGGAACTCGCCCATATCGCCCAGATAGTCCCTCAGCCCGACCGTGTTGTCCGGATTGAGGTTGATGAAGATCCAGCCGTCCCAGACGTCGCACTGAACCGCCTCGAGCCCGCATTTGGACTTGTCGACGCCGAAGAACTTGTCCTCGTCGAATATCGCCAGCAGCCGGCCGTCGCTGCCATAGGTCCAGTTGTGATAGGGGCAGCGGAACATGGTCTTGCGCGAGCCCTTCTCCTCCCACACCACCTGGTTGCCGCGATGCGAGCAGACATTGTGGAAGGCCCGGATGACGTTGTCCGCCCCGCGGGCGATCAGGATCGAGGCGCCGCAGATCTCGACTTCCTTGACGATGTAGTCGCCCCGCTCGGGCAGGTCCTCGACCCGGCCCATCTTCAGCCAGACCCGGCGGAACACCCGTTCGCGCTCCAGCTCGAAGTAATCGGCCGAGCGATAAGGCTCGAGCGGCACCGGCCCTTTGCCCAAGCCCGCGGCTTCGGTAAAATCGGATCGCATCGGTTCTCTCCTCATTGCCGCGGGCTTCCTTGATCGAGCCGCGGTCGACGGGGCGCTTGCCTCGGCGGGGTATCCCGGTGAGTCAGCGCCCATCCTTTTAATGCATGTAAAGTTTAAACGGTGTCAACTTTTTTATCCATTAAAAGTTGACCTCCCGCAGAACGCCATGCCATTTGCGCCCAGCCCGCCAGGCAACCGCCCCGCAAATCCAAAGGAACCGTCTTCGGCAAACCACCATGGCAACAGTGACGATCCATGTTACCACCCGAACCGGCGCACAGCTGGCGCTCGCCGCCCAGGCCGGGCGTCCGCTCATGGAAGCGCTGCGCGACGAGGGGCTGGTGGAGGCGCTGTGCGGCGGCCAGGCCGCCTGCGCGACCTGCCATGTCCATGTCGACGAGCCATGGATGGCGATCGTCGGGCCAGCGCAGAGGCAGGAGGCCGACATGCTCGACAGCAGCCTGGAGAAGCGCCCCAACTCCCGCCTGAGCTGCCAGATCCTGGCCGAGCAAAGGCTCGAGGGCCTTGCACTCACCATCGCCCCGTTCGAAGGCTAGTTCATGCGATTGCAGCACGGTTATGGATTGGCGATGCGCTCCGCGCTTGCCGCCGCCATGCGGCGCGGTGCAAATCCGCCACGCCGGGCCAGGCCCGGAACAACGGGATTCCATCGCCCCTCGAAATTGGTCATATAGTCAACCATGGGGATGACGCTCCGCGACCCGGAGCCGCGACCAGGGCAAGATCGGCAAAGCGATAATGAAACTGGAAGACAAGAAAAACCGCCGGCGCCAGCAGATCATCGCCGCAGCCGAGGAACTGGTCAGGGAGACCGGATCGACCGACTTCTCCATGCATGCCCTGGCGTCCCGCGCCGGCTTCAGCACCCCGACCACCTACAATCTGATCGGCTCCAAGGGGACGGTCCTCTATATCCTGCTCAACCAGTATCAGGATCGCCTCGACAACTCGCTGCTGCGCCTGGAAAGCTCCGCCGATCCGTTCGAGCATGTCCTCCATGCCGCCGATGTGGCGGTCAAGGTCTACACCGCCGATTCCGCCTTCATCCGCTCGCTCATGCGCTTCCTGCTCGGCATCCCCGATCCCGTCCACCGCCCCGCCTTCATGACCCGCGGCTACCAATATTGGTGGCGCGCCTTCCAGGACCTCGAACGCCACGGCCATCTCGGACAAACCCTCGGCATCGACGACCTCTCACGCGACTTCGTCGTCTTCTTCTCCGGCGTCATCGACTTCTGGGTCCACGAAGAACTCGATGACCAGCAGTTCCATCTCCAGGCACGCCTCGGCGTCATCATCAGGCTCCTCGCCATCGCCAGCGACAAAACCACACAGCGCAAACTCCAAACCGAACTCCAATCATGCCGCAATAATATCAAACCCCTGTATAAAGCGCCCAGCATCGACCCATAAAGCCTGTCCAAGAACTCAGCGGCAGATCGCGGAACAATATCCTGGCTCTAGGTGGGCGTCGTGAACATTCCGCTGCGATCACCCTTGCTCCAGACGAAACGAAGATAGGCATAGCTGATCTTCCAGCCATCGTCGGTCTTGCGAAAACGCCAGTCATAATGGCCGCCAGTGATGACATGCTCTCCGGGCTGGCCCACATCGGGTACACCGATGAAGATCAGGACCCCGGTGCCGGTCGCCTCGTCACCAGAAACGCGGAAACGCGTATTGCCGACCAGATGCTCCTGATCCTGAAACACCTTCATCTGCCCGTCGCAGGCTTCGAATATCTCCTGCTTGCCGTGCAGCGACCCGAATGAATTTTCGAAAACGGCATCCTCGGTCCAGCATTCGGCCCATTCCCTGTAACGCTTCTCGTCGCCCAGGCGCTGGTAGTCATGCATGAGATCATACAGGGCCAGCTTGCTCTCGATCTCCGTCAGTCGCTCTTCCACACTTTTCGTCATGCCGCGTCTCTCCCATTGGCGGGCTTATGTTGGGCAATCCCCACACGACGCGCAATGCCGTTATGATCCTCACCACTGTAGCTGAGAGACACAATGTGGATCATCGGCCGGCACTATCCAGTAAAACGCATACCTGTCGGCCCAGAACCGCGGCGATATTCTCTCGGTCAGGACGATATTCGTCGGCTCAGTCCCAGCCGGTCGGCGCAAATCTGCGCACCGATCACCGCTCCATCGAGCGTATCCACTATCCCTGCAATCGGCACGGCGATCCGCCGGCCGCGATGCTCCTGACCCACTTCAGGAAACCCGCCGAGATATTCCCCGCCAAGTTCGCCATGGAATGCCCCCCGGCCGCCGGCTGTCATCAACACCAAAAGCTCGAAGCCATCGGACCGGATCAATTCGCTCAATTTCGGGCCGCCTTCGCTGATCTCGTCCACTCCCTCGATCAGCACGGATGGATCGGCCAGCCAGGCCCGGATGCTCCTTTCCGTATCGGCATCGGGCTGGCGGACCGGCTGATCCCATGGGGCGGGATGCGGCGCCCGGATGGTGTTCACATGGCCAGATCGGAGCTGCAGCTTGCGCGCATAATAATCCTCTTCGGCCCAGCCATGGCGCAATGTCCCATCCTCGACCCGGAAGAGCGTGATCCCGCCCCAGCTCGACACCCGGCCTTCGCGCGCCGACATGCCATGCTCGGTAAAACGCATCGCGACCGCATCGGGCGCAAGCACCACGTCATGCACAGTCACGCACAGGCCCGGGAAAAGATCGAGCTGCGCCACGGTCGCCGGCAGATAGGCCTCCTCGCGGCCGGACAGTAGATACCCGCCGATCAGAAGGCGATAATCGGGATGCATGATCCGGCGGGCGACTTCAGGATCATGCGAGGTCAGGAAATCCACTGCGAAGGCGCGCAGCAGTTCCGCGCTCGGTGAAATAGCGGCTGTCATTTCCTCAACTCCCGCTTCAGGATCTTGCCGGATGCATTGCGCGGCAAATCCTCCGCGAACACCACGGATGTCGGGCATTTGTAATGCGCGAGCCGCTCCCTGGCGAACGCGATGATCTCGCTTTCGCTGGCCCGCTCGCCCGGCCGCAGCACCACATAGGCGCAAGGCGTCTCCCCCCATTTCGGGTGCGGGACGCCGACCACCGCCACTTCCTGGATGGCCGGATGATGCTGCAGCACATTGTCGATCTCGGCAGGATAGATATTCTCCCCGCCCGACACGATCATGTTCTTGTAGCGATCCCTCAGATAGACATATCCGTCCGCGTCCTGCATGGCTGCATCGCCCGAGCATAGCCAGCCATCGGCGGTGATCGCTTCTTCCGTTTCCTGGAGCTTGCGCCAATAACCTCTGGTGATGGCGGGCGAGCGCATCCGGATTTCACCGATCTCGCCCGGAGCGACCTCCTTGCCCGTCGCCGGGTCCACGAGCTTCAATTCCACCCATGGCATGGCGCGCCCGCAGGATCGCAACCGTTCGGGATGCGGCCCGGCGGGATAGTGATCTTCCGGATCGAGCGTGACGGTCGTGCCCGCCGTCTCCGTCATCCCGTAAGTATGATGGAACGCACTGCCGAACGCCTCGATGGAACGCGCCAGCAGCGCTTCCCCCATCGGCGCCGCTCCATAGAACATATGAGCCACTTTCGGCGCCGGATCGCCTGTCTCCACCAGATGATCGACCAGCCGCTGGATCACGGTCGGCACAAGGAACGCATGGGTAACGCCATGAACGCGCATCAGTTCGAGCAGGGCGGCGGGCTCGGTCGCTCGCGTCAGCACTGTCCGCCCGCCCTGGCTGAGCGCCAGCATCCCCCAGCCGATGCCCCCGATATGGAATAATGGCATAGCGGCCAGGTTGGTGCTGTCGGCGGTGAATTCCCAAAGCTCTCCCGCCATCCGGCCGAGATAGGACAGGTTGCGATGGCTCAGCATGACGCCCTTGGGCAGCGCGGTCGTGCCGGAGGTATAAAGGATCAGCACCGGATCGTCCGGTTCCACGGAAACCGGCGTTGCCTGCTCGCAGCGATCCCGCCATGCGGCAAAATCGCCAGTGGAAAGGACCGGCATCTCCAAACCGTCAGGCACGAGGCGGGCCAGCGCCTCATCCACGACGAGCAGCGCGGGTTCGGCGTCGGTCAGGATTTCGCCGACTTCGCGCGCCGATAAGCGGCTGTTTATCGGCACCATGATCGCCCCGGCCCTGGCGCAGCCGAACAGCAGTTCGAAGAATACCGGGCCGGACAGAGCCAGAATCGCGACCCGGTCGCTGGGCCGGATATTCTGCCCAGCCAGCGCACCTGCGACCTTGCCGGACCGGGCAGCCAGTTCACCGAAGGCGATCGCTTCCCCGTCGAACAGCAGGCAGGCGGCATCCGCTCGCGCTCGCGCATGATCGGCCAGCATGCTCACCAGATCGAGCGGAGCGCTGGGCACCGGCCGCTCCATCAATAACTCTTGGGCAGGCCGAGGCTATGTTGCGCGATATGGTTCAGCACCATCTCGCGGCTGACCGGCGCTGTCTTGTGCATCCGCGCGACGAACCACAGGTCGGCAAGGCCATATTCGTTCGACATGCCATTGCCGCCATGGACCTGAATCGCCTGATCCAGCGCCTTGAGGGAGGAATTGGCGGCGGCAAACTTGGCCATGTTCGAGGCTTCGGCCGCATCTTCGCCGCTGTCGTAGAGTTGGGCAGCCCGCGCCGCCATCAGCCGGGCCTGCTGCACGCCGATGAATGCCTCGGCCAAGGGGTGGGCGATACCTTGATGCGCCCCGATCGGCGCTTTCCAGACCGTGCGGTCGCAGGCGTATTGCGCGGCCTGCGCCAGCGCGAAACGCGAAATGCCGTTGTTGATGGCCGCGACCGCGACCCGTTCCGGGTTTAGCCCGATGAACAATTGCTTGAGGCCGTTGCCCGGCTCGCCCACCAGCGCCTCTGGCGGCAGCTTGATGTCGTCGTAGTAGGTGAAGAACTGATCCTCCGCGACGGCGACGGCGCAGTCGATCTTGCTCCAGCTCAAGCCCTTCGCATCGGTGGGAACCACGAACAGCGAGAGCGCGGACCGCTCCGGCGTCGATCGGTCGGCATCGCGCGCGACCACCAGCACCGCGTCGGATTCATCGATGGCGGACGTCCAGTATTTCGTTCCGCTCAACACCCAGCCATCCGGCGTTTGCCGCACGGAGGTGTTGACGTTGTGAGTGTTAGACCCGGCATTCGGCTCGGTAATCCCGAAGGCCATGCGGCGCTCGCCGCTGGCAAGGCCGGGCAACCAGTCCCGCTTCATCTCCTCCGAGCCATAGGCCACGATCATCGGCGAGCAGATCGAGTTGATGACCATGGCCAGCAGCGGGCAGCCATGCGCCGACACTTCCTCGATGATGACATAATAATCGGCCATGCCGCCACCGCCGCCGCCGAACTCTTCCGGCATATGGACGCCCAGGAACCCCGCCTCGCCCAGCGCCTTCCACAGCTCATCGGCCCGTGCACCGCGTTTCACGATGTCCTGGAAATACCCGCGGCCGAACCCGCCCATGAGCTTGGCCACGCTCTCGCGCAGCGCGGGGTGATGATCCTGCGTATCGATCAGCGGCGTATAGAACATGTTCTGCGATGACATCGAGCGGCTAACCCTGCTTCATTGAGGCCAATGGAAGAAACCCTGGCCCGACTTCACGCCCAGCTTTCCTTCCGCGACCATTTGCTCGAGTATTTTTGGCGGCGCGAAGCGGGAGCCATGCGCCGCTTCCAGCGCGCGGGCCACGTCCAGGCGCACGTCCAGCCCGACAATGTCGCTGAGGCGCAAAGGACCCACCGGGTGACGATAGGCAAGCGTGGCGGCCCGATCGATCTCCTCTGCGCTGGTCACGCCGCTTTCCAGCATCCGCATCGCTTCGAGCGAGGCGATCAGGTCCAGCCGGCTGGTTGCGAAGCCCGGCACGTCGTGCACGACGAGCGATTCCTTGCCCATCCATGCAGCCAGAGCGCGGGCCGTTTCCAACGCATCCTCCGATGTCGCATCCCCCCGCACGATCTCGACCAGTTTGAGCGACCACACGGGGTTGAAAAAATGCATTCCCAGAAAACGCGAAGGATCGGGCACGGCCTCGGCAAGGCTGTCGATGGAAAGCGCGCTGGTATTGGAAGCGAGCAAGTCCGGGTTCCGGGCCGCCGCGCTTGCCAGCACCGAACGCTTGAGTTCGAGATCCTCGAACACGGATTCGATAATCACGTCGAAACCTTCGGCAAGGTCGGAAATCTCGCGGACACGTTCGATCCCGCGATCCAGCGCATCCGCCTCCGCAGACGAGAACTTGCCGCGTTTGACCGCGCCCGCGGCGGTATCACGAATTATCCCGCGCATGCGCTCCGCACGCTCGTCATCCGGTTCCACCACGGTAACGGCGCCACCCGCCTGCGCGCAGACATAGGCGATGCCGACCCCCATCGTGCCGCCCCCGATCACGCCAACCCGCTTCATTTGCCGCTCCAGATCGGAGCGCGCTTTTCGGCAAAGGCCCGAGCCCCCTCCCGCGCATCGTCCGAATTGATCGCGGATTCCGAAAGCGGGCGCTGCAGATCGAACATCCGCTCATCCGGCCAAAGCCGCGATTCCCGCATGATCCGCTTGGTCATCAGGACCGACAGCGGCGCATTGGCGGAGATTTCCCCGGCCAGTTGCAAAGCGGCCTCGAGCGCCTGCCCCGGAGAAACCAGCCGATTTATCAGGCCCCACTGGCGCGCTTCCGATGCCGGGATAGGCGCCGCGGTCAATGCATATTCCAGCGCTATTCCGGGCGGAATCCGCCTTCCCAGCCGCAGCAGGCCACCCGATCCCGCAACCAGCCCGCGTGCCGCTTCAGGCAAGCCGAATGTCGCATCTTCCGCCGCGACGATCATGTCGCAAGCCAGCGCGAGTTCGAATCCGCCGGCCAGCGCATAGCCTTCCACCGCCGCGATCAGGGGCTTGGCGGGCGGCGCTTCGCAGACTCCGGCAAAACCGCGCCCTTCAAGCTCAGGCCGTTCTCCGTCAATGAAGGCCTTCAGGTCCATGCCGGAGCAGAAATTGCCGCCACGGCCCGTAATGATGCCGGCCCGCAGGCCTTCATCGCTATCCAGCAGGTCGAGCGCATCGGCCATGGCCAGCGACACCGCACGGTTGACGGCATTGCGGCGATCCGGGCGGTTGATCGCCATCACCAGGACGGAACCCCGCCGTTCAAGCTCGACTGTCTTATCTTCGCTCATGAGCCTGCCCCAACCCTGTGCTTGGCCGAAAAAGCGTCGACTGCAGCCTGTTGTTCTGCGGCGAGATGTTCACGGACGGCGCGGGCATCGAGTTCGCTTTGGCGGAGGCGGCGGTTGGTCTTCTTGAAATGCGGGATCACGTAATCCCCGAAGATCTCGTAATGCCGCTTCTTGGCCCCCCACCGCGCCCAGTTGTGGTCGAACAGAAGATAGCAGCCGAACCCGCCGTTCGACAGTTCCTGCAGCTTCTCGATCTGCTCGATCGCCTCGTCATAGGTCCCGATCACCGCCGCGCCCGTCGACAGGGCCCAGTCGATATATTCCGACACCGTGCTGCCCGTCGGCGTCATCTGCGGGGTCGGCGTGGTGTGCTGCAGATAATCGCAGAACTCGCGCAGGCCGAACTCCACATCCTTCAGGGCCTGCTCCTTGGTGTCCGCCAGATGCATCAGCCCAACCAGCCGCCAGTTCTTCCGGTCCACCGTCTTGCCGCATTCCTTCGCCCGCGCCTCGGCCACGTCCCAATGCATCGCCAGCACATCCACACCCGCCTTCATCGTCGCCCCGATCGACAGCAGGCCCGCGCCATGCGTCCCCGCCAGCCGGGGACCAGAGGGCGAGACGATCGCCGCCGCCGCCACCTCGGGATGCGGGTCCTGGTAGAAGTCCAGCTGCAGCTTGGCGTTGACCAGCCTGTAGCGCGGCGTCTCGATGCTGATCGGCTCCTCGCTGGTCATCAGATGCATCAGCACCGCCGCATCCTGTTCCAGCGCATCGCGCTGCTCGGACGGATGGATGCCGATCATCCCCGCATCGGTCGCCAGCGCGCCCGGCCCCAGTCCCAGCATGACCCGACCGCGCGTCAGGTGATCGAGCATGGCCAGCCGGTCCGCCACCCACAGCGGGTTGTGATAGGGCAGCGAGACTACCCCCGTACCCAACCGGATATGGCGCGTCTGCGCCGCCACATGGGCGATGAACAGCATCGGATCGCCGATCGGCTCCGCACCACCCGAATGATGCTCACCGAACCACGCCTCGTCAAAGCCGATCGCGTCCGCCAGCTGCACGATCTCCACATCCCGCTGCAACGCATAGGTCGGGTTGTAGTTCACCGGCAAATGATGCGGCGGAATAAACGTTCCAAAACGCAAGCGATCGCTCATCCAGCACTCCTCTCCCGACACGCCGCCTTCGGGCGGCGATCCAGCGCTCATGCAGGCGCCGTTCCTTTTTCGAGCCTTCAGACTTGCGACCCGACATGCCATCCGGGCTACAACACATGTGTTGCAGCGTCAACCGCACAGTGGATCAAGCCAGTGCGTATTCCATGAAGTTCGCTGGCTTTTCCCGAGTATCCCGACTTGCCGAGGATATAAAAAGTTCTATCATTTATCCCTCCAGTGGCAACACGGACGTTGACAGGATCGGGTCGGCGCTTACCGGGCAAGATCGAGCAAGGGGAAGGACGATAGCAGAGGACATGGCCAAGCTCAGCGTGATCGAGCAGCGGCGCGCCGCCGTTGAGGCCGATCCTGTCGCCTATGAGGCAAGGCGCAAGGAAATTGCCGACGCGGCCGTGCGCGTGTTCGACCGCCTCGGCTTCCAGAAGGCGACGATATCGGCGGTGGCGCAGGAAATGAAGGTCGACCGCTCCACCCTCTATTACTATATTTCCTCGAAAGAGGAGCTTTTCGACGAAGTCGTGCGAACCGTCGTCGAGCGCAATCTGCAGCTGGTCCGCCGCATCGCCGAGAGCAAGGTGCAGCCACGGCGCAAGCTGCGAGACATGATTACCTCGGTAATGAGTTCCTACGGCGAGCATTACCCACTGTTTTACATATATATTCGGGAAAACCTGTCGCATGTCAGCGATGAAAGGTCCGAATGGTCGCAGCAGATGCGTGAAATGAACCGAGAGACTACAGAAGCGATGATCGCGGTGATCGAGGAAGGTTTTGCCGACGGCAGCTTCCGCAAAGTCGGTTCGGCGCGCGTGGTCGCCTATGGGATATTCGGCATCATCGGCTGGACCCATCGCTGGTTCCGGCCCGCCAGCAGCGAGGTCAGCGCCGAGGAGATCGGCAAGACCTACGCCGAAATGATCCTGTCCGGTCTCGAATCCCCCTATTGATCCGGCATCAGCAGGGCCGTTGAGGCACGGCAGTCGGGCGCATTGCCTCTATGTGGCGGCAGAACTTTCGACCGCCCTGCGCCCGGAGGCAGGGAAATCGGAGACAGCAAGGCAGTGGAAGTCCGCCAGATCGGCCCGTTCGGTCATCTGCCACACTTCCAATATGCGGAAGGGGTTGTTGACCACGATCCGGCCTCTGGAGTTGCGATAGTAACCGCTGACGTTGGGCAGCGTCCAGATCATCCGGGAATGGGCCTGATCGACCCGCTCGTTATAGTCTTCGTAGGTATCCCGCCGGACATCCACCACGGCGAGCGCGTTCTCGAACATCTGGTTGAGCAGCGACATTATGTAATGCATCTGCCGCTCGAGCACCGAGATCAGGCTGCCGCCATGCCCGAATTGGGTGTTGGGGCCATAGAGGCAGAAGAAGTTCGGAAAGCCCGGCACCACGGTGCCGAGATAGGCGCGGGCATTGTCCCCTTCCCATTCGGCGTGAAGCTCGCGCCCGCCGACGCCCTTCACCCGCATCGGGGCCAGCAGGTTGACGACATCGAACCCGGTCGCCCAGATGATCGCATCGGCTTCGTGCTCTCCCCCATCGCTGGTGAACACCCGGTCCTCGCCGACCTCGGTCACGCCGCCGATGACAAGGTGGACATTCGGCCGGGACAATGTCCGGAACCAGCCATTGTCGAGCAGCATCCGCTTCCCGAACGGCGGATAGTCCGGCAGGACCTTGGGCATCAGATCCTTCGCTTCGCCCAGTTCCGCTTCCATATAGGCGGTAAGCCCACGGCGGTGCGTATCGTTGATGGCGTTGATCGAATCCGAACGCCTCGTCCACTCGGGGTCCTTCTGCAACGCATCATAGAGCTTGTCGTTGAATGCCCAGCTGAGCCGGAGGCGATACCACCGGCGATACAGCGGCATCCGCTCCAGCAATTGCTGGAGCGGCTCGGGAATATCGCAACCGAATTTCGGGAAGGGGGCGACCCATTGCGGGGTGCGCTGCACGATCGTCAGCGCAGCGACCTCACCGGCAATCGCGGGCGCCACCTGCATCGCGCTGGCTCCATTGCCGACCAGCACCACCCGCCGCCCTTTCAGGTCCAGCCCCTCGTCAGGATAACGGGCCGTGTGCATGCTCGGCCCCTTGAAGCGCTCCATTCCCGGCAAATCGGGCAGACGGGGCTTGTTGAAGGCCCCAACCCCGCTGATCAGGATATTGGCGGCGAAAACCTCCCGTCCACCTGCGGCGTTGAGCGTGACCGCGCGCCATTTGCCTTCGCTCTCGAGATAAGTCGCTTCCTCGACCTCCAGCCCGAAGCGAATATTCCGGACGATGCCGTTGCGCTCCGCGAAATCCTTGAGATAGCTGTGGATTTCCCGGCTGCCCGCAAAATAGCGCGACCAGCGATAGGGCGCGAACGAGAAGGAGTAGAGATGGCTCGGCACGTCACAGGCGGCGCCGGGATAGCGGTTCTCGAACCACACTCCGCCCACGCTCTCGCCGCGCTCCAGAATGGTGTAGGGTATTCCCGCCTGGGCGAACGCCATTGCCGCGCATAATCCTGAAATACCCGCACCGACGATAAGCGCGGAAAAGCCCGGAGGTACGGCGGCCTTGCCCGCTTCCGAGCCGGAACCCGGTTCCGGCAGCTGCAATTCATGCCGGATCATCGCTGCATATTCGGCCGGGATCGTGTCCCCCAGCGAGACTCCCATCAGCTCGCACAGCAGTTCATCCGCAGGATCGGTCAATGCGGGCGGGCGGCCAGCGAACCAATCTTCTATCGCGGCCCTGGCGGCACGGCGGATTTCTTCCTGAACATCGCCCGGCAACCCGCCGTCGTCATTGTCGTCCAGGCCGCGCGTGCGCTCGGGCACGAAGCGCCCTTCGATCCACCGCCGGTCGCCGGTCAGCTGGACCAGCAGGCATGCGAGCGTGGGGATGTTGGCGACTGCCAAGGCCGCTTCCAGCCATTCGGCTGGCGGCGCACCGGGCGAAGCAGGATGGTTCATCGTTTCCCCACATCGATCATATGGCCCCGCCTCTTCGGCGAGGGTGACAAGGCCCGTTTCAAGCGGACGGACCGTTCAGTTCAGAATGGCGACGGCGCGGGTCCATCCGGCGGAGGCTGCCCGGATCTTCACCGGAAAGCAGGCGATGGTGAAGCCGGAGGGCGGAAGCGCTTCCAGATTGTGCAGCTTTTCGAGATGGCAATAGCCGATCTCGCGGCCCGCCTTGTGCCCTTCCCATATCAACGAAGCGTCGCGCGTTTCCGCATAACGCTCCCCGGTATAGGTGAAGGGAACGTCCCAGCTCCAGGCGTCGGTGCCGGTCACGCGCACGCCGCGCTCCAGCAGCCACATGGTCGCCTCGCGCCCCATGCCGCAACCGGACGAGACGTAATTCTCCTGCCCGTATCTCGCGCCCGCCGCGGTATTCACGACGACGATGTCGAAGGGCTGCAATTCATGCTCGATCCGCTCGATCTCCGCGGCCACATCTTCCGCAGTCACGATATATCCGTCCTCGAAGTGGCGGAAATCGAGCTTCACCCCGGGCCGGAAACACCAGTCGAGCGGAACCTCGTCGATGGTGATCGCGCGCTGGCCCTGATCCATGGTCGAGGCGAAGTGATAGGGCGCGTCGAGATGGGTGCCGTTATGGGTGTTGAGCTTGATGAACTCGATCGCCCAGGCTTCCGAATCCGGCATGTCCTCCGCCGCCAGGCCGGGAAAGAAGGCTTGCAGCCCTTCCACGGATTGCTTGTGGTTCACATATTCGATCTGCGGCCGGTATCCCACGGGATCGGAGGCGACTTCGTTTTCGACAGGTATCGAAAGGTCGATGATCTGCATGGTCAAAACTCCACTCTGTCGCCGCCCTTGAGGCCCAGCATCTGCCGGGCTTCGGCGGGCGAGGCCGGTTCCCGCCCCATTTCCCGCAGGATGCGGACGATCTTCTCGACCTGCTGCGCGTTGGAGGTGGCGAACTTGCCGCGCTCGATGAACAGGCTGTCCTCCAGCCCGACGCGGACATGTCCGCCCATCAGCGCCGCCTGGGTCAGGAACGGCATCTGGTGCCGCCCCGCCGCCAGCACGGACCACTGGAAGCTCTCCCGCCCGAACAGGCGGTCGGCGGTCGCCTTCATGAACATCAGGTTTTCCAGGTCCGGCCCGATGCCGCCCAGGATTCCGAAGATCATCTGGATGAAGAAGGGCGGCTCGACCAGCCCCCGATCGACGAAATGGGCCAGATTGTAGAGATGGCCCACATCGTAGCATTCATGCTCGAAGCGGGTGCCCGCATCCTTCATCGTCTCCAGGATGTAGGCGATGTCGCGGAAGGTGTTGCGGAAGATGTAGTCGTCCGAATTGACGACATAGTCCTTCTCCCATTCATGCTTCCAGCTCTTGATCCGCTTCGCCACGTCGAAGAAGGCGAAATTGATCGAACCCATGTTGAGCGAGCACATCTCTGGGTGGAATTTCGTCGCCGCCAGCAGCCGCTCGGCCACCGGCATGGTGGCCGAACCGCCGGTCGTCAGGTTGATAACCGCATCGGTGCGCTGCTTCAGGACGGGCAGGAACTGCGCGTAGACGTCCGGGTCGCCGGTCGGCATCCCGTTCTCGGGAATGCGCGCATGCAAATGCAGGATCGCGGCCCCGGCATTCACTGCGGCGATCCCCTGCTCGGCGATCTCGGCAGGCGTAACCGGCAGCGCATCCGACATGGTCGGCGTATGCGCCCCGCCAGTCACCGCACAGGTTATGATGACCTTGTCAGCCATCCGCCAGTTCCGCTCGTTCCATCAGGCCGGAACCACTTCCGACAGGGTCTGCCCGAAGCAATTGGCGCTCAACTGGTTGGGGTCCATGAACTCGATCAACTCCGCGACCTTGCCGTCCGCGATGCGGAAGACGAAGGCATAGTTGCGCTGCCGATACTGGCCGAACTTGGCCGGCCCTTCCCCATGGCCCAGCGCAACGCCCCGGTCGCCTTCCGCGATGATCTCCGTGCAAGTCACCACCGGGGGCGCGATGAACCGCTTTTCGAGCAGCGGCACCAGCTCCGAGGTGATCTGGTCAGGCCCAACATAAGTGCCCGACACCGGCGTGTCGCCGATGATCGTGTAGGCGCCATCGGATGCGAACATCCGGAACGCACCCGGAAAATCGCCGCTGTTCATCTTGTCCATATAGGTCTGGATCACATCACGGGTCGACATAGGCTTTCTCCCAATTTCTCGTCCTGCCCCTGCACCGCAGGTTCGGAAAACTTCAGTGGCTTATCGGTTGGCTTGCTCGATCTCCTGCCGCGACGGCGATGTCAGCATGGTATCGCCCGCGGTCATGCCGCCGTCGACCGGCAGCACCTGGCCGGTGACGTATCCGGCCTCGTCCGACAGCAGGAAGGCGATCACCTTCGCCACATCCCGGGGAGCGCCAAAGCGCCCCAGCGGAGTGCGGGCGAGCACGGCGCTGGCATAGCGCTCGACCTTCAGCACCCGCTCGGTCATCCCGGTTTCGATATAGCCCGGGCTGACCGCGTTGACCCTGACGTTGCGCCCTGCAAGCTCCACTGCCAGCGCCCGGGTCAGCATCGCCAGCCCGCCCTTGGCCGAGATATAGGGCGAGAGATTGGCGCCCGCGAAGTGGGCCATCACCGAGGTCACATTGACGATGGCGCCAGGCGCGCCGCCCAACTGGCGGACAAAGCGCTGCGACATTATCATGGCGCCGACAAGATTGGTATCGACCACCCGCTTCCAGTCATCGAGCGGGAAATCCTCGAACGGGCAGCCGATGGTGATGCCCGCGCAATTGACCAGCCCGGTCGCCACCAGCCCGTCATCGGCGAGCGACCGATAAAGCCCTTCGCACGAATCCGCGTCGGCAATGTCGAGCAGGGCTGCTCTCGCCCACCCCCCACTGCGTTCGATCTCTTGCGCGACGGCTTCGGCGGCGTCCCCGTGATAATCGCCCACGACCACACGGCTGCCCCGTTCGGCCAGGAGACGGGCGGTCCCCGCGCCGATTCCGGAACCGCCCCCGGTTACGATGACTGTCGAGTTGGCGGACACGCTCACGATCCCCGAGTATGCCGGTCCACGAACCGGGCGATCAGCGCCAGCCCTTCCCGCGCCTCCGGCAGCCGATCGGCATACAGCGTCCAGATATGGGCCATGCCTTCGCCCTCGAAGTAGGTCGCATCCACGCCCGCCCGCTGGGCCGCCTGGGCCGCGAGCTTGCCGTCGTCGCGCATCATCTCGATTTCGCCCGCGAGAATGAGGAGCGGCGGCAAACCGCTCCAATCGCCATAGAGCGGGGAAAGCTCGGGATCTCTCGGATCGCGGTCGCCGCAGTAAAGTGTGCCCAGAGCGCCGAGGAAATCGGTCGTGACCAGGGGATCATGCGGAATATTGGACTGATAGGATTCCCCGGTACGCGCGAAATCCGTCAAGGGCGAAATCGCTATGCCGGCCGCCGGAAGCGCGACGCCCTGATCGCGCAGTTTCTGAAGCGCGGCGAGAACCAGCCCGCCTCCGCCGGAATCCCCGCAAAGCACTATTTTTTCCGGAGAATATCCCTCCGACAGCAGCCATTTATAGACCGCGATGCCATCATCCACACCGGCAGGAGATGGATGATCGGGCGCAAGGCGATATCCGGCGAGCAGGACACGGCATCCCGTCGCGCCGGACAGATAGCCACCGAAGGAACGATAGCCCTTCGCCGAACCCACCACATATCCGCCCGAATGGAAATGCACGATCACGCGGTCCGGATCGGCGGACGGAGCATCGGCCCAGATGGAGCGGACTCCGTTGCAGGTCACCTCCGTGAACTTCGTGTTGCCGGGAATCGCCAATTGGCCCAGCCACTCCTCGAATATCCGCCGCAGATCCTCTATCGTGTAGTTCGGGTCCGCCAGCCAGGCGTCGCGCAATTCGCTGTTGAGGCGCAGGACGGCTTCGGATTCAGGGCTTGGCATTTACGCGTCTCTCTCCGCCTCGGGCCGCTCATGCCGGCGGCATCTGTTCTTCCATGCTACTGCGCAATTCCCCCTCCGCCCAACGGCCGGATGAGTCGAAAAACATAGCTAAGGGGCGCGAAATCCCTTGGCAAGAACTTTGAAACACACCTGTTGTAATTTTAAAACAGGCGCCCGGCCTTGCCGTATCCCGACTGCGGGCGGAAAATCTCAACGGCGGATGCAGCGCGCCCCACCGGCAGCATATGGCAGCCGGCAGAAACCCTGGCCCTGCCAATTGAGGCCAGCCGGACATCGGCCGCAATATTATTGTTTATATTTCAATATTATAATTTCAAAAATTCGATGCAAAATTCTCCTGCGCACATATTCGGCGCGGATCGGCCCACAGCCCGGGCGGGGAGACGCCGCCAGCCGGGCCATTTCGGTCCGCGCGCGAACGACAGACTTGCCAATCGCGACGCGGGATCCATTTCACAACAACTGTGTTGCAATGAAATTTCCAAGCGCTTATGCCTGTTCGCAGAAATAGAGGAACGAATCCGAAAACGGGAGTGATGCCATGGAAATCGGCCACCTGAATGTCATGCAGAACTGGCACAAGGATCTCAGCGATCAGCAAATGTTCGAAGGCGAGATTGATCTTGCCATCGCCGCCGATCGCCTCGGTTTCGATTCACTCTGGTGCGTCGAACATCATTTCGAGGACTATGGCCTCTGCCCCGACAATATCCAGTATCTCTCCTATCTCGCCACCCGAACCAGGAATGCGAAGCTGGTTCCGGGCGCGGTGATCCTGCCCTGGAACGATCCGCTGCGCGTCGCGGAAAAGATGGCCGTCCTCGAATATTTCGCGCCGGGCCGGGTCGCGCTGGGGATCGGGCGGGGTCTTGCCCGCCGCGAGTATCGCGGCTTCCGCGTCCCCATGGAAGAGGCGCGGGGCCGCTTCGAGGAAGGCGCCCGCCTGGTGCTGGACGCGCTCGACAAGGGCTACATGGAAAGCGATACGGAACTGTTCCAGCAGCCGCGCGTGGACATCCGCCCGCGGCCGCTGCGCGGCTATCGCGATGCGCTCTATTGCGTGGCCATGTCCAACGATTCAGCGGAAGCCGCGGCGGAGCTGGGCGGCTCGATGATGACCTTCATCCAGTTCGCCTTCGAACGCCACATGCCGATGATCGAACTCTATCGGGAACGTTTCCGCAAGGTTCATGGGCGCGAGGCGCCGCCGCCGGTGCTGACCGACGTGACGGTGATCCACGAGGACGAGGAAGAAGCCCGGCGCCTGGCTTACGAGCATATCGGCAATCACTTCATCGCGGTGACGGATCACTACGAATTCGCCGGCGATCACTTCAAGAATATCCGCGGCTATGAAAGCTATCAGGCCGGGGCAGACCTGATAAAATCGGCGGGACTGGAGGAATCTCAGAAGACTTATATCGAGGCGCAGAATTACGGCACCCCGAAGCAGGTCATCGAGAAATATCGCGAGCGGATGGAACTGGTCGGCGATTTCAACGCGATGCTGATCGTGTCGTCCGGCGGCATTCCGTTCCCCGTGGCGCAGAACAGCCTGAAGCTGTTCGCTGAACAGGTCATGCCGGAATTGCGCAGGATGAGCGCGCGCAGCCGCGTCGCCGCCTGACCCGGCAAAACCCGTCCATGGGTATCCCGACGCGTCAGGTGCAGCTTGCCCGGCAGCCGGAGGGGCAAATCCGGGCAAGCGACTTTCGGGTGGTCGAGAGCGCGCTGCCCAAGCCCGGCCCGGAGGATATTCTGGTCCGCAACGAATGGATGTCGGTCGATCCCTATATGCGGCTCGGCCTGGGCGACCGGAAAGGCTTCCTCGCCCCGCTGCAACCGGGCGAAGTGATGCAAGGCGCCGCCATCGGGATCGTGGAGCATTCCCTCGATCCCGCGATCCCGGAAGGTTCGCGGGTTCTCGGCAACATGGGCTGGCGCACGCGCTTCATCGCGCGGCCGGATCAGCTCACTCCCGTCAGTTCCGATGTCCCGCCGCACTGGCATCTCGGCATTCTGGGCCTCACAGGAGTGACGGCCTATCTGGGAGTGGAGGACGTGCTCGCCCCGCAACCCGGTGAAACCCTATTCATATCGGGGGCATCGGGCGCGGTCGGCTCGATCGCGGTCCAGCTCGCCAAGCTGCGAGGAGCGCGCGTGCTCGGAACCTGCAGCTCTCCCGAGAAAGCATCCTGGCTCCTGCAGGAAGCGGGCATAGACGCCGTATCCGACTACAGGCAGGAAACGACCGAAGCGTTCCTCGCCCGCGAGGCGACTGAGGGCGTGGACTGCTATTTCGACAATGTCGGCGGACCGATCCTCGAATGCCTGCTGGGGAAAATGAAACCCTACGGGCGCATTGCCCTGTGCGGGGCGATATCCCAGTATGAGGCTGGAGATTACCGGCGAGGGCCGGCCGATTTCTTCTCCGTGATCGAAAAGTCCCTGTCGCTGCGCGGCTTCAACGCCTTCCTCCTCACCCCACAGGAGAATGCGGACATCGTCGAATGGCTCAAGGCCCGGGCAGTGGATGGGCGGATCAGGCCCTTCGAAACGATCGTCGACGGCCTGGACAGGGCAGCCGAGGCCTTCGCAAGGCTTTTCAATGGCGGCTATCTCGGCAAGGTCATCGTGCAAATTCACGAATGAACCTGCCATCCCAGGCTTTCCCAGCCCTGGGATCAGGATCTGGGGTCCTGACCCTAGAGCAGGTGGCCGATCACCAGCATCATCGTGACCACCGCCAGCCAGATCGAATACATGATCAGCCAATAGCGCTCGGTCAGCCCCAGTTCCATGTAGTGCCGCATCACCAGTTCGGCCTTGGCGGCGGCGATGAGGAATATGCCGGCCACGGCCACCGCCCGCAGGCCAAGCTGTTCGGCAAGGACAATCGACAGCCCGGTCAGCGCCATCAGGATCAGCCAGATGCGGGCCGGAAGAGACAGCTTGCGCAGCATCAGAGCACTTCCGTCAGATAGAGCATTGGAAAAATGAACAGCCACAAGATGTCGACGAAGTGCCAGAACAGGCCCACATTCTCGATCTTGCTCGTATAGCTGGCGGTTCCCGCTTCAGCCGCCGCGCTTGCCCGGCAATGGCCGATGAACACCATTCCCCCGCACACATGGAGGAAGTGAAGCCCGGTGATCAGGAAATAGAAGGTGAAGAAGCCGTTGGTGGCGGGAGTGATCCCGTCAGCAAACTTGCCACCATATTCGATGAACTTGTTCGCTATGAAAAAGGCGCCCAGCAGCAAGGCGCAGGTCAGCCAGTTCCGGACGGCGGCAGGCGCATTGCGGCGCGCGGCATGAACCGCTTCGGCCATGCACCAGCTGCTCGTAAGCAGCGCCAGCGTGCTCAACAGCGCGACCCACGGCGTGAGCCGGTGTTGCGCTTCCACGAACACATCGTGCAGCCGGTGCCTTTCCGTCAGATAGACCAGGAAGAACATCAGGAAGACGATCATGTCGATGAAGACGAAGGTCCAGATGCCGTTCGTCCCCGGGCCGACATGCGGCCCGTCGGGATTTTCCCGCCTGTCGTTTTCAGCCACGTCCGGGCAATCCTGTTGGGCAAGGCTGCATTCCCCGGGGCGAATGCAGCCTTGCTCGGTAGCGGTTCAGCCGGTCAGGCCATGGCGAAGCCAGCCGCGATCCTTTGCTGATCGGGCGAGCGATACACATGCTTCAGCAGGTAGAAATTATACACCGCGAAATAGGCGAACAGCCAGGTGCCGAAGATGATCCAGTAGTTCCACAGGCCATCGACCGTGAACGGACCTTCGGTCACGAACGGCATGAACACCAGGGCGATGAAAGCCGCGCCGATGGCGATGGCGGTCCAGCCCGCCCAGGCCGGCACGATAGCCTGCCGCTTGTTCAGCACGGTCCAGAGCCCGACCCCGAACATCTGCATGGTGGTAATCATGTAGGTGCAATCGAAGATGATCCAGGTGAAGGTATGGGTCATCTTGATGACGTCCGCGTCGACTTGCTGCGCCAGCACCGCGCAGCTTGCCCAGATCGCCGAACAGAAGGCCAGCAGCCAGCCGGTCAGGATGCCGCCGGAAAGCTCCAGCAGGCTGAGCACGCCCATCGAGCCGCTTTCGTCCCGCATGGTCGCTGCGAGCAGGCAGGACCATATCGTGTAGAAAATGCCGAAGGTCGCCGCCCCGATCATGCCGATCGCGACGGTGGGCTGGCTGTAATATTCCGCGACCAGCTGCTCGCCCGTCATCGCCATCATGTTCGGCGGCGGAATATTCCTGCCAAGCACACCCCAGCACAGGAAATAGCCCACGACGAAGATCGGCCCGGTCCAGGCCACCCCGCGCTCTATGGCTCTCTTGGTAGATTCATCCATTTCCCACTCCCATCTATCTCCAAGGTCTATCTTGGTATTATGCGTCCGCTCCTTCCGGCGTCCGCTGCTGGTCCGGCAGCTTGATCCGGGGCGCGACTTCCTTCGCCGCCAGTTCCAGCGAGTGGAACCAGGGCGCGGGATCATCGTAATAATCGTGCGATTCGATCTGCAGCGTTCCCCAGCCGCCGCACTTCTCGAACAGCGCATTGAGCTTCTCGACGACGGTATCGGGGGAGCCGACAACGAATACATTGTCGACCAGGAACTCCAGATCGGCCTTGAGCGGGTCGATCCCGGCATCCTTGGCGAAGCCGTCCATCATCCCGAAGCGGCGCCAGATCGGGATCAGGTAGCGATCGAAGCAATAGCCGATCGGCCCTTCCATCACTTCCTTCTTCGCTTCGGCGTCGGTGTCCGCGACGAAGACGGTCTGCGAAACCGCGTGGCGCGCCCGATTGGGCGTGTAACCGGCCTTGATGTTGGCTTCGGAATAGACTTCCCAGTGCTTCTTCAACGCATCCAGGCCCGAATAGATCGAGACGGGCTTGAAGTTGCGCTCGCCAGCCAGCTTCATCGACGGCGAATTATAGCTGAAGCCCGTCACCGCGAATTCCGGGAAGGCGCCGTTCCACGGCGAATAATTGGCAAGCTTATGCTGCTCGTCCTCTTCCGTCTCGGCCGGCTCCTCTTCAGGGAAGCCCGCGTTCCAGAACTCGCCCTCGTAGAAGAATGGCTCGCGCTTCCAGATCTTCTCCATGATGTCGAGCGATTCACGGACCATCCGGTTGAGGTTTTCCGTCTTCTGAGCGTCGCCGCGAATGCCGTGCATATACGAGGCCAGCGGATAGGCCCCGGCCCCTATGCCCATGAAATAGCGGCCTTCAAGGATCTGCGAGAGCCAGCCCACCATCATCGCCAGCTTGGTCGGGTGCTGATGCGGCAGGATGTGGGCCATCGGCGCAAAGTGGATATTCTCGGTCTGCAGCGCGGCGGCCGCCATGATCAGCTCGGGGTTCGGGATATTTTCCCAGATTTGCGAGGCATGTTCGGAAATCATCATGCTGGTGAAGCCCGCCTTGTCGGCGGCTACCGAGCTTTGGACGCCCCATTCGAAGGTCTGCCGGGCAGTGCGGCCCGGGCGCATATAGGGATGGAAGATGAGGCCCGTTTCCATAGCCATCGCGAATCTCTCCTGATTTGATTTTTAAGCCATTTGGCTTAGACTATCCCAGGGGCAGCCCAAGTCAAGGCAAATCTACGCGCGCGTTGACGACCGCCTAACGGCTTCAAATCCTGCCGGTTTGCGGCCAAAGGAAGCGGAATCGCATGACAAAGGTTCGACGGAAATGACGGCAATCGCCGAAATACTCAGCAGGGAACTCGACAGCCGGACCAGGATGATTCTGGCCGCCGAAGTGCTGTTCGCGCGCGAGGGGATCGACGGCGTTTCCCTGCGCAGGATCGCCGCCAGCTCCGGCCAGAAAAACCATCATGCCGTCCAGTATCATTTCGGTTCTCGGGACGGGCTGGTCCAGGCCATCTTCGATTATCGGATGCAACAGATGGATGCCCGCCGCCTGGAAATGATCGCCCTGGCGGAACAGGAGCAGCGGCTGGAGCATCCGCGCACGATTGCCGAAGTGATCTTCCTGCCCCAGCTTGCGCTGATCGATAAGTTCGGCGACCACAGCTATGCCAATTTCCTGTGCCAGTATCTCCTACGCAATTCGGACGCGGAATATGGCCGCTTCGGCGGAAATCTACCGGACGGCCTCAGGAGAACGCTCAATCTCCTGCGGCAGAAGCTGAGTTTCCTGAGCGACAGCGCGGCGCAGAGGCGGCTCATCACCGCCTGCTTCATGTTTCTCAATCTGCTTGCCGTCTATTCCCGCGATCTGGAATCCGGCCGGGCGACCGAGGATTTCGAAAACGCGCTGGAAGACACCATGCGGCAGATCGTGGCGGCCCTTTTCCTGCCGCCGACCGGAGGCTGATCAATCCGGATCGAAGAATATCTGCTTCATGTGCAATGTGTCGCAATATTCCTTTACCGCGCAAATCCTGCCGTCGCGCAGCGTGACCAGCAGGTGATAGGTGTTTGCGTAAACCCGGCCATTATGGAGTTCCGCCTGGCTTTGAGCCTCGACCGCGACCTTGTCCCCTTCGGCGACCATGCCGGTCGGCCATATCTTCAAGGCGCCGGTCTTGTAGGCCGCCTTGGCCCCTTCCACCAGCGCGGCGAACTCGTCGCGGCGATAGGTCCCTGAGAGCCCAGCGATATTGCCGCCCACCCACCAGGTCGCATCCTCGGTCATCAGGGCGACCATGGCCGGCACGTCGCCCCGACTGAACGCCTCCAGCAGAGCCGCCGCGGCCGCCTTGTTCCGCTCGATCCCGTTCATGCGGCTTCTCCTGTTTCCTCGATGATCGGCGTCCGCCCCGTCACTTCAAGGCCGAAGCCCTCCAGCGCGGCCATCTTGCCCGAACTGGAAGTCAGCAGGTTCATGCGCGTGACGCCCAGATCGCGCAGGATCTGCGCCCCGATGCCATAGTCGCGAGAGCCGTAGCGGTTGCTGTAGTCCTGCCGCCCGCCCTGCACCCGGCGCGAGATCGATTCCGGATCGGGATCGCGCACGAAGACCGCCACCGAGGGACCATCGTGGCTGGCCAGCCGTTCGAGCATCCGCGACACGTAATCGCGATGGGCATGCTTGTATCCCAGCATATCGGCCGTCAGATCCACCTGATGAACGCGGACCAGCGTTTCGCCCTCCGGCCGGATATGGCCGCGCACGAGGGCAACATGCTCGGCCCGATCGATAAGATCGCGATACACCTGGATGAAGAAGCCATCCCCGAAATGCGTCTCGAACGGGGCCCTGACGACCAGCTGGACGAGCTTTTCGGATTTGCGCCGGTAGGCAATGAGATCGGCGATGGTCCCGATCTTCAAGCCGTGCCGCTCGGCAAAGGGAAGCAGATCGGGCAGGCGCGCCATGGTGCCGTCCGGATTCATGATTTCGCAGATCACGCCCGCGGGCATCAGGCCGGCGAGGCGGGAGACGTCCACCGCGGCTTCCGTGTGTCCGGCCCGGATCAGCACCCCGCCATCGCGCGCCACGAGCGGGAACACATGCCCGGGGGTGACGATGTCGTCCGGCCCGTTGGCAGGATTGATCGCGACGGAAATCGTCCTGGCCCGGTCGAAAGCGGAAATGCCGGTGGTGACGCCCTGCGCCGCCTCGATCGACACGGTGAAGGCGGTGCCATGCCCGGAACGATTGTCTCGCGACATCTGTTCAAGCTCAAGCTGCGCCGCGCGCTGGGCGGTTATCGCAAGGCAGATCAGCCCTCTTGCATGGGTGGCCATATGGGCAATCCGCTCCGGCGTCGCGAATTGCGCCGGTATCACGATATCCCCTTCATTCTCCCGGTCGTCCGCATCGACCAGGATGAAGGGCCTGCCGTTGCGGGCATCGTCGATGATGTCCTCGATCGTGGCGATACGGGTCATGCTTGCCCCCGGATTCTCTCGCTGGCACGGTCGCGCGGCGGCAAGCCCCGCGTGTGGTCGCGCACATAGCCGACAATATCCAGCGCGGTCCGATAGGCGGGATCGCTATAGCTGTAGCACGCACCCTTGCGTGAAGGCTCATCCGCCGAGGCGAAAGGCACCGGCCCATCGACCACATAGGCGCGGCCATGCGAAACGAACGCCGCCATCTGCGCCATGTGCCACAAGTCGCGCTCGAAGCCGGAGAAATTCTCGTCGGCCCAGCGCGTGAATCCGCCGAACAGCGATTGCCCGGCATGCTGCGCGGGCAATTCCAGGCATTCATGGAGGATCGAGAGGCGCAGCGCCATTTCGCCATTCACGGACAGATCGAGCGATTGCCGCCCGTCCGGATCGGGATCGGTCAGGGCGATTTCGATCCATTGATCCTCCACGCCGCGCTGGAGCGCGGAAATGCCCCAGGTCGTCAAGTCGATCAGGTGGGTGCAGTGCGGCCCGCGATTGAACTTGCCGGCAATGGCATAACGGCCATCGGCGATAGTGCAGCCGACAAACGCCTGCAGCAGGGCAATCGCGCCCTGGCAGGTCGTCTTGGGGAAGCGCCGCATCTCGGCATCGACGGCGATTACCCGGCGCCCGTCATGGCCGATCTCGACCACCATTTCATGGAAGTCATCGAACAAAGAAACCGTCATTCCGCCTGGGGAAGCGGTGAAGCAGATGCGGCGGCGATAGGCGCCTGTCCCATACTTCGGATTCGCCGGATAACGCGTCAATCTCTCACTTGTGGCGCGCCGTTCGGCCAAGTTCAGCGCCCCGTCCAAACCGGCTTGCGTCCCTCCGCCGCTGCTGCGTTGCGTTCGCGCACATCATCGCTTTCGGCATATTGCTCGATCTCTTCGAACCGGGTCATCAACGCCACTTCCAGCGGATAGCCAAGCCGCCCGAGCACCGCGGCCTTGGCCGCCTGATTGGCAAGCGGGGCGCATTTGTTGATCTTCGCCGCCCAGGCCGCAGCCGCTTCGGCCAGCCCGGCATAGGGGACGACCTCGTTGACCAGGCCATATTGCGCTGCCGACGCCGCATCGATCCGCTCTCCGGTCAGGATCATCGCCATGGCGATATGATGCGGCAATTGCCGGATCGCCCGGTGAACCACGCCACATTCGCCAATAATTCCATGCCGCGTTTCCGGCAGGCCGAACTGGGCGGTTTCGGCGGCGACGATGATGTCGGCGCACATCGCCAGCTCGAAGCCGCCGCCGACGCAGAAGCCCTGAACCGCGGCAACCATCGGCTTCCTGAGCGTGACCAGCGGCCCGCCGATCCCAGTGAGTCCCCCGGCCAGCGCCATCCGCGTCTTGCGTTCCGGCCCTTCCGAAACGTCGGCGCCGATACAGAAGGCTTTCTCGCCCTCGGCCGAAAGGACAGCGCACCAGATCTCCGGATCGTCATTGATCGTCTTCCAGGCCTCGAACAGAAGATCGTCCATCCCGCCAGTGATCGCATTCATGCCCTGCGGGCGGTTGAGCCTGACATGGGCGACATGGTTATCGACATGGAATTCGACGTCAGCCATCAGCTGATCCTTTTCTGTGTTTCTGAAATATCTGGGTGGAGCTTTCGCCCCGGTAATGGGCCACCACCGCCGCCAGCCCTTCATCGGCGATGCGCTGGCGCATGGCGAGCACCGCGGGTTCAAGATGCAATATGGCATCGCTCTCCGAAATGGCGTTCACCGCGGACAGGAAACCGGCGGCCTCCATCGCCCGGTTGATCGACTGCTTCTTGATGGTCAGCACCGCAGGCGGGATCATCGCGATCCGCCCGGCCAGCGCCTCCACGCAGGGCACCAGCTCTTCGGCCGGGACAGCGGCGTTGGCCCAGCCCCATTCGGCGGCGGTGCGCCCATCGACCCAGTTGCCAGGGAGGAATGCCAGCTCCTTCGCGCGCTTGGCCCCGACTTGCGGCACCCAGGCGGGCGCGACATAGCCGCCGCCCAGAGGTATCCCCGGTTCCCCGATCCGGGCATCCTCCGCAACCACCGTCATATCCGCGAAACACGGCATCTGCGCGGAAATGCCCATGCAGAAGCCATGGATGGCGACGATCACCGGCTTCGGATGTCGCCACATGGCGAGCCAGCGGTCGAGATTGCGGCGCAGGCGCGCCACATCCTCCACCGGCGTGCCGCCCGCGTTATACTCGCTCAGATCGGCGCCGGCGCTGAAGCCCTTGCCTTCCCCCCTGATGCCGATAACCGGCGCGCCTTCCTTTTCGAGCTTCACCAAAGCGGCGGTGAAGGCATCCAGCAGGGCCGTGGAGAAGGCGTTCGCAGCCTGAGGCCGGCTCAGCACGATCCAGTCGATCGAATCCCCGGATTCAATTCGGAGGGGGGCCTGTTCGCTCATTCAGTCACGGCGCCCAATCGGGTTGGCTGCCTTGACATGATAGTCGGTTGTCATCGTGGTGCGCAATTCGCGGCGCTTGAACTTCCACCGGCCATCCACTTTCACCAGCGTGTCGTGATACTGGCCGTAGAGGATGCCATCGGGCCGCTCCTTCGTATAGCGGTGGATCGCGACGAGAATGGTGCGGGTGTTCACTTCGGTGGGGGATATCCAGTCGATCACCGTGCCGGAATTATGGTGGCTCGTCCCCCTGAAGAAGGTGCCGATGCCGTCCAGCGTCTTCTTGTATTCCTCGATCCCCTTGGCGCCGAAATTGGGCGCATAATCGACCTCGCAATCGTCCACGAACAACTCGGCCATCTTCTCCGGCATATTCATGTCGAGATAATAGGCATAATCCGACAGGACACGCTGGATATCGCGCTCGTCCACCAGCTGCTGCAGCGCCTGTTCGTTGTTCACTTCCATTCCTTTCATCGCATTTCCAATCATCAGGATTTGGCCGCGCCGCTATGCATCGGGCATGGCTCGCCCCTTGCGCGGACAGTCGCTCGGCAAGGGCTGCGCACCGGGCCAGCGCACATTGAAAGCGCTGGTCAGCGAGGTTTCGACCTGCGACCATGGCGCCATGTGGATGGCCTTCATTTCGCGCCGGGCGATCCGCCAGCGCCCTTCCGCCCTGCGATACAGGTCGATATAGCGGACCGCACCGAAATATGTCTGCTCCCCGAGGCCAAGCTCGAGATGCGCACCGACCAGACCCGTCGCCTCGCAATCGCTCAGGAACTCGATCTGGACGTAGTTGGGAGTATGAACGGTTTGCCCCATGCCCGCCCTGGCGGCGCGGAGGAAGGCCACCACCGCATCGCGGGTTCTGTCGCCATCGAAGCCGGACGCGACGAATTCCGCATCTTCGGTGAAGCTGTCTCCGACAGCGTCGTAATCGTCATCGTCCACCGCCCGGAAATAGGCGGCGACCAGATCCTGCAATTCTGCCCTGTCCTCCAGCCGGCGAACACGTTCTTCCAATGTAGCCAAGGATTCGTCTCTCCCGGCCGGAATTATGGCGCTGGCCGACCATTCGGTCAACACGAAAGTTGACTGAATAGTCGCTTCGACTAAATGGGGCCAGATGATGCAGGACATTTCAGCCAGGCTGCGCGAACAGGCCATCGCCGCCACGCGCGACCTCCCGGAAGGCGAAGGGCTGGATGCCCTGGCGCGCGCGCTTGTCCGGCTGGGTGTGGCGGTTTCCGTCACGGCGCTGGACCGGCAAGCCATCGCCGAAGCTATTCAGGGTGCGTTCGACGCCGGCGCAAGCGTGGATCAGGTCGAGGAGATCATTGCCTTGGTATCCGGCCTCGGCGTTCACTCACTGATGATCTCGCAGGCCATGGTGCTCGCGGCGGCCGGCGAGCGCGGTTTGCTCGACCCCGGCAGTCCGCTCGATGCGGAACGCCAGGCGCTTTGGGACCGGCATGTCGGCGACGATGCGTTCTGGATCGGCTTCGAGCAGGAGAATCCCGGCTTTCTCACAGCCATGCTGCGGCTCTGCCCCGATCTGTTCAAGGCCTTCTTCGATTACTGCGCGGTGCCCTGGAAGATCGGCTCCGTCCGGGCACGGACCAAAGAACTGGTGGCGATCGCCTGCGATATCGCGCCGACCCACGCCTTCGGCCCAGGTTTCCGCCTTCACCTGAAGAACGCCATCGCGCTGGGCGCGACCCGCCGCCAGATCATGGAAACGCTCGATATAGCGGCCGAGGGACCCGGCCACGACGGGATCGCCTAGAGTGATTTCGAGGCAGGTGGAACGCCTGCCGGCTCGGAAATCACGGAAATCGAACGGGTGCAGATTCATTCCGGCTCAATAAGAACCGGAATGAATCCAGGGATCAGCCGGCTAGGCCTCGCCAGGCCAGCGCGCCGCCGTCGATCAGATAATAGGCGCCGTTGATGAAGGAACTGTCGTCGCAAGCCAGGAACACCGCCAGCTTTGCGACCTCTTCCGGCTCGCCCAGGCGCGGGATGAGATGCGCGCCGCGCAGGAATTGCTCGACCGCCGCCGGATCTTCCGCCGCTTCGAGATATTTCTCCAGCATGGGCGTGCGGATTGCGGCAGGCCCATAGCAATTGACCCGGATTCCGAATTTGGCGAGATCGGTCGCGCTGGCCTTGGTCAGCATCCGCACCCCGCCCTTGGTCGCACAATAGGCGCCAGCCATGGGATAGGAGACTTCCGCCCCGGTCGAAGCGACGTTGACGATGGCAGGAGCGCGCGCCTCCTTGAGGTAGGGCACCGCGTGCTTGGTGCAAAGCCACACGGCCTTCAGATTGATGTCGTTGACCAGATCCCAGATATCCTCGTCCAGTTCCTCGATCGAGGTCCGGGGGGTCAGGTCGCTCTCGTGAATGGCAGCGTTGGCATGCACCACATCGATCCCGCCGAACAGCCGCGCCGTTTCATCCATCAGCGCCTTGATCGACGCGCTGTCGCGCAGATCGACCCTGATGAACGCGGCCGTGTTGCCCTCCGCTTCGATCAGGCCGACGGTTTCCCGGCCGGCTTCCTCGTTGATGTCGGCAATGACAACCTTGCCGCCCTCGCGGGCCATGGCGAGCGCGCTCGTCCTGCCCATGCCCTGCCCGGAGCCGGTGACGACGCAGACCCGGTCGGCGAGACGTTCGCTCATTTTTCGCGATCCGCTTACTTGGTCGGCCAGACGAACGGCACGTTCTCGACCGCCGCCACAATGCCGGAGTGATAGATGGGATTGGCCCCTTCAGCGAGGCTGAACTCCGGAATGCGCTTGATCCATTCCTGAACCGTCACGGTCGCTTCCATCCGCGCGAGATGAAGCCCCGCGCAGCGATGCGGCCCGCCCCCGAAGGTCGTGTGCTTCGGCATCCGTTCCCAATCGAGCGTGAACGGATCGGGATTCTCATCCTCATCCAGCCCATGCAGCACGGTCGGCAGGAGAACCATGTCGCCCTGCTTCAATTCGACCCCATGGAAGGTCTGGTCCCTGGCGACCATCCGCGCCTCGGACACCACCGGGAAGCGGCGGAACAATTCCTCCACCCCGCGCCGCAGCTTCAATTCATCATTCCTGACCTCGGCGACCTTGTCGGGGTGACGGGCCAGATAGATCATCATGAAGCTGAGGAAATTGACCACGGTGTCGAGCCCCCCGAGGAGAAGCAGCGAAATCAGGCCCAGCGCCTTGTCATGCGGCATCGGCCCGCCATCGATCGTGCCGTTGACCATGGTCGTAATCAGATCGGTGCCGCTGCCGCCCTTGCGCGCTTCGATCACCGGCTCGACATACTCGAAGAAGCCTTTGTTCGCGGCATCCAGGCATTGCGCCATCTCTTCCGGCGTGTTTCCGCGCGGACGCGTCATGTCTTCGGCGAAGCGGGCCAGCTTCGGCACATCGTCGAGCGGCAGGTCGGCCATGGCCATGAACACATGGACCGGGAAGATATTGGCATAGTCGCGGGCGAAGTCACATTGCCCCTTGGCCACCAGCGGCTCGATCAGGTTGACGGCGGATTGGCGAACCATGTCCTCGACCTCGCGGATCCGCTTGGGATTGAGCCCGACATCGAGCAGCTTGCGGTATGGGGTGTGTTCCGGCGGGTCCATTCGCGTCGGCACCATCGCGTATTTCTCGCCCGCTTCCTTGGGAAGGAAGATCACATGGCTGGAGAACAGTTCGGGGTGCTCGTAGATCTCGCGGACCATTGGCCCGTCCATCGCGATCCAGTGCCCGCCGGTCAGCGGCGTCCATACCAGCTTCTCCGTGCCTTCGCGTTGCTGAAGCGCCTTCCATGCCTCGTGATAGCCCTCGCTGATGCCGTCGAGCGCATACATGTCGATATCGCGCACGAGGCGATCGGGGACATGGGCGGGCTTCGCCGCGCGCGCCTTTCCGTCGAGCGGCGGTTCGTAGGGCAGCGGCTTCGTTTCCATCTTCGTCATCTCGGTCATAATCTGCTCCTGAGATATTGGGTCAGGCGATTTCGGGATCGATCACCGCCTTGATGACTTCACCCTTGGCCGTGGCTGAAAGTGCCGTGGCTGCGGACCCCACGCCGAAACGATGGGTAACCAGTTCGGCCAGCGGAAGCCGTTCCTGGCAGCGCACCGCCGTATGCAGCGCCTGGTGGTAATGCCTGGGCTTGGGGAAGGTCGCGCCCGCGATCGTGAGGTTCTTGAGAGTTGTGTCGCGGGGGCTGATCGGCTGCTGGCCTATGGCGCCCCACAACCCCAGCACGATATAACGGCCGTGATTTCCGGTAAGGTCGACGCCTTCCGGGAAAGCCTGAAGCACGCCCGCCGCTTCCACCACCACCTCCGGTCCGTGCGGACCACAGATTTCGTAGACCTGGCGGCGGCGCTCCTCCGCGGAATCCTTCAGGGAAACGGTCGCGGTCGCGCCCAGCGCCCTGGCGACTTCCAGCCGCTTCTCATGCATGTCGATGGCCACGATCTCCCGCGCGCCGGCAAGCGAGGCGAGAAGTATGGCGGCAAGGCCGACCGGGCCGGCCCCCTGCACCACCACTGCTTCCCCGGTGCGGACCGGACCGCAGCGATCATAGCCGCGCAGCGCGGTGGGCAGCGCGCAGCCGAGCGAGATGACCGCGTCCACCGAAGCATGGTCGGGCAGGCGGTAGAACGCCAGTCCGTTCGGCAGCCACGCGAAATCCGCATAGCTTCCCCAATTGGGCTTTTCCGCATGTTCGAAGAACTGGGAATTCTCGCAGGGCGTCTCATCGAGAACCGTGCAGTTGTAGCACCTGTGGCACAACGCGATCGGCGCCCAATAGACCAGGTCGCCCGGCTTCACCGGCACGCCCGCGTAATCGGTGTCCACGCCAGGGCCGAGCTTCTCGATCCGGCCCACGCCTTCATGGCCCAGGATGATCGGGAACGGCATGATCCCGGCCTCACCAGTGAGGATATGGACATCGCTGCCGCAGACGCCCCCGGCAATCACTCTTACCAGAGCGCCGCCCGCTTCGGGATCGGGAATGGGAACGTCCCAGGTTTCGATCCTGTTGGGCTCCACCAGAACGCAGGCTTTACCGGTTGCCATCCTTCTCTCCTTCCAGACCGCCGCTTGTCCTTACATCCGGCGGTCGAGCGACGGCGCGGAGCCGCCGCTCCAATGCATCACAGCGGCATGTTGACCTTGGGGCACACCTCGCTGGCCAGGCGACGCAGCGATTCTTCCCAGGGCTTGGGATCGTCGATGCTGTCGTGCTGGTTGGCCACGATCTGCCCCCAGCCGCCGACCTTGTCCGCCAGCGCCTCCAGCTTTTCGATCACCCTTTCGGGCGATCCGCACAGGATGACGTGATCGATCAGGAAATCATCATCGACCTGATCGGGCGTGATGTCCCTGCCGCTGTCGGCGATGATGCCTTTGAACAGGCCGAACTTGACGTAGATTTCCTTGAGATAATCGTTCCAGGTCCGCATCAGGCCGGTCTTGCGGACCAGACGCTTCGCCTCCTCATCCGTATCGGCGATGAAGATGTCGCGGCAGACGCGGAAACGCCGGCGGTCAGGCGTGTGGCCGGCCTTTTCCATTGCCGTGGCCCAGGTTTCCCAATGGGCCTTCATCTGCGACGTGCCGCCGAAGAACGAGATCGGGCTGTAGTTGCGCGATCCGGCGAACTCCATCGACCTGGAACTTTCGGACAGGCCGGTCACCGCGATTTCCAGCGCTTCACGCCCACCGTAGGGGGAATTGTCAGCGATCTCGACCCAGTATTCCGGCATCGTATCCGGCCCCGGAAAGCCTGCCTTGAAATATTTGCCCTGCTCCCTGAATGGCTTGCCTTCCCAGACCCGCTCCATCAGATGCAGCGCCTCGAGCTGCATCGGTGCCAGTTCCATGATGCTGTCGAAACCGTGCAGAATGGCATCGGTGTGATGGCCGCCGGGCGCGACGCCGAGGAAATAGCGGCCTTCCATCACCTGGCTCAGCCAGCCGACGCGAACCGCCAGCGTCGCGGGATCGTGATAAGGCAGCAGATGCGCCATCGGGGCGAAGCGGATCTGCTTCGTGGTCTGCGCGCAGGCGGCGATGATCGCTTCCGGCAAGGGGATATTCTCCCAGGCCAGCGTGTAATGCTCGCCGATCATGAAGTCCGTATATCCGGCGTCATCCGCTATCCGGGCGATCTCCACGGCCCAGTCGAAGACCTGGCGCGAAGTCCTGCTCGGCGGATTGTAGGGAGTCATGAACATCCCGCATTGCATTGCCATTCTCTTTCTCTCCGATTGCGCAGGTGCGTGGCGGTGTGCACCTGCTTCTTATTTTCCGAACCGCTCCAGCCCTGCCCTCATGCGCCGAGGGGTTCAGACATAGATTCCCTGCTCGTCCTTGCTGGCGAAGCGCGGCGCGATCTTCGCCATGAATTCCTCGATTTCCTCATGGTTCTGCTGCGGTTCGAGATGACCCTGGCCGAACATCAGGAACAGTTCGTTGAACCCGAGCTTGTCATGCGCTTCGCCGATGCGATCCGCAATTTCGTCGGCCGAGCCGATCAGGACGTTCGGCATCCGCTGCCCATGGGGAATGAACCATTCATCCCAGAACCACTTGTGCTCATCCATCAGCGCCTGCTGCTTGTCCTTGTCGTTGGTCAGCATCAGGAAGCCGCCCCATGCCATGGCATCGCCGGGATCGGGATCGTGGCCGGCCTTGACCGCGCCATCCATCCAGCGGTCGCGCAGAGCCTTGCAGAACTCCAGATCGTCGGCCAGCACGATCGGCGTGCCGTTCTCCCTGGCCCACATGTCGACCGTGCGCATCGTGCCGGCAAAGCCGCCGTAGATGCGCGGGTGCGGGTCCTGGTAGCAGTGCGGGGCGATGCCGATCTCCCGCACGATGCCATCCGCATCCTGCCCCTTCCCGAACTTGGCATAGGCCGGATGCCCGGCGGACCCATCCTTGGGCGGGAAGTCCCAGTGCTTGCCGTGATGGCTGAACACATCGCTGGTCCACGCCTTCTTGATGATCTGGATCGATTCCTCGAACACTTCCCGGTTGAGCGTGTCCTGCGCGTCCCTGGCCTTGGCGTTGGCGGGCTGGGTGCAGCCCACGCCCTTGACCGAGGCATAGGCATCCACCCATCGCGCATGGTAGCCGCGCGTGAAACCCACATAGAGCCGGCCCTTCAGCATATGATCCAGCGTGGCGATCTCCTCCGCGACACGGACCGGATTATGCGTGGGCAAGGTATACCCCATGATGCCAGCCTTGAGACGCTGCGAATGGAGCCCCACAAACAGGCTGAACATCCCGGGATGATTGTTCGCTTCGAAGCCCTCGATCTGCAGATGGTGCTCGGGCTGGCAATAGCCGGCAAAGCCAAGCTCGTCGGCCTGCCGGACGTATCCCTTAATCTCCTCCAGAAAGCGCTGGTAGAGATCCTTTCGCTGACCGGCCATTCCCTGTTCGATTTCGTGACGCCGCCCGACGACACCCGTTTGCATGAGGTGGAATTTCAAAGCATCTTCTCCACACCGAGTCCCTTTATCAACGCATACGTTGATATGCGCATCGTATCGTTCCTGTCAACCATTCTGCCCATATGCGCTTTATCAACTTCAACGTTGACAGAAATGGCCCGGCCGCGCATTTTCAGATCAAGGCAAGGAATAAGATGCCGGGAATCGGAGAGAAGGAATGACTGCGTTTGAACGCTGGAGTGAGGTTTGCACGATCGGCGATCTCCTCATCCGAAGCGCAGCGAATCATCCCAACCGAAAGGCTCTGGTCATGCCGGAGTTCGCCATCACCTATCGCGAGCTTCTGGAAGAAGCGGCTGCGGTGGCCCGCGGCATTGTCGGGCTGGGCATCCAGCCGCGCTCGCATATCGGCCTGTTCTGCAACAATGGCCGCGAATTCGTGACCGGCCTGTTTGGCGCGCTGCTCGCCAATTGCGTGGTGGTGCCGCTGCATGCCCGGCACAAGGCCCATGAACTGGCCTATATCATCGACAATGCGCAGATTTCTCTGCTGTTCAGCGCTGCTGCCGACACACGCTATCTCGATTTCCGCGAAGTCCTCGGCAATGCCCTGCCCTCACTGGCGACCGCCAACCCGGGGCCGCTGGCAATTCCGGAAGCGCCGCATCTGCGCCATGTCGTCCTGCTTTCGGGCGACGCGGCAAACGGGTTCGTCGATCGGGCGGAATTCATGGATGCTGGCGCAGGCATCGACGCCGATCTGATCGATCAACTGCGCCGCCGCACCCGGCTCGATGACCTTGCCGCGATCCTCTACACCTCCGGCACGACAGCCAATCCCAAGGGCTGCATGCTGACTCACGAAGCCATGACGCGCGGCCCGGTCGAAAGGGCGGACAGCCGGTTCCGTTCATCCGACCATGACGTGACCTGGGGCGGCGGCCCCCTGTTTCACATCGGCTCTCTGGCGCCTTTCCTCGGTTCGATCGGCACTGCCGGGACATATCTGACCGACAGCTTCTTCGATCCCGACCGCGCGATTGCCCTGATGACGGAGCAGGGCGTCACCGCGTTCTGGCCGTGGTTCCCGGCGATCCTGCAACCGCTGATGGCGCATCCCGGCTTCGATGCAGCCACCGCCAGGGTCAGAACCATGCTGTTCATCGGCCCGGAATTGCTTGTGCGGGAAATACAGGACCGGCTGCCCCAGGCCGAAGTGCTGCAAGGCTGCGGCATGACCGAAACCGCAGGCATCTTTGCGATCAGCGATCCCGATGAAACCCGCGAGCAGCGCGCGACATCGCACGGCAAGGCCGTGCCCGGCGTCGAGGTGCGCATCATCGACATGGAAACAGGCGAGGATGCGCCGGATGGAACCGTGGGCGAGATACTGGTGCGCGGTTATTGCGTCACCAAGGGATATTACCGCGATCCGGCAAAGACCGCGGAAGCCATAGACGAGGACGGCTGGCTGCATACGGGCGACCTGTATTCGCGAAGCGCGGACGGCAGCCTGATTTTCAACGGCCGGGCCAAGGACATGCTGAAAGTCGGCGGAGAGAACGTCGCCGCAATCGAAGTCGAAGCGTTTCTGTGCAGCCATCCGGCCGTAAAGATCGCCGAGGTGATCGGCAGGCCCGATGAACGGATGGACGAAGTGCCCGTAGCCTTTGTCGAACTGCACCCAGGCGTCAGCGCGAATGAAGAGGAGCTTATCGGCCACTGTCGTGGCAAGATCGCCAGCTACAAGGTGCCGCGCGCGATCTATTTCGTGACTGCCGAGGAGTGGCCGATGTCGGCCACCAAGGTCAACAAGGTCGCCCTGCGCAAGCGCCTCGGCGAGTTCGTCTGAGCGGCCCGTGGATCAGCGCGGCCTCATCCCGTCGAGAAATATCCTTGCAAACGATCTCGACACCTCGTCCGCGCCATGCGCCCCGCCCGGCTGATACCAGCGATGCGTCCAGTTGAGCATTCCGAAGATGGCGTTGGCCGCGATCGAGACGGGGATATCGTCACGCATCTTTCCCGCCGCGATGGTTTCGGAAATCAATCCCATCACGATCTTCTCGAACTTGCGGGTCTGTCCGGCGAGTTCCTGCGCCCAGACGCTCTTCTCGCTCGCGATCCGATCCATTTCCTCCTGAATATACACATACATGTGCGGGTAATGCTCGTCATATGCCTTCATCAGCTGCTGGATTATCGCCTGCAGCTTCTCCAGCGAATCCAGCTTGTCGTTCTGGGAGATCTTCACGCATTCACGAATATTCTGGTCGACTCCGGTGCGCAGAATCTCCCGGAACAATTCTTCCTTGCTCCCGAAATAGTAATAGACCGTGGCCCGGTCCAAACCGGCCTTGTGGCCTATCTCGGCCAGGGTCGTGGCGCGATAGCCGCTCTGCTTGAACTGCTGCGCCGCGATTCGGACCAGCTCATCGCGCTTCGCGAGATAATCCGCGCTCCCTTCCTTGAGGGCGGATTCCCGACGTTTCGAAATATTGGATGCTTTCACCATGCGCTCGATCGCGGCGGCCGGGAGGCCGCCTCTCTCCCCCGAAATTAGCCGATCAACTTTCGACAAAGGCGATAAATGACATGAACAGGCTCAAAAACAAGGTAGCAATCATCACCGGCGCCGCTCAGGGCATGGGAGAAACCCATGCAAAGCTGTTCGTCGCGGAAGGGGCGAAGGTCATCCTGACCGACCTCAACGAGAAGGGCGGGCAGGCGCTGGCGGACAGCCTGGGCGAGAACGCCCTGTTCATCAAACAGGACGTCACGCGGAAAGCCGACTGGAATCGCGTCGTCCAGGAAGGCGAGGCCCGCTTCGGCACGGTCAATGTGCTGGTCGCGAATGCGGGGGTCATCGGCAAGGTGAGCAGCACGCTCGAATTCGCGGAGGAAGATTATCACTTCGTCTGCAACATCAACCAGACCGGCGTCTTCCTCGGCATCCAGGCGGTGTTGCCTTCGATGATCAGGGCCGGCGGCGGCTCGATCGTCAATATCTCCTCCATCGCCGGCATGGTCGCCTGCTACGGCCTGCCGAACATCGCCTATGTGGCGAGCAAGTTCGCCGTGCGGGGAATGACCAAGCGGGTCGCGGTGGAGTTCGGGGACAAGAATATCCGCTGCAATTCGATCCACCCGGGCTTTATCAAGACACCGATGATGGTCGAGGCGACCGACGAGGGCGGCGGCGATGCGCTCGGCATGATTCCCCTCAACCGGATGGCCGACCCCATCGAGGTTTCGAACCTGGCGCTGTTCCTGGCCTCTGACGAATCCTCGTTCATCACCGGCATGGAGCATGTGATCGACGGCGGCATGACCGCCATCTGAGTGGAGAGTGTCTGCTGCGCAGCGGGGGAAGCAGCAGCAAAGCCTCAGACTATGGCAAAGCCGCCAGCCACTGGGTGCGGATTCCCGCAATCATAGCGGCTAACGGGTTTCCAACTCGGCATGAGCGGCCACCAGCAGCTTCTCACGCCTTGCCTGCACGGCGAGGCTCATCCGTCCGGGCGACCAGTCCAGACCGTTGTCCGGGACCAGCGAGACGGATGTCACGCCCTGAAGCCGCCCAATCCTCTCCGAGCTTTCCTTCTTGAAGAAAGCGATCATGTGGCAGAACGGCGCGGTCAGGCAGAGCTGGATATGCACCTCCCCTGCCTCCGAAATGTCCAGCTGCTTGATCAGCCCCATCTCCACCAGCCCGAGCGGCGCGCCTGAAGCAACGCTGCACGGGTCCTTGATCTGGTCGAGTTCCGCGAGGATACGCTCTCGCAGGCCAGCCTGCGCATCAAGCATGAACCGCCTCGCCGACCTTCGCCTTGCCGTGCTCTATGGTCGATAGCGGCGGCTTCGGCGGTTCGCCGGGCTGGCGGGCAAATTGATCGCCCTTGATGCCCTGCTTTATCCTGTCGAGATCGAGCCGGTGCAGCCGGGCATACGTGCCGGCCAGGATATTCCTCTTATCCTCATTCGTGATCTGGCGGATCGGCTTGAACAGCCCGGCCTTGTCCAGCATCTCTTCGGGAAACTGGAAATCGCGGAACGCCTCGAGCGCGGGTTGCGGATGGCACAATGTGCCGCCGGAACCCCAGAACATGCGCCCAAGCATATCCGAGCCGCCAACCTTGCAAAGCCCCAGCAGCACTTCGGCGAAAGCCATCGGACGGCGTTCGATCAGGATATTCTGGATTTCCATATTGACCGCGATATTGCCGAAGCGCGCGAGCAGCCACGCGGTTTCCTCAAGGAAGGCCAGCCCGCCATGCACGATCTCGAAATTGAGATCGGGAAAATCGGTGGCGGCGGCTTCGATATCGGTCGGATTGAAGGCATCGCCGACCGAGAAGGGGCCGATCGGAACCGCCTTGTGGACGGCAACCGTGTCTATCCCGAGCTTCTGGGCTTCCTCGTAAAGCGGATAGGCGATCTTCGGATCGTCCATCCGGAAGCTGATGAACTTCTCGCCGGTCCAGCTGGTGGGATAGACCTTCATGCCCAGCGGCTTCCAGAGGCTCGCCTGCTCCTTGAGCATCGCCACCGCGTCCGGCCCCTTGAGCGGGTCCGCAAAGGCATATGCGCCGATGAAGCGCGACGGATATTTTTCCAGGGCTTCCGCAGCTTTTTCGATCGACGAATAGCCATCCTTGAAGGAAGCGAACAGCAGGGGATGCATGACCGCGACATCGGTGTCGCTTTCGGCAAAGAGCAGATTGGCCAGCCCGTCGACCTGCCAGTCGACGATATATTGTTCGCGATTCATGGCATAGCGCGGGTCCGGCGCATCAGCCCCGAGATGGTAGGCCATTTCCACCATCGCATCCGCGAAGATAGGCTCCGCGTAATTTTCCCTCACCTGATTGTAAGCGTGCGTCACCGCATCGAGTACAAAGAAGTCGCCAATCATCTCGCTCTCCTATTCTATCTATCTGTCGTGCCGCCGGTTTGCTCCGGCCATTATCCTTCGCAGCCCGCCAATCGGCCTCTGGCCGGTGCGACCATCATCGACCCGTCACGTTAACGACGACTCCAAATCGCTTATTCCACGATACCGTGGATTTTATCATCCTCAAAATGGAATGCGCAGCGGCTCTGATGCCGCTCGAAGAATGAGCGGCTTTCGCGAGAGTCATGCCGGTGCCTTCTCTCGCGAAAGCGTGAAGTCCCGATATCCGTTTTTCGCGCTGGCCCAGCTCAACTCGAGAAAGCGGGGCAATCCGCCGGCATAATACAACGGCTCCATTTCCCGTCCGGGCAGATTGTTCCCAAACCACCAGCTCGCCGTCTTCGGCAGGAGCGTGGCATTCGCGGACTCCACGATCTCCTTCTTCCAGAACTCCTCGGCTTCGGGCCTCGCCTCGATGCGCGTGAAGCCCTTGTCTCGCATATATTCGATGCAGGCGACCAGCCATTCGCCCTGATATTCGGCGGTGGAAGGGCCGTTCGTCCAGGCGGCGGGCGACTGCGGGCCGTAGATGAAGAAGAGGTTCGGGAAATTGGCGCTGGCGACACCAAGCGCCGTGCGGAATCCATCGCTCCAATATTCGGCGAGGCTCTGCCCATTGGCGCCGACTATGTCGATCGAGGCTGGCCCGCCATGGACCGCATCGAACCCGGTCCCGAAGATAATCATGTCAAGCGGAATGAATCCGGCCGCCGTTTCCAAGCCATCTTCGCGGGCGCGCAGGATCGAGTTCTTCTTCAGATCGACGAGTTCGACATTATCCTGATTGAACGCATCGTAGAACCACTGCTCCAGCGGCATTCGCTTGGTGCCGAAGAGATAGGGCGGTTTTTCCGGAGCAAGCGTTTCAGCGGTCTGAGGGTTCTTCACCCGGGCATGGACACGCTGGCGCCAGTAATCATAGGCGTCATTGCTGACGCGCTCATCCGCCAGCAGATCGCGGAAGGTGCCGAGCCAGGCGTAGAAGGCACCCATCTGCCACTTGCGCCGATAGTGCTCGAGCCTTTCTTCCGGCGTCAGATCGAACCACGAAACATCCTCGAACTGATAGTCGAACCCCGCAAAGGTGTGCCGGCGGGATTCGAACAGCGCCTTGTAGGTTTTCTTCAACTCGTCCTGCTCTTCAACCGAAAAGGGCCGTTGCTGAAGCGGGAGGGCAATGGCTGGCGTGCGCTGGAACAGCGTGAGTTTCCCGGCCTTGAGGCTCGCCTGTTCGGTCAGCTGGACCGCGCTGGACCCGGTGCCGATGATGCCGACATTCTTGCCGGTGAAGTCCACGCCCGCCTGCGGCCAGCGGCCGGGATGCGCGGTTTCGCCCCTGAATTTTTCGATTCCCTCGATCTGCGGATAATTGGGCTTTGAAGCGAAGCCCGTGCAGACGATCAGATAGCGTGCGCTGACCATGTCGCCCTTGTCGGTGGCAACCAGCCAACGCTGCGATTGCTCATCCCACCGCGCCTTTTCGATGCGAGTGTTGAGGCGGACATCCTTATCCAGCCCGAGTTTCTCGTCGACATAGCGGAAGTAGGCGCGGATTTCGGTCCAGGCCGGGAAGCGTTCCGTATAATTCCAGTCGCGCCACAGATCCTCGCGCGAATACTGATAGATCGGCGCCTCCGTATCGACCCGCGCGCCGGGATAGCAGTTCCAGTACCAGATCCCGCCGATCTGCTCGGCCATGTCATAGACCTTGGCGTTGAAGCCTTTCTCGCGAAGATGAATGAGCTGGTAAAGCCCGGCAAATCCGGCCCCGACGATCAGAGCGTCGATTTCCTCAACTGTCGCCTGCGGGCCATTTTCGAGTTCGGCTGTTGCCGGCATTCAGACATCCTCCATTTTTTCCACGATACTGTAGAAAAATTGCAGGGCGCGCGCAATCGCACTTTTGATACGATGCGAGATCGCATGGGGCTGGATCTGGAAGGCTGCGCGCCATGCCGGCAATCGGGAGGCTAGCGGGGCGGAGGCAGGCCCGAAACCGGGCGGCACTTGCGGCTTTTCAAAACGAACGGGGGACCGCTCATCCGTGTGACGAATGAACGATCCCCGCAAAGTTGAAGCTATGCGCTTTCGGCCGACAAGAGATGCTCTCGGCCAGATGTATATCGGGCTTTTCTAGAACTTGATCGTGGCTTCCACGCCATAGGTGCGCGGCTGCCCTGGCGTAAGCAGAACGGTGCCGAAAGCCCCGGCCGTATCATAGCCGAACGGATAATATTTCTTGTCGAAGATGTTCTTGCCCCAGAAGCGAACCTGCAGGTTGTTGCTGTTCCAGGCCAGACTGGCATTGACCAGCGCGTAACCCTTGCCCTGGACAAGGTCCGTCTGCCCTGCGGGAATGCCGTCAGTCGGGTCCGGGTCGCCGCCATAGAGGCCGGTCGGGTCAGGCCGGATATTATCGTTGAACGGATCGTAGAACACCTTGCTCTTATAAGCGACCTCGCCACTGAATACGATGTCGCCGCTGGCGACATTGCCCAAGGTCAGGTCGCCGCCGAAGCTGAGCGTCCATTTCGACGCGAACGGAATTTCATTCCCGCCGATTTCGATCATGCTGAGGGGCTGGCCGTTCTTGTATTTGGTATCGAGATAGCCCAGCGAACCGCGCAGGGTCAGTGCGGGGATCGGCTTAGCCAGCAATTCCAGTTCGGCGCCCTTCACCTTTGCATCGAGACTGCGCAGATAGGCGACGCCGCCGATGACTTCCTGAACCTGCTGCTTCTTGTAGTCATAGTGGAACAATGCGCCGTTCAGCTGCACACGGTCGTTGGCGAAGCGGGTCTTGAAGCCGAACTCGATGGAATCGAGGCGTTCCGGCTCGACGAAGTAGATCGCGTTCTGATCGATGAAGCCGTAGCCATTATAGGTTGCCGAACGATAGCCACGGCTGAAGCTGACATAGGTCTTGATCTCGTCGGTCCAGGCATAGTTCAGAATCGCGCGGCCCGACCAGTTATCGTAGCTGTTCTTGATATTGGCATCGTTGAACAGGAAGAACGGGTCCCCGAAGAGGTCGAGCTGCGTGCCCGGGAAATCCGTGTAGGGCGCCGAATAGGCGTCCAGGAAGTCCACATGATCCTTGGTATAGCGAAGGCCGGCGGTCAGAGCGAGCTTGTCGGTGATGTCGAAGGTGCCTTCGCCATACACCGCGAATGTTTCACGCTTCTGGTTGTAGCCGAACAGGACGTTGAGCGAGGTCGACAAGCCCGGGGCCCAATCGAGGACGCTGGTGGCGTCCGGAAGGAAATTGTAGGCCATGACCTCGTTTCTCGAACGGATGCTGTCCTTGCCATAATAGACGCCGAGCAGCCCCTTGAACCGATCGCTGTCATAGTTGACCCGGAAGTCCTGGCTGAAATCCTTGCCCTTCGACCCATAGATAATGAAATAGACGTCATTGTAGCTTGCATCATTGTCGATGTTCAGCTTGTAATCCGACTTGGTGTAGCCGGTGACCGAAGTGATCGACCAGTTATCGCTGATCTGGTAGTTGATGTTGAGCGAAAGCCCCCACGACTTGGTGATATATTTTCCACCCTTGTCGAATGAAACTTCATTGTAGCTGCAGCAGACATCGCCATTGGGAGTGATGCCGCCCTGACGGGTGCTGCCGACGATATCGGTCCCGCCGTTCCCGTTGGCGTCCATCCCGACCAATCCGATGTAATGCAACGGATAGCCCACCGGATCGTCCTTGGCGTAGTAACCGCCAATCTTGATATCCAAATCCTCATTGGGCTTGATCCGCAGATTGCCGCGCACGCCGATGGAATCGGAGGAACCGTAGCTGTCCGGGCCGTTTGCGCGGAAACCGGCATCAGGCTCCTTGAAATAGCCGTCACCCTTGACCCGGTTGAACGCCACGCGCACGCCTACCTGATCCTCGACCAGCGTTGCCTCAACCGCGCCCTGCAGCTTCCAGCGGTCATAATTGCCATAGCCGACGGTCAAATAGCCGTTCGCCTCGCCCAGTTGCGGCTGACGCGTATACATGCTGATCGCGCCGCCCGTGGTATTGCGCCCGAACAAGGTGCCCTGCGGCCCGCGCAGAACCTCGACCCGATCCAGATCGTAAAGCTGCAGGCCGTGGGTATAACGGAAGGTCTGGCTGACTTCATCGACATATACGCCAATCGGAGACGCCGTGTTTGCCGCGAACTCATTCGTCACGCCAACGCCGCGCATCGAGAAGTTCGGCGAGGTTTCACCATATTGCGAGCTGACCTGCAGGTTGGGAACCACCGCACCGAGATCGTTCGAGGAAGTGACGCCGCGCGATGCGAGCTGCTCCGAACCGATGGCGGAAATACTGACCGGAACGTCCTGCAAATTTTCGGCGCGTTTCGTGGCGGTGACGACGATTTCGCCAAGCCCGCCGGAACTACTGCTCGACTGGGCCATGGCGGGAGCCGCGGCGAGCGCAGCCGAACCCAGCAGGACCACCTTCAGCCCAACTCCGAACACACCACTGTTGTATGTTTCCATTTTCATCTCTCCTCCCCTTCTTCATGCTGCCCGCTTTGCGAGCGCAAGCTTATTGGCTTTGCTGCCTTCTAGATAACCTCCTTAAAGAATCGCGTCAACAACACTGCTGTTGCAAGGCATCGTCTCGATCCCGATCCTTTCGCGGACCGGGAGCGTTTGCAGAGGTAATCTTATTTGTTCCTACGATAGCCACTCCAAGCGATCACGTCAACGTTCTCGTTGAACAGACTGCCCAACTTCATTCCACGACTCCGTGGAATCGCTTATTGCTAACGTGCCGGGAGGGGAGACGCAACTCTCCTCTCTCCGGCGAGCAGGCTGCAGGAATGAATGGTTGTGTAGCTACCGGCGCTGGGCCGGTGCGACGGTCAGTAGGGTGATTCGAGGCCGCCCAGGACCAGTTCCGCGAAAGTGTTCCCGATTTCCTCGGCGCCACCTGAACGATTGGGATTGAACCAGCGATGGCTCCAATTGAGCATTCCGAGTATTCCGTAGGTTACCGTGCGCGCGGCCCCCATTCGGCGGAAACTTCCATCGGCATAGCCCTGCTCAATTATCTCGACGAAACAGTTCTCGATGTTGCGGTTCAGATTGCGCATATGAAGCGACCAATCCGATCGCTTGCCCTGCACCTTGGTCAGATCCTCGCGGACATAGATGTGTAGCAAGGGATAATTATCCACATAGGATGTCATGAACGCCATCAGCAGTTCGCGCATCTTCCGGCGCGGGCTGATGTCGCTTCCGGCAATGCGCTTCGCGAGCCGTTCGTTCTCCTCGAGCACGGACCGAACGACTTCATCGAACATGTCTTCCTTGGAAGAGAAGTAATAGTAGATCGTCGCGCGATCGACGCCGATTTCCGCCGCCACCGCGCTCAGGCTCGCCCCCTGGTAGCCGAGCCTGTGAAAGACCCGCACTGCCGCTTCGCTGATCTCAGCCTTGCGATTTTCGTAGGAAGCCCGCGCTTCCTTCCGTGCGCTGGAGCGCCGCCTTCCAATGACCGACTTCGTATCCAAACCTCACTCCAAACACCCAAAAGAACCAGGCCACCGGCACCCGCTATCCTGGCGCCGAAGTCACCGGCGGCCCAGGCATGTGCGGCATCGCATCGATGGAGCGCATGCAAGGTTTGCAGAGATAAGGCGATTTACGCAACCACCATCATGCGCGGGCAAGGGGCGCTGCTTTTCCGGGCGGCCCAGAGCACGCTAGGTTCGCGGCCCGCCAGCGACATACAGCACCTGCCCGGTGACGAAGGACGAGCGGGGATCGGCAAAGAACGCCACCGCTTGCGCAATGTCGTCCGGCTCGCCCGTTCGCCCCACCACGATGTCCCGCAGCATGAGCTGCGAAAGCTCATCCATGGTCATGCCGGCGCTGGCCGCGACGCCCCGCGTCATTTCCGTCACCACGAAGCCCGGAGCGACGACATTGGCGGTGACGCCATACGCGCCCAATTCGATCGCCAGCGTCTTGGTCAGCCCCTGAACGCCGGCCTTTGCCGCGGAATAGTTGGTCTCGCCGAACACGCCGAGGGCAGCGATGCTGGACAGGTTGACGATCCGCCCCCACCGAGCCTCGCGCATTAAGGGAGCAACCGCGCGGCAGGTCAGGAAGACCGACTTGAGATTGACGTCGACCACCAGATTCCAGTCATCCAGCGTCATGTTGGAAAGCGTGCGATCCTTGAGCACGCCGGCATTGTTGACCAGCACCGTGGGCGGGCCGAGCCTTGAAGCCACCTCGTCGATTGCTGCTTTGACCATCTCCTCGTCCGATACATCGCAATCGACCGCAAGGGCGCGACGCCCCGCCTGTTCCACCAGACCCGCGGTTTCCGCGCAATCCGCCGCGCGGAGATCGAGCAAGGCGATGGCATGGCCATCCTGCGCCAGACGCAGCGCGATGGCCGCGCCGATCCCCCGCGCCGCGCCCGTTACGATGGCGATCCTCTGCTGTGGCGGCTGACCGCTCATGCCTGCGCCCCCTGGAGCCTTTGCATAGCCATTTCGGCCAATAGAAACTTGCGGGGCCTGCCCGATGCGGTAACCGGGATCTCCTCCGCATCCAGGGGGATGTAGTGGCGCGGCACCTTGAAGCGCGCGACCCGTTCGCGCACGAAATGATCGAGCGCGCCCGGGTCGATCGTTTCACCTGGTCTGGCAACGACAAAGGCAACCCCCACTTCGCCCATCCTTTCGTCCGGAACGGGAACGATATGGGCCTGCAATACCGTGGGATGGCTCACCAGCACCGTTTCGACCTCCGACGGAAGCACCTGCTCGCCACCGCACCGATAGGATTCCTTCGTCCGCCCCAGCAGGGTGATGTATCGATCGGCGTCGATCCGCCCCAGATCGCCGGTCCGCAGCCACCCATCGGCGGTAAAGGCGGCGGCAGTCGCTTCCGGCTTGCGATAATAGCCGCGCGTCACGCCGATGCCCCTGGCCACCAGTTCCCCGATCTCCCCGACCGGCAGGTCGGCGCCGGTTTCCGGATCGACGACCTTGTAGTCCACCAGCCGGTTCTCGATCGCGGGATCACCGGCCGGCCCTACATTGCGCAGGCGGCCATTGGTATTCAGCAGGCGCTCCATCGGATCATCCGGCCGGGTGACGGTGGTGGAGGCCGTGGTTTCGGTCATGCCATAGCCGGTCGTTATCTCGCGGACCCCGAACACGTCGCGGATTTCCTGCCAGATGCGCTCGGGCGCGCGGCCACCGGACGCCAGGACGAAATGGAAGGACGAAAGATCGAAGCCGCGTTCGCGGGCAAGCTGAAGCATATCCAGCGTCATGGTCGGGATGAGCAGGGCATCGGTCGCTCGGTGGCGCTCGATCGCCTCAAGCATCGTTTCGGCATCGAATTTCAGATGCGGAATGAACGAACCGCCGACGAAGGGCACCGACAGCATCCCCTCCACGTAACCGAAGACGTGATACATCGGCAGGGCGAAGAGAATGCGGTGGCCGTCCTCGAAGGCACGCCCATAAGCCGATCCGAACGCCGTGCGGGTCAGCATGTCATGCGTGATCTCCACCCCCTTCGGATCGCCGGTCGTGCCGGACGTGTAGAGGATGTCGCACAGCTGGGTAGGCTCGACCTCCTCTCGCCGGAAATTGTCCGCATCGATCTCGAGTGCGGCGAATGGAAACGCGGCCTTTCCTGAGGAGCGCTCCGCCCCATCGAACACAATGAGAGTCGCGAGGTCCGGCAGGTTTTCTCCGCCGCCATGATCTTCCCAACCGGGCGCCAGCCTGTCGAGCATGTCGAGATAATCGAGTTCCCGAAAGCGGGCCATGGTGACCAGCATCGAGGCCTGCGATTGCCGCAGGAGATATTCCAGTTCGCGTTCGCGATTGAAGATATTGAGCGGAACCGCAATCGCCCCAATGCGCGAGATCGCGAATTTCAGGGCCACGAACTCCGGGTGATTGGCCATGATGCTGGCCACCTTGTCCGCCGGCCCGATCCCCCTTGCCTGCAGGCCCGCCGCAATGCGCATCGACCAGGCGGCCATGTCCGAATAGGTCCAGCTTGCCCCATCGGTTATGACATAAGGGCGCTCTGGAAATCGCTGCGCCGCTTCATCCAGGAGATCATGCAGGGTTCTCGATCTCCAGGGGGCATAATGCTGAGCCAAGGCAGCCTGCCGGGACGATACGCTTCCCACTTCCAAGACTTCAACTCCCATCCTGCGCACGGCAGTTCCCCGACGCTTGCCCAGCCCGCAAAGGCTCGCGGGGGGATACCACTTGCCTTCGGGTGCGGCAGCGCCGCCTTATTGCCCGAGGACGATCTACACCCGCCCCAATTTTGTCAATGGTATCGTGGAATTTCCACATTCCTTGCCGATACAGAGCAAGAAAGCCGTATCGGCCGGAGCTATCAGCCCCATCACGATGCTTCTCCTTCCTCGAATTTCCGCCCTTTTGTTGCCGCTCCGGCAATTTGCCAGACAATCAGGGAAATGCCTCGGTCAAACGCCAATTTTCCACATCATCGTTGACGTTCCATATGCATCGTGACAGAGCCGGACATATGGGAGCAGATCAGAGCATGGCTAAGAAAGTGGATATCGTGATTGTGGGGGCAGGCTTTGCGGGCCTGCGCGCGCTCTACACCTTTCGGAAGCTGGGCTATTCGGTCATCGTGCTGGAGCGTGACGAGGCGATCGGCGGCGTCTGGAATTTCAATCGCTATCCCGGCGCGCGCTGCGATGTGGAAAGCTACGATTATTCCTATCGCTTTTCCCCTGAGCTGGAACAGGAATGGCGCTGGAGCGAGCGCTATGCGACCCAGCCCGAGATCCTGCGCTACATCGATCATGTTGCCGACCGTTTCGATCTTCGGCGCGATATCGAACTGAACACCCTCGTCAGCGAAGCCCGCTATGACGCCGAGGCCGGGCGCTGGCGGGTGCAGGCGCAAGACGGCCGCGCCTGGGATGCGCAATATGTGATCCTGGCGCTGGGCCAGCTCTCGACGCCCAAGGATACCACCTATCCCGGCCAGGATCGGTTCGAGGGCGAGATCATCTACAGCGCGAAATGGCCGCGTGATCGGGAAATCGATTTTTCGGGCAAGCGGGTTGCGATTATCGGCACCGGATCATCGGGCGTGCAGATGACGCCGGTTATCGCGGAGCAGGCGGCCCATCTTGCCGTGTTCCAGCGGACCGCGAACTATTCCATTCCTGCGGCCAACGCCCCGGTTTCGGATCGCGAAGACGCCGAGGTGAAGGCGCATTACAGGGAACGGCGGGAACAGGCGCGCAATTCGCCGAGCGGACTGGGCTTCGTGCCCGACAATCGTTCCGCCAGCGAAGTTCCCGAAAAGGAACGGGAAGAAGCCTATGAGCGGGCCTGGAATCGTCTGGGCTTCGGCTTCGCGCTCGTATTCAAGGATATCCTGCTCGATGAGGCTTCAAATGCGACCGCATCCGACTTCATCCGCCGCAAGATCGCGGAACAGGTCGAAGACCCGATATTGCGGGACAAGCTTACCCCCAAAGGCTTTCCTTTCGGTACGCGGCGCCCCTCGGTGGACAGCGGATATTTCCGGACGTTCAATCGGCCCAATGTCGAACTCGTCGACATATCGGAGACTCCGATCGAGAGCTTCACTCCTACGGGCATTCGCACCAGCGCCGCCAAATACGCTTTCGATATCATAATCTATGCCACCGGCTTCGACGCCTTCACCGGCTCCCTGCTCCAGCCCGAGATCGTGGGCAAGGACGGGTTTACCCTGCAGGACAAATGGTCCGCGGGGCCAGTCAGCCATCTGGGCATCGCCGTCAACGGCTTTCCCAACCTGTTCATCATCGTCGGCCCGGGAAGCCCTTCGCTCCTGAGCAATGTGCTCCTTTCATCGGAAGAGCAGATCGACTGGCTGGCGGAAATGTTCGAGCATGCGCGCGCCAACGATATTCAGGAGATCGAAGCGACCGCGGATGCCGAGCGCGAATGGGTTGCCCATGTCAACGAACGGGCCAAGGAGACGCTCTATCTCAAGACGCCATCCTACTACATGGGAGCGGAAATGCCCGGCAAACCGCGTGTCTTCATGCCCTATTCCGGCGGGGTGAGATATTATCGCCGCATCCTGGAGAAGACCGCTGCCGACGGTTACAGCGGATTCGCCCTGCGCAGGGCCAGGGAAAAGACGACGATCTGACAGGGCATCCGGAACGCCTCAGCGGGTCAGTATCACCGAGCCGCCATTGGCGCCGAGGCCCAGCACCGCGGTCATCCCGACTTTCGCATCGGATACTTGATGCCCCTCCGCCTGGCCGCGCAATTGCCAAAGGACTTCCGCCACCTGCAGCAAGGCCTGGGCGGTCGTCGCCTCGCCAAAGGAGAGGAAGCCTCCGCTGGGATTGACCGCGATCTCGCCATCGATCGCCAGCTTCCCGTTTTCCAGCATCCAGTCGCCCTGCCCCGGCTCATAGAAACCGAACAGCTCCGGCCAGGCCAGGATATGCCAGGCGGTATTGTCTGCCATTTCAAGCACATCGATGTCTTTCGGCGCGACCCCGGCCATCTCGAAAGCCCGGCGAACCGCGCCCACGACCTCGCTGGTGTGGGGAATGCCTTCGCGCACCGTCGTCGCGATGGTCGGAATGCGGCGCGCGGGATCGCCGAACTGGCCTGAGCCAACTGCGCAACCGGCAACCCAAACGGCAGGCTTGCCCGAACGTTTCACGAAATCCTCGCTGCCCAGGATCACGGCGGCCGCCCCATCGCTTACCGGGCAGATCTGGAGAAGGTGCAGCGGATCCGCGACCATGGGCGACGCGAAGACCTCCTCCACGCCCACCGGATCGCGATACCGCGCATAGCGGTTTCCGGCTGCGTTCCTGCGCATCAGCACCGAGGCCTTGGCCAGCGTTTCCGCAGTGGTGCCATGATCGTGCTGCCTGCGCCGCGCTTCGATGGCCCAATAGGCAGGATTGGTCGCGCCCATGGTGACCCAGCGCAGGTAATCATTGTCGGTGCGGTCGTCCTTGCCGCCCGGCGGCCGGGGAATGAAACCCTTGGGCATCCGCTCCGCTCCGAGTGCCGCAACCACATCATATTGCCCGCTGGCGATCAGCGAATAGGCGGATTGCAGCGCAATCACGCCGGCAGCGCAGGCGCCGCCGACATTGATGCAGGGCATGCCCTGCTCCGCGACCGCCTGCACAACCTCATTCGCATGCAGGCCCCAGCCCATCCCGCCTTCGAAGCGCGATGAAGCCGCGGCCAGCGCCTGCACGTCCGGCCAGGCGACACCCGCATCGGCAAGCGCGGCATCCATCGCCTCCAGCGCGAGCTGCAGTTGCGGCTTGTCCGGCCATTTGCCCCAGGGATGAACGCCCGCTCCCAGCGCATAGACCGGCCTCATGCCCGATCTCCCGCCGCGGCGAACATGTAGGTGCAAACATCGCCCCGCTCCGCATCGCGGTATAGCGGCTCGACCGCGAGGCGCAGTTTCATGCCGATCTCGACTTCGTTCTCGCCGATCCCCGAAAGCATCCCCATCACGCGCAGACCGGCACCGAGATCGACCAGACCCAGCACATAAGGCGCCCAATCGTCCATGCGAAACAGGGGTGGCGGCTGGTAGCGCTGGATCGTGTAGCTGTAGAGCGTCCCCTCATCCGGCAGCAGCGTCCGCTCAAGGCGCTTGTCGTGGCAATCCGGGTTGGGGCAGCCCGGCATCTGCGGGAAGTAGAGCGTCCCGCAGCCGAGGCAATGCGAGCCGATCAGGCGCGGCCCACCCGGCCCCATTTCGACGAGGCCTTCCACCACCATCTCCGGATCGGCGCCGTTCATCGCAAGGCCGGTCAGAGCGAGAGAATGTCGCGGGTTTCGCGGAAATAGAGTATGCCGCTGGCCACATCCGTCACGGTCACTTCATGCCGGACATAGCGCCGGCCGCGCTTCTCGAACTTGTCGACGGCCCTGGTCGTGATACGCACCGTCGCGCCCACCGGGATCGGCTCCAGTATTTCGGAATCGTGGAAGGTGTGGATCGAACCGATCGCGAAGGGCCTGGTATGGTCGAACTGCACCGAAAGCACGAAGTGGGACACCAGCAGCGGCGGCACGATGGCTCCGCCGAACGGGGATTCGCCCGGAATGTGCCAGGTGTTCATCCGCCACCCTTCGTACCAGGGATTATAATCCTCCACCGGATCGAGATAGAGGATCACCAGTTCCGGGGTGAGGTGCAGCTCGCGCGACAGCTCATCGCCGATCTCCACCATATCCCAATAGGTTTGCGATTCCTGCTGCAGCCCTTCGATAAAGGCGCGCGTCTGCGCCTTCTGCACCGCCGTCATCGGCTTCAATTCGCCATCCTTGCCCGTCATCTCATCCACCCGGTTCTATCCCTCTCGCCCGATACCAGAGCGGCCGGCCTCAAACGCCGACATCCGCCTCGACCCAGCCGACCGTCTTCTTTTCGCCCGCCTCGTTCTCGCACCAGATATCGGCCCGAAAGCGGAAGCCGTTGCCCTTGGGCGTCTTCCCGGTGACAACACCGTGGGTGGTGACGACCTCCCCGGCAACGGTCGACGCGATATATTTGCAGACGATCCGCGCGCCCTTGAACATCGCCGCGCCGAAATGGTTGACGCACATCTCGGCGATATAGGCGGACGACATCTCGCCGGTCTGGATCGGATCGGACAGGCCGGTCGATTGCGCATATTCAGGGTCCCAGTGATTGGGATTGAAGCGGCCCCAGGCCCGGCTGCCCATCAGCTGGATCGCCGCCTTCTTCCTCAACGGCTGAAATTCAAAGCCCACCGGGGTTTCCGGCGTGATCGGCAACGAGGCAAGCAATCTCTCGCCGGTTTCGGCCATCCTGTCCTTCTCCCATTCCCTGGCCTTTCCGGCCCACCCGAAAGGTAATGGCACGTTGAACGCATATTCGTCAACGGTATCGTGGAAAAATTGGGCGCCAATGCCCAAGGGAGCGGATCGGCTGTCAGCTTATAGCGGGATAGAACAGCAGCATGGCCGCCTGAGATCGGGCGCAGCCCTCACCCTTTATTGTGCAACGCGCCGCGCGATCTCCGCATGGAAGGCGGTCAGGCGCCCTTCCGCCCGGTTGAACATGTAATCCTGCTGGCCCAGCGAATGGGCGACCTTGCCCCATCCGTTGATCACCCGCGCATCCTCCGATGCGACCGCGCGAAAGTGGTTCCAGTCATGGTCGTTTCGCTGCGCCCAGGCTTCCTCGCTCATCCCCTCCGGGCAGGGGCCGACCATCCCGTAAGCCACGAAATGCGTAGTGGTCGGCCCGACCGGGCAGATCGACCAGGTCTGCAGATGGGTCGGAAAATTGCTGTAGAAGGTGTTCGGGAACGCGAGATAGTGGGTGATGTGGGATTTCCGGTGGTCCGCATCCTCCGGGAAGCGGTCGGTCATCCCCTTCACCGGAATGGTCATCCAGCTGTGGGGATCGCAGATCCGCAGGCGGGCCTTGCCCCATTGCACGATCTGGGAAAGCGTCTCCTGATGGGTGAAGGGCACATGCCAGGTCTCGTTGAACGCATCGACCACGACCTTCCAGTTCGCCTCGAGCGTCAGTTCCAGGCGATAGCGGGTGTCGAACCGTTCGAGGCCGAACCAGTCCAGCTCGGCGCCGATCTCGCCGAGGTAAGTCCTGAGATCAGGCACATCGTCGGAAAGGCAGATCCATGCGAACCCGCCGAATACCTCCACCCGCACCGGCCGCGCGCGGATCGTCTCCAGACGGGCCGGATCGAATTCCTGCCTGAGCGGCGCGAAGCGCAGCTTGCCCGACAGATCGTAGATAAACCCATGCCAGGGGCACACGAAACGCCCGCTGGAACAATGCCCGGATTCCTCGACCAGCCGCGCGCCGCGATGCTGGCAGACATTGTGCCAGGCGGCCAGGCCGCCATCCTCCAGCCGGGCGATCACCACGGACTGGCGCAGCTCTTCCCAGATAACGTAATCTCCTGGCTTCGCGAGGTCCGCGAGCGGGCAGACGCGCAGCCATGTCTTGTAGAAGACCTCCTCGATCTCGCGCTCGAACCGCGCGGGATCGGTATAGGTGCGCGAGCTTACGACGCCAGGCGCGAGCGGATATTGCGCTGACCGTTCCGCCTTATCCATCTTTCCTCGTCCCTTTCGTGGCCCGGGAGCAACAGCCCTTGCGCTGGCCGGCGATTGGCCGGAGACCAGGGCCATGCCATCGACAGGCCTGACCCTAACAGCCTTGACTGACGGCTGCGAGTCCATATAAACAAATGATTGTTTTATTTCTAGCGCAAGGGGCGGAAAATAACAACCGGGATTGAATGGCGGCGAGACACAACCCGCCGCGGGATGCTGTAATATTGGATTGCCGGCAGGGCCGGACGTTGCGAGGGCGAGCAAGCATGGACGGAGGCATGGCACCACGGTTCGAGCGATACCGCGACCGGTATGAGAATATCGCGCTGAGCCGCGACGAGCATGGCATTCTCACCATGCGGCTGCACACCCAGGACGGCCCGATGGTCTGGTCGGCCTCGATCCACGAGCAACTGGGCTTCTGCTTCACCGACATCGGGACGGACCGGGACAACGCCGTTGTTGTGCTGACCGGCACGGGCGCCAAATGGTGCGAGGACATCGACGCGGCCAGCTTCACCCTGTCCAACAGCCGCGACTGGGACGTGATATTCTACGAGGGGCGGCGATTGCTGCGCAATCTGCTCGACATCGAAGTGCCCGTCATTTCCGCCATCAACGGGCCGGTGCGAATCCATCCGGAAATACCCGTGATGTCGGATATCGTCATCGCCGCCGAAACCACCGTGTTCCAGGATGCGCCGCATTTCATGTCCGGGATCGTTCCCGGCGATGGCGCGCATGTGGTCTGGCCGCATCTGCTCGGCCCCAACCGGGGCCGCTATTTCCTGCTGATGGGGGAGGAAATCCCGGCCGCGGAGGCAAAGGCCCTGGGCGTGGTCAACGAGCTTCTCCCCGCCGGCCAGGTGCTGGACCGCGCGCTGGAGATCGCGCGCTATATCGCCGCGAAGCCGCCGCTCGCCCGCCGCTATGCGCGCGTCGCGCTGACCCAGCGATACAAGCGCCTGCTGGAGGAAGGGCTGCCCTTCGGCCTGGCCGTGGAAGCGCTGGCCGCCGTCGATGCGCTGCCGACCGAGGGCCGGATGAAGGACGCGCAATAGGCTTGCGCGCCTCCGGCGCCGGCCCCGCCCTGCTCAGACGGCCTTGAAATGCTCCATGTTGGAAGCGCCGGCGAAGAACGGCCGGACCAGCGAGACGAATTCGCCGAATTCCTCCGTCTTGGTGAAATCGGTGTGGGATTCGACCCGATCCCATTCGAGGACCAGGATGAACTTCGCAGGGTCTTCCACCCCCCGGCCTGCCTTGGCGGATGCGCATCCCGGAGCGGCCGCCAGGATCGCCAGCGCCTTGTCCTTCAGAATTGCGGCAAGCTCTTCTTCCTTGCCTGCGACAACGGGAAATTCCGCGCGTTCAATGAACATTGTCTTCTCTCTCCTCGATCCTGCGTATCGCCAGCTTCGCCAGCCTGAATTTTTGCGGCCTTCCCGTCACGGTCAGCGGGATGTCCCCGGCTGCAAGCCACAGGACATGCCGGGGAACCTTGAACCGCGCAAGGCGGCGCGCGCAATGATCGAGTAATTCATCGTCATCCGGGCGGTCCCCCTCGCCCGCGACGACACACAGGCAGCCCACCTCGCCCATCTTGCCGTCAGGCACTCCGACGACCAGGGCCTGGGCGATGCCCGGATAGCCTTCGAACAGCAGCTCGATCTCGCGCGGCATGACCATTTCCCCACCACAGCGGAAGCTCTCCTTGATACGGCCCGTAAGGGTGAGACAGCCGTCATCCGAAAGACGGCCGACATCCCCGGTCCGCAGCCATCCGTCGGGCGTGAAGGCGGCCCGCGTTTCCTCCGGCTTGTTGTAATATCCGGCCGTCACGACCGGCCCGCGCGCCTGCAACTCGCCATCCGTATTGCACGGCAATGGCGCGCCGGTCCGCGGATCGACCACCCGATAGATCGCCACCCTGCCGCCTAGCTCCGGATCGCCCGCCGCACCCGCCAGCTTCTCGCGCCCGTTGGATTCGATCAGCCGCGCATCGCCATCTTCCGTATGCGTGCATACGGTGGATGCGGTGGTTTCGGACATGCCGTAGCCGGTGTGGACTTCCTTCGCGCCCAGAACCTCGCGTATCTCCGCCCAGATCTCCGGCGGATTGACGCCGCCGCTGTTGAACACGGCCAGCAGCGAAGGCGCATGGAATCCCCTTTCGCGGGCAAGCTCGATCAATCGTCGGGTCATCAGGGGGACGCAGATCAGATCGGTCGTTTCCAGCCTTTCCGCCCAATCCAGCATCTGCTCCGGCTCGAACACCGGATGGGGAACGATGGCGCCACCCACGAACAGGCTGGCGACGAAGCATTCGACGTAGCCGAACACGTGATACATCGGCATCGCGTACTGGATGCGCCGGCCATCCTCGAACGACCGGGTAAGCGCGGAGGAATAGGCGGCGCGCAGGACCATGTCATGGGTCAGCAACACCCCCTTGGGGCGGCCGGTGGTGCCCGAGGTATAGATGATGTCGGATATGGCCTGCCCATCCGCCACAGCCTCACGCCGGGCCAGTTCGGCATCGCTTTGCGGATTGGCCATGTCCGCCAGATCGCGCAGCGAAGGGGCGGCCCGGGAACAGGCCTCGCCGGTGGGCAGGGCGAAGAGGCTGCGCAGTTCCGGCAGGCCAGGGCGAATGGAGGCGAGGTCCGTGAGATAATCGTGCCCGCGAAACGCATCCATCGCGATCAGGAAGCGGCTGTCCGACTGGCTCAGCACATAGGCCAGTTCCTGGCTGCGCAGCAGGAAGTTCACGGGAACGCAGACCCCGCCCGCCCGCGCGATGGCCAGCTTCACCGGCACGAATTCCGGAAAGTTCGCCATGATAAGGGCGACATGCTCGCCCGGGCGCAGCCCGGCGGCGATCAGTCCCGACGCGATCCTGCGGCTTTCGGCCTGCACTTCGGCATAGCTCAGGACCCGATCCGCGGTGACGATCTGCGGGCGCCGGGCAAAATCCGCTGCCGCCCTGTCTTGCAATCCGGCTATGGTGAGCGGCAGCCACACCGGATGGCGCGCCTCGATTGCCCTGCGCCTTTCAGCCGGGTCTTCCACCTTGCCTCTCCATTGACCGGTCAGGGGCTTTATAATAACAAACGTTTGTTCATAGGCAATGCCTTTCGGCCGGTCCGGGCAAGGCTGCCTGCGGAGGAACAGGAATGGACTTCAGTTTCAACGACGAACAGCGGATGTGGCGCGATGTCGTCTACAGCTTCATGGACCGCGAATTTCCGCGCGAGGTTCTGCGCAAGCACGACCAGAGCCGCGAATTTCCCGAAGAGCTTTATCGCAAGATGGCGGCGGAAGGCTGGCTCGGCCTGCTGATCCCGGAGGAGCATGGCGGCCTCGGCATGGATCGGGACCCGGTGATGTTCGCCATCTTCTGCGAGGCGATCGGCAAGGACAGCCTGGACACGGCCGCCTGCATCATGACCTCCATGTTCACCGCGACCAACGTCTCCCGTCACGGGACGGAGGCGCAGCGCAAGCGCTATCTCGAGCCGTTCCTGCGCGGGGAAGCGAAGTTTTCCATCTCCATCAGCGAGCCGCAATCCGGCTCCGACGCCGCAGGGGCGCGCTCGACCGCCAGGCTGGAAGGTGACGAATGGATCGTCAACGGCAACAAGGTGTGGTGCTCCGGGGCGCACCTGCCCAACACCTGCATCGCGATGATGCTGCGCACCGGCCCCGGGCGCTACGATTTCAGCGTGCTGCTGATCCCCAATGACACGCCGGGCCTCGAGATCCAGAAGATGGACACGCTGGTGCGCCGTTCGCTGGGCACCACCTCCCTGTTCATGGACAATCTGCGCCTGCCCAGGGACGCCTTGCTCGGCGAGGTTAACAAGGGCTGGCAATATATCGGCGAGCATCTGGATTTCGAGCGCCTGTCCATCGCCTCCTCGCAGGTCGGCAATGCCCAGACCGCGCTGGACGATACGGCAAGATATCTCGGCGAGCGGAGCGCCTTCGGGAAGAAGCTCTCGGATTTCCAGGTGCTGAAGCACCGCATGGCCGAAGACCGCGCCCGGCTGTCCGCCGCCTGGTATCTCGTCTATGCCGCCGCCTCGCAGATGGGGCGCGGAGAAAAGGCAACGGCCCTGGTGGCGCAAGCGAAGCTGATCGCGTCGCAAACGCTGTTCGACATCGCATTCAACGGCATGCAGGCATTGGGCGGCTATGCGCAATTGCCCGAATACGACATGGAACGCTATTTCCGCGAGGCGAAGCACGGCATGGTCGGTGGCGGAACGAACGAGATCCTCAGGAGCATTGTCGCCAGGTCGATGGGGCTCTAGGCGATTGGATGGACGAGGCACGGGCGGAGTTTATTACCTATGGCTGATGCGCCTTCATCCGGCGGCACGCGCGGCTCTCGCGAGACGATCATGAATGTCGCCATGCAGCTCTTCGGCAAGCAGGGCTACACCGGCACGTCGATGCGGGATATCGCCAATGCGGTCGGTGTCCTCCCGGGCAGCCTCTACGCCCATATCCAGAGCAAGGAAGCCTTGCTGGTCGATATCGTCGCCGACGGCATCGGCCGCTTCATCGCGGCGGTGGAGCCTCATGCGAAGGGCCCGGATTCCCCGCTCGATCGCCTGCGCCGGATGATCGTGGCCCATGTCGAGGTGGTGGCCGACAACCCGGAACGCTCGCTCGTGGTCTTCCATCAATGGCGTTTCCTGGGAGCGGACAACCTGCCCGCCGCCATCGAACGGCGCCGCGACTATGAGCGCAGCTTCATCTCGGTGGTGGAGGAAGGCGTGGAACTGGGGCTGTTCCGGCCGGACCTCAACAAGCGGATCGCCGTGTTCACCATTCTGGGCGCCTTGAACTGGACGCCGGAATGGTTCTCACCCGGCGGCCCGCTGACGGCGACGCAGGCTGGCGCGCTCATGGCCGATACGCTGCTGGACGGCCTGCGGTCCCACTGATCGGGAGCGCTTGCCTGCTTGACCACAGGACTGCGGCAGCTTAATAAACAAATGATTGTTTGGAAGATGTGATGACTGGACGCAGCTTTACCGATCCCCAGCCGAAGTGGTTCGAGGATTTCGAACCGGGCGACACCATGACCACGCGCGGGCGCACGGTCGACATCGGCGATATCACCGCCTTCGCCGGCCTCACCGGGGATCATTACCAACTGCACACCGACGGCGCTTTCATGGAAAGCAGCCGCTTCGGGCAGCGCATCGCGCACGGCCCCCTGACCTTTTCCATCGCGGTGGGGCTGATCGGCCTGAGCGGATTCTACGGCGACGCTATCGCCGCGCTGGTCGAAATCACCGGACTGAAGGCAACGAAGCCGGTCTTCGCCGGAGACACCCTGCACGTGGTCGGCAGCGTCGAGGTGCTGGAAGCGAGCGGCCCGAAATACGGCACGCTGGGGGTGCGGTATTCGGTCCGCAACCAGAGTGGCGAGGAAGTGATGACCTTCCTCCAGACGATGCTGGCCAAGCGCCGGTCGTCTGAATGACCGGACAGGAAACGGAGAGGCGGCGGATGGCTGAAAACTGGACTTTACACACCTCGCCCGGGGCGGCCAACGACCCGGTCTTCGTCGGGGTCGGCGAAATCAGGACCGGCCGGTTTCCGGAACGCGGCTTCGTCGAGGCGCTGACCCGGGTGGCGATCCTCGCGCTCAAGGATGCGGGGATGGTCCCGCGCGACATCGATACCATCCTGCTGATCCCCAACCTGCATTCGGCGGCGGACCAGGCCGATCTGGTGTTCTCCCGCATGGTCGAGGAACTGGGTATCCACGGTAGCTGCAAATCCAGCTACATGGTGCATTCCGGAGGCTCGACCAGCGACAATGCGGTGCGCGCGGCCCATGGCCTGATCGCTGCCGGGCATGCCCAGAACGTGCTGGTCCTGCAATGCGAGCGCTGGGGCTCGGCCGACCTCAACGAAATGATCACCATGCTGTCGAAGAACGGCATCCCCGGCGAATGGGAATTGCCGACGGGCATCCAGTTCAACGCCATCGGCGCGATGATAACCCGCCGCTACATGCATGCCTCGGGCAGCACGCCGGAGGAAATGGCCGCGATTTGCGTAACCCTGCGCAACTGGGCCAATCTCAACGAGAACGCGATGTTCTACGAGAAGCCGCTGACGGTGGAGCGCGTGCTGTCCTCGCAGATGGTCGCCGATCCGCTGCATGCCTTCGAATGCCCGCCGATGGCGGATGGCGCCTGCGCCTTCGTCGTGACCAGCACGGAAAATGCGAAGAAGCGCGGCATCGGCCACGCCGTGCGCCTGGCGGGGTCCGGCGGCTGCGTCAGCCATTACTGCCTCAGCCAGGAACCCGACCAGGCCGTGCTGGGCTGGCCGCTGGCCGCCGAACGCGCCTGGAACCAGTCCGGCTGGGGTCCGCAGGATGCGGATCTGCTGGAAATCTACGACAGCTATGCGGCGGTGACCGCCATCGCGCTCGAAGGCATCGGCATCGCGCCCAAGGGCGAAGGTGCGCGCTGGATCGCCGCCGGCAATGGCGATCCGGGCGGCAGGCTGCCGCTCAACACCAATGGCGGCTTGCTGTCGGCCGGGCATACCGGCGTCGGCGGCGGCACCGCCCTGCTGGTCGAAGGCATCCGGCAATTGCTCCATCGCGCACCGCCGAAACGCCAGATCGAGGAATGCCGGCGCGCCATCATCGGCGGAACCGGCGGCAGCTACATGGATGCGCAGGTCCTGCTGCTCGAACGCACGAAACTGGGGGCCTGAGCGATGAACCTGCCCAAGATCGTTTCCGAATTCCGCGACGGCCTCGCCGCCGGCGAATTGCTGGTCCAGAACTGCAATGAGTGCGGCAAGCCGAACATGTGGCCGCGCTATGCCTGCCCGCATTGCCAGTCCGAAAATCTCGGCTGGCTGAAATCGGCGGGCAAAGGCACGCTGCACAGCTTCTGCGTGCTGCGGCAGGGCGCGCCCGAAGGCTTCGAGGCCGACATCCCCTACGCCATCGGCGTGGTGAAGCTCGACGAAGGGGTTCAGCTCGCGGTCCGCCTCCAGCCCGAAGGCGAGGAGGACTGGTCAGCCTATCGCTGCGACGACAGGGTCGAATTCGTAGGCAAGGAAGATGGGCGCGAATGCGCCCTCTTCCGCCGATCGGCAAGCTGACGGCGGCACGGTGAACAGCTTCGCGTTCCTCGAGAAGTCCGCCCGGCGCCGCCCGGATGGGCTTGCCCTACTGCAGGGAGAGGAACGGCTGACCTATCGCGAGTTTCGCGACCGGGCCCTTGCCATAGGCGGCAATCTGCTGGCGATGGGCTGCGAACCGGGCGACCGCGTAGCTTTCTGCCTCGCCAATTCACCCCGCATCATGGAAGTGATCTTCGGCTGCTTTGCCGCTGGGCTGGTCGTGGTGCCGGTCAATGCACGGCTGCATTCCCGGGAAATGGCTTATATCGTGCAGGATAGCGGCGCGAAGATCCTGATCCACGGGCCGGAATACCAGGACGGGATCATGGCCCACGCCGCCCTGTTCGGCACGGTGGCCCGCATCTGCACCGCGCCCGCCGAAGGAACGAAGCCATTCGCCGCGCTGATCGACCCGGCAGATGCCCTTGCCGCCGCCGTCGAAGCCGCGCCGGAAGATCTGTGCTGGCTGTTCTACACCTCCGGCACCACCGGCAAGCCCAAAGGGGCGATGTGGAACCACCGCATGGTCCGCTGCGTGATCATGAATTACCTGGCCGACCTGCACAATATCCAGCCGGGCGAGATGGTGCTGCATTGCGCGCCGATGTCGCATGGCAGCGGCATCGTCGCCCTGCCCGCCGTGGCGCGCGGCGCCGTCAACGCCATCACCGGCAGCGCGAGCTTCGATGTCGACAATCTGCTGTCCACGGTCGAGCAGCTGAAGGTTTCTCATATCGCCTTCATGGCCCCCACCCAGATCATCCGGATGCTGGAGGACCATGTGCCGGGCCGCCACGACCTCTCCAGCCTGCAGGCGATCTGCTACGGCGGCGCGCCGATCTATGTCGAGCAGCTCAAAAGGGCGATGGAGGCGTTCGGCCCGATCTTCGTCCAGCTCTACGGCCAGGGCGAAGCGCCGATCACGATCACCGGCATGAGCCGCGAACGCCATGCGGAACTGCTGGCGGCGAACGATCCGCGCATCGGCTCCGCCGGGCAGGTCCGCACCGATGTGGAAGCGCTCTGCATCGATGCCGATGGCAACCCGCTGCCCGCAGGTCAGGCGGGAGAGGTGGTCGTCCGCGGCGATGTCGTGATGCCGGGATACTGGAACAATCCGGAAGCCAGCGCGGAAGCCCTGCGGGGCGGATGGCTGCATACCGGGGACATCGGCTATTTCGACGAGCACGGCTATCTCTTCCTGCTCGACCGCGCCAAGGACATGGTGATCTCCGGCGGCAACAACATCTATCCGCGCGAGGTCGAGGAAGTGATCATCCTGCATCCGGCGGTCGCCAATTGCGTCGTGTTCGGCATTCCGGATGCCTACTGGGGCGAGGCGGTTCACGCGGTAGTCGTCCCCAAGCCGGGCGAGGCCCTGACGGCGCAGGACATCATCGCCTTCTGCGGCGAGCACCTGGCCGGCTACAAGAAGCCCAAGGCCGTGGACTTCGTCGATGATCTGCCGGTCAGCGGCTATGGCAAGATCCTGCGCCGCGAAGTGCGCGACCGATACTGGCAGGGCCATTCCGGCCGGATCGGCGGCGGCGCAGCGGTGGAGGCCAAACCGCATAGGGCAAGCGAAGCATGAGGCGCGTCGCCATCGTGGGCGTCGGCATGACGCAGTTCGGCAAACAGCCGGGACGGGGCCTGCGCAGCCTGTCGGTGGAAGCGACCGAGCGAGCCTACAGGTCGGCGGGCCTCGCCTTCACGGACACGAACCGGGTCTATTTCGGCAATGCCATCGCGCCCACCGTCCTCCAGCAGGACATGATCAAGGGCCAGGTCGCTTTCCGCGATCACCCGCTCGGCCATTTGCCGCTCATCAATGTCGAGAACGCCTGCGCCTCGGGGGGTTCGGCCCTCCTGCTCGCGGTGGAAGGGGTGGCGAGCGGCTGTGCGGAAGTGGTGCTGGCGCTGGGGGTGGAGCAGATGTTCCATGCGGACCGGACGCGCGCGTTCAACGCGCTGCGCGGTTCGACGGATATCGACGACATCGGCGAAGCGGAACCGGGCGTCGAGAGCACGAACTCGATCCTGATGGATTATTATGCGCAGGTCGCGCAGAGCTATCTGGACGACTATGGCGCAACACCCGAGGATTTCGCGCGCATTGCCGTGAAGAACCGTGACAATGCCACCCGTAATCCGCTGGCGCAGATGCGCACGCCCCAAACCATCGAAGACGTGCTGAATGGCCGGATGATCGCGCCGCCGCTGACCCTGGCGATGTGCTCGCCGATGACCGATGGAGCGGCCGCCATTCTCGTCTGCTCGGAGGAGCGCGCCCGCGGCCTGCCTGCCCCCGCCATCATTGTGCGCGCCTGCCAGAATGCCTCGGGCGCGGCCGGCAGGCCGGTCGCGGATGCCGCCGCCAAGGCCTATGAAATCGCCGGGCTGGGCGCGGCGGATTGCGACGTGATCGAGCTGCACGACGCGGCGGCGCCGGCCGAGTTGATCCAGTATCACGAGATCGGCCTGTGCGCGGAAGGGGAAGGCTTCGTCCTGGCGCGAGAGGGACTGACCCAGCCGGCCGGCCCGCACCCGGTCAATATGAGCGGCGGCCTGCTGAGCCGTGGCCATGCGCTGGGGGCGACCGGCTGCGCGCAGCTTTGCGAGCTTGTCCTGCAATTGCGCGGGGAAGCCGGGGACCGCCAGATCGACAAGGCAAGGATCGGCATGGCAGTGAATGGCGGCGGATGGCTCGATGGCTCCTATGCGCTTGCCATCGCGACAATCCTCGAGCGGGAGGGAGGCAGCCGATGACGACAGCTTACGACACGATCATCCTGGAACGCCCGGCGGACGGGGTCGCCCTCATCACGCTCAACCGGCCGGACAGGGGCAATGGCGTGGTCCCCGAACTCGCCGCCGACCTGATCCATGCGCTCAACGTGCTGGAAGAGGATTTCTCCGTCCGCGTCCTCGTCATTACCGGGGCGGGCAAGCAGTTTTGCGCGGGGGCCGATCTGGTTGAGTTCAAACGCTATCTCGATGAAGATCACGCCGGGACGCAGGAGCCCTACAACGCCCGGGTGCTATGGCCGGTGACGCAGAAGATCGTCTCCTGCCGCCTCCCCGTGATCGCAGCGATCAATGGCGGGGCGACCGCCGGCGGGCTGGACTTCGCGCTGGCCTGCGACATCCGGATCGCCTCCACCCGGGCGAAGCTCGGCGAAACCTACATCAAGCTGGGGCTCAATCCCGGCAATGGCGGAACCTATTTCCTGCCCCGGCTGGTGGGCAGCGGCATGGCGGCCGAACTCGCCCTGACCGGGGATCTGGTCGATGCCGCGCAGGCGCTGGAGATCGGACTGGTCAATCGCGTGGTGGAGCCGGAGGAGCTGCTGGACACGGCGGTGGGGCTGGCCGCGCGCATAGCGGAACGCCCGCGCCTGGCCATCGAAGCGACCAAGCAGCAGCTGCGCCAGAGCTGGCACATGGATCTGCAAGGCTCGATGAACGCCAGCTTCTGGGCGGTCGCGGCGCTGACCTACAGCGACGATCTGCGCGAGGGCGTGAATGCCGCGCTGGAAAAGCGCGACCCGATCTATAACCGGAACGATGGCCCGAGATGATCGACGGCCAGATCATCGTCGATGCGGTGGTCCATCCGTGGGACATGTCGCCGGAAAACCAGAACCCGGCGGCAGAAGCGCAGATCGAGGCCGTTTACGCCTCGCACAAGCTCTCCTTCGATGAAGCGCATGCCGATTACGCGCTCCGGCCGGACGAGTTCTTTCGCGACCATTCCTTCGACACGATAGGCAGGGCCGAATTCGTCGAAAGCCCGGTCGATTTCGCGGTGCTGCACGCCCTGCCCAATCTCGGCTTCGGCCTCGGCCATATAACCCTGCCGGAAAAATGCGCCGCCTTCCGCGACGCGCACCCCGACCGGGTGAAGATGTATGGCACGGCCGGCAATCCAGGCGTCGCAAGCGCCAAGGAGGAGTTGAGGCAGCAGGTGGAGGAATTGGGCATCGACGGGGTGAAGCTCTATCCCGCCTTCTTCTATGGCGGGGTCGGCCAAGGCTGGCGGATGGACGGGGCGGATTGGGCAACGCCATTCTTCGAATATTGCCAGTCCCTCGGCATCAGCCGCATCGCGGTCCACAAGGCGCTTTGGCTCGCGCCAGCGCCGAAAGAAGCTTTCGAGATCGACGACATGGACTCGCCGCTCGCGCGCTTTCCGGACATCCGGTTCGAGATGGTGCATGGCGGAGCGGCCTTCCTCGATGAATCGATCGAGCTGATGAAGCGCCATCCCAATCTTTACATGACGCTGGAATCCACCTTCTCCTTCCTGCTCACCAGGCCGCGCGTCTTCGCCAGGGTGATAGGCCGGATGGTGACGGAAGTCGGGTCGGACCGCCTGCTGTTCGCCAGCGGCAATAATCTCACCCATCCGCGCCCGTTGATCGAGGCATTCCGCGATTACCAGTTCCCGACCGAGTGGCAGGAGGAGTTCGGCATCCGCGCGCTGACCCCGGAAGACCGGGCGAACATCCTGGGGCGCAACGGCCTCGGGCTCTATGGGTTCGACGCGGACGCGCTGCTGCCCCGCATTGCGGAGGACGTTTTCGCGCTGGCCCGCGCGGAGGGCATTCCCCAGCCCTGGAGCGCCATTCGCGGATGACCCGGGACCAGGCCCTGATGCTGGAAGTAATCCACGCACGGCTCGATGCGATTACGGACCCCTGCAGCATCGCGATGGGCAAGCCGATGAGCCTGCTGGAAATGGGGCTGGTCGAGAATGTCGCCATTGCGGCCGACGGCGCCGTGACCATCACATTGTGCCTGACGGACACGGCCTGCGTCCACTTCGGGGGAATGCGAGACTATATCGAACAATCTCTCCGGAATATCGCGGGGATCTGCTCCGTCCGCGTCGATCACACGACCGAGGTCATCTGGACCGACGAGAGGATACTCTCCCGGACGATGCCGCGCACGAAATTGCCGTCAGCGCGATAGGCCGGACCGTGCCCTGCGCCGAGGGGCGCGACTCGACCTCCAATCCGCTTCTTCCATTGCTCTCCCCAAGGCATTCGCCATGCCGCGCATCATCTCCGTGCCCTTCATTGCACTGACGGAAAAAGAGCGCCCTTTGCCCGGCTGGGAAGCCGCGCCAACTGGCTTAAAAAGCCGAACATCGTTCCAGCAAACTTTCCGATCCCCTTGGGTTTTTTCCCGAACAATGTTCTAAACTGGTTACTTTGTATATTATCCGAATTGGCAATAATTGGAATACAATCAACTGTTTTACAGTGATATTTTCGATAATAAAAATCGTAAATCAGTTGACATGATGCTCGGCGATCGTATTTTGCGTATCCGTTCACGCAAAAATACGTGGAACTTGTGAACGCTCTACAAGGGGAGGATCATATGAAGGCCATTGCTGCCGTAAGCGTCTTTGCGCTGGCTGCCGGAATCGCGGCACCGGCATTTGCCCAGCAAAGCGAAAGCGGATCGTCCACCGGCGGTCTTGAGGAAATCGTCGTCACCGCCACCAAGCGCAGTGAAAACCTGCAGGACGTTCCGGTCGCCGTTTCCGCAATCTCTTCCTCCGCCCTCCAGGCGAAGGGCGTCTTCGAAACATCGGACCTCAACGGCTCGATGCCCAATCTGCAAGTATCCTCGCCCTATGGCAGCCAGCAGCCGAATTTCTCCCTGCGCGGCGTCGGTGTGGGCACCGAATACAATGCCAACGCGGCTTCGCCCGTCGGCGTCTATGTCGACGAGGTCTATCAGGCCTTCCGCGCCAGCCATGGCCAGCAGCTCTACGATCTGGAGCAGGTCGAAGTGGTGCGCGGCCCGCAGGGCACGCTCTACGGCCGCAACACCACCGGCGGCGCGATCAACTTCATCACCCGCAAGCCCGACCTGGAAGGCACCAATGGCCAGCTGACGCTCGGCTACGGCAATTACGACCGCTACAACGCCGAAGGCGCCGTGGAATTCACCCCTGTCACCGACAAGATCGGCATCCGCCTCGCCGGCACCTACGTCAATTCCGATCCCTACATCCACAACCGCCTGCCGGCGGGCCTCAACACCTGGGCTGCCGGTGGCGCCTCCGGCCTGAACCTCGCGACCGGCCGCGATCCGGGCGGGGTCGAAAGCTATGGCATCCGCGGCACGCTGCGGGTCAAGCCGTCCGATCGGCTGGATATCTCGCTGAAGGGCTATTACGCCAAGGCCAAGGGCGGCGCCGAAGGGCCGCTGCCGACGGGCCAGGACAGGAACAGCGACGTCATCGACTATAACAGCCCGAACTTCCTGCTCGGTGGGCTGTTCCAGGCGCTTGGCCCGAACGGGGCCGGCATCCTTCCCGCCTCCTACAGCCAGTCCGGCAATGGGCTGGGCGTCAACGAACTGGAAGCGGACACGATCGGCACCGCCATCACCCGCGCGGAAGGCGCGGTCCTGACCGTGAAGGCGGAACTGACGGACAGCCTCAACCTTACCTCGATCTCGGGTTACGATTCAGGCCGCTACCTGAACTCGCCGACGGATTGCGACGGAACCCCGTTCCGGGGCTGCTCGATCGGATATGAATCCAACTTCAACGCCTTCAACCAGGATGTCCGGCTGGATTATGGCGATGGCCCGTTCAAGATGATCGTGGGCGCCTATTACGGGCGCGACAGCATCACGGCGGACAACAGGCCGGACTTCTTCAACTCGCTGCGCGACGTGAATGCCGCCTTCGGTGCGCTCGGAGCCTACGATGCGATCCCCGGCGGCTGGCAATCCTATTTCAATCCGGCCGGCGGCTTCAACGGCACCGCCCTTTCCGCCAGCTCGCTGCCCACCGGCATCACCGCGACCCAGCACTTCAAGCAGGTCCGCAAGAGCTGGGCGATCTACGGGGAAGGCAGCTTCGAAGTGACGCCGACCCTGAAGCTGACCGGCGGCCTTCGCTACACCATCGACAAGAACGCCTTCAAGGACGGCCTCACCACCTATTACGACGATGCCGGCGTGGCGCGGATGCTGTCCGTATCCGCTTTCGAGGACCCCTATTTCCTTGAAAACGTCTATGATGAAGCCGGAAACATCGTCATCCCGTCCTTCGCCGATCTGGGCATTCCGGTTCCCGAGGGGCTGGAGCGGCGCGGCAAGTCAAAGAAGCTTTCCGGCCGCGCGATCCTGGACTGGAAGCCGGTCGACAATGTCATGATGTATGCCAGCTACAGCCGGGGCTACCGCGCGGGCACCTTCAACGGTCTGGCCTATGGCAGCAGCGCGCAGGTCTACTTCGTCGATCCGGAAGAGGTGAACGCCTATGAGATCGGCTTCAAGACCCGGTTCTTCGACAACCGCCTGCAGATCAACGGGGCCTTGTTCTACTATGACTACATGGGCCAGCAGGGTCAGGTCGTGGACAATACCGCCACCGCCAATCTGATCTCGCTCGACGGCACGCTCAAGGGCCTGGAACTCGACGTCCAGTTCGCCGCGACCGATCGCCTGAAGCTGTCGGCCTCGCTCGGCCTGCTCGACAGCAAATACAAGGGCTACGATCAGGCTGCCTGCGCTGCGCTGGATCTTTCCGGCCAATTCCCGGCGCAGGACGGTTCCTGCGTCCAGTCGTCCGGCGGCAATGTCAGCGTGGGCGGAAATCCTTTTCCCTATGCGGCAAAATCCTCGATCAACCTCGCCTTCGACTGGGATGCGCTGGACATCGGCGAGGGCACGATCAGGGTGCATGGTGACGCATCCTACACCGGCCGCTTCTACTATGACGCCTACAAGGACTACAGCCGCGGCGTCCTGCCGACGGTCGCCACCGGCAAGTTCACGCAGGGCGAAGGCGACTACTGGGTGCTCAACGGCCGTGTGACCTATGACGCGGGCCGCTACAGCCTCTCGGTCTGGGGCAAGAACCTGACCAACGAGACTTATTATCCGTTCGGAATCTCGATCGAGAACCTGTTCGGCAATGGCTATCGCGCGCGTGCTCAACCGCGCACCTACGGGGTGGAGGCAACCTTCCGCTTCTGAACGCGCCAAATCAGCGCTTCTTCGCCGGGCCGCGGTCTTCCGTGGCCCGGCTTCTTGTATGCGCTTCCGAGAAACGGAACGCCTCATGCCGGCCAACTTTATGCAAGCACGGGATCGGGGGAATGCCGGATGACGCGCAGGCTCCGGCTTGCCGAACCTGTCTTTCGGCCGCTCATGCCTTTCTTATGACATATAATGGCTGATTTGATCGAGCAGCAGTCCGCCCTGAAAATTACTGATTTAAAACAATCTTAGACAGTTACAGCTATCGCCGCTCCGGGAATGTGTCGGTAGAATGACTATAATGATAAAAATTATCCTGATCCTGTCATATCTTGCTTGTGACTATCAGGCCTTCGTCGACCGGCTGGCGTCCGTCGGCGGCGGAGCGGCGCTGCTCGTGTTCTTCGCGCTCTATGCCTTGCTGGCGGCAAGCCTGTTCCTTTGCGCATTCATCCGCGCCCACACGGTTCGCGTGGCGCTCGCGGCGCTGTTTTCAGCCGCATCCGTCTTTCAGCAATCCTTCGAATGGACCACGCAAGGGGCCTTCACATACGAAGCGTTCCTCAACCTCTATAATGCGAGCGGACAGATCGGCGATGCGGTTGCCCAGCATGGGCAAGTCCTGTTCAAGACGATACTGGCCGCGGCACTGCTGTTTCTGGGCATTGCATTGCCACCCCGGCGGGTGCGTTTCGATCCGCGATTTGCGCCTGCCGCGCTGCTGATCGCGTTCGGGTCGCTTTCGGGGCTGCTCTACCTGCGGGGCGGCGAGGGTTCGCGCGCCCTGCCCGCCGCCTATCCCGCCATCTCCTATGTCACGCTGATGGCTGGCGAACGCCTGCTGGAAGACAAGGGGCCGCGCGAAAAGGTGGCCATTCAACGCAATGCCGCCCCCGTGGCCCGAGACATCGTGCTCCTTGTCGATGAAAGCGTGAGCGGCAATTATCTGGATATCAACAATCGCAACGGCGTGCGCAGCGGATTGCTGGAGCCGCGCGCGCGGATGCGGCTTGTCAATTTCGGCTATGCCGGCTCGATCCACCGCTGCAGCGCCAATTCCAATATCGTTCTGCGCTATGGCGGCACGCAGAAGAATTATCAGCAGGCGATCGCGCATTGGCCTTCGATCTGGAACTACGCCCGGCAGGCGGGCCTGCGCACGGTCTATATCGACGGGCAATCGACCGGCGGCGAACTCCAGAACATGATGGACAAGGCCGAACGCAGCGAAATCGACGACTTCATCCAGTTCGACGGAACCCCGGCGGTCGAGCGCGACATGCGGATCGCGGCGGCGCTGGCCGGCAGGATCAACAATGGCCGCCCTGAATTCATCCTGGTCAACAAGGTCGGCGCCCACTTCCCCATTCAGGACAAGTTCCCCGAAGCAGCCACACAATATCGGCCGGTGCTCGAACGGGGCGACCACCCGCTGGCGATCTGGACGAGCGATCGCACCGGCTTCAACGGAAGCGCGGAGGAATGGGTGCGCTACCGCAATTCCTATCGCAACACGCTGCTATGGAACGTCGGCACGTTCTTCGACCGCCTGCTGGACAAGGCGGACCTGAGCAAGGCGACCATCCTCTACACCTCGGATCATGGGCAGGATCTCCACGAGCGGGGCAATCCGGGCAACAACACCCATTGCGGCGCGGAATTCGCCGCGCAGGAGGAAGGGCTGGTGCCGCTCGCGGTGATCGAAGGCGCAAGCGGGCGCTCGCTGGACTGGGCCTCGGCGCTTGCGGCCAATCGCAACGGATCGAACCATTTCCGCATCTTCCCGACATTGCTCGTGCTGATGGGTTACGATCGGCCGGAGGTGCGCGAACGCTATGGCTCACCGCTGGACGAAGCGGGCGAACCTGCGCTGGCCTATAATGTGAATTTCTACACTTACCTCGGCCGGACGCCGGAATTCCGCCAGATCGAGCTGCGGGAGATCGTCGATCCGCCAGCCTCGGACTATAACGCACTGGTACGGAAATAGAATTATTTCACGCCATCCATCGGATTTCATAACCGGAACAGTCGTTGCGGGCAGTCCGCTTCACGTGCAATAGAAGCACCGCAGAGTTGGAGGCTGGAAATGATCGTGCGTGACATCATGCTGCAGGCAAACAGCTATCCGGAGCCGACCCCCGCCTGGGCAATGGAACGCACTGCGGAACTGGCCGCGCAATTCAACGCAAAGATCACCTTAGGGGTCTGCCAGGTTCATATTCCGCCCGTTTCGAACTGGCTGGCAAACTCGCTTCTCAATATTGATGGGATGATCGGCAGCGAAAATAAAAAAAGCATCGACAATGTAAACACGCTGGTATCTCAGTTCACTTCCATCGTGCCGGCGGAATATCGGGGCGAAACCATCGTGATTGATTGCCCCGGCACCGTCACGCCCTGGCAGCTCGCCGTCCAGGCACGGGTCCATGACCTGATCGTCGTTCCCGTTTACGAGCACGGCCAGATTTCCGCGATGACCGAGGGACTGGTCTTCGAATCCGGGCGCCCGGTGCTGTTGCTGCCCGCGATGGATGGCGGCGCATTGAAGCTCGACCGGATGGTCGTGGCATGGGATGGCAGCCGCGTGGCGGCTCGCGCCTTGGCCGATGCCCTCCCGTTCTGCCAGCAGGCGCAGGCCGTTTCGATCGTGCAGGTGACTGGCGAAAAGGATCTGTCGAAGACCCTGCCGCTATCCGGCGTGGTGCGCCATCTCGCCCTGCACGGCATCGCGGCCGAACCCGTTGAAATCGAGCTTGAAGGCCAGGATGCCGCCGCAACCCTGCACTCCTATTGCGAGCGCGTCGGAAGCACCCTGCTCGTCATGGGAGCTTACGGCCATTCGCGGGCGCGCGAATTCGTTTTCGGCGGCGTCACTCGATCCGTTCTCCATGACTCGAAATTGCCGGTGTTGATCTCGCATTGAGTTCTTCCTTCCCGGCCGAGGGCTGAAAGCGCCCTTCGCGCCATCAAGGGGAAGGAAGAGTTGGCACGACCCAACCTTCGAATAGAACGACCCGCGCGTCAGGGCTGCTTCTTCGAGGCCATATCTCATCCTGCCGCCGGCATTTCCTTTCTCCAGCGACGAAAATGCCCGGTTGATCCGCGTCAAAGACCCGCTTCCCCGAACAGATAAACAAAAAGCGCTTCGACACTGTTCGTATAAGCCTGAGAGGAAGCAATCATGACCCGCCTGCGCTTTGGAGCCTTTATCGCACCGCATTTTCCATCGAACGAGCATCCATCGCTCGCGATGGAAGAGGATATGGACCGCGTGGTCCTGATGGAGCGACTGGGCTTCGACGAAGCATGGATCGGCGAGCATCATTCCAGCGGGTGGGAAATCAACGGCAGCCCCGAGCTGTTCGCGGCTGCGGTTTCCCAGCGCACCAGCCGGATAAAGCTGGGCATGGGCGTCGTCTCCTTGCCCTATCACAATCCATTCATGGTCGCCGACCGCATTCGTCAGCTCGACCACATCACCAAGGGGCGGACGATATTGGGCATGGGACCCGGCTCGCTTCCATCCGACGCTTATATGATCGGGGTGCCAACGTCCGAAGCGCGCGACCGGATGGAAGAAGCGATCGAGCCGATCGTCCGGCTGCTGAATGGCGAAGTGGTTTCGGCGAGAACCAGCTGGTTCCATCTTCAGGAAGCCCAGCTCCAGCTCGATTCCTATAATGAGGGTGGCGTGAAATCGCGGTCGCCAGCCAGGTTTCGCCGACAGGCGCGATAGCCGCCGGCAAGCATGGCCTCTCACTGCTGTCCATCGGCGCGACTTCGGCAGGCGGTTACAATGCGCTCGCCAGCAATTGGCAGATCGCGGAGGAAACGGCAGCGGAAAGCGGCCAGAGCGTCAGCAGGGCCGGATGGCGTCTGGTCGGGCCGGTCCATATCGCAGAAACGCGCGAGAAGGCGCGCGCGAATGTCCGCTACGGCCTAGAGAACTGGATCAATTACATGTCGAATGTCGCGGCCCTGCCGCTGGCTCCGCCGCCGGGAGTCGATCCGATAGATTTTATTATCGATACCGGTTTCGGCGTGATCGGCACCCCGGACGATTTCGTGGCGCAGATGGACCGCTTGCAGGAGCAGTCGGGCGGCTTCGGCTGTTTCCTCAATCTCGACAACCATTGGGCCGATTGGGCGGAAACCAGGCGATCCTACGAATTGATCGCCCGCTTCGCCATTCCCAGGATCAACGAGCTTAACCGGCATCGCCATCGGTCCGAGGCGTTCCTGCGCGACAATCACGCCAAGTTCCGTGGCGAAATGGATGCCGCCGTTCGCGCGAAGCTGGAACAATATGCCCGCGAGAAAGGGGCCGACAAGCTCGCGCCCGACATCGTGGCTCACTACGCCGCCCAGGCGTGAGATTGCTCCGGGGAAGGTGGCGACGGAACCGATCCGCTACCTTTCCAGGAAGCCCCGCAGATATCGCTTCATCCGCTCCCGGGTGGATGGCTGATGATCATATCCGGCCTGCATGACGCTGACCGCGATATGCTTGCGGACCACGACGGCCTCATCGTCCTTCTGATCGTCGCGTGGCCCCTCGGGGTTGCTGGCGATCACAATGCCCGGGCCATGCATCTCGCCGAGGCCATGGACCGGGGTTAGCGAGGGATCGCTCCTGTCTGCCGCAAACTTGACCTGCAGCCCGTCGTAAGTGCCGATGCGCGCCAGTTTCCACTGTGCGCCTTGAAGCTCGTCCGGAAAATTCACGTTCAAGGCAATGCCGGCCGGAAGCAGGGCCTGCCCCTTCGACCGCTCATCCAAAGACTTCACCAGATGCACGATCAGCCTGGCAACCGCTTGCGACCCGGGATTGGCGAGATTCGCGTCATCGGCCGTGCCTGCCGAGGCACTCAGGGCAATCGCGGGAATCCCCCGGACCACGGCATATTGGGCATTGCTGACCGTGCCGGAACTGACCACGATGGAGCCGATATTCTGCCCCTCGTTCGGGCCGGAAAGCACCAGATCCGGCGCCTTGCCCCATCGCTTTGCGGCCACTACATCCAGCCCGTAGAGCATCGCCATGACCGGCGTGCCATCGACGTAGAAGAAGTCGTTCTCGAATCCGGCCCGCGTCATCGGCCCCGCTCCGGGATCGCCGGCTTTCGCCGCGTGGCCCTTGCAATTCACCGCCAGCGGACCGAGTGGCTTCGCGAACTGGACCGCCGCGCCCATGCCGCTCTGATTGAAGCAGGGCACCGAAACGATGACATCATGCCCCTCGGCCTTGAGAGCCTCGTAGAGCGCCTTCACATTGCTGGTCAGCCCATCATCGTTGGACAGCACGATGTTGCGGGCGAATGCGGTTGCCGGCTGGATGACGAGCGCAAGGGCCGCCAGAAATCGAAGATGCATATTTCAAGCTCCGCCTATGTTTGCGCCTCGGGCATATACCCTGGACGAGGGTTCTTTCGGTTCGGTATGGTCAGGCACGCTTCGAGAAGAAATTCATCGAACCCTATCCGGCCATTTGATGGGCCCTTGGCCTTGGCAGCGCCATGGGTCTTCATGGCTTCAACATTGGCTGGATTGGTCGGGTTGGGGAAATCCCATATCAAACGCGGCGATATTGAAGTGGCTTTGCGGTTCCAGATTCCGTTTTCATGCCGATTTCATCCCACGCTATTGTGTTTAACAGTCAATTACAAACGGTCTAGCAGCGATAAATGAACGACAAGCGACCAAGAGATGCCAAGATGCTGAGCAATCAGATATTGGGAATGGAGCGGGCGAAACAGCGCCGGCGCGAGGCGATATTCGCAGCCGCCGAGACGATGATCCGCTCGCGCGGCGATACGGGTTTCTCGATGAACGATCTGGCGCGGCAGGCCTCGATCAGCACCTATACCATCTATAATCTGATCGGCACCAAGGACACCGTCTTCTATACATTGCTCAACCTCGGGATCGACCGGATCGAGACCGTGCGCGCCGATAGCTTCGAGGAAGGGGATACCCTGGAAGCCATTTTCAGCGCCGCCGATTCCGTGGTGGCGACCTTCGTCAAGGACGCCGATTTCTATCGCCCCTTGATGCGCCATCTGCTGGGCGTTCCCGACCCGGTCAATCGCCCTCATTTCATGGCAAGATCGTTCGACTACTGGCTGTTCGCCATTACGCCGGCCTTGGAAGCAGGCGTTTTTCGCGAAGACACTGCCCCTCATGCCCTTGCCCTGACCATCCAGGTCTTTTTCACCGGCGTAACCGATTACTGGGTGCATGATGAAATGACGGATGACGAGTTTCTCCGACAGATCCGCTACGGCGTGGCCGCATTCCTGCTTGCATCTGTTAAAGACCCGGATCGACCGCGCCTGATGGCGATGATGGGCGACAACAAGGCCGGAATAGAAGCCGTCGTCGCCCGCCTGCGCTAGAGTGGGGAACCTCCCTGCGAGGATCGCTTATCCGAAGGGAGCCGTGCTTCGGATCAGTTTGATGGAATTGGGATAGGGGGTATCGGGAGCACGAGGCTGCCCATGAATCTCGACCGCCACCGATGCCTGGGCAAGCCCGAGCAGGAGCTTGGCGAGCCGGGCAACGTCGTCCGGCATTTCCCCTATCGGATAGCGTTCGATAAGATCGAATGCTTCGTCCGCGCGTTCGATCATGGAATCGTAGAATGAGCGGATTTCGCCCATGTCCGCCTCGCAGCGCACCTCCATCCGCTCCGCCGAAGTTTCGCAGCACCATTGCGCCATGAAAGGTTCCAGCGCCTCGAAGCCGCTGGGCAGCCCTTGCTGCACGGGTGAGGAATGTCCGCTCATGCCAGCGCCTCCTTGACCGTGGCGGATTGAGTCCATTTCAGGACATGATCGAGCGAGTGGCGAATGGCGACCTCGCTGTCCTGAAGGTGCATCGTCGCGGTGCCGCTGGATTCGATGCCGCGCTGGGTCCACCACAGGTTGCTCAAATCTTCCAGAACCACTTCCCCGACCCGGGCGATATAGAGTTCCTGCAGAAACCGTTCCCGGAAATGCTTCGCTTCGTTCATGTAGAAACGCACTTCATAGAAGCACTGGTTCTCGGACATGGGCCAGAACTGATGGGTGAGAAATCCGCCCGGGTTGGTGTCGATGTGAAAATTTGGGAAGACCTGGTTGATGTCCATCGACCAATGGTTGGTGCGGTTGGGATTGACCGCGGGATGCTTCAGGTAATCGGCCGCATCCTCCAGCGTGGCCTGAGCGATCACATTGCCCGCCTCGCCGGCCTTGCTGCCGAGTTTTTCCACCCTGGAATTCGGATCGGCCGCATATTCGGTGTTGCCGAAAGCCGAAATGGTGCGGTGAGGGCCAAGCGGTTGCGCGCTGATCAGCCGCGAGTGCGGATTGATCGTGCCGGCGAAGGTCGAACCGATGGTCTGCTTGTGGATATGGGGGATGTGATACGTCTCGATGAAAGCGTCCGACGCCGCCTTCCAGTTGGCTTCGAGAACTGCGGTATAGACGACCGGGTTATGCGCCCCGAGATAGATCATCCCGCTCAGATAGTCTTTTATCGGGCCGAGGAATTCCTCAAGCGTGACCTCCGGCTCGTCCATCAGATTGACGAAGATCCAGCCCTCCCACATCGCGGTGGAGATCTTCTTGAGCCCGCAAGCGGATTTCTGGAGGCTGGGGAAGAAGTTCTCTTCATCCGGCACACCCAGCAGGCTGCCCTTATTGTTGAAGGTCCACTTGTGATACTGGCAGGAGAACCGGCTCGCCCTTCCCGCTTCCGCCCTGACGACTATGCCGCCACGGTGCGGGCAGCTGTTGTGAAATGCCTGGATATGGCCCGATGCGTCCCGCGTGATCAGCACGGAGATGTTCCTCGGGTAGAGCTGCTTGACGATGAAGCTGTTCTGCTCGGGAAGCTCCTCTTCTCGCGCCATGTAGAGCCAGGCGCGATCGAAGACCTTCTCCCGCTCCAGCTCGAAGAATTCCCTCGAGCGATAAGGCTCCAGCGACCTTACTTCGGTATCCAGTCCGAACCGCTCGGTGAATGTTCCCCGGCCCGTAAAATCCTCTCGCGTCATATCCATGGAATGTGCCTTTTTGCTCTGGTTCCAAGAAGCTTGTGGAATCACTTTTAGCATCTATACTAAAAGTCTGCAATGCCAAGGCGGAACCCGGGGGCAAATCAGGCTACTCAATGCTGTCGCCTACACCCCCGGCCCGGCCCGCGCCATTGAAACTCAAGGGAGAAATCTGATGGAAGGTCTGAAAGGCAAATCGATCGTCGTAACCGGCGGCGGCAGCGGGATCGGTCGAGCGACCGCTGTGATGCTGGGAAAAGCCGGGTGCAATGTGACGATTGCGGATCTGCATCCCGATGCAGGCGAAGCCGTCGTCAGGGAAGTTCAGGCCGCGGGCGGAGACGCGCAATTCATCCGAACCGACGCCAACCTCGAGGACGATGCGCGGAACATGGTGAAGGCCGCGGTCGCTCGATATGGCTGGCTGGACGGCGCGTGCAACGCAGCCGGTGTCCAATCCTGCAGCAAGCTGGTTCATGAAATGTCGGCAGAGGAGTGGGACCGCTGCCATAACCTCAACATGCGCGGGCTGTTCTTCTGCAACAAGCACGAGATCGCGGCCATGCTGGAGAATGGCGGTGGATCGATCGTGAACATCGCCTCCAGCGGCGCCCTGGCGGCGTTTCCGAACGGCAGCGAATATTGCGCCAGCAAGGCGGGCGTATTGGGTTTCGTGAGAGCGGCGGCGCTGGATTATGCCACCAAGGGCATACGCATAAACGCGGTGCTTCCGGGCGGCACGCTCACCCCCATGCTTGCCGAAGCCATGGAAACCGATCCCGGGCTGGAACCCGCCATCGCGGCGGTTCATCCGATGAACAGGTTCGGGCAACCGTCCGAGATCGCATCCGGCATTTGCTGGCTGCTTTCGGACGGGGCCAGCTTCGTTACCGGCGTCAGCTTGCCGGTCGATGGAGGGCATACAGCAGTGTAGAATCTCGCTGGCAAGGCGGACTGGCCCTTTCAGGCCTATTTAGGCTCCGGCTGATCCTTTTGATCGCTTCGCGCGAACTCCTGCTTGCCGATGAAGCTGATCTTGCCATTCGGCTCGAGGATCGCCCAGTCGACCTCGCCTACCGTCGCGATCCCGGCCAGCCGCATTTCGGATTCGACCTCTTCGATGGTCATGCGATCCCGCCGGAGGTTCGCCTTCAAAAGCTGGCCGTTCCGGATGATGACGCGTGGCTCGTCCTCCAGCAGCTTGCGCAGCGCGGGAAAGGCATAGGCCAGCCAGCCGAGCAGCACGGTCCAGAAAGCGAAGGTGAATATCGCCAGCGTAGCCCCCGTGATGCTGAAGTCGTTATGGGTGACGCCCTGCTGGATCAGATCGCCGATAACGACGAGCATCACGACTTCAAACGGAGCCATCTGTCCCAGTTCGCGTTTGCCGAGCAGGCGCAGAAGCACGAATGTGATGGCGAACAGGATCGTCGCGCGGATTACGATATCCATCAGGGAAGCACCTTGATTGCGACCGGGATTGTCGCCAGCCTGCTCTGGCCGTCGAAAACAGCCACTTCGCCGCGATTTGTGCCGATCAACGGCGGGTTGACCTGCCCGTCGAATTTGATCCTGATCCGGCTTCCCGCTTCCACCGGCCCATATCGGAAGCGGAACTGGCCTTCGCGATAATCCTGCTCGCCAGCTTCGGGCAGCGTGGTGTTGATAGTCATGTCGCGCCACAATTCCGCAGTCAGCGCGATCGTCAGATCCTCGATGTCCCTGCGTGCGAGAACATCCACATCGGTTTCGAAGAATACGCCGCTGCGCAATGTCGTCGGCATGGCGAGCGTCACATGGGCCGAGGGAGCGTCAGCTGTCAGGCGCGCGGAGCGGCCGCCACCGAAAAGGCCGGCCATTGCCAGTATCAAGAGCGCAGCGGGGATGGAAAGAGAGAGCCAACCGCGAAGCGGCAGTGCTTCACCCTGGGCCAGATGCTTCTGTCGGATGCCGTCAGGAAGTATGTTCATAATGGCCGCTCCTGCCGCTAAGCAACGAAGCATCTCCGATGGGGTTCCGGCGGGCGAATTGGGGTTGATGCGCAGCGCTGGCTTCGGCCGAGCCTTGCCTCAAGCGGTTTGCCATGCCCTTTTACCGGGCCAGTGCGCCCCTCAGCAGGTCCAGCGCAAATCGGGTGGCGATCGCCTTTCCTTCTTCCCGCTCGACCGGGCCGAAATGACATTCCCGATGAATCCGGTAGCCATCGCGCTTGCAAACCGCGAAATGGACCAACCCGTTCTCGTGCTTTCCGGCCGAGCCGGTATAGCCGCTGACGGCCACGGCCACATCGGCAGAGGATCTGGCAAGCGCCCCTCCGGCCATGGCGAGAACGACGTCCTTGCTGACCGCCCCTTCCGCTTCGATCAGGGAAAGAGGGATGCCGAGCAATTCGTTCTTTGCCGCGTCGGAATAGGTCACGAAGCTGCAATGCACGCGATTGCTCAAGCCTTCCACCTCGGTCAGGACCGAAGCGATCTGGCCGCCGGTGCAGCTTTCCGCGGTAGCGATCACCATTCCAGCATCGTCCGCAAGCTCCAGCACCTGCCGGGCCAGATTTTCCAGCGCTCCGGCTTCGCCCTGCGTTTGCACATGTCCCATGAAGCGCTCGCCTCCCCCTATCGCTCGCGGCAGCGGAGATATGAGCAGAGGCCCGCGTTAACTGCCGACAATGATCCCACCATTGGGATGAAGCACCTGCCCGCTCATGTAGCTTGAATCCTCGCAGGCGAGGAAAAGGAAGCTGGGAGCCACTTCGTTCGGCTGGCCGGGGCGGCCCATGGGCGTGCTCTCGCCAAAATGCTCCATCTTCTCCTCGCTCGCCCCGCCGCAGGGATTGAGCGGCGTCCATATCGGCCCGGGGGCGACGGCATTCACCCGGATGCCATCGCCGATCAGGTTCTCGCTCAACGAGCGGGTGAAGGCCGTGATGGCGCCCTTGGTGCTGGAATAATCCAGCAGTTCCTTCGAGCCCTGATACATCGTGACCGAGGTGCAATTTATGATCGCCGCGCCTGGTCCGAGATGGGGCCGGACCGCCTGCGTCAGATAGAACATGCCGAAGATGTTGGTCTGGAAGGTCCGTTCCAATTGCTCCTCGGTGATGTCGGTGATGTCCTTGTCGGGATGCTGCTCGCCGGCATTGTTGACGAGAATGTCGATGTGTCCGAAGGCCTCGATCGTTTGCTGCACGATGCGGTCGCACATCTTCCTCGAACCTACGTCGGCCTTGATGGTTATGGCCCTGCGTCCTTCGGCCTCGACGATCTTCCTGCTATCGGCGGCATCGTCATCCTCGAGCAGATAGACAATGGCGACATCGGCGCCCTCCCGCGCATAGAGGGCCGCCACCGCGCGGCCGATGCCGCTGTCGGCGCCGGTTACGATCGCCACCTTGCCCTTGAGCCGGTCGGAGCTGCGATAGCGCGGCTGCCATTCGGGCTTCGGCTCCAGCCTGCTTTCGTGCCCGGGCAAGCCGTCTTCATGGATCATCGGCGCTGTTTCAACCATCTCGGTTCTCGAAGACCTATCGGGGAACTGCGGCGAGGTGGATTGCCCCGCCGCCGTTCCGTGCCTTTATCAATCGGCCCCGGTGCCGGAGGTTCCCGGCGGAGCGGGGCGGCGAAAGGCGGGAAGGGTTTCGCACCCTCCCCGCCGCTTCGATCCGTCCGTTCATTGCGGAGTCGATAGCTGAACGCGGAGATTGTTCTGGACGTGCTTGACGCCTGAAACGGCTTCGGCGCAATCTTCCGCGCGGCGCTTGGCGAGACGGCTTCCGACCGATCCATCCAGGCTCACCTCGCCTTCATCCACGCTTACGGTGATATTGCGGGCATCGACCTGCCAGTCATCCGTCAGCCGGTCGCAGACATCTTCCAGGATGCGGGAGTCGGAACGGGAATATCCGGACGGCCCATGGCCTCTATGGTCCTCCTCGATCCGACGGGCCGCTTCCTCGTCCCCGAACCACTTCGCTATATGATCGCCGGCCCTTTCCAGGAAGCCGCGCTCCTCATCGCCCTGACGATAGCTGTAGGGAGAAACCGGGGCATAGCGGCCACCTGACGGCTGGACGAAATCCCGCCCGCCATAATCGTCGCTGGTGAAACTTGCGAAGTTCGCTCCCGCGTCTGCGCCATAGGCATTGTGCGAATGCCGCAGAGGGGCCGCTCGACCTGCCCCACGCTGGTAATAGTTTTCATAGCCGCGATTTTGGGGGGCAGAGGGATAAGCCCTGCTTCTCTCGTAATTTTCATTTCGCTGCGGGTCAGAATAGGATTCCCCGAATTGATCCACGTCGCTCTGCCATTGCTGGGGCTGAGGGTAATCTTGCGAAAACTCGGATTCCCCGAATTGACTGCGGCGGCTCCGGTCACGGTTGTTCATGGCTTTTCCTCTCGGATTAAAGGATGCGTTCCCGTCATGCGATCCAAACGCCCGGCCGCGCGGCTATGTCCCCCTCTCGTCTCTAAATAGCGCCACCCCGGCGTAGATTTTCGAAGCGCGCCGCGCGCCGTTCGCGCGGCAGGGCGACCTGCTCGCCTGCCGCGTCCAGAGCGGGCACGATCATGGCGGCCGTCATCATCTCGAGCAGGGTGGCGAAGAAAGCGGGATGCCGGTTCGGATGGACGGCGCGGCCCTTGATTTTCGTCATATTAAGAAGGCCATCGAGCCGATAGAATGTTTGGCGGAATGGAGGGCTTTCGCTGATCCCCGGCGTCGGCCCGTATCTGGAGTAGGACTGCCATGGATGAACAGGACCGCAAAACCGCGCTGCGCATGATCCCTTACGGGATCTATGTCATGACCGCCGTGGGCGAAGACAATGCGATCGCCGGGGCCACCGTGAACTGGGTTACCCAGACCAGCTTCTCGCCGCCCTTGCTGGCATTGGGCGTGAAGGCCGATTCCGGCGTCTATGCCGCGGCCAAGGCGAGCGGGCATTTCGTCCTGAACATCCTCGGCAAGAACCAGCAGGGCACCGCCTTCGCTTTCTTCAAGCCCGCGGTGGTGGAAGACGGCAAGCTCTCGGGCGAGGAGATCGGCTGGGCGAGCAACGGCGCTCCGATCCTGAAGAGCGCCCCGGCCGCAGTCGAATGCCGGGTGGTGGATGTGGTCGAGATCGGGGACCATCATACCGTTGTCGCCGAAGTCACCGCCGCGCATGTCCATAGCCATCCGGAAGGCCGGCCCGACGATGCGGTTCTGGCGATGAAGGATCTGGGAGAGAAGGTCTTCTATGGCGGCTGAGCGATAAGGCCGGGGCGTGCCTTCGCCCTTTCCCGGCGAGGGCACGGCCTATCGCGATTTAACCATGTTCGTTGATCGAAACTTAGGCATTGGGGCCAAGGATCGCATGCGACAGGGGGGCAGGAATGGAGCCCCGAAATGCAGCATGCAGATTTCAAGAGCAGCAATTTTTCCGAGCCGCTGGGCGTGCTCCCGCGATCCTACAGAGTCCACTGGACGCCTTCCCGCAAGGCCCAGGTCGTAAGGGCCGTGCAGACAGGGCTGCTCAGCTTTGAAGACGCTCGCAAGCGGTACATGCTGAGCCGCTCAGAGTTTCAGAGCTGGCAGCGGTCCCTGACCGAGAACGGTCTGGACGGACTGCGGATTCAATAACCGGCCCGCGCCGCCCGTTCATCTGGGAACGCAGCGGCCGCGGTCCCCGGCCTGGCAGGCCGCGACATCCGCCTGCCATTTGGCCATCGCTTCCTGATGCGCGCGTTCGACCCGGGCCTTTTCCGCTTCATAGGCCTTCACGGCTTCCTCGTGCGCCCTCACCGCCTCCTGATTGGCGGCGTTCTGCTCCAGCTGCTTCTGCGCGAGTTCCGCCTGCTGGCGATTCAGTTCAGCGCGTTCTTCTTCCGGGGATACCTCGGCCGGCTGCGCCTCCGGCGCCGCGGCGGCAAGAACAAGAGCAAGCGTGAGGGTGATCATCTGCATCGTCTGTCTCCTCTGCAATGACCCGACCATAAGGTCTCCCAGCCATTTGCCCAACCGCTTTCAGCCGGGAGCCGAACCCGCGGGCCGCCCGGCCGGCGAGATCGGCAAGGATCACGCCCGCCAGACGGTTCCGCAAATCGAATAAAGCGCTGCCAACCGCATTGGCGCGCCCTGCCTTGCTTGTATTCAGCGTAGTGAATGCTCCTGCCCCATCGTCGATATCATCCACGACGCGAGGGCGGCGGCGATCAGGCTCTTGGCTTCGCTTTCGTCCAGAAAGCGGGCGTGCAGATCGAGAGATCTGCGAAGATCGTCGGGAACTTCCGTGCCAAGGAAATTGCTGGGAATCTGCACCTGCGACATTTCTGACATAAACCTTCTCCTGATTGTGATCATTTTTATATTCCCCGCCGAACGACATGATCCCGAAAGCGATTGTCAGGTCGTAAAGCCAAGCATTCCGTTACTCAGCAGGGTTGCCGTCTACAAAATCGGATTAGAACAAGGTCGCTTTTCGGCGGATTTTGAAAGACAAGACCGGATGATTGGCACTGCATGAACTGACAGTTCCAAAGATATGAAAAATCCAAGCGAAATATTATATCCCGCTGAGGCCCGGCCGTCTTTGGCTTATGTACATATTATCCTTCCGTCGTCGCTGAATGCGCACGGCTCATCATGCTCAAGGTTTATGGTAAACGATCCGTCGGCATGGGAACGATAGATAGCCGGCCGGCGACTCGGAATATGCGCGGCCGGCTTCGGCTCGCCGCTTCCCTCAACTTCAAGCAGGGCGGCCACGGCAGCGCCGGCCGCGATCCGCTTGCCGATTGACTCGTATCGGCCACGGGCCTACCCGTGCCGTTATGCTGACGGAAAGAGATCGAGCGAAGCAGCAGTTTCGCCGGATGGTGATATGGATCGCCGTTGCCGGCGTTCTCATGGTCGCCGGCGCCCTGACCTATCTGGGCTATCAAGGCTCCCTCAGCACGCACACCACGATCGCCACCATCCTGGGCGTGTTCATCTCCGTAGCGCTTGGCTCCGGGCTATTCGCGCTCGCATTTTTCAGTGACAAGAGCGGGCACGACGATCGTGTAACGGATGCAACCAAATCCGATAACGCGGACCAGCACTGATCTCGCGTCCGGTTGCCGGCACCTGCCCGCCTGTCGGTCTCAGCTAGCCACGCGGCCCGACCAAGAAAGACAGGCGATGGCGCAGGGCTTGGTCAGCCGCCATCGCTTTTATGATGGGCGCGATAGAGCTCCCATTCCTCGATGACGCGACCATCGGGCAGGTGGCAATAGCCGCTCTGACCATCCGGCCCTTCGCGGATCTCGAGTGTTCCGCCCTGTTCCTGGCAGAACACGGAGGCGGGATTGGCCATGCCGACGGGGCTGTTTTCCGCAGGGGTTGCCGCGCAGCCTGCCAAGGCAAGAAGGGCGCAGGCGGCCAGATACTTCATCCGTTTTCTCCCGATGGAGCCTGAAAAGCGCCCTGTCCTATAGGAACGGAGGCGCTCCAAGGCCAGCTTGCCCTGATTATTCCCGTCCCGTCACTTCTGCTGCGAGCGGGCAGCACTGTCTAGAAGCTATAGCTCTCGCCGGGGCTGACTATGATTGTGACGCGACGGTTCTCGCGCCGCCCCTGCGCCGTGCTGTTGTTCTCGATGGGGCGAGAGGCCCCCATGCCGCGCACCTGGACGCTGCTTTCCTCCATTCCGCCCGCTATGAGCGCGCTCCTGACCACTTCGGCGCGGCGGAGCGAAAGCTCGCGATTATACTGTTCGCTTCCCATCGCATCGGTATGGCCATCGATCCGGCATCCCGCGATCCCCACTTCCAGCAAACGTGCCGCCATGGTTTTCAGCCGTTCGAGCTGTTCGGGGGCGAGGCTGCTCTGATCGAACGGGAACAGCAGCTTCCCTTCCAGGCCCAGTTCCCACTGCCCGTCGGTCTCCACGAAATCATACGATTCCAGAACCGCGACTTGCTCCTTGGAGAACCCCGTGGGCGCTGGCGGCACGGTCTGGCATGATGCAAGCAGGGGGATGGCAAGGAAGAAAACGGCCAATCGCACCCAATAATCCTTACAAGGACGAAGCCAGGTCATTGTTCCTCCTCCGAAGCTTGTCTCGATACATGGCCTCATCGGCCATCTTGCAAAGTTCCGCCGCGCTCCGGCCATGGGCCGGATAGAGCGCGCACCCGACACTAAGGCTCATATGGACAAATCCGTGCGAGGGTATCGTTATGGGAAACCGCATCGTCTGGCCAATCCGCTCGACCACCGACGCGACCTCGTCCGGGCCGACGGGCGATGTCAGGATGACCGCAAATTCGTCTCCGCCCAAACGGTAGACGTGGTCGGCATTGCGGATACAGGAGGACAACCTCTCCGAAACCGCCCGCAGCACCGCATCCCCGGCATCGTGGCCATAAGTGTCGTTGATGCGCTTGAAGCCGTCCCCATCGAGGTAAAGCAGCGCAAAGCCGCTCTCCTGCTCCCGGGCGTTCCCGATGGCCTGCTCCAGCCGTTGTTCGAACAACGCCCGGTTTCCAACTCCGGTCAGCGGGTCATGTGTCGCCCGACGCTCCAGTTGCCGGTTCTCCTGCGTCAGTCCCTCATACCAACTCTGGAGTTCCGACAGCAGCGAGTTGAAGTCCTCGACGAAGTTGTCGACTTCCCTGAGCCCGGGCGCGGGGACGCGCCGGCTGAAAGCGCGCTCGACCCGAACCGAGCGGGCCACCTCCACCGCATGATTGAGCGGATCGATCACACCGGAGTGCAGCCTGCGCGCGAGAATGCTGGTGGCGAGCATCGCAATCCCGACGCAGCAGACGACAATGACAATCCCGGAGAAGAGGAACCGGATCATCGCCGATGAGCTGCCGAAGACGAGGACCTTGGCGATCACTTTCCCGTTTCTGGCTATCTCTATCTTCGCGGGAGTGGAAAACAGCACATCGTTGCCGAATTGCAGAATCGCCGGGGGGATGAGGCCCTCGAAACTCCGCGTGGATCGCGCCATTTCCTTGCCATCCGCACCGACGATCACCAGCCGGTCCACCATGTCCCCGGTCGCGACCGAGCCCATGCCTTCGCGGACGGCGGCCACATCGCCGAAGACGATGGCCGGCTCCACCGTGTAGGCCACGGTCCGCGCGGTAAGATGCAGGCTTCGCTCCATATGATGGATCATCGCGACCGCGCTGGATGCAATGATCGTTCCGCTGGCCAGGATGAGCGCGAGGAGGATCAGCGACCTGTATCCTCGGGAAAGGATGGAATGGAGGCTGGGAGAAACCATCTTGCCTGACATAAGTTTAAAGCCCCCTCGCCATTCGGAATATCCGGGGGTCAATCCTGACTTTCGACCGGGCGACAGCATCCACATTAAGCTCGAAGGACAGGCTGTTCCTGCCATAGATCAGGCAGATCATGGCTTCGCTGATGCATTGCGGATCGTGCTCGGCAATGGTCACGACCGGCGTTCCGCGCACCAGCGCGTTCCACTGCCTGGCCCTGCCCAGCTCGATCTTTCCCAGATAGAGGGCGTCGCAGGCCGATGCCGCGGCGGAATCGAACTGCGTGAAACTGCGCCGCCTGATCGGAACGCCATTGTCCAGCGAAGCATGGGGGAAGCCTTCACCGAAGCGCGCTTCACCCACCACGCACAGGTTTATGACCTCGCGGCGCTTGGGCCAGCGGGTATATTCCAGAACGGACTTCACCAGATGCGCCGTCGCCCGGGCAGCATCCGAACCGACCGGAACCGCGACCGGCGTGATGCCGTTGGTCGCGCAGATCAGCAGCGGCGCAGCCAGCAGCAGAAACCATCGCTTCATCCGCAAATCCGCCCTTGAACCTGTATGGTTCCGCTCGAAGCGTTCACCACCCGTATCCTGCGCCCTTCATCCGGAGATTCAGACTGCCAGTTCTTAGGCAGGCGACAAGCGGAAAGACAAGCCTGCTCTGCCTGCGCCCGGATGAAAGCCCGCACCGGCCCCTCATCGGATAGCGGCGAAGGTGCTAAGAGAATCCTTAACGCGGCCCCAGCATCGCCCGAAATTCAATCTGGCGAGCCAGCCTGGAAAAATCGCCTCCGAAGCGGAGAACAGGCAAAACCCGAAAACAGCCGAAATGCGAATGGTGCGCGACGCAGTCCAAAGCGAACCAGTCTCTTGGCTGTTTTCACTATTTTACAGGGAATCTACAGGGAAATTGCGATTTCTGGGGCAGCATCAGCTTATTCGGAGCCTTCGAAAATAGCAGAATTCCGCCATTTCCCGAAGCAAATTCCCTGTGCGTGGAACAGGGAATTGGATCCAGCGGATCAGCGATCCTGCTTCCGGCAAACAGGGATCCGATTAGGGAAAACAGCGACCCCGCTCTTGGCCGAAGTTGAGCCCGCGGACCCTCGATTGCAGCATTGATCAACGGCCTGCCAGCTCCACCCTCGTGTTACTGCGATTCGCTTGTTCCCTCTTCGTTCTTGACTGTCCGGCCTAAACGTGGTAAAAGCCGCACTCCATCGCCGTGACGGCTGACGGGAGAAACGAGCAATGAACTACCCTACCCAGCAGGTGATCGACCTATCGATCGACATCCTCAAGCCCTACCTGCGCAATGCGCGGACCCACTCCAGAAAACAGATCAGGCAGATCGCCAACTCGATCGAACGGTTCGGGTTCACCAACCCCGTGCTCGTGTCAGAGGACGGCGAGATCATCGCCGGCCATGGCCGGGTCGAAGCGGCGAGGTTGCTCGGACGCCGGTCCGTGCCAACGCTGTGCCTCGCGCACCTGTCGCAGACCGAGCAGCGCGCTTATATCCTTGCCGACAACAAGCTCGCGCTGAACGCCGGCTGGGACAAGGAGATCATCGCCATCGAGCTCCAGGCGCTCGTCGACCTCGAGTTCGACGTGGAGCTCACCGGGTTCAGCCTGGCCGAGATCGATCTCGCGATCGACGAGGCGAGCGAGGCTGCCACGGATGGTCCCATGGCGCCTGAAGACGCGGTGTCGCTGGTCAGTGGCGATCCGGTCTCTCGGATGGGTGATATCTGGGAGCTGGGACGTCACCGGCTGCTTTGTGGCGACTCCCGTGATGCCGCTGGAATGGATCGCCTGCTGGATGGTGCGCGAGCCGATCTCGTCTTCACCGACCCACCCTATAACGTCGCGATAGACGGCAACGTCTGCGGGCTCGGATCCGTCAAGCACCGCGAGTTCGCGTTTGCTTCGGGCGAGATGAGCGAAAGCCAGTTCACCGCGTTCCTGACCGAGACGCTTGGCAACATGTCCCGTGTCATGAGCGACGGGGCAATCGCCTACGTCTGCATGGACTGGCGTCACATGAGCGAACTCCTGACTGCGGGGAGCCAGTGCTTCACCGAGCTCAAGAACCTCGTGGTCTGGAACAAGACAAATGGCGGGATGGGCGCCTTCTATCGCTCGAAGCATGAGCTGGTGTTCGTCTTCAAGCAGGGGACCGCGACCCACACCAACACCTTCGGGCTCGGTGAGACGGGCCGCTATCGTACCAACGTGTGGGACTATGCCGGTATCAGCTCGGTTGGTGCTAACCGTTCGAACGAGCTCGCGATGCACCCCACGGTCAAGCCGGTCGCGCTTATCGCGGACGCAATCCGCGACTGTTCGAAGCGCGGGGAGATCGTGCTCGACGGGTTCGGCGGCTCGGGAAGTACGCTCATCGCGGCCGAGAAGACCGGTCGCTCGGCCCGCCTCATCGAATACGACCCGCTCTACTGCGACACCATTGTGAGGCGCTGGCAGGATTACACCGGTAAGCAGGCAATGCTCGCCGGCACTTCCGATTGTTTCGAGGATATCGGCGACGAACGTCTTGGCTTCGGCCGGGAGGCGGCTGAATGAGCGGCGCCGACGACAAGGGTGAGGTCGACGATAAGCGCTTGGCGCCCTACAAGGTCGGTTACGGTCGCCCTCCGGCCGAGCATCGGTTCCGGAAAGGCACCTCGGGCAATCCGCGTGGGCGCCCGCGCGGATCACCGAACAAGCCGAAGATCGACACTCGGGTCGGCATACGCGTTGCCGAGGCTTACCTGCGCGAAGAGGCCTACCGGACGGTCACGCTGCGCGAGGGTGACAGGGTCATTGAGCTCCCGGCGATCCAGGCGGTGTTCCGCGCGATGGGCGTCTCGGCTCTCAAGGGTAACCGGTTCGCTCAGCGCACGCTCACCGAGATGGTCACCAAGCTCGAACGCGACGACTTCACCTCTCGGCTGGAGTCGTTCGGAGCGTGGGTGAATTACAAGCACGAGTGGACCGAGGCGATCGAGCGGGCAGAACGAGCAGGCGCCGCGCCCCCTCGTCCGATACCCCATCCCGCCGACGTCATCCTCGACCCGAACGATGGCAGCGTCCGGTTCACCGGGCCGATGACCCGCGAGGCGCGGGACCGCCTCGATGAGGCGCTCAAGCGCCGCACCGAAGCGCAGGAAATCGTGACTGACTGCGCCAGGCAATACCGCGAGACCGACGATCCGAAATTGAAGGAGGTGTATCTCGACGAATGGCACTGGGAGCAGCGGATGTTCGACATCATCAACGATGCCGTCTCCGAGCGTTACAAGACGAAGTTGGAGAGCAGATCATATCGCGAGGGCGCTTCTCGGCCCGGCAAGGCCCTAGACGAACTCAGGGCAAGCAGGGCATTACGCGATGTGTCCGTCGTCGGAACACTAGTTCGCCGACAACGGCGGTGAATTTACCGGTCGCCTGGTCGATCTTTGGGCCTATCACCATGGCGTTCGGATCGACTTCAGCCGCCCTGGGAAGCCGACTGATAATGCCTATATCGAGACGTTCAACGGATCGTTCCGGGATGAATGCCAGAACCTGTATTGGTTCGCCTCGATCCCTGAAGCAAGGCGTCTGATTGAGGCTTGGCGAAGGGAATACAATGAGAGCCGTCCTCACATGGCCCTTGGCAATCTGACCCCGGCGGAATATCTTGCCGGATCAGGATTTTGCTTGGCCCCGATCGGGGCCAAGCAAGCCGGAAACTAACGCTGCAACTGGACCACCATCCCCAAGCACTTCATGCCGCATATCAACTAACTACGTAACCGGACCAGTCATCGCGGGCAGTCCAATCAACCGCAAGAAAATCTAGCGGCTTTATCGTGAGGAGAAGCTAGCCACGCATCATACCAAGGCCGCCGCGCGGTAATGGCGGTTCCAAACGTATGCCGTCGGTGTGGCGCAAAACGCGCTGGCTCATGCGATCGAGAAGCCCTAGCACCGCCCTCATATAACGATAGCCGAAGCGCTACCTTGTTATCTGGTTGTCCGACTTGTGCGAATACTGAAAAATAGTGCACCACAAAAGGCAATGGCTGCAAAGGGACCAAAAGCCATGGCCATGAACGAAATACCTTCATCGAGGTGACCGCTGCGGGAGCCGACCATATCCGATAGATAAACTGCGATCAGCGGGCCAAATGTATAGCTAATCAAGTATGATGTAAGGAGATATAGTGAAATAAGTCTCCCCCGAAAATTAGGTGGACCATATTGTTGTATAACGAGAGGTCCCAATATTCCGGTGGCCGCGATCCCGATCATGGATACGAAGAGCGCTATCATTGATGCTACAAGTGATTTTTCTTCGAGAGCGATCACAAGAAAAGTCATTGATATGATGCTGCTCGCAATCAACCCTATCATGGAACCGCTCGGCCGCCCCAACCGCGTCATCTTGTTAACGAAAACTGACCAGAAGAGCGCGGAAATAAGGCCCCCACCTGCCCCGATGGCTCCGAGAAGATAGCCAGCGTCGCCGGACAACAATCCAAATTTTCGGATGGCGATCGTTGGGAGCCATGACAAGGCCGCCAGATGCACGATTGTCGTGAGCATCAGTCCTGCGTAGAAGAGGCCATAAAATTTCCAATGAGTTCTTAGATATTTCGCCAGATCACCAAAGGAGCGAAAGTAGCCATTCTTCTCTAAAGAGCCTCCGCATCGTCTTGGCTCCGAGACCGAGCCCAGAAAGAGCACGGCTAACAATGTGCCCACAGATCCCAAAATAACTAAAGTCAGACGCCAGGGAGCAAGGGAGGATATGCCCTCAAACGAATTCGCAACGGCCAGAACTGCTGACCCGACGAACAGAGCCCCCACTCCCATTATACTGGCCATCGCGCCATACACCGCCGTCGGAAGGACGCGATCTTTTTTAGCAAACAGGTCGGCGATCATAGAGATAGCCGCCGGCGTCAAAACAGCCTCTCCTAGCGCGACACCACAACGCAAAACAAACAATGTCGAAAAACTCTGAGCGAAGCCGGATGCGGCAGTTGTCAGACTCCACAGGATTACCCCGCAGCCAATGAGGTTCCGGCGATTTCCACGATCCACAAGGCCAGCAAGGGGAATACCGGCAAGTGCATAAACTATCGAAAAACCTGCTCCCAAGAGCAAGCCCATTTGACGATCGCTTAATTCTAAAGATGTCGAAACGTCCTGAGCGAGCAGGGCCAAGATCATCCTATCGATGAATGAAACGGAATATAACAATGCGAGAAAAGCGACCGTATACCAAGCGCCGCCTGAGTTGGACCGTAAGTCTCCGTTATCCGCAACAACCCTCATTTTTCTCTCTCTATCCGATAAGATAGCCGCCTTTTTGCGAAGTGCGGATCCACTTTAACTCGATCATCGTTTTTGAGAATTTGTCTCTTGGGCATTGGGAGAACGAATTCGCATTGCCGCGACAACCAAGGCGCTCCTTCCACCGACCTCAAACGTCTCTTGAGGCGCGAGAGCGTAATATCCTATTCAATATCCTCATGATCTTCCACGCGCGCTGTACGATAATCCCGCGCATGCTTGGTATATTCATAAGGACGCGCCCGATGCATGGTACATCTGTTATCCCAAATGAGCAGATCGCGAGGCTTCCAGTGATGCGTATAGACACAACCTGGTCCGGTAGCCGCATCAATCAGTCTTTTGAGAAGCGCCAACCCCTCCTCTTTCGGAAGCGGCGCTATATCACCCACATGAGAAGCAATGCACAGCGCTTTACGACCGCTTGGCCGATGCATTTCCACTAATGGTCTTGCAACGATTTGAAGTTGCCGACGTTGCTCATCAGTCCAATCGTGGAAACCGGTAAGGGCTCGCGATTGAATTACGGAATGCTTTCCGATCAATCCTTCAAGGGTTGATTTTTCCTGCTCCGAGAGAGCTTCATAAGCACATCGCGTATCACAGAATTCGGTCTCCCCGCCTTCAGGTGCCACTTCGATCGCGTATAACATGGAAAGCGCCGTGCGCGGCCGCTGGTACGTGGTATCCGTATGCCAAAGTTCGTTTGCAGCATTAGATCGCATTCTGACATCATCCAGCGACAGAATATTTCCGTTCACATCAAGATTGCTTACTCGATAGATAAACTCACTTGGCTGTCCCTCTACTGCGACAAATTTATGCCTACCTCCTAAGCGATCAGAAAAATTTATCATTGTGTCTTCGGTTAAATTTTGCCCACGAAGCAAAATTACCCCGTATTGCTCGACTACATCTCTAATCTCTTTTGCTTCTTCTTGCAGGATTCCGTCAGAGATTTGGAAATCTAAAATCTCAGATCCAAATTTTTCGTGAATTTTTCTGATATCCAGAAGCATTTTTTAATCCTTCATTTTACGAAAAATACATGATCCACAAAATTTAAAAATATCCAAAGCTATGCTTAGAAATTTGTTTTTAACTCAACTCCGTAAGTCCTAGGCGCTCCTAAATATTTTATATTGTATCCGAGCGATTTATCGAAAGCTTGGGCTCCGCTTGCATACTCTTTATCGAGAATATTTCTTCCAAATATCGCGATTTGATACCTGGCATCGTCGATATCAAGCGAGATACGTCCATTGAGTAGTCCGTAAGCTTTTTGAGTAGTCTCTTCCGGACGCGCCCCGCCAGGATACAAATTTTGCCTTCCCTGTCCTTGATAGTCCGCCTGAAGGGAAAGTAGCCCTAAAGCGGATTCAACATCGTATCGTGCTGAAAAGGCATACGACCATTTCGGCGTGGGCCAATCTTCGTTCGTCCGGTCGCCAGTGGCATCCACAAAATAATCATACTTTGCGTCTACATAGCCAACGACGGCACTGAGCGTAAGCGCGCGGATGGGCCGCAAAGTGGCTTCGAAATCAATGCCCTTTATGGTTGATTGCGCGGCATTGGATACAGTGGTTGTCGTCCCACCGCCCGGGATTAGGGTCGTAATCGTTCTTTGAACATCCTTGTAATCGTCATGATAGGCAGCGATGTTCAATTGAAGCGCACGATCAAAGATCGAGACCTTCGTGCCAATCTCGTATTCAGTGATCGTTTCAGGATCGAAGGGAGCGAATGATTGAACCGAGCGCGCGCCCCGCATATTATGACCGCCGGCCCGGAAACCTTTCGCAAATTTAGCATATACCATGAAGTTCCGGTTGAATTTATAATCCAGTGACGCCAGCCACGACGGATCGGAATCCTTTTTATGGAATGTTCCCCTGCATTGGCCCGGAGCATCCAGAAGCTCAATCGGGATCGAACATCCTGATACAGTTTCATTAAATGATACAAGTTTCTTATTTTCTTTGCTGTACCGTGCTCCACCGGTGAAAGTTAAGGAGTCCGTTATTTTGTAATTTAATTGCCCGAATATACTGACATTTTTATTAGTTACGTCACCATTAGGAAATGCTAGGGGGTCTGCTAGAACCAGCGGTGCAGTTATACTCGCACCAGATTCATATCCATTTTCATAGCTGTAATAAGCTCCTACTACGAAATCTGCCCTTCCCATCTTGCCAAGCAATTGAAGTTCCTGGCTAAAGAAATCTGCTTTACTTTTAAAGGATCCGTTTGTGATCCAGAATGGGGTGGAGTCGTAATCGGTATCGTTCCTTCGTAGATAATGCCTGAAGCCGCTGATTGATCTCAGCTTCAAAGAATCATTGAGATCCAACTCCATGTCCAGACTCGCCGACCACCCCTTATATTTGGCAAAATTCGGAGAAGTTCCCTGATTTTCGAAATGATTCCCTGTCCCATTAGTATAAGTTACAAAAGCGTCGCGTGCTTGCTGCAGAGCTTCCGGAGTTGCTGGCGCGCCGACAAGATAAGCTGGAGACGTAGAAGGTAGCAATGGCAAACCCATTTCGGCAGCCACCTGATTGACGGCCAAGCTATATCCAGGATTGATGCCGGAAATGAAGTATGCGCCGCCACCCTGCTTGATTTCTCCATAGTCGCCGGAAAGAGTAGCCCGAAAGTTACCCCAATCACCGCGAATCTTGCCGCGCAAATATAAGCTGTCCTCATCACCGGCCGGCTTACCAAGGCCATCATGGCCATAGCCGTCGTGAGTACTCTTCTGAACCACGAAACGCGTTGCAACCTGAGGAGAGAGGGGTACGTTGAGTATTCCAACAACATTCGCGGCATCGTAATTACCAAAGCCGACCTTGACAGATCCCTCAAGCCGGTCCGTCGGGGAATTGGTTATGATGCTAACGGCGCCACCCGTCGTATTTCGCCCATAGAGGGTACCCTGCGGGCCTCTCAGGACTTCTACGCGGGCGAGATCCACCAAGGCGCTGCGCAGTCCATTCGAACGCGCGACATTGACACCGTCTACGTAGACCCCGACAGAGCTGTCCGTCGTCAGCAGGATTCCGGCTTGCGTTTGCCCCCTGAGGCTGACCAGCATGCCCTGCGGATTGTTGCTGTGCTCTTTGACATTGAGCGATGGCGAGGTGGAACTGAGTTGCCGAATTTCGGTGATTGACTGCCTGTCCAGATCGTTCCCACTGATAGCCGTAACGGCCAAGGGAATGTCCTGCAGGCGCTCGTCGGTCCTGCGCGCAGAAACTATGATCTCGGAACCGTCATTCGCAGCGGAATCCTGCGCAAGCGCTGGCGCGCTTGGCAGGAGCACGAAACAGCTGCAAAATAGGCCCGTCCGCCAAGATCGCTTCATACTCTCTCCCATTTAGGTTTGTTTTGTACGCAAGGGGCAATTGGAAAACCGCTCCTTTGTATATGCATATACATTGGCTTGTGAGGCGTCAAGAGTATATGCATATACCAGGCAGCGGATTACGGATTGGCCTAGGATCTTCAGCAGAAAATCCGGAAGCCGGTTCCGCTTTTCTCGCAAACGCCCTATGGCGCGCAGGACACATTTTAGGACAACATATTGGATCGGCACTCATGGGACGGACTTCAAATTCTCCAAGCGGAAGGCCCGCAAAAATTTCTAGGGAGCTAATAACCCGGACTGCAATGGCGATTGCTGAGGAAGATTCTGCCGATGCGGTGACTTTGGGAAAAGTCGCCAAGCGCCTGGAAGTAACGCCCATGGCACTTTATCGCCACATCGACGACAAAAAAGACCTCGATCAATTAATCGCCACTTCGATTCTCAAGAAGTCTTTTAAACCTCTAAAAATTGATGCGGACACCCCTTGGAGATGCATATTATTACAATCTTTAGAGGATTTAAGAATTATATTTTCTTCATTCCCGACGGTTCTAGCGGTATACAGTGATTCTCGCTTTTTCATGTCTCCAGAGCACTTGTCCTTACTTGAACAGATCCACGAAGGGCTAGCGCGATGCGGCGTTCCTCCTGAATCCTCGCGAACGATTACCCGCATTCTTGCTCACTTTGTATATGGATTTGTAAGCACGTCCCTGAGTTCGGGTGCGGAAGGTCTTGGACAAATCGAACGAATGTTCCTGCAACTGGCGGAGTCTGATGTTGCCGATGAAAAACGTTATCCCCGTCTAACCGCTGCGATCTCAGCCTCTCAGAATCTTTCTACAGGGGATTTTTCGGCTTGCCTTGACTGGATCATGGATATACTGGCGACGAAATATGCAAGCACGTGAGCAATCCGTTCTACCACGCATAAAATACCTCAACCCCGCTTTTTACAGATTGTGCGGCCACATTCCGGATTTCTCGGAGCGATTCATGTCAATTTTTCTGCAGCCTAGAAACTCGGGGCGGGGATGTCCGCGCAATCCATATCGCATGAGATAGCTTTGCCCCCAGATCCGACGGATTTAAAATGCATTGCCTCCCATATAGGGCGGCTGTCTGTCACAAATATCTCAGATTAGCATGGCGGAGACATAGTATAGTTCTGAAAAACGCGCTTCAATGTTGCCTTTGACCGTCAAAGGTCGAATGATCGTTCCGGTTGTGATTACCGTACCGGCAGACATCACGGATCCGGCAGCCTGTTTCCGGTTGATCAGCCATAGGCAAGTATCAAGAGGGTCTGCAGGCGACATGAAATTCGGACAGAATTCCTTTCCATCTACGAAGATTTTCAGATCTTCAAGAGGCGGAGGAATAGCGCACCCTGAACCATGTCCAACAATGATTGCCCCATTGACGCCCAAATCAGCGACGATCTCCGGCGTAGTAAGCGCCATGATATCCGAAAAGCGCGTCGCCAGAATTTCAATGACCGGTACAAATTCTGCTATCTTCTTCAGATCTTCCCTGCCTATTATATCTGTCTCTGTTATCGGAGCCAATATACGAAAGGCAAATTCGACCTCGACCCAGCCCGGTCGATAGTCGGCAGCATTCAACCGACTGCCCGACGAATGAACGGCATCCGCAGGGATAGGGGCCAAGATCCGCTCAACCGCATCAGGTGCAGCCCCCGCCTTATAGCCTCCCAACGCACCCAATTTCTCCATCTGAAAATTCTGGACTTTATACCCCTCCTCAATGGTTGCCGGAGTACGATCAGCGGAAAGGCGCTCAGTCGCGATCAAAGTTCTACGAGCGGCAAGAAGCTGTTCCGCAGCCCCTTTCGCATCAAACGACGTCATTTTCATCAACCAACCGGACTGAGCACATATCGCGGGCATAGCTGGGATCATAAGGACGTGCCCGATGCATGGTACATCGATTGTCCCACAACAGAAGATCACCTGCTTGCCAGCGATGTTTATAGACGCTGCCAGATTGTGTGGCCAAGTACGTCAGCCGTTCTACAAAATCCTGAGTGGCGAGATAATTCCACCCCTCAAAAGTCGCTATGTGTGACGCCAGACACAAAGCCTTCCTGCCGGTTGGCTTGTGGACATGGACCAGAGGACGCGCGATACGTGTGAATGCGCTTCGTTCATCTTCTGTCCAATCATCGAAGCCGGATAGCGCTCGCGACTGAAGAAGGGTGTGATTGGCGATTAGGCCTTCGGCTAACGTCTTATCTTGATCGGATAGACGATCATAGGCCAAACGCGTGTCACAAAACTCGGTTTCACCCGCTTCCGGTGGTACCACTATCGAATACAAAAGGGAGACAGATGAGCCGGGCCGCACATAGGTGGCGTCCGTATGCCAAAGCTCATTGGCCTTATTGAAAGAGATGATCTTGGAAGTGACTGGCAGTATTTTTCCTTCCGGATCCAAGTTTGTAAGACGAAAGGTCTTAGAACCCGCGATCCTGCCATAAGTCGATGTGACGCTTTGCGGACTCCAGATTTCGCCCATCAATTCCGCAAGCTTTCCGAGTTTATCTCCATCAAAATCTTGGTTGCGCAGTAACGCAACCCCAGACTGTTCGACAGCATTCTTGAGCTCAAGCGCCGTTTCCTCATTCCATTCGCCTGACGTGTCACCAGGATCAATCGCCACCCCAAAATCCGGGTGAAGCGGTTTCGTGGCAAAAGTCATATAGAATCCTTCTCCAGCCGATTAAGCAATTTGCCTTTCTGGCTTCTTGAATGTCTAATCGCCTGACCTGCGAGTCTAAGAAAGACCTTGGCGATACATCGGTTTGTAGGGATATCCCCTCGCTCCACTCCCTCTTCAGTTCACAGGCCGGATAATAATATATACATATACTATGTGCGCAAGCATATTCGACATTTGTTTCGATTAGCCATGGATGGGGGACGGCCGTGGAACATGCGAGTCCGGATAAGATCGGCAGGGATAGTCTGCATCGTCTCCGACGCCGCCTTGAACAGCAGTGCGGCACATGTTCAATCGTCGTGATGACCTTGAGCTGTGCGAGGCTCAGATGCCCAGCAGCGCGGGCGATGTCGGCGGCCAGCACCAACTTAGCCGTCGGGCGGCATATTCAAACACCGCAAGAGGATCACCGGCAGACCATCGAACATCGACGTTTGGAGCACCGCAAGCTCACCGCTTAGCATCAAACCCCAGACGAAGCCCAAACTCCACTAATCGACGCTGCAATCTTGGCTAAATGGCCTGACGACGGACACCGGGTTCCATTTGCGACGGTCAGCCGCCGGGGCCAACAATCTGAACGAATTGAGTGTCTATCATGGTCGGGGTCGCTTCAGACCAGTCAATCATCTGCACTTCCAGAGGCCACAATTTCTCCTTGAAGGTTTTAGTCTCCCGAACGGCCGCTTCCGCTTCCTGAGAATAAAACCAGACTTCTGCCATCGCGTCATAACCGATCGTTGTGGCCCCCGCCTCAGAAGCGGAGGATTCGGAGTATTCGTTTCCGGCGGGCTGCAGCTCATGCTGAATGTATCGGTACATCAGAGCCTGAATGTCTTCGGAGGTTTGACAAATGCGACCTACCTCGCGCCAAAGCCGACTGAATTCCTCCTTCGAAATATTAGGGTTCCTGCGGTAAAATGTTAAGACCTTTACAACCACTTGCCTCTCCTACGCCGCTTCCCACTCAGCAGATTAAGCAGGCGGGTTTAGGCCAACACTACAGCTAGAAGACCAGGAAAGCGGTATCAAGTTCCTCACGCCGAAGCTCGTTCATATACGCGGCCCCTTTGCTCGCACCCTCATCAGCGTAGCTTCGTGCAGCACCCGAAGCAGCGGTGTAATCGCTCAGGGTTGGTTCCGCCATACGCATGCTCCCTCAACTTGGCAATCAATGCACTTGGTCTGACCGAACCATCCCGACGCAAACCTGCTCTCAGTTCTGGGCCTTGAAGTGGGCGACAAGATCGGGAGAGAGCTTGTCCATGCCCTTTTCCTTGGCGTATTCTTCCATCTTGGAACGCACGGCCGCGGTCAGTTCGCCCTTGAACCGGACATTGTTGTCACGCAGCCAGGTTTCCGAACGGATCCGCGATTCATTGAGCTTGTTGATCTTCGGGATCGCAAAGCGCGCAATCAGCTCGTAGGAACGCTTGGTCTCAGGCCAGTCAGCCCAGTGGCTGTCGAGATTGAGGAACGCACCGAACCCACCGGACTGTTCCGACAGGCGGCCCATCTGCGCCACGAAATCGTCCGGGGTGCCGATCACCCCGAAGCCGGTTTCGATGATGTAATCGACAGGATCTTGACCGGAAGGGGGTGCAAGCGGAATAGCCGCGACCTTCTCCATATATTCGATCCAGCGCAGCAGCCCGTAGCGGACGTTTTCACGAGCCTTCTCGCGGGTTTCGGCGATATGCACCGGGCCAACCAGACGCCAGCCGTTGCGATCCATGGTGTTGCCATGTTCGGCAGCGGTTTCTTCCGCAATCGCCCAGTTCGATGCCAGCGCGTTGAAGCCGCCGGCCGAAGTGGCGCCGATGGCCAACATCGAAAGGCCGAACTTGCCGGCTGCGCGAGCACCCGTCGGCGATACCTGGCTGGCGACTGCGATTTCGACGCCATCGTCATTGTAGGCATCGAGCTGGAGACGCGCTTCCTGCAGGTTGAACCAGTCGGTCTTCGCGGTCACGATCTCGTTGTTCAGCAGCCGGACGATCGGTTCGATCGCCTGTTCCATCCGGTCGCGTGCTTCTGAAGTCGGCACGCCGATCATATAGGCGTCGGACGGCAGCGAACCCGGACCCATGCCGAGAATGGTGCGACCCTTGGTCACATGGTCCAGCTGGCGAATGCGATCGGCCAAGGTGAAGGGATTGTGATAAGGCAGCGAGGCCACGCCGGTGCCGAGCTTGATCCGGCTCGTGCGCTGCGAAACCGCGGCAATGAAGACTTCCGGGCTACCGTTGATTTCCCAGCCGCCGGAATGGTGCTCGCCAATCCAGGCTTCGTCGAAGCCCAGCTTCTCCATCCACACCACACGCTCCATATCCTCTTCGAGCGCAAGCGAAGGATGCTCGTCGGTAGGTGTGTGCGGCGCGATGAATGCACCAAACCTCATGCGCTTCGGCGCCATACTGTCTTTCCTTTCGCCTGCCTCATTTTAAGCGAAGTAACCGGTTTGCGAGGGTGGAGATAACTCCACCCAACGCATCCCTCCCTCAAGCTGGCCATATGTGGAACGTCGGTTGGGGCGCCTAAGCTGCCCATATTAATGGAAGAGAATCCATAGAACCGACGATGCCCCCACGCATCACGATGTCAGTGTCCGGCGCCACGTCAAAGTGCGGTATCCTTGCTAACCATTCCGCCAGCGTAATTCGCATCTCCACGCGAGCAAGATGAGCGCCAGGGCAGATATGTTGTCCCATACCAAATGTTGCATGATGACCGCGCTTCCTGCGAAAGTCGACATTCATAGGATCCGGGTTGAGACGCTCGTCATTGCCAACCAATGGACTGGCACAAATGATCATGTCGCCTTTCTTCAATGATGCGCCATGCCATTCGATATCGTTACGCACTTCCCGTGCCATACTCACCAATGGGAACCGGCGCAGCAATTCATTCACCGCTCCAGGGATCAATTCTGGATCATCGAGTAATTGTTGGCGATGCCCGGGATTGCGAGCGAGAAATAGAAAAGAATATGCGAGCAAGTTGTAGACCGTGTCCAACCCGCCCATCATAAATTGCATCAGAAGGTTTAGCATCTCCTCCATCGTCAATTGGCGGCCTTTAATCTCCGCATTCACGATGTCGCTAAGGACGTCCTCTCCACCCTTTCCCTGCCGTTCACGAACGACAGGCTCCAGGTAATCGTGGAAGCTCTGCATGACTTCTTCCAAAGTCATGCTCCCATCAGGGTGCACGACCTGGTCCGTCCAATATTTCATTTTAGGCGCATCTTCGCGAGGAAGATTGACCATATGCATGAAAACGCGAATGGGAAAATGGGCAGCGAAGTCTTTCAAGAGATCGCATCTACCTCTCGGTTTTACCTCTTCTATAAGCTCGATGCAGATTGAACGAATCATCTCAATCTGACGATTGACGGCCGCCGGAGAAAGATTGCGGTTCAAAAGACTTCGGACCGGGCGGTGCTCCGGCGGATCCAACGTCGTCGGCAGCATTCTGTAGTGCTCGCCACGCTCTTTCGGAATCGTCACCACGCGATTGGAGAATTTTTCGTAATCCGAGAATACTTCTTGGACCAAATCGCCTCGAGTAGCGATCCAATGCCCTCCGTTATATGGGGTCCATACAACATCCGGCACCCCGGGTTCCTGCAGCGTACGCCACGAAGCCTGAAAATCCCTCTCAACGCCAGGCGGTTCGAAGAAATCGAAATCGACAGTTTGTTCAATCGCGACATGCGAGGGCCGTTCAGCCAATGAATCGATGGTCACAACACCCCTCCTTTCCAAAACGCGTCCAGCATATTTTTATCGGAAACGAAATCTCGCCGATACTCCATAAACGGCTGGCCTGCCGGTCATAACGTACCTGGAATCGAGATATGATGTGATCGCGGTGATGTAGCGCTTGTTGGTGATATTGCGGCCAAAAGCGGTAACCTGCCAACTTCCATCTTCAGCACCAACCCCGACACGAGCATCAAAGGTGGTGTATTTATCTATCTCGAAATTGTCGGCGGGCAGATCGTCCGTGAAGAAAGTCGTGTTCTGCTTACCCTGGTAATGCAGTCCACCACCGATGAAGGGCTTCACGCCGCCCATGTTCCATTCATATTGAATGTCCGCATTCGCGCTGAATTTCGGAGTAAATGGCAGAAGCGAACCATCAAAGTTGCCAGCGTACCCTGCAGCATTATAGATCGGTTGTTTCTCCACCGCAGTGAGGCGGAATTCGCCATCCACCTTAGCGTTGAGATAGGTTGCGCTGGCATTGATACTCAACCCATCGAGGGGACGAGCAGAGAGTTCACCTTCCACACCGAAGACATAGGACTTAGGCACGTTGACCATTTTTTCCAACAGCCCGTAGATCTGGTCGTTAACACGACCCCGCACCTGCTTGTCGCTGTAATCGTAGTAGAAGACCGCTGCATTCAGATTGACGCGTCTGTTTGCGAATGGCGCCTTAAACCCAGCTTCGTATGCTATGAGCTTTTCCTGCAGCGCAGGTGAGTATTGCTGAGTTCCCGATGCTCCGATCGCTGAAAACAGGCCCGCCTTATAACCTTGGCTGACGGTTGCATAAATCAACGTACCACCATCAAACTTGTAATCGAGGCCGACGCGGAAGGACCAGTTGTCTTCTTTCAGACTTCGTGTGACCGGAGCGATCGTCGGTACGCCGAAGGTTGTTCCATAGAAGCCATCACCCAGTGGGAAACACTGATTGGCCTGAATGGCGGGGAGATTTGGATTACCGGAAATTGCGCCCTGCAGAATTGTGAAAACGGCCGCTACCGGAGCAGACCCTCCCACACCAAGACCTGGATCACTATAGCAGTATGTCCCGCTCTGCTTGTTTTCCGTATAGCGAATACCAGCATTTATCGTGAGATTATCGGAGATCTTATACTCGCCGTTGGCAAATATCCCAATGGTCTCGAGCTTTGAATTAAACTCATTCAAAGTTTTTCCGATGAATTGATCTGGATTGGTAAATCCTAGGGGATTGTTACCTGAGTAGGCCGTCAAATCATAAAAGTTGTCCTGCCTAGTCTTACCCTTATCGTAATTCGCACCGATCAACCACTTCAAGCGATCCATATCGCCTGCAAGCCGAATTTCTTGATTGAATACTCGTACGCGACCATCAATGGGAACATCGACGGAGCGCGCGCTGGTAGCGTCAAGGTCAGTATTGTAATGGATTTTCTTGTCAGCGTAGGCGGTGATGTTAGTTAATGTGAGCTGATCGCTCAACTCGAAATCCGCCCGTAAATATGCTTGGAAAAACTTGTTATCCGATCCACGCAGAAGACCTTCCGTCCAATCCGCAGCTCTTATACTATCACTCCTTACAGGAGTGCCAAGGATAGCTTGCGCACCGCTTTGGATATCCGTTCCTGCAATTAGTGGGTTCACGCCATTCATACGTGTTACCAACTCATTCTGACGCCCGAGAAAGGTTGGATCGAAACTTGCCGAGGCTGGTGTGGTCAAATCAGCGTATCGAGCATTATCAACAATGCCATATGGATTTGCAGTCGCGGGATTGGCATTCGCAGCCGCCAACGATGCGGCGCTGTAGATATTGAAATCCGTACCAGCATATTGCCCTGCCTGAACGTCTGATTTGTCTCTGACGCCTGTTAGCCCTGCCTGAAAGCGCACTCGATCGCTTGGCTCCCAATCGAGAGACAACCGACCCTCAAAACGATCCTGTTTGCCGTTTTCATCGCCAGGACGGGAAATGCTTCTCTGCCAATCTCCGCCTTGAGTGATGCGGCCAGCAAGGCGCGCGCGCAATGTTTCCGTTATCGGTCCACTTATAAACCCGCTCGCTTGCACTCGATCGAAACGTTCATAAGAAAGGTCAAAGCCAGCCTGTAATGTGCTCGTCGGCTTTGCTTGGATGTAGTTGATAGCTCCACCAGTTGAGCTTTGGCCAAACAGAGTACCTTGCGGCCCCTTGAGAACCTCGATCCGTTCCAGATCCAAGTCAATTGCATCAGACATGATGGCATAATTGCGTGGTATCTGATCGTTATAAATTGCTACAGCAGGCACAGCACCGAAAGTGGCATCGTAGAGGCCAATGCCGCGGAGTGTATAGACCGGAGTAACCCAGACCGATTCAGTGTATGTGAATCCGGGAACCAACTTACCCAAATCCGCCACGCTTTCGATTCCGCGTTGTTTCAGCGTGTCTGCGGTCGCAGCCTGTATAGTAAGGCCAACATCATTTATGGATTGCTCGCGCTTTTGTGCTGTAACGATAATTTCGTTGGATCCATTTGATGTCGTAGCTCCTTGGGCCATCGCCACATGAGGCGCTGCCAAACCCAATGACGACATAACCAGCAAACGCGCGCGCACTTTATTCATGCGATCCTCCCAAATCATCTACGACGCTTATGGCTGCGCCGGATCATGTTCCGGGATTAATTTGATGCCTGTACGAATGGAAGTCTTTCACAATCCGTTCGGAATTTTCAGAATTTTTCCGGATCACCCCTTTTGTGCCGACTCTCGCTCTGGTCTATGAGCATTAACGCCAACGTCAATTTTCGCTTCCTAGGTGATGTGGAAAAATTCAGCGAAGCGTTTCTACGCTCACCAGCTTGAGGTTGCCGTCGAAGGGCTCGACGTATGCACAGATGTTGTCCGAGAACTCGTCCATCAGATTGAGCCCTTCGGGGTCATAGTCGTTTTCGGCGACCAGCCCCAGCTTGCCGTCCACAAATGTACAACTGACGTTGTGTTCGTGCGGATAGTGAAGCCGAAACGCTTCGGTGATGTCGCGCGCCGCTTCGTCACCGCTGCGGCGGGAACACCATGGCATTGCAAAGTGATGCGATACATGTGTCGATGCTCCGAGTTTTGCGAACCTATCGGGAAACAGGGCTGACGGGGAAGCCGAAATGATTGACGAGGCGTGCGGGGATTGATTCAAGGCTGCTTTTTGGAGGCAGGCTTGAGCAGGGGCGATCTCACTGAAGCTGAATGGCGCGTGTTGAAGGACTTGTTGCCCATCGAGCCTGAGAACCGTGGTCGAGGCAGGCGTCTCCTGAGCAGAACCGCTCCATCATCAACGGCATTCTCTGGCGGCTGCGGTGTGGCGCTCCGTGGCGCGACGTTCCGCCCAAATATGGCAGTTGGAACACGATCTACCGGCGGTTTCGTCGATGGAGCGAAGCCGGGGTCTGGGAGACTGTGGCAGTGACGCTGGCCGAGGTGATGGCGGACAGTGGCCACTATAGCATCGATAGCACCACAGTCCGCGCCCACGTCTCGGCAGCGGGCGGAAAAGGGGGACTCATTTCGCCACAGTCAGTTAGCCACAGCCAGATACTGGCTCAAATTTGTCCACGCCACCTAGATGCCGCGTTGCTTAGCGTTGACCATGAGATCAGTGTGTGCGAGGCTTAAGACACACGAGGAGCGTGACTTTGATTATCTGAGAACGTGAAAATGGCACGAGCAGCAAGTTATTTTCCCTCTACCCGAATAATCATGGATTCTCTCGGTTGTGCGCCTATCCGTTCGACGATCGCCAAAGATTGGGCCGGCATACAGATGTGCAAATGGCACGGCACGATCGACACATGCGCCTACGATGCTCCCGATGATATATTGTTGGTGTATCACTTGGGGGGATCGTCTCATGTGCCAGTAAGCGCGAATATCAAGGGGCAATCTTCGATTTCACGGCCAGGACTTGTCTCCATACTTCATCGAAACACGTCTGTGCGATGGGAAGTGGACGGGAAGTTTAGCAGCCTTTCATTGCACATTTCCGATAAGTATTTCACCTTTCCTCCCAACTCAGACAATATTTGCGAAAGACTAAAAGCAGAACCTGCGTTAGCATTCAGAAATCCGTTTATTTCTGCAACTTTGGAAGCTCTTGCGGCCGAGATGTCGACCGAGATTGAAGATAACGGTCTTTTGGCCGAATCTTTAGTGAGTGCGCTTTGCGCTTATATAGAAAGAAATATATGCGTTGATTTTACATTGCTTTCTCCATCTGTTCTAAGCAAAGAACAAATGATAATTCTATATGATTATATTGATCAAATGCTTGAACAGCGGATTTCGGTTAGAGATTTAGCGGATATCGTTGATTTGCCGCAAGCCGAGTTTTCAAAGAGATTTTATCTCTCAAACAGGAAGACTCCTTATCAATTTATAATCGAGAGAAGAATTAATAAATCTTTAGATTTTCTTCGAAGAAAAAATTATGATATCTGCGAAATCGCTCTTCGATGCGGATTTTCTAGCCAATCTCATTTTTCCACTACATTCAAAAAAATACTGGGTGTCACTCCTGCATATTTTCGTACAAATAATAGCTAGATATATTTTTAGCATTCCGGCATGATACGGTCAGTATTGCGAATTGACTGATCTAGGTCATCGATGAATTTTCCACCGATCTTCACACTGAACATAGGTCGTGTGGAATTTCTGTTAGGCTCTGCCATCTCGATGCTACTTGCGTTAATCGCAAGGCCGCCAAAAATCCGGTGACGACCGATTGATGCTTCGCTAGTTCGCCTAGTTATGAAAATGCGCGAATTGGAAGAAAGAACTGGCGTAAACCGAGAGTCCATTCGCATTCTTGTGCGCAAAGGCCTCATTCCTGAGCCTGAACGCCCAAGGCAAACCGTCGCGCATTATACGGAAAAGCATGTGCGAGCGATTTTGGCAGTCAAGGAACTGCAACTGAAGCACCGGCTAAAGCTGGATGAAATTGGCGAGGTTATCAGAGGGAAGAATATCAACGTCCCCACGGAAGCCAGCCAATTCAGTCATCTTCAAGAGCTCGTCTCAGCAAACCTTGGTTATGATGAAGGCTCCATCCCTCTAAGGGCGCTCAAATGGCTTAACCCGCATGTGGTTGGAGATGCAAAGGCATTTCAAAGCATAGGGTTGATTAAGCTAAACAAGAAAGATCGGGTATACACGGTCTCGCGTCACGATGCGCAAATTTTAGCAATCTGGGGCAAGATGCGAGAGGCCGGGTTTGTCGAGAGTACTAACTTCTATCCCGAGATGCTCGATCATTATGTGGTAGCTGCAGAGGCCCTGGCGCGCGACGAGGTCGATCGCTTCCTGGCAAGAACAGAGGGTAGAATCGATGAGGATGAAGCTGCAAGAATGCTGACGACGGCGCTACCACTCATGATGGATTTGTTCGCTGCACTTCGCATCAAGTTTCTCTTGCGCAATCTCGAACATCATCGCGGCGGCGCTTAGGCACCGAGCTTTTTTTCTCGATCCCTCAGCCCAAAGGCACTCTTGTCCAGCATCGAAGCTGCGAGGGATAATTATCGCTGCAAGTCGAAGCGGCTTCAAACTACGTGTTACGTGCACGTAGTTGACAGATGTTGATGCTCCAAATAGCCTTGGATTATTGATTCTCGAGGTCCTTAGAAGGGCCCATACAAAAAGAGGATGCTGATGATTCTGGACAGCGATGTCGATTTCCATCCGACTGATCCGACCGCGCATGATTGGGCGGAAACCAACTACTTCGCGTTTTTCAACGCGGAACGGCGTATTTGCGGCCATCTACAGGCGCTATTCCGGCCCAACCTGGGCGTAGTGATGACCGATGTGCGCATTTGGCGCGGCCTAGTCGATCGTTCGCACGATGCGCTCTATGTCGCCAATCATCATCATCAGCCCGGCGCCAAGAGCCTGCGGGATTATTCGCTCGCCAGTGGCCTCAGCGTCAAGGCATCCAGCCCGCGCGACTATCGCGTGGACTATATCGGCATCGACGATACCGAAATCCATTTCGACATTAATGGCATCATGGATCCGTACGACATCTCCGATCCGGATATGGACCCGGTGACCAAGCGCCAGATGGACGGAGGCTTCGTTCTTGGCGAAGCCTATCGCGGCCACTGGGACATGCATGCGCGCCTCAAGGGAGAAATTCGCTGCCGGGGGGAAATAATCCCAGTCGATTGCGTGCAAGTGATCGACCATAGCTGGGGCCCACGCACAGAGGCGGATCTGCCGGGAATGATGTGGCTGGGCGGATACTTTCCGGAAATAGATACCGCCGTGCATGGCTTTTTCCCCGCAGACCCAGTTCACAGCGATGAGTTGGAACTCGCCCACGGCTATATCTGCCGGCAAGGCAAGGTGACCGGCCTTACTTCCGCGAAGCTCATTCTCTCGCGGCTCAACTATCTGCCGATCGCAGCGGAATGGCATGGGGTCGACGCTAATGGCGACACCTTCAGCCTGTACGGCGCCTCAATTGCCGGAGGTCCCTGGCCCGTTTACCCCAGTGTCGACGTGGGGATCACCTTGAAGCGTTGGACTATGGATGGGCATGTCGGCCATGGACTCGCCATGGAAAATACGTCCATGGCTTATCGCACCAGACACGGCCTCGCAGCGCAACAGGCAAAATGAGCCTGTGGCAGCCAGTCTCAATTTATGGCTACCTAAGACACTGACATGAAGATCACGGAAACTGCCGATTATCTGCGTGTTGCGATTCACACACTGGAAACGAAGATCGCGCCGGAGATGACATCCAGCGACGGGCAGGCAGCGGCGGCCATCCTGGGTCGGGTGCTTACAGAATTGCGCAGGCGTGAGGAAGTCTCCGCTCCCGTCCTTGCGGCAAGCGTTTCGGTCGCACGCCAGCTTGCGAAACAGCTTCGCGACCTCGCCGCAGATAACGGCGTTCCCGTGACAGTCGCTGCCACCGATACCCCCGATCAAGCGGATTTTTCCTCGCTGGCTTTGCAGCACGCTGCATTGACCCAAGAGATTGAAGCTCTCTCATCCACCCTCGCAAGCCGCCGGTCGGATTTGAAGGATGCTGCCGCGCAAGATCAACTCAGCGCGCTTTTGCTCGACGTCGGCCAATGGGATGAAGCATTCCCCTCAGGCCAGCGTACGATTGCCTTGCCTGCCGCGCCAGAAGCGCCCCCACTGCCTGGAGAGTCGCTGAGCCAGGATTTGCTCCAGGCATTCCTGCGAAGCGTGCATCCCGATGGTGATAAGGTGGAGATCATCGAGTTCAAGCCGATCCCTGGCGGTTTCGGCAAGCAAACGTCGCGGGCGACATATCGGGACGCATCTGGGGTCGAACATTTCGTCATTATACGGAAGTCCGATCCGACGCCGATGGCCCGCAAGGGAGCTTTCCTGGTCGATTACGAATTCCACCTGCTGCGCGATGTCTACAAGACCGGCATCCTGCCGATGGCCGAGCCGCTGTGGCTCGCGAAGGACTTCCCGGGGGTGGATGCCGATTTCTACGTAATGTCCGCGCTTCCAGGTGCCGTTCCCAGTTCCTTCCTCGGTGCCGCTTCGGCATCGATCCCCGAAGAAATCATTCTCGACATGGCCGAGAAGATGGCCAAGCTCCATCAAATGGAGCTTTCGCACCTGACCGCCTATCTCACCGCCTATGATAATCCTACAGTTCTGAACGAGACCATTGAAGATTGCTATCGCCGACTCATCGGCGAATGGAAGGATTATTACGAGCAGAACAATCATCTGCCCTCTCCCTTCGTGGTCTATCTGCTCGACTGGCTGGATCGCAACATTCCCCCCAACGACGCTTCTCCTGTGCTGGTCCACGGCGATTTCAACGTGCACAACGTCCTGGTCGACAACGGCCGGATCACCGGCGTGCTGGATTGGGAGTGCTCCAACATCGGCGCGCCCGAGCAGGACCTTGCCTATATCCGCCCGATCATTTCCCAGCATATCGATTGGAACCGCTTCATCGACCACTACGAGGCATCGGGCGGACGCAAGATCAACCGCGGCGCGATGGATTTTTACATGGCCTTTGCCGCGATGCGACTGTGCGTGATCTTCAATAAGGGCGTGAAGAACCTGCAGGATGGGGTCAACAGCGATATTCGCTACGGTATCATCGATCTCGATCTAACACCCGAATTCATGAAACAGGCGCTCGTCTGCACGCTAAAGAACTACTCACAATAGTAAGGACATCACAATGATAAGAGCAGAGGATGTCGGCTATCATACTCCTGATAATCTCGAGTATGACTGGGCTGAAACGAACTTTTTTTCCTTCTACATTCCCGAAGCGAACCTCACAGGCTGGATCTATCTCATTGCCCGCCCCGGTGTTGGCTGCATCGTCTGCGATATCGAAGTGATGGACCGGATCGGCCGAATCACTCTGGAAACTTGCTATTTCGATTTCCAGCAGCATCTCCCCCTTCCCGAGAAGCTGGAAGATTTCACTCTTCCCAATGGCCTATCCCTAAAGACCGAAAATGAGCCGCGGGACTATGTTCTTGACTATCAGGGAACCGACGACACCTTCTTCAAGTTGAAGTTCCGCGGCCTGATGGAACCGTTCGACATCCACGATCCCAGCATGGATCCGTTGGCTTCTACAGATCCGGCCAAGAGTGGGTACGGCTCCGCCTATGCGAACCATTTCGACATGACCGTGCATGCCATCGGCAAGGTGCGCATCCGCGGCAAAGACTACGATGTCGATTGCGTGACGACGATGGATCATAGCTGGGGCCCCCGCAACGAACGCGGCATGAATCCCATGGGATGGATCAACGGCAATTTCGGCACCGACTTCGCATTTCAGACGATCTGGAAGCTCGATCAGTTCAAGCAAGGCTGGGACCAGTTCGAACTGGCCCATGGCTATGTCCTGATCGACGGCAAGGTTAACGGGCTGACCAAGGGCCGCATACAGGCCGCGCGACAGGGTCCGTTCCCTGCAGGCTATGAAACCGTGCTGACCGATCTTGATGGTCGCGAATACATCTTTACCGGCACCACCGTGAACCAGACTCCCTGGGCCTGTTACAGCAATATCATGGCCATCAATTCGACCGTGAAATGGTTCCATGACGGCAGACCGGGCTATGGGCTTGCTCAGGAGAACTGGCCGATGGACCGCCTCACTGGGAAAGGTCTTGCTTGATCAAATAGTTGAATGACGCTGCCGGAGGGCATGAGTATTACTGTATCAACAGCAGCTTATCCTCCGGCTCATCGTCTCGACGCAGCGCCTAACATATCAGTCGGATAAATCCGACCCACACGATTTAACTAGGGCTTTCAGTGGTCGGAGCTTCAAACTGCAAGCCCAGCGTCTTGGTCGAAGCCACGCATACACGATGCGCGAGGCTGAGGTCCTGATCGGGCGCTGGCGTGAGCACTACAACACGGTTCGACCGCATAGCTCGCTGGGCTATCGACCACCCGCTCCCGAAGCCATCTTGCCTCGCCCTGCCGGCCTGTCCTACGCTGCGCTTCGATCAGCCCACCAGGGCGACCATAAGTCAGCACTGCACTTTGCCGTTCGGTAACACCCAGCTTCATTGTGTTATCACTCCTGTGATTGCAGGTGTCGTCACCCATGGCCCGACCACGCCTTGGAATGAGCGACAAGTCCAGATGCAGCTTTTCCGAAAGAGGCAGATTTTCTGCTCGACTTCGTTCGAAAGCCGAGCATTGCTGTCCGTATGAATCGCGCTGCGGATAGCGGCGCCTGCCCCGACCGATACTATCGGCAGGGCTTCGGGTGGTGGGGCAGGCAATGGTGCCCGTCCCTGATGAAGGATCACCCGATGACCACAGTGACGAAGATCAAACGCACCCGGCGGATGGCGCGTGAGCCCAAGGCATAAACCTCACCGGCGATCTCAGGGCACGCTTGAACAGCAAGATCGCGTGCTTGGCCTGATGGGGGTGAAGCCGATCCTCAACCGAGAACAAACAGGAAAGAATCTTCTTTCCTACACACAACCTACTTGGTTAGGTGAGCGGGAAAGAAGATTCGCGATGTATCTCGATCCCATTGTCCTGTTCGGGCTTGCAGCCCTGATCAGCGCCTTTGCCTCATTGGTCTGGGCGGTTCGGCGCAGGGCCTGATAACAGGTCTGCGAGCACTGCAATCGCTGTCCCTAGGATATCACCTCGCCGACAGCTGTCGTCCGCAGCGCTTCGGACCTTGCCCAAAAGCCGACGATTGAATCAGGCGCCCGACGTCCCCAGATCGTGCTTGGTATGAAGCGTAAAGGAAATCGACATGGCCGGTGGATGGTCACGGGATGGTGCGGTGCAGGATCAGATCGACGATACAATCAACGACGCAGTCCGTGCCGCTCGATCCTGTATGCCCATTGGTGAGGGCAGCGATCAATGTGAAGATTGCGGCGACCGCATCCCTGACCGGCGACGCGAGGCACTGCCTGGCGTCCGCACCTGTGTCCGCTGCCAGGCCGAACGCGACAAGGCGGTGGTTCATTCGACGATCAATCGGCGGGGGAGCGAGGACAGTCAGTTGCGGTGAACCTAGTCTGATTTCGCGGCTGTAGCCGCTGACATTGTGGTCGTTGCCGGTCAAAATTGGCTCGTCAGAAGCAGTCATACGTTCAGCACAGCTCGGCGACGGTAGTGGGCCGGGGCCGGCCTGTCCGGTTTCGGCCGAGCAATCGGCAAAGCCGGCATAGGCACACGCCGTCAAAGGCTCAGCTCGCATAGCGCTTGAGGCGAAGCTCAATTCCTCTGCGCGGCAAGCGACAACGGGGATGGGCCGCAGTCTTCGACAGGCAGCCATGCAATGTCGCAGCATCACATATGCCGGCTGCCTCGATGCGGTCGAATATCCACAGAACGCCATGGACGGCGATCCCTTCCGCCTCCGCGAAAGACCGAAGCACGCCGTCGCCGGTCAGAAGCGTCCATTGCCGCCCGTGCGCCAAGGCGAAAGCGAAGGTATCGGCTACGGACAGTCGTCCCTCGGCGCGGCGCAACTGGGTAGCGCGGCGGACTTCATTGCCATCGAGGGATTCGATGATGATGCCAAGTGCACGAAGCCGCGCGCCGAATTCGGCATCAAGCTCGCGTTCGAAGAGGAGGTCAGGGACTACTAGGCTGTCATCGAGCTCGAATGCAGCTTCGAGCAGGTCGCCGCGATCAAGGTCAATGATGACTGAAGTGTCCGAGACGAGAAACGGCACACGCTCAAACCGCCTCTGCCAAGCGCTGGTCAAGCTTCTGCAAGGTGATCCCGAGCATTTCGGCGGCCCGGCTCTCGCCGATCACGCCTTCGGCAAGCGCGCGGTAGCAGAGCCGTTCGAACCGTTTAGGCTCCTCATATTCGGGTGAAATGCAAGCCGGCTCGGCAAATGGTTCCTTGCGCCAACCCCGCTTCGTGAATTCCTTGAACAGCAGCGAAAAAGCCTTTTTCTCGATTATGCCGAGGTCGAGACAACGATAGGCAATAGCCTGCACACTGACCCCGAAGCGCTCCTTGATGGCCACGAACTCACCAATGCTGATGGCCGAGCGCTGCGCCCCGATTTCGGCGCGCACGACGTCGGCCGGCATCAGAAAGGCGCCAGCGAAACGGTGTGCCGCACGTTCCTCGTCGACCCCTGCCGCCGGCGTCATCACCATATGACCGAGCTCATGCGCGAGGGTGAGCCTCGACAATCTGATGCTGATGTGTGCGGTCCATCACAAGCTGATCGATGTCGACGGTCTGGTCGATCATCCCGAGGCCCTGCTCGTCGAAATGAAGGCCGAGCATGAGGCTCGCGTCGCGATGCTCGCCGAGATCGACAAGGATCGAGCCTCGCATGTGCTGCGGTTCGGCGCCAGCATCGGCGCGAATGAAGCGCTAGTTTCGACCCGGGCCATTTTCGCTGCTATGCCGCCAGATCACCATCCGGCGAGTGCGCAGACGATCGACCTGGAAATGACCGGTCATGCTTTCGCCGACAGCGATCCGGCGTTCTGGGCCATGCAGCAGGCCAACCTCCAGCGCAATTTCGCAGCAAGGGTTGGCGGTAGGATCGAGCGCCAGGACATCCGCCATCTCAGCGTGTTCGCGTTGGCGCCGCAGCCGCTGCTCATCGAACTCGGCCGTTTGCTCTGCGACATCGTACCGATGGTCGTCCATCAGCGGCACCGCGAGCCCTCGACTTGGACCTGGCAGCGCGACGGCGCGCGCGTGCGCTATCAGACGGCCGAACCGGCATCAGGGCGAAGCGGTGTAGTTGCCCTCAAGCTGGGCGTGAGCGCGACGATCACCGATGATCGGATTGAGCGTGTCGTCGGCAACGATGCCGCGATCTGGAGCCTATGCGCCGAAGCGCCCCATAACGACATCGTTCGCAGCCCCGAGGATCAGGCTGCCTATCGCACAGCGCTGCGCCAGCTGTTCGATGCGATCAAAGCCAGACACGGCGACGGGGTCGTCATTTATGTGTTTCCGGCCCTGCCGGCGTCGCTTGCCGTGGAAACCGGCAGGGTATGGATGCCCAAGGCCGATCCCGCACTCCGAATCTACGACCAGCAGCGGGATAGCGGCTTTGTTTACGCGCTGACGGTCGGTCAGCCGGGATCGGTGTAATGCGCCGCTGGGAAACCCATGAATATACGAAGGAAGGAATGCCCTGGTGCCGAAGAATATCGTGATCTATTCCGATGGCACCGGCCAGGACGGAGGCGTTCGGCCGGAACAGCGGATGAGCAACATCTTCAAAATGTATCGCGCGACGCGGCCCGGGCCCGACAGTGCGATCGATCCCACCGAGCAGGTGGCCTTTTACGATCCCGGCCTCGGTACCGACGCCGGGGCTTCGGGCTTCACCTCGGCCCGGCGCTGGTTCGCCAAGCTGCTGTCTTCAGTGACGGGGCGCGGCATCACCATCAATATCGCCGACTGTTACGAATTCATCATCAATCACTACCGGCCGGGCGACCGCATCTGGCTGTTTGGGTTCAGCCGCGGGGCCTACACCGCCCGCAGCCTCGCCAATGTGATCAGGCTGTGCGGCGTCCCGACGAAATCGCCCGACGGCGAGCTGTCGCGGTTTCGTCTCGGCGCGCGCGAGATCGCCGAGCGCGCCGTGTTTCGGGTTGCCGAGCATGGCGCCGGTCATGACCGTTACAAATACGAAAATGAGCGCGAGGAACTCGGTCGTCGATTTCGCGTGGCGCATGGGTCAGACGACGATGGCGAGGCGAACGTCGCGCCCTATTTTATCGGCGTCTTCGATACCGTGGCCTCGCTCGGCGCCAAAGGCCCGCTTCGCCTGGCGCTCGTATTCGCCCTCGGCTTGCTTATCGTGGGCGCCGCAGCGGTCACCGCCATAGCCCTGCGCTGGGCATTCGAGCTCGATTGGGGCTTGTCGTGCCTCGTCGCGACTGGCCTGTTCGGCATCTATGCGCTCTGGCGCTATCTGCGCACGTCGCTGAAGGTGATGTGGCCTCCGCTTGATGGACGCCGTTTCCCGAGCATTCATGTTGCGCAGTGGAGCGGAAAGTATTTCGACCGCTTACTTGGCCGGGCGGTTAGCTATGCCCGCCACGCAATCGCCATCGATGAGAACCGCGCCGACTTTCCGCGATTGCCCTGGGGCCCGGGCAAGGGCGTTGAGACTAGGCCCGAAATCGACGGTGAAGCCAAGCCTTTCGTGCAGCTATGGTTCGCAGGCAACCATTCGGACATCGGTGGAAGCTACCCGGAGCCAGAATCGCGCCTTTCGGACGTCGCCTTACAATGGATGGTCGATGAGGCCCGATCGGTTCCCGACCCATTGATCGTCGATGACGGTCGTCTGCATATCTTCCCATCGGCCGACGGTGTCCAGCACGACGAGATTGCAGGTATGGCTGACACGATAAGGCAGCGGACTCCTGCTTTGCTGCGGCGCTTGACCGAGCGACTAACCTGGAAAGCGGAGCTGCGCGATCCCATCGCGGCGGCCACGCTTCACCCTTCCGTCGAGGAAAGGTTTGGGCTTGAAAGCGTAGTTCGGCAAGGCGGTGAGGGGCCCTATCGGCCCGAAGCACTTCGAAGTCATGACCGCTTCCGCCACCTCTATAAGTGACAAAAGTTGGTCGGTCGGGCCCCGTCGATCGAGCAGATAAACGAGCGGCAGTTGTCGAGATGGTCAATGGGTCAGGTCAACGCCGATTTTGGAGACGCTAAGCCGCCAACACCGGCCTTGCCAATGAATGGCAGCTTACCGCCATGCGCTTCCTGATTCCGGACAGTCCGCAAGGTCCGACATTCCAGACAAGCCAAACTTAAACTAGGGCCTTGCGAATGAGATATCCACGGCGGGTAAGCTCGGCGATGAGATGGTCATCGGGGGCCATTTTTACCGATGGCGAGCACAGCCGGATATTGCGCCTGCGCCCTACGATACGCGTGATGTAGCCCATATATTCGAGAGCATCGAGAATGCGTGCAATCTCGCCGGTGCTGTAGCCTGTGGCTCTGGCAAGCTCTACCGTATTGGGCGGCGGCTTGCCGGTAGCGATTTCGTCTTCAAGGCAAGTCAGCACTGCACTTTGCCGCTCGGTCACACCTAGTTTCATGATGGTATCCTTCCCGTCTTTACCTGTTCGAGAAGCAAAGCTGCTCGAGGCCTCCAGCACGATGGATGGCATTGGCTCGGCCCAAGGTGAACACCAGGTCACGCACATCTTGGATCATACCGATGCACGCGCACAGACCGGATAGTGGTTCGCAGGTATCGTCATCCATGGCCTGACCACGCCGTGGAATGAGCGACAAGTCCATATGCAGCTTTTCCGAAAGAGGCAGATTCTCTGCTCGACTTCATTCGAAAGCCGAGCATTGGTGTCACTACTGAATCGCGGCCTTCAAGATGGGCTGCTGCCCTGACCGATACTATCGGCAGGGCTTCGGGTGGTGGGGCAGGCAATGCTGCCGTGTCCTTGATGAAGGATCACCCGATGACCACAGTGACGAAGATCAAACGCACCCGACGGATGGCGCGTGAGCCCAAGGCATGCACAGCTGCCATCTCATCGACAGTTGTAACTGCCGCCAAGCCTCCAGCTACTGCGCTACCAACATCTTGCAGCGGAGCCCATTCGACGACGCTAGCCCACAACACCACGACCGGCGAGCCTGCCGCCCCCTCAATCCCCGATACCAATGCAGCTAGCCTCACCACCACAACCCACACCAAGACAGGCAAGGTCCTGGCCCTGCTGCAACGTCCGGGTGGTGCCTCCCTGGATGAGCTGATTGAGGCAACCGGATGGCTGCCGCATACCACCCGCGCTGCCCTCACCGGATTGCGTAAGAAAGGGTGGTTGATCACCAGCGAGAAAACCGATGGCGTCCGCCGCTATCGTATCACGGCAAAGGCCTGAGCCGTGGCAAGGATCGACAAGGAACTGGAACGGCTGGGGGCACTGCCCCCAGCCATGCTACATGAAGAATGGAGCCGATGGTTCGATACACCCTGCCCCAGGCTATCACCCGACCTCATGCGCCATGCCCTCGCCTATGCCATGCAGGAAAAGGCCTTCGGCAAACTGGGGCGCCGCATCGCAAGGCAGATTGCCGAACCTTCGGTTGAGCCGGTCCGACAACGGATTGCGACCAGACCCGGCATGCAGTTGGTGCGCAGCTGGAACGACCGAACCATCAGCGTCCAGGTGCTGGAAGAAGGCTTCTTGTTCGAAGAGAGGACCTATCGCTCCCTTTCCGCCATCGCCCGCGAAATAACCGGTGTGCAATGGTCCGGACCTCGCTTCTTTGGACTGGATAGCCATGGCCGCTAAAATCCGCTGCGCGATCTATACCCGCAAATCGACCGAAGAAGGGCTCGAGCAGGAGTTCAACAGCCTCGACGCGCAGCGTGAAGCCTGCGCCGCTTATATTCTCAGCCAGCGCCATGAAGGCTGGGTAGAGGTACGCCAGGAGTACGATGATGGCGGCTTCTCAGGCGGCAATATGGAGCGGCCCGGGCTCAAGCGAATGCTGGCCGATATCCAGGGTGGCAGGATCGACGTCATCGTCGTCTACAAGGTTGACCGGCTAACCCGGAGCCTGGCTGACTTTGCCAGGATCGTGGACATCCTCGACAAGCGGGGCGCTTCCTTCGTCAGCGTTACGCAAGCCTTCAACACCACCACCAGCATGGGACGCCTGACTCTCAATGTGCTGCTCTCCTTCGCCCAGTTCGAGCGGGAAGTGACCGGCGAGCGGATCCGCGACAAGATTGCAGCGTCCAAGGCCAAAGGCATGTGGATGGGTGGTCCAGTGCCACTGGGGTACGTGGTCAAAGAACGCAAGCTGCTGATCGACGAAGCCGAGGCCAAGGTCGTCCGCCACATCTTCACGCGCTATCTTGCGCTGGGCTCGGGCCAAAAGCTGGTCGAGGAACTATGGGCAGAAGGCTATCGCACCAAGCTGCGCCATCCGCGCAATGGAGTTCGGGGTGGTGTCCCGTTCCAGCGCGGGCCACTCTTCACCCTTCTTTCCAACCCCATCTATATTGGCGAGATATCCCACAAAGGAACCCGCTATCCCGGCGAACATCCAGCCATCATCGATCGCGCGCTGTGGGATCAGGTGCAGGACCTGATCGAGCGCAATCGAAGTGGGTTACAATCTGGCGCCCGCGCAGAAAAAGTCAGCCTGCTCGCCGGGATTATTCGCGACGGTCATGATCGCCGGATAACGCCCAGCCACACCGCACGGCATGGCCGGCGCTACCGCTATTACATCACCCATGCTTCCGAAGTCAGGGAAGGCGATCCGCCTGCTTGGCGAATGCCGGCGATGGATGTCGAGAAGGCCGTCATCCGCCAGCTGGAAGACTGGCTGAATGACCGCCAGGCCATCCGCAGCATTCTTCCCGGCGATATTTCAGCCGATACCTTGCGCTCCGCTCTGGCAGCAGCCGAGCGTGCCGCCAAACGGCTTGGCGATCAGACATACAGGAGAACCATCGTCACCAGCCTTATCGCCCGTGTTCGAATCGAAAGCGATGCCATCGCAATCGAACTGAGCCCAGTCGGACTGGCACAGATGCTGGGCCTTTCATCCGAACCGGACATAGAACCGGTTACTCTCCATGCACCAGCCGCCAAGGTTCGGCGTGGCAATACAACCCGGCTCGTACTCGGTTATGATGCCAACATAGAGAGCGCATCGAACGGAAAGCTCCGCACGCTGCTTCGCGAGGCACAAGCTGCACGGGGAGTCCTGCTTTCCAATCCTTCCAGAACCATCAATCAGATCGCAACCGAGCGGAAGCTCTGCCGGCATCGCTTCGCCAAGCTGGTTCGCCTGTCCTGGCTGGCACCGGATATCATCACCGCCATTATCAAGGGCAGCCATCCGCCTTCACTCACCCCGCGCCAGCTTCTCGATGCCAATCTTCCGATCAACTGGTCCGATCAGAAGGCATTGCTCGGATTCGACTGATCGTTAGGCCACCACGGACCGACTCCGGGGTATGCGGATATTTCGTTATGCTGGACCATGTTCAAGTAGACGGGGCACCTCCGATGGCATTAGTCTCGGATTCCCATGGGCAAATATGCAGTCAACCAAACACGCCGTTTGAGACGCTGAGGCAAAAACCTCGTTCCATCCCACTAGCAGAGACCCAAGCGTCTGCACTCCCCAAAACGGGGCCCACAAAAGCCGCAGAACTGCGCCAGTTTTACGCAGTCCCAAAAAAGCATGAATTAAATCAATAATATAAAGGGAGACTGGTGCCGCTTACGTGACTCGAACACGTGACCCCATCATTACGAATGATGTGCTCTACCAACTGAGCTAAAGCGGCACTCGGGCGGCTCTCTAGTCACCTTCGGCGCGCGCCGCAATCGCTTTTGGACAGGAAATCGGGTTTGCCACCACCGGCCGCTCGCACCGCGCGGTCAGGCTGGCCGCTCCGCATGGAGCACCAGCAGGAAAGCGCCGATCTCACGCCAGATCGCCATGCCCGGAACCCTGGCGCAGGCTTCGGGCGACGGGCGCGGCTCGTCCATCCGCACGATCCGGAAACCCGCCTGCGCCACGGCGTTGCAATAGGCGCCGATTGTGCGGGGATAGCGCAGGACCAGCATTTCCGTTTCCTCGCCGCCGCCATGCCGCCAGCGCAGCCCGGGCAAAGGCTCACGATAAGGCGTGTCGTCGAAATAGCCCGCCACGCGCAAGGCGCTGACCTGTCCCTCACGATCTTTCAGCAGCTTCATGCCGCGCGTGAAAAAGCAGGGGTGCAGCACGCTGAAGGCCAGGAAGCCGCCGGGGCGGACCAGCCGGTAGGCCTCGCGCATGGCCTCCTCGATGCCCGGTCCGTCCATCAGCGCCATGGTGGAGACCACGCCGTCGAAGCTGGCCGCCGGCAAGCCGGTATCCTCGCAATAGGAGGCGACGCGATAATCCACGCCGAGCGGCTCCGCCTGCTCCGCATCGCTTGCGATCCGGATCATCTCCGGCGACAGGTCGATGCCGGTCATCCTCGCGCCCATGCGGGCGAAGCGCCGGGTGTTGCTCCCCTCCCCGCAACCGAAGTCGACCAGTTCCCTGCCCGCCAGCGGCGGAAGGATCGCCTGCAAGGCCGGGAAGGTGAAGAAGTCGCGATAAAGATCGTGCCCGCCGCGCACGAAGACCGACCACGGCCTGGCATTTTCATCCCATTGCGAGGCGACGCGTTCGGCATTCCTGTCAGGCATGACCCTGCATAGATCGTTATGCCGGGCTTGAGAACCATGGGCGGCCGCGATCCATCGCATTCCGGCAGAGGAACGCCGACCAGTGCGGACAATCGCCCCAGACAATCGCCCCAGACAATCGCCATTGTCGCGAATCCCTATTGAGGCTAGCGGGGGACCGGCCGGGTCGAGCCGGCCGCATGAGGGGACAGCCGGATGCGCATTCTGATTACCGGGGCGGCAGGCTTCATCGGAGCCGCTCTTGCTAGGCAATTGCTGGCGCGCGGCGATCAGGTGATCGGCATCGACAATCTGAACGATTATTATCAGGTCTCGCTCAAGCAGACGCGGCGCGCCCGGCTCACCGAAGCGGGCGGCAACAGGTTCTCCTTCATCCAGCAGGACTTCGCCGATCCGCAGGGGCTGGAAACGGCCCTGGCCGGGCTGGAGTTCGACCGCATCGTCCATCTTGGGGCGCAGGCGGGGGTGCGCTATTCGATCGAGAATCCGCACAGCTATGTGCAGTCGAACCTCGTCGGCCATCTCAACATGCTCGAACTGGCGCGCCACCGGCAGATCGGGCACATGGTCTATGCCAGCTCCAGCTCGGTCTATGGCGGCAACCGCAAGCTGCCCTTCGCGGTGGACGACCGCGTCGACCATCCGCTCTCGCTCTATGCCGCGACCAAAAAGGCCGACGAGCTGATGAGCGAAACCTATGCCCATCTCTATCGCCTGCCGCTGACGGGCCTGCGCTTCTTCACCGTGTATGGGCCATGGGGGCGCCCGGACATGATGATGTGGATCTTCACCAGGAAGATCCTCGCGGGCGAGCCGATCCCCCTGTTCAACCACGGTGACATGTATCGCGATTTCACCTTCATCGACGACATCGTTTCGGGCGTGATCGCCTGCCTCAACAATCCTCCGCCCGATGACGGCGCGGAAAAGGCCGGGGGCAGCACCAAGCCGCACCGCCTCTATAATATCGGCAACAACCGCTCCGAGCATCTGATGAAGGTGGTGGGCCTGCTGGAAGAGGCGTGCGGCCGCAAGGCGGAGCTTGAACTGCTGCCGATGCAGCCGGGCGACGTGCAGCGCACCTATGCCGATATCGAGGCGATCCGGGGCGAGCTCGGCTATGAACCGGCCACCAATATCGAGGATGGCGTGCCGCGCTTCGTGGAATGGTTCCACCAATATCACGGCAGCTGAACAACCGGCCGAAGCTGGAGCGGAAGCTGAAGGCTGGCGCAGGCCGCGCCGCAGCTATATCCCTCCACAGATAGATGCTTGCCGAGATTCGCCTGTCCGCCGCCCTGAGGCATTGCGCCGCCATCCTGGTTCTCGCTGCGCTCTGCCTTGCCCTGCTGTCCGCGCCGGCCCTGGCCCAGGGCAAGGGGAGAGGGCCGCTGGTCCTCGCCGCCGCAAGCCTCCAGGAATCCCTGGGGGAAGCCGCCGATAGCTGGGCAAGGCGGGGCCACCCCCGGCCGGTCATATCCTTTGCCGCATCCTCCGCCCTCGCCCGGCAGATCGCTTCGGGCGCACCGGCGGATCTCTTCATCTCGGCTGACGAGCCATGGATGGACCATGTCGAGAAGGCCGGCCTGATCGCACCGAAAACCCGCGTGTCCTTCCTCGCCAACCGCCTCGTGCTGGTGGCGCCGGCAGGCAGCAAGGCGCGGCTTGCCATCGGCCCGCGCTTCCCCCTCGCCCGCGCATTGGGTGAGGGCCGGCTCGCCATGGCCGACCCCGATTCCGTCCCCGCCGGCAAGTATGGCAAGGCCTCGCTCGAAAAGCTGGGGGTGTGGAAGGCCGTCTCCCCCAAGATCGCCCGTGCGGAGAATGTCCGTGCCGCTCTGGCGCTGGTGGAGCGCGGCGAGGCGCCGTTCGGTATCGTTTATGCCACCGATGCGAAGGCATCCGCCAAGGTTCGCGTGATCGGGCAGTTTCCGGCCAGCAGCCATCCGCCCATCACCTATCCGCTTGCCCGCCTGAAGAGTTCCACCAACCCGGAGGCCGAGGCTTTCCGCCGTTTCCTGGTATCGCCTGCGGGAAAAGCGATATTCGTCCGCCATGGCTTTGCGGCAAGATAGGAAGGCCATCCCATGCTGAGCGCGGAGGAATGGGACATCGTCGCGCTCTCGCTCAAGGTCAGCACAACGGCGGTGCTGTGCACTATGCCGATCGCGTTCCTGCTTGCCTGGCTGCTTGCCCGGGGGCGCTTTCCCGGCCGCATCCTGCTGGACGCGCTGGTCTATCTGCCGCTGGTCCTGCCGCCGGTCGTCACCGGATGGCTGCTGCTGCTGGCCTTCGGCAACAACGGCCCGGCCGGCCGGTGGATGGCGGAATGGCTCGGGATCACCTTCATGTTCCGCTGGACCGGCGCGGCATTGGCCGCGGCGGTGATGGCCCTGCCTCTCATGGTGCGCGCCATCCGGCTTTCGATCGAGGCAGTCGACCGCCGGCTGGAAGCGGCCGCGCGAACGCTGGGCGCGTCTCCGGCGCGGGTCTTCGCCACCATCACCCTGCCGCTCAGCCTGCCCGGCATTCTGGCCGGCGCGGTCCTCGGCTTTGCCCGATCCATCGGGGAATTCGGAGCGACGATCACGTTCGTCTCCAACATTCCGGGCGAAACGCGCACCTTGCCGATCGCGATCTATTCAGCCCTGCAGACTCCGGGGGGCGAAAACATCGTCACCCGCCTCGCCCTGATCTCGGTCGCGCTTTCGCTGGGCGCCCTGATCCTTTCCGAATATCTGGCGCGCAGGGCCGGCAGCGGAACGCAGGGCATCCATGGGATTTGAAGTCGATGTCGAACGCCGCCTGGGCGACACGCTGATAAAGCAGCATTTCGTCGCGGACCGGGGCCTGACGGCGCTGTTCGGCCCATCGGGCGCGGGCAAGACCTCGATCCTCAACATGATCGCCGGGCTGCTCAGGCCGGATCGGGGTCGCATCGCCGTCGATGGGCAGGTGTTGTTCGACAGCGAGGCGAGGATCGACATTCCGCCGGAAAAGCGCAGGCTGGGTTACGTGTTCCAGGACGCGCGGCTGTTCCCGCATCAGCGCGTGCAGGCCAACTTGCTCTATGGTTATCGGCTGATCCCGCCCGCCGAACGCTGGATGACGCTGGATGAAGCGATGGGCTTCCTCGGCATTGCCCATTTGCTGGATCGTTGGCCGCGCACCCTGTCCGGGGGCGAAGCCCAGCGCGTCGCGATCGGCCGCGCCTTGCTGAGCGGCGCCAGGTTCCTGCTGATGGACGAACCGCTTTCCTCGCTCGATGGCCCGCGCCGCGAAGAGATCATGCTGGTGATCGAACGGATCAGGGACGAGATGAAGCTGCCCATTCTCTACGTCACGCATGACCGCGACGAAGTGAGCAGGCTAGTCAATGCGACGGTCCTCCTGGGGCGATCAGGCTGACCGGATCGTCCTTCGCCCGGCGCAGAGGGAAATATCCATGAAGTGAACGGGTTGCGGTGCTGGCCGCTCCCTCATCTCCGGCTTCTTGAAACCGGCAAAGGGCAAACTAATTCTACTCTGCCTGCCGGATGTCCGGAGGCACTTGCATGGTCAACTTTTGCATGGAGTAGACGATGTCTGACCACCTTCTGAACTATCTGTATCGCGAACATGCGCGCCTTGAGGGCGATCTCGCGAAGGAAGCGCGCAGAGTGCTTCCCGATCAAATCCAGATAGTCAGGCTGAAAAAGCTCAAGCTGGCTGTGAAAGACCAGATCGCACAGGCAGAGAAGGCAAGCAGGCAGGTCGAAAAGGCAGCCTGACTGGGCGGCGGGGCGTTCACCGCCCCGCCAATCTTCAGGGCCGACCATCACCACAGCGACAGAGAAAGGAGGATATCATGTCGCAACCGGTCTCCCGCATTCTTCACCCTTTCGCCGTCGCCAATCACCCCCAGATGGAGCCGGAAGTGAAACGCGCGATCCTCGCGTCCTGGGCTTCCGATCGCGTTGCCGTGAGCGATCATCCCACTCTCCGGCAGCCGCCGGGGTTTGATCGCCCCATACCCGTTGCGGAGGTACTGGCCGCCCTGCGCTCTTTGGATGCCGGCAGCGATCCAAGGGCTTTCGGATGATCGAATGGCTTGATTCGGCCCAGGGCGCTCCCAAATTCAGGATCGACGGAACAGCCGTGCAGGAGGAGCAAGCGGCAAGAGCGATCGACTGACTGACTTGCGATGCGCGGGCTGTTTGATTCCCGTCAATGCATTCCCGCCGAAGCGGGAGCAGATGCAGCATAGTGAGAAAGGAGAAAAGCGATGGCTGAATTTCGTTCTCTTATCCCGTTTGGCCGCACGCTGGCGCGCAGCGGCTATGATCCCTTCTCGGGCTTCCGTCAGGAAATCGACCGGCTGCTCGAGGATTTCGGGCGTGACCTTCCGGCAGCGCTTTCCAGCAACAAGGGTGGTTTCATCATCCCCAAGGTGGATGTGGCCGAAACCGACGAAGGTCTCGAATTGACCGCGGAATTGCCGGGTTTCGATGAGAAGGACGTTTCGCTCGATATCCATGACGGCGTGCTGACCATAAAGGCGGAGCACAAGTCCGAGCGCGAGGAGAAAGACGAGAAAAAGCAATACCATCTCGTCGAGCGTAGCCAGGGCTCGTTCCTCCGCCGCCTTGCGCTGCCTTTCGAGGCTGATGCGGACAAGGCCAGCGCCCATCTCGACAAGGGACTGCTCAAGGTCACGGTTCCGCGCCAAGCCTCTGCCGAGAAGAAGCCGAAGCCGATCCCCATCGGCAGCAACAAATAACGCTCCTCTGCCGCATGCCGATTGCCAGCGGGAATCGCCGAACGGGACGATCCAGAGCTGTGGTCGGCGTGCGGCGGGATTTTGACTAATATATGGCCTTGGTCGCGTGAAAAAGCGGCGTTGAGATCATCACGCCCACCTTGCCGTAGATCGTGAGCGTCTTGAAACGATACTTCGGCGTTCGGACCCGATGGTAGCGATGATGGAATATCATGTGACAATTGCTCTTATGGGCCAGTCATAGCCCGTAATCCCATTCTCGGATCACACACCTAATATGCACGGGCCTCTGCGAAATGCGAAGACTCACATTCGACCAGTCTAGCAAGCAGCGATTGTTTCAGGTTCTCGCGTTCGGCGCGCGAGGCATCCTCTCGGGGATTCGGCATCACATGCTCATCGATGATCCGCCCCCGATATAGGGTCAATATCCGATCCGCCAGCAACAAGGCCTCATCTATATCATGAGTGACCAGGAGCACCGAGGGGCGATGCGCCCGCCACAGATCAATCACCAATCCATGCATCCTGCGCCGCGTGAGCGCATCCAATGCCGAAAACGGCTCGTCCAGCAGCAGCAGGCTCGGCTCCCGCACCAGCGCGCGGGCAAGCGCGACGCGCTGTCCCTCGCCCCCCGACAGCGTTAGCGGCCAAGCGTCGATCCTCTGGTCGAGCGCAACTTCATGCAGCGCGGCCTCGGCCCGTTTCCGCCGATCCGGCCCCCGCAGGCCCAGCGCCACATTCTGCCAGGCGCGCTTCCACGGCAACAATCGCGCATCCTGGAACACCACTGCGCGCGACGGGGGAATCACAGATTGATCCGCCTCTACCGGGTCCAGACCGGCCAATGTCCGTAGCAGTGTGGTCTTCCCGCTTCCCGAGCGGCCGATAAGCGCGACGAACTCGCCTGGCGCGATGTCAAGATCGAGGCAGGACAGTATCTCCATATTCCCGAAACTGCGACGCAGGCCGCGCAACCGCACACCGCCAGGCGAACTCACGCAACCGCCCCCACCATATCCGGCCGCCACTGCAGCGCGCGGACTTCGATGCGGCGAACGATCCAGTCAGATGCCAAGCCAAGCAGGGCATAGACGAGAATGCACACCACGATGATGTCGGTCCGCATGAAATCCCGTGCATTGTTGACCAGATAGCCAAGTCCTTCGGATGCATTCACCTGCTCCGCCACCACCAGGACCAGGATCGAGATCGACAACGCGTAACGCAACCCGATGAGCAGGGATGACATGGCGCCGGGAAGTATGACATTGGCGATGATCTCGATCCTCGACAGCCCGAAGCTGCGGGCTGCATCGATCAGTCGGACATCTATGTTGCGGATGCCGCCATAGAGGTTGAGATATACCGGAAACATGGTGGCAAAGGCGATCAGCGCAATCTTCGCTGCCTCTCCAATACCCAGCCAGAGGATCAGCAACGGCGTCAACGCCAGCGATGGAATGGTGCGCTTGATCTGCATCAGCGGATCGATCAGTTGCTCACCCACGCGCGAAAGGCCGGCCGTGAGCCCGGTGGCGAGCCCGATAGCCGTGCCTATGACAAGCCCCAGCCCCATCCGCTGAAGCGAAACGGCAAGATTGGCGGGGAGTTCGCCTGAAACGATCATGCCCACCATCGTTTCGAACACGTCCGATGGAGCGGCAAGGATGCGCGGCGGGATCAATCCGCCTCGCGAACCTGCTTCCCACAGCAGCAGAATGAGAACTGGAGACAGCCAACGTCCCCCCGGCAGATGCGAGTCCTTCCACTTCCGTCGGTTTCCGCCGGTCATGTTCGCGTGCCGTTCCACAAGGGCGTGCGCGTCTCCACGGACAGGGCGGCCTGCCCCAGGCGGCTGCGGGTGAGATGCGCCTGCGGATTGTGCGCGCGCGCGGATATCACGTCTCGATGAAAACGCTCGAACGGATTGGTCCGGGTAATCCCCTGGTTCCCCGCCAGCTCCAGCGCCACGCTGGTTATCCGGATCGAATTCTCGATCACCACCTGTTTCGTTACCCCCGCATCGCGCGCCAGATCAGCCAGACGGTGAGGTTGCTTGGCATGGCCCGCATCGTAATCCCGCCCGATGGACCGGATGAGCCGCTGCGACGCCGCGAGCGTGATCTCGATATCGCCGATCGCATCCTGGAAGCGGGGCAGTGAGGCGAGTGGCGCTCCAAGGCTGCCCGGCGCGAAACCAGTGGCGAAATCCACGATCGCATTGCGTGCCGCGATCGCCACACCATGATAGACCGCTGACAGCAGAAGAAGATACCAGACACCGTCGAGCGGGCTCATCTTCAGGCCTTGCGCCACCGGCGAACCGCCGAAGAAATGAGATTGCGGCAACACCACGTCGCGGAAGATCACATCGTTGCTGTCGGTAGCCCGCATACCGACCGTATCCCAGGTGGGAACGACCTCAACGCCTTCGGCCCGCGCCGGCACCAGGAAGAAGCCGACGCGCGGCTCCGGTTCCTCGGTTACACCCATCACCCGGATCCAGGATAGGCCGCGAGCACCCGTCACATATTTCTTGTGCCCATTGAGATGCCATTGGCCGTCGACCAGCTTCGCGCTCGTCTGGGGAATCGCGCCATGCGACGCGGAACCGAGAAACGGCTCGACATAGGCTGCGTTGACCAGCGCAACCCCTTCCAGAGACTGGCGCACGAGCAAGGAGGTAAGCTCCTCGGGCCACTGATCCTCTCCAAAAGCAAGCTGGCCGTGCTGGATATAATGCATGGCCAACACCAGCGCTGTCGAAGGATCTCCGCTGGCGATTGTGGAGACAGCTTCCGTCGCCGCTTCCAGACCGCCCCCGGAGCCGCCGCGCGTCCGGGCGATCACGAGCGAAAGCAATCCCGCATCGAACAGGGGCTGCAGATTTTCGATCGGAAGGCTGCGCTCCGCATCATGCAGCGCGGCATTCTGCGCGAAGCGTTGCGCCAGTTCGGCGGCGCGTGCCAGCACCGCCGAAGGCTCTGGCGCCGTAACGGGGGCAGTATCTGCGCGGACAGTTGCCGTCATATGCGAATCTCCTCAGTCTGGGTCTGGGATCGGATGACCGACCGATAGGGGCTGTCGTCATGCTCTCCGCCCGGCTTTGCATTTATGCGGGCGAAATGATGGTCGCTGTCCGCGAAGAAGAGACCTCGGCTGATGCCTGCGGTCAGACGCGCCAGTTCTCCCATGCTCGGCACATCGGACAGGTATTTGCCCGAGCTCAGCGAGGCGGCGATATTGTAGCAATGAATGTCGGCCAGCCATGGGGCCTCCCCGGGCTGCTTCGACAGGAATTCGAAACCTTCGCCAAGATAGGGGTAGCGCGCACCGACCGGATTCTCCTGTCCTGGCTTGGGCCGATACACATCGCCCCAAAGCGCGATGTCAGACTCGATACGTGCCAGTTCGGGCCGCAAGGACAGGTCGATGCGATAGCCGGTTGCCGCGATCAGATGATCCAGCCCGATATCCTCACCATCCACCGTCACGAGCAACCGTCCGCCTTCCACTCTTTCATCGAGCGAACTGGCGTTCAGATGGATATGGAAATTTTCGAAGCGGACCGCGCGTTCGATGGAGTCGAGCGGCGTCGATGTGCCCCCTTCATCGAGCAACTTCTGATGTTCCCAGCGCACCGCATCGGGCAGGCGATCGAAATTGTCGTAAGCGCCCTGATAGTATTTTCCGGCGGGCGGAGTGCCGGGCCGGGGCGGTGTGGGATAGGAAATCCGCGCACGACGGCTGAACAGGTGGACCACTTCCGCTCCCGTTTCCAATGTGACGGCAGCGGCATCGAAGGCTGACGGCCCTGCGCCGATCACGCCGACGGATCTTCCTTTCAGCGCCGCGAAATCGATCGGCTCGACGGTGTGGGACCAAACCGCCTTGGGGAGCGCCTGGATGAATGCGGGGATGTTGGGGCCGCCGCTGCCGGCGAAGCCCGTCGCCAGAACCAGCTTGCGCGCGACAAGAGTCTGCTGTTCGCCACGCACATTGAGGTGCAGCTTCAAACCCGTGCTCACCGGCTCGACGTCCAGCAATTCGGTCTCATGCTGGACCTTGACACCCACCGTCTCACGGAACCAGTCCAGATAGGCCGCCCAATCGAGTCGGGGTATGCGCAGAAGCTGATCGAACGCATCCGGGCCGTTCAGCGTCTCATACCAGGCGCGGAACCCCAGGGCGACATTGCCCTGTTCCGGTCCAGCAATCGTCTTTTGCGTGCGCAGCAGATTCATCCGCGCGATCGTGGTCCACACCCCGACTTCGCCCTCGCGCGCCTTGTCGATAACCTGCACGCGATGGATACCGCGACGACGAAGACCATAGGCAATCGCAACCCCGGTCTGCCCGCCTCCGACTACGACCACGTCCTGATCTGTGTCCGCGCGGAGCGGAACCCAATTGTCCGGGTCGTTGCCCTGCCATCTCAATGCCCTGCGGACATCCTCCGCCAATCGTTTCCTTGCGTCTTCCAAGCTCATATCATTCAATTCCGTCTTTGCCGGCCTGGCCGGCTATTCGATGTTGGTGAAGCCCTGCCGCGCCGCGACAATTTTCGTCTCCGGATGAACCGCGGTGCTGTAGGAATGGATTCTCTGGGTCCATGTCTGCCCGTCAGGCCGCCCGATCGCCTCCCAGTAGGCGAGCATCTCCTCGTCGAAAGCGCGGATGATGTCGGGCGTCAGCCGGTCGGGATCGTAGCGTTCGTCATGACGATAGGTTTCTATCGGCAGGCGTGGCTTCAGGTTCGCCTGCTTTCCGATGGCGCCGATGCAGATGCCGACGATGGGATAGGTCAGCGGCGGCAATCCGAGAATGTCGATGATCGGCTGTGGATCATGACGGATCGCGCCGATGGCGACAGCGCCGAGCCCGAAGGACCGCGCCGCGACGCTCAGGGTAGCCAGCGTGATACCGGCATCAACCGCGCCGACGGTGTAGCCTTCCAAGCTCTCATGCACCTTCTGTTCAGCTCCGGCATAGCGCACGGCAAGGGCGGTCTTGTGGAAATCCACCGCCACCAGAATGAACACCGGGGCAGTCAAAATCTGCGGTTGCGGGCCTGCCGTCACATCGAAGATGCGCCGCCTTGTTTCCAGATCGCGTACCACGACCAGCGTGATCTGCTGGCCGTTGCGATGGCTGGGCGTGCGGTGGCCAGCTTCAACGATAGCGGCGAGTTGCGCCTCGTCGATCGGTTCACCGGTGAAATCCCTGTCGCTTCTGTGTCCTTGTAACAGTCGGATCGTCTCATTCATGTATCAAACCTCGGCGTGGATCAGCGCGCGTGCTGCCGCAAGCGGGGCCGGATCGACCCAGGAAGCGACATCGACGGGCGCGGGTATGAAGCGGTGGCGATGGAGAAAATCGGCAAAGGACTGCAGCGCCGCGACGGCGTCCTCATCGAGCGTGGTGCGAAGCGCCAGGCCCTGATCCCCGCCATAGGCGCGCCAGAGCCAGTATTCGCTGACATTCACCTCCCGCGCCGCGATCTGCCGGACTTCCTCGGGGTGGAGGGCGGCACGATCTTCCGCCTTCAGCAACTCGCCGATCACGGCGGCGGCCACTTCATGCGCATTGTCCAGCAGCGCACGGTCCATCGTCAGCACGATGGGGCTGCCATTGTTCGCACGCACCAGCGGATCGGGATGGGACGCCAGATCGAAGACGACATCCAGTTCCAGGAGATTAGAAATGTACAAGCCGGTCGCGCCGTGGAGGAAGATGGCGTCCACATCACCCCGCACCAGCCCGCGCAACTCGGCGGAACCGCCCGCCAGCTTGCGCGTACCGAAAGTTTCGGTGCCGGGAATCCGGTGCACCTTCTCTCCGGCGAAAGTCGCGCCCACGGGGAAATCGACGATTTCCACATCCGCCAGCGTCAGCCCGGCCAGCTCCAGCACATTTTCAAGGCCGCGCAGCGCCTGCGCGCGCAGAAAATCGATCTGCTGATTGACCCACAGCGGAAGCCCGAAGCGACGGCCCTTGAGATCGCCGGGACTTTGTATCCCGCTGTCGGGCCGGGTCACGATGAGCTGACTTTCGCGAGTGACCTGAAGCCCTAATGCCCGCGTTTCCCTGCCCGAAGCACGGGCCCACAGCGCGGGGCTGGAGCCGCCGTAGCGCAGGGAATTGGGCTGGCTATGGTCGAAATGGGATTCCCTTATCCTGGGATCGTCGGCTTCCTTGATGGAGCGGATCGGAATACCGATGCCGGACAGGCGATCCTCGATCCAGCCATGGCTCATCGCCAGGCCGAAGCTGTTGGGCACAGCGCAGCGCGTATACCATAAAGCGTCCAGGGGAGCGGTCATCGCAATCCTCCTCAAAAACTGTAGCGAACAGTGGCGAGGACGGTGCGCGGCTCATTATAGGCGGCCGAATAGACGCCATATGCCGGGATCGATGTTTTCAGGACCGTGTAGTCCTTGTCGAACAGGTTCCGCACCCGAAGGTTCACGGACCAGGGGCCGTCGACATCGCGATATTCGATCCCCGCATCGACCAGATGCCTCTCGGGCAGCAAGGTCAGGGGATTTTCCGTGTGGTCGGTGAACTGGTTGCCGGTATATTGATAGGAAGCATTGAGGTTCAGTTCCGAACCACCGCCCAGCGGAACCGCATAGTTGGCGAGCACCGCCGCCGTGAAGCGGGGCGCGAAGGGTAGCCGGTTACCCCGGTAATCGCCCGCTGCCGATCCTGAGGGATTCAGGAACTCGTCAAAGCGGGTTTTCAGATAGGACAAGGAAAGATCCAGCGACAGCGCGGGAACGGGCTTGGTGCGGATCTCCAGTTCGGCGCCATAAGTATGCGCCTTCGCAGCGTTGGCCAGCACCGAGCCGATGATGAAGACGCCATTGATCGTCGGGTTGGCGACTACGGCCAAATAGTCCTGAAAATCGTTGTAAAAGGCTGAGACGTTGACTTGCAAACGACCGTCGAGAGCGCGGGTCTTGAGGCCGATTTCATAGGAATCGACGGTTTCCGGCTCCGCGGCCACCGATGCCGTGACAAGCGTGGTCGCGCTGCGATTATAGCCACCGAACTTCGCGCCTCTCGTATAGGTCGCGTAGCTGAAGATATCCGGGGTCCACGCATAGTTGATCGCAAGGCGCGGCGTGAAACCGTCCGACACTTTCTTCAGGCCCGAGACGGAGAATATCTGCGAAGTCTGCTGGAAATCGGCATCGAGCGTATAGGCGCTCGCGGTGTAGCGCTGCTTGGTGCGGTAATAACGTCCGCCCGCCGAAAGGGTCAGCCTGTCGGTGACATTGTAATCGAGCTGACCATAGAAACCGATGTCGTCGGTGTCATAGCGGGTGAGCGCCTGGCGCCGCGCAACCGTGCCGGAGGCGACCAGGGTTTGCGCGCCCTTGTTGTCGTTGAACCAATTCTCGCCGATATAGAGCGCGCCCAGCGTGTAGGAGAGGCGGCCGGCCTCGCCGAGCAGTTGAAGTTCCTGCGAGAAGACCGTCTGGCGAATCCTCTGATCCCATTCATAGCCGATCGTCGGCAGGCCACCGAGATCCATCGGGTCCGGGTCATGCTCATAGCCGCGATAACCCGTGATCGAGCGCAGTGTGATATCTTCGGACAATTTCTGCGACAGGCGAAGCGACAGCCCCCCGCGCAACAGGCGGCTGCTGGTCAGGTCGACGCGATAATATTTGTCGCGTGGCTGGACGCCGGGCAGATTGAGTGGTGTGCCGTTGGTGCCGTTGTCCGAACGGTCGATCAGGCCGTCAGCCGCGAACACCGCTTCAAATCGTTCGGTAGGCGTGAACTTCAGCTTCACCCGCGCCTGTGTGAGATCCGTCCCATAGATACGCTCTCCGGTGTCCGGATTCCTCCCGAAGCCTTCGCGCCAACGCCGCGTGATAGCAAGGCTCGCGGCCAGCAGATCATCTGTGATCGGGGCCGATACATAGGCTCGTCCTTCGAACGCATGTAATTGCCGAGGCCGACAGATACCCAGCCTTCCGGCTTCTGGCCGGGATCACGAGAAACGATCTTGACCGCCCCTGCCGTAGAGTTCTGCCCGTAAAGAGTGCCTTGCGGACCGCGCAGCACTTCGATCCGCTCGATGTCGGGCAGATCCCATTGGCCGGCGGCGACGGATCGGATCAGGGGAACGTCATCGACGTAGATCCCGACCGCCTGGGTGTAGCCCTGGTTGGTGGTGCCCACACCACGGATGATGACAGATGCCTGCTGATTAGCCGCGCCACGGAAGAAGGTGACGCCAGCAACGGCCTTATCGGCGTCCAGCAGATGCACGAATCCTGTCTGGCCAAGCAGCGTGCTGTCCAGCACGCCGATCGAGATCGGCACCTTCTGCACATCCGCCTCGCGCCGCTCGGCGGTGACGATGATTTCCTGCAGCCCGCCGGTGGCGGGGGCGGCCTCCGCATCAAGCGTCTCGGCCCATGCGGGGGCAACAACGGAAAGAGCGGTTCCAGTCAGAAGCGTTGCGGCTGTAAGCCGCAGGCGCGCGGAATGCACTCGAACGAAAAGAGGCATGACGAACTCCGTGGATAGTAAGGTGGATGCCGGTCAGGATTGGCCGGCAGGTGGCGAAAGCGGCAGGAGCGCCTCCACCTGCGGATCGAAGAAACTTGCGATATCGGGGACTGACGGGATTGCGCCCGCACTAGCGAAAGCCTCGGCCACCGCCGTGGCGTTCGCTATTCCCACGTCATTGCCCCAGATGCGGGTATTGCGTGGCCTGGGTCTGTTGCCGGGGATGAAGGAAGCGGGAACGCCGTAGATGCGTGCCTGCTCCTGCGCCCATTCTTCCTCATGGGCGTCGATCCAGTCCCACGTGCCGCGCAGTCGCTTCATATAATCGGCGATTGCCGCCCGCTTGGCGGGATCGGCCAGCGCCTTTTCATGCACGGCCAGCGAGAAGCCGTTGATGCGCGCGAAATGGGGATAGGCGTCGCCTCGGACGAGTATCCGCGCGCCGGCGCTTTCGGCCTGCCAACTGGGCGCGACATAGCCCACCAGCACCGCATCGAGGTCGCCCCGGATAAAGGCGGCGACGGAATCAAGCGCGGATAGCGGGATCGCCTTCACATCCCTGAGTGTCAGTCGCTCCGCACGCAGAATTTCCAGGAGCCAGATGTGCAACGGACCGCCGCGCATGTAGCCTATGCGCTTTCCCTTCAGATCGCCCGGAGAACGGATCGGGGATTTGCCCTGCACATAGAGCTTGAAAACTGTGGGATCGAACGCGTGGAAGCCGCCGTAGCGAATCGGCGATCCGGGGGAGATGAAGGCCGGCGAGATGTTGGAGGAGAGGCCGAAATCATAACCGCCCCCACTCAAGGCCTCCAACGCCACCGACGCCTGCGGCAGCGTCACGTTCTCCAACCGATAAGGCGTGTCGGCCAGGCCCGCCCGCGCCATATAGGTCGAATCGTCCCCCTTGTTGGCGGAGGTCCGCAGGGGCGATCCCGCATCACCCGCAGAACCGCCACAGCCCGCTAACAGACCGCCCCCCACGCCAAGAGCAACGACCCCGGCCACACCGAGCAGATGACGGCGGTCGATCACCCGATCCAGCGGGTCGGGTCGACTATAACCTCTATTGTTATGACCATTGAGCATAATTGCGCCGATTATTGGTTGACAGGAACTCGATAGAGTCCATAATCTCTACTCGATAGATAGAGATGTGCCCAAATCCAGCACAAACTGTCAATCAAAAAATGGATATCGCCCTTGATAGAGTATCTTTATGCGCTAAAGAGGCTCTCTTTAGAGTTCAAAAGGTGAGGTAATGACTCAATCTATCGATGTGGCAGACGATTTTTCGGATGAGGTGGAAACCGGACTGCCGGATGATGAAGCCTTTACCCAGCGGCTACGCTTCGTGATCGATCAGGCTGGCAGCATCGCCGCGCTGGCCAAGCGGATCGACATGTCATCCAGTGGCGTGCAGCGTTATCTGGCGGGTGGGCAACCAACGCGAAGGGTCTTGATCGCCATCGCTCAAACCATGGGCATCAGCCTGCTCTGGCTGATGACGGGGGAAGGTTCTCCGGCACGCAGCGATACGCTGGCTGATCCGCATCAGGGAATCCGCAGCCTTACCCGCCTGCCGATTTACCTGGCGGGGAACTCCAAGCCCATGGACGAGGCGAAAACAACGGCCCCGCGCACCATCTCGGGATTGGGCTTCTGCCGTTTCTGGCTGGGACAACACGGCATGGAACCCGGGGACCTGAAGGGCATCTACATGTCGGGTGACAGCATGGCGCCCACCATTCTCCCCGGCGACACACTCCTCATCAACATCGTGCAACGTCAGGTGATCGACGGCAACATCTATGCCTTTCGGCAGGATGACGCCGTATTAATCAAGCGCGTCCAACTGGAACCTGGCAACCTGCTTCGGCTCATCAGCGACAATTCCCGTTACGCAGATACCCGCTTCGACGCGACTGAATTGGAATGCGTTGGCCGCGTGGTGTGGAGAGGCAGCCTATTCTAACCCGCACGCACGCGAGGCGTGCCATCAAGCAAGAGGAACGATTATCCCTATGACAAGTGCATTCGAACAGGTGCTAGAAACCTATGAAGCAAGGCGCACAAAGGAAGCGGCCTTCATAAAGACACTGCCGCGCGAAGAGTGGCCCAAGCATCGCGATAGCACGTTGCTGGCGATCGGCCCTTCGACCGGTCGCCTCCTTTACGATCTCATCACAGGTCTGGAACTACGTTCAGTTCTCGAAATAGGAACCAGTTACGGCTATTCCACCTTGTGGTTCGCTCATGCATTGCGGCAGACTAATGGGCGGCTCATTACTACCGAACTGGCCGACTACAAACTCGCTCATGCGCGCGAGCAATTGAAAGCTGCTGGGCTCGACGACGTCGTCGACTTCCGCGAGGGCGACGCGCTGGAAATTATCCCCACGCTCGACGGCCCCTTCGATTTGGTCTTCGTGGATCTCTGGAAGGACCTCTATATTCCCAGCGCCGAGCAATTCCTGCCCAAGCTGGCTCCCGGCGCCCTCATAATCGCGGACAACATGCTGAAGCCCGAATGGTCCGTGCCACAGTCACAGGCTTACAGCGCATGGATCCGGTCGCAACCTGGTATCGAAAGCATTCAGATACCATTCGACAGCGGATTGGAAATCTCGCGCTTCAAGTCCGACGAGGCGGCGGGATAGGTCAACGCCATTGAGGCGCCTCGCGAGGCCTTATCGTCCCGGCCGAAATCAAGGATTTGGAGGCCCGAGCCGGAATCGAACCGGCGTATACGGATTTGCAGTCCGCTGCGTCACCACTCCGCCATCGGGCCTCTCGGCATCACTGCGGTGAGTGCGGGCAACTAGCGAAGGCTGCCGGACAAGGCAATCGCTTTTGCCCGGAACAACTGCCCAAAACGGCACCCAGCCGCCGCAGAGAGGACTCAGGGATCGGCAAAGCGCGGCGAGCGACGCTCCATCCGGCTTTCAACCGCCTCACGCTGGTTGCGGCTGCCGATCAGCTTGTCCTGCGCCCGGCTTTCGGCCAGCAATATCTCATCGGTCCCGGCATCGCCGGCGCGATTGGCCAGCTCCTTGGCGGCGCGCACGGCATGGGGACTTTGCCCGGCAATGGCGCGCGCGATCTGGACGGCGCGCTCCACCGGCTCGGGATCGACATGCGTGGCGAAGCCAAGTTCCCCCGCTTCCTCCCCCGAGAATTCGCGGGCGGTGTAAAGCAGGTCCCGCAGCAGATCGTCGCGCACCATCCCGCGCCACAAAGCGAAGCCCGCCATGTCGGGCACCAGCCCCCACTTCATTTCCATCACCGAAAGCCGGGCGTCCGGGGCGACGATCCGGATATCCGCCCCGCTCGCAAGCTGCAGGCCGCCGCCGAAGCAGATGCCGTGGATCGCGGCGATCACCGGGACGGGGAGCTTGCGCCACTGCATCGCCGCCTGCTGATAGGCATTGGCGTTGCCATGAGTTCGCTCGGCCAGCTTCGGCGCATCGGCGGAGGACAATGTCGAGAACAGCGAGAGATCGATCCCCGCGCAGAAGGCCCGCCCCTCGCCGGCAAGCACCACCGCGCGCAAGCCGCGGGTTTCATAGAGCGCCTGCCCCGCTTCGAGCAGAGCCGCGAACATCGCTTCGTCGAGAGCGTTGAGCTTGTCCGTCCGGATCAGGCGGACCTGCGCAACCCCATCGTCCTCGATTGCGAGCGAGACGCGCTCATTGGGGCGAAAATGCGGATGCATGTCCTCTCCTTCCCGAACCTGGCCGCGTGGCCGACAGGACGCGAGCGTCGCACCACCGTGGGCACCTACCCGGATGGCCGGCCCGCGCATGTCCCTGCGCGGGCCGAGCCGTATCAGGCGACCGACGCGTTCACGCCCATGCTGGCCAGATAGCGCCGCACATTGCGCGCGGCCTGGCGAAGCCGTTGTTCGTTCTCGACCAGCGCGATCCGCACATAGCCTTCGCCATCCTCGCCATAGCCGACCCCCGGTGCGACGGCGACTTCGGCATGGGTCAGCAATTGCTTGGAGAATTCGAGGCTGCCCATGTCCTTGAGCGCGGGCGGCAGCGGCGCCCAGGCGAACATCGACGCCTTGGGCGATGGGATGTCCCAGCCTGCCCGGCCGAACGCCTCGACCAGAACGTCGCGGCGCTTCTGATAGAGCTGGCGGTTCTTTTCGACGATGTCCTGCGGGCCGTTCAGCGCGGCGCAGGCGGCAGCCTGGATCGGGGTGAAGGCCCCGTAATCGAGATAGCTCTTCACCCGGCTGAGCGCCGCGATAAGGCGACTGTTGCCGACCGCGAAGCCGACGCGCCAGCCCGCCATCGAGAAGGTCTTGCTCATCGAGGTGAATTCGACCGCCACATCCTTCGCGCCCGGCACCTGCAGGATCGAGGGGGTCGGGTTGCCGTCGTAATACAGCTCGGAATAGGCGAGGTCGGACAGAATCCAGACCTTGTTCTCCTTCGCCCAGGCGACCAGCCGCTCGTAAAAGGCGAGGTCCACCGTCTCCGCCGTCGGGTTCGAGGGATAGTTGACGATCAGGATCGAAGGACGCGGCACGGTGAACGCCATCGCCTTGTCCAGGGAACGCCAGTAGCTCTCGTCCGGCGTGGTCGGCACGGAACGGATGGTGGCGCCCGCGATGATGAAGCCGAAGGTATGGATCGGATAGCTGGGGTTGGGCGCAAGCACCACGTCACCCGGCGCGGTGATCGCGGTGGCGAGGCTGGCCAGCCCTTCCTTCGAGCCCATGGTCATGACCACTTCGGTTTCCGGGTCGACATCCACGCCGAAGCGGCGGCCGTAGTAATTGGCCTGCGCGCGGCGGATGCCGGGAATCCCCTTCGACGCGGAATAGCCATGGGCATCCGGCTTGCGCGCGACTTCGCACAGCTTGTCGATCACATGGTCGGGCGGCGGCAGATCGGGATTGCCCATCCCAAGGTCGATGATGTCCCGGCCCGCCTGGCGTGCCGCCGCTCGCATCGCGTTGACTTCGGCGATGACATAGGGCGGCAGGCGCTTGATGCGGTAGAACTCGTCTTCCATGAAACTGACAATCCAAAAAATGATGAAACAAGGTTCGGGGGCGGAATTGCACCCGTCGCGGACTCTAGGGGATAAAACGCCTCGCGCAAATGGCCCATATGCTATCGTGTAATGCAGCGCTACTATGGCACGTTCCGAGGCGATGCGTCAGCAGGGTGGAATCGAGATAAAGCAATGGCCGGGGACAGCAGCGACCAGCACAACCCTTTCGCGGACTTCATTGCCTTGCAGGATGAAGCCGCCCGCCGGTTTCTCAGCGTGATCGCGCCGGGCGCGGAGCCGAAACTGCCCGAGCCGGCGGATTGGCCGGAATGGGCCGAAGCGGCGCAGCGGCTGCAGGAACTGTGGCTGGAACTGCAGCGTGAAGGCGCGAAGAAGGAAGTATCGACTTTCCCCCTGCCCGATCCGGCGAAATGGGCGGCGATGGCGGAACACTGGTATCAGGCCATGCCGCTGGCCGAGCCGGAAGCGCAGCGGCGCTTCTGGCAGGACAGCTTCACCCTTTGGGAAACGGTGCTGGGCCAATACGGGATCGCCACCGGCATCGGGGAGATGAAGCCCGGCGAGGCCCACCTGCCAAGGAAAGATCGCCGCTTTGCCGACCCGCGCTGGAGCGAACAGCCGTTCTTCGCGCTGATCCACCAGACCTATCTGATGATGGCCGAGCAAGCGATGGGCATGGTCGAGGCGGTCGAAGGGATCGACGAGGACCAGCGCGAGCAATTGCGCTTCGCCACCAAGACCGTCGTCGACGCGATGAGCCCGGCGCATTTCCCGCTGACCAACCCGGTCGTGCTCGACCGGATCGTGGAGACCAAGGGCAAGAGCCTGGTCAAGGGGATGGAGCACCTGCTGGCCGACCTGCGGCGCGGGCAATTGACCCATACCGATCCCGACGCCTTCAGGCTGGGCGAGAACATCGCCGCCACGCCCGGCAAGGTCGTCCATGAAACGCCGCTCTACCAGCTGATCCAATACAGCCCGACCACCGAGAAGGTGCTGAAGGTTCCGCTGGTGATCTTCCCACCCTGGATCAACCGCTATTACATCCTGGATCTCAGCCCGCAGAAGAGCTTCGTGCGCTGGGCGGTCGGCCAGGGGCTGACCGTGTTCATGGTGTCCTGGAAATCGGCCGACAAGGACATGGCCAATGTCAGCTGGGACGATTACATCCGCGCCCAGATCGGAGCGATCGATGCCGTCCGCGAAAGGCTCGGATCGGAATCCGTCCATGCGATCGGCTATTGCGTCGCCGGCACCACGCTTGCCGCCACGCTGGCGATACTGGCCCGGCGCGGCGAGGCGGACAAGGTGAAGAGCGCCACCTTCTTCACCGCGCAGGTCGATTTCGAGAAGGCCGGGGAACTCAAGCTGTTCACCCAGGACGCCCAGCTCAAGGCGATCGCCCAGCTTGGCGAAAGCGGCTATCTCGATGGACGCTACATGGCGGCGACCTTCAACCTGCTGCGCGGCAACGACCTGATCTGGAGCTCGGTCATCAAGCATTACCTGCTGGGCGAGGATTATCCGGCGTTCGACCTGCTGCACTGGAACGGGGACACCACCAACCTGCCCGCCTGCTGGCATCGCAACTATCTGCGCGATCTCTACCATGGCAACCGGCTGGTCATTCCCGACAAGCTGAGCGCGGACGGAACGCCGATCGACCTCACCCGGATAGAGACGCCCGCCTACGTGCAGGCCGGCCGCGAGGATCATATCGCCCCGCCCGAGAGCGTGCATCGCATCACCCATCTTCTGCGCGGCCCGCTGCGTTTCGTGCTGGCCGGCTCGGGCCATATCGCTGGCGTGGTGAACCCGCCCGGCTCGGGCAAGTATCAATACTGGACCAATGACAGCGCCGCGCCCGATCTCCAGTCCTTCATGGCAGGGGCGGCGGAGCATCCGGGAAGCTGGTGGCCGGACTGGATCGATTGGATCAAGGCCCGGGATGACGAGACGGTCGCGGCGAAGGGCAAGCGCAAGCCGGGCGGAAGGGGCGACAAGGTGATCGAGGATGCGCCAGGGCGATATGTCAAAACGCGCTGAGGCTGCCGGCCCACAAAAGCGGGCAGCCCGCCGTTACGGAAATTACGCGCCCCGCTAATTTTTGTGCAGTGCACAAAAAATGCTTGACCCTGCCTTGCCCCCTGACTATTTGTGCAATGCAGCATAGTCTAAAGCAGGTATTTTGCGAGGATAGCTACGATGGCGGACGAAAGCGATATCTCCAAGGCCGAGAAGGCCTACGCCGACGCGGCCGCGAAGATTCCTCAGGCCCCCGCGGCCGAAGCGAAGAAAAAGCCGGCTGGCGGGAAAGCGCGGCCCGCGCCCCTTTCCGCAACGCCAGTCGAGACGGCACCGGCCGCCGCCCCGAAGGAAACCGTTTCGGAAAAGCCCTCGGTCGCGGAACAGCCAAAGGCAGAACCGGCACCAGTGATCGCAAAACCCGTCAGGAAAGCGATCGCCAAGAAAAAGCCGGCGGTGAAGAAGGCGCCTGTAATGAGGGCCGCACCCAAGACAAAACCGGCCCCGGCCAAAACCCCGACCCCGGCAAAAACCAGCGTCGGCAAGCCGGCCGCGGGAACCGGGGCGAAGCCGATACCCTTTATCAGCAAGAAACGAACCGAAACCGCCGCTCCCACGGCTTCAATCATGACTACCGTAAAAATTGCACCCGCTACCGAACCTACGATTACCGAACTGAAGGAAAGAATCATGGCTACCGCTAAGAAGTCCCCCGATCTCTCGACGATCGTTACCGAAATCAAGGACAAGGCCAAAGCCGCCTATGAAAAGGGCAGCAGCCTTGCCGGCGAAGTCGGCGAATTCACCAAGGGCAATCTCGAAGCATTCGTTGAATCCGGCAAGATTCTCGCCACCGGCGCGCAAGAGATCGGCCGCGATTATGTCGATGAATCGAAGTCCGCTTTCGAAACTCTCACGGCCGACCTGAAGAAGATCGCCGCCGTGAAGTCCCCGACCGAATTTTTCCAGCTCCAAGGCGAACTGACCCGCCGCAATTTCGATTCGGCCATCGCGTTCGGCTCGAAGAGCAGCGAAAAATTCGTGAAGCTTTCGAACGAAGCGTTCGCTCCGATTTCCAACCGCGTCAGCGTGGCCGTAGAGAAGATCTCGAAGGCCGCCTGAACCGGAAACAAGGTTCGCCGGCATCCTCTCCCCCGGCGATAAAGACGGGCCGGACAGCATGGACTGTCCGGCCCGTTTTACCTTTTGCGGCCTTTTTCGCCGCCCGCATCTTGCAGCCAGGCCGCGCAATACGATATTCTGGCACGATCATGACCTATCCCGAACCTTCCTGCGAAACGCTTGCGCGGACGCTTTCCGCCGCTGACGACCATGGCGAGGGCAGCGGCGAAGGGCAGGTCGGCATCGCCACCAAGACTCGCGCCAAGCCCAAAAAGCCGAGCCAGTTCAAGGTATTGATGCTGAACGACGACTATACCCCGATGGAATTCGTCGTGATGGTGCTCAAGCGCTTCTTCCATATGGATCTGGAGCAGGCCACCCGCGTCATGCTTCATGTGCACCAGAAGGGCGTGGGCGTTTGCGGGATCTTTCCCTATGAGATCGCGGAAACCAAGGTGAACCAGGTGATGGATTTCGCCCGGCAGAATCAGCATCCGCTGCAATGCACCTTGGAAAAAGCCTGATCGCATGACCGAGATCCGTTTCCAGCCGCTCTTCACGGTGCAGTTCCAGACCTCCCCGCATGTGATCGGCAATGTCCCGCAAGGCTATTTCCGGCGCGCCGGGATCATTTCCTCCGGCAGTTTCATCGGTGAGCGGCTGAGCGGGCGAGTCCTCCCAGGCGGGGGCGACTGGCTGTTCCGCCGCGCCGATGGCGTCATCCATATCGACGTTCGCACGATCCTCGAAACGGATCGGGACGAGGCGATCTACATGACCTATACCGGCCGCCTCAAGGCCGGCCCGGACGTCGACGAACGGCTCGCCCGCGGCGAGACGGTCGAGGCGCACGAGCTCTATTTCCGGACCGCGGTGCAATTCGAAACCGCGTCCAGCCGCCTTTCCTGGCTGAACGACATCGTCGCGTTCGGAGTCGGCCACCGCCGCCCCGAAGGGCCGGTCTACGAGATCTTCGAGCTGCTCTGACCGCCCGGCCGGGCGACCGCCCAGCCAGCCGCACCGCCTCAACAAGGGGCATGACCTCGCCTCGTTCCCACGCTATAGGCCGTGCTTGCCCATCGGATTAGCACGGCCTGACGCTTGAAATTCTTCACAGATATCGACCGGTATATTCTTCGGCTGACGCTGGTCCCGATGCTGTCGGTGTTCGTCATCGCCGCATCCCTGCTGCTGCTGGACAAGATGCTGCGGCTGTTCGATTTCGTGGCTGTCGAAGGCGGCCCGGTCAGCATCGTCTTCAAGATGCTGGCGAACCTGATCCCGGAATATGCCAGCCTCGCCATTCCCCTCGGCCTGATGCTGGGCATCCTGCTCGCATTCCGCCGCCTCGCGACCTCCAGCGAGCTGGATGTCATGCGCGCGGTGGGGCTGGGCTACACGCGCCTGCTGCGCATCCCCTACATGATTACGCTGGTGCTGGCCGCGCTCAACCTGCTGATCGTCGGCTATCTCTCTCCGCTGAGCCGCTACTATTACGAGCAGATGGAATATCAGCTGCGCCAGGGCGCGTTGGGCGCGTCGATCAAGGTCGGCGAATTCACCACGCTGAAGGACCGGATGGCGCTGTATATCGACAAGAGCCGTGACGATGGGCGCGAGCTTTCGGGCATCTTCGCCCGGATCTCGAACGACAAGGGCCAGGTGCTTTCGATCTCCGCCCATGAAGGCCAGTTCATGGCCAGCGCAGAGAGCCGGGATACGGTGATCCTGCGGCTGACCGACGGGGTCATCATTCAGGAAACCCGGAACGAGAACCCCAGGGTGCTGAGCTTCTCCCAGCACGATCTGCCGATCGACCTCCCCAAGATCGAAGCCTTCCGCGCCAGAGGCGGCAAGGAGCGGGAATATGTCCTGCCGGAACTGCTGCGGATCGGCTGGAGCGACGACCTGCCCAAGGATGTGCGCGATCCGATCCGGGCCAGCTTCAACTATCGCCTGGTCGAGGTCGTGATGATGCTGCTGCTGCCCCTGCTCGCGGTTTCCCTCGCCATCCCGCCCAAGCGCTCCACCTCCGCGCTGGGCGTGTTCCTCTCGATCGTGATGGTCGTGGCCTATCACAAGGTGAACCAGTATGGCGAAGACGTGGCCGCCCTCGGGCGGATCGACCCGGTGATCGCCTTGTGGGGACCGTTCATGCTGTTCGCGGCGCTGATCCTGTGGATGTATTACCGGGTGGCCTTCGTTCCCGGTGGCCAGGCGATCGGAGCGCTGGAAGCGGTCTTCGCGAAATTGACTCATCGCCTGAAAACCCTTTCGCGCAAATACCGGCAGACCCACCAGGCGAGGCAGGCTGGCGATGCGGCTTGATTTCTTCCCGTCGCGCACGCTGACGCTCTATCTCGCGCGGCTGTTCGTCACCCGCATCCTGGCCGTCCTGCTGATGCTGGTGCTGGTGCTGCAGACGCTGGACCTGCTCAGCGAGAGCGGCAAGATCCTCGAATATCCGGGCAACGGGGAAGCGCAGCTGTGGCACTACGTCACCTTGCGCGTGCCCCAGCTGGTGGCGCGGTTCCTGCCCTATTCCGTGCTGCTGGCCACCATCATCACCCTCGCCACGCTCAACCAGAACAGCGAAGTGATCGCCATGAAGGCGGCAGGGCTTTCCGCCCATCAGATCCTGGCGCCCCTGCTTGCGTCGGCGCTGGCGGTTTCCATGATCAGCCTCGCCTTCAACGAAATGGTGGGCACCCGTGCAACCGCCACCCTCAATGCCTGGGAAGATGCCGATTATGGCCCGGTCCCGGAGGAAGAGACGGTCCGCAGCAACGTCTATTTCCGCGACGGCGGCAATATCCTGGCGGTCACGACACTGAGCGGCTCCGGCAAGGCGATGCGGATGGACGGCGTAAGCTGGTATCGCCGCGACGGGCGGGGGCTGCTCATCGAGCAGGTCAAGGCGCCCCGGGCGGTTTTCGCCGATCCGGGCTGGCGCCTCGACGATCCCGTGCGCTTCGACGTGCAATCCGCGCGACAGGTGAAGCTCGATTCGCTGACCGTCGCGACGGAGCTGACTCCCGAGCAGATCCGGATGAGCCATGTGAACGCGGATACGGAAGACATCGTCACGCTCCATGGCTCGATCCGCGCGATGGAAGCGGCGGGCCGCCAGACGCGGGAACTGCGCGGCGAGTGGTGGCACAAGCTGGTGGGGCCCCTTTCCGCGACGCTGATGCCGCTGCTGGGCGCCGTCGCCGCCTTCGGGCTGGCGCGCTCCGGCCAGCTGTTCGTGCGCGCGGTGCTGGGGATGGGGCTTGGCTTCGCCTATTTCGTGGTCGACAATGCCGCGCTGGCCATGGGCAATTTCGGGGCTTATCCGCCATTTCTGGCGGCATGGGCGCCGTTCCTGCTGTTCCTGCTGCTGGGGGAAACGGTGCTGATCCGCACCGAGGAATAGCCCGGAAAGCCACAGGCAGCATTCAGCGAAGGCTCATCAACGCTTTCCTACAGCGCCAGCATCGCATATGGGCGCCCCATTGCTGCCTCAAATTTGCGCTTATGGTAGCGCCATGCCCGCCATGATAAGGGCGAGCGCCCGTCAGAGCAGGAAACGTGGAACAGTCGTGTCGCAATCCGCAACCAAACATGCCGACAGCCAGCTGCCGTTCTGGAAACGGAGCCACTATCTCGACCGGATGACCCTGGGCGAGCTGGTGCGCGCTTATTTCCAGCATTACACGATCATGGCCTATCTGGCGCTGACGGCGCTGTGCATCGTTTTCTTCGCCTTCTTTCCGGCGGCTCCGCTGCCCGCGCTCGGCGCCATCGCCGCCGCCGTGCTCATCTATCCGCTGGTCTGGCACCTGCTGCACCAATACATCCTGCACAGCCGCTGGATGTGGAAGCACAAGTGGCTCTGCCCCACCTGGAAGCGAATCCACTACGATCATCACCAGGACCCCAACCACCTGGAGGTCCTGTTCGGCGCCCTGCACACCACCGTGCCGACCATCGCGATCGCCACGATCCCGGTCGGCTGGCTGATCGGCGGCCCGGGCGGCGCGGCCGCCGCCTTCGGCACCGGCCTGCTGACCACCTGCTATTACGAGTTCATGCACTGCATCCAGCATCTGGCGTTCAAGCCGAAATGGAAATGGGTGCAGCACATGAAGCAGCGCCATAACGAACATCATTATTTCGACGAGAAGGGCAATTTCGGGATCACCAACTATTTCTGGGATCGCGTGCTCGGCACCTATTACGAGAAGAAGGACCGGCCCCATCGTTCGGCCACGGTCTTCAATCTCGGCTATGACGAAGAAGTCGCGAAGACCTATCCGTGGGTCAAGAAACTGTCCGGAGGCATCGCCAGCGGGCACCCCCGGCGCCGCGCGATGACAAAGGACGAGACCGGGCAGGTTTCGGCCTGAACTCCCGCGGAGGGGAAAGCAGATGGACGATGTGCAGCTCTCCCCCGTTTCGGGGAAAGCCGATCTCGACGCCTTCATCGATGTCGCCTATCGGCTGAACGCCAGCGACCCCAACTGGGTGCCGCCGCTTCGCGCCGAGGTCGCGGAACTGCTGACGCCCGGCAGGAATCCCTTCCATGAACATGCCACGATGCAGCTGTTCCTGGCCCGGCGCGGCGGGCAGGTCACCGGCCGCATCTCCGCGCATTACGATCATCTCGCGCTCACCCAGCCGCCCGAGCAGGGAATGGGGCCGGGCACCGGCAATTGGGGGCTGTTCGAAGCCGCGGACGAGGCGACTGCCCGGGCCTTGATCTCCGGGGCGGAAGAATGGCTCCGCGGCGAAGGGATGACCCGCGTGCTCGCGCCGATCAGCCTTTCGATCTGGGAGGAGCCGGGCCTTCTGACCCTGGGCCACGACCATCCGCCGATGGTGATGATGGGCCACAACTCGCCCCTCTATCGGAAGTGGATAGAAGGCGCGGGCTACACAGTCGCCAAGAAGCTGCTGACCTACGAGCTGGACGTCAGCAAGCAGTTCCCTCCGCTGGTGCAGCGCATCGTTCAGTCGGGGGAACGCAACGACCGCATCCGCGTGCGGAAGGTGAACCTCAAGCGCTTCCACGAGGAAGCGGCGATCATCCTCGCCATTCTCAACGATGCCTGGGCCGACAACTGGGGCTTCGTGCCGATTACCGAAAGCGAGGTCGCCTATATCGGCAAGAAGCTCAAGCCGCTGGTGCGGGAAGATCTCATACGGATCGCCGAACTCGACGGGGAGCCGGTGGCCTTCATGATGACCCTGCCGGACCTCAATCCGGTCATAAGCGGGCTGAACGGCAAACTGCTGCCGTTTGGCTGGGCCAAGCTGCTGTGGTGGCTCCGTCACCCCACCAATGCGCAAATGCGCGTCCCTCTGATGGGCGTGCTGAAGAAGCTCCAGTCTTCACGGCTGGCAAGCCAGCTCGCTTTCATGATGATAGAATATATCCGGCGGGACGCGGTCGCCAAGTATGGCAGCAAACGCGGCGAGATCGGCTGGATCCTCGACGACAACCAGGGAATGATCGCGATTGCCGACGCCATCGACAGCACCGTCAACCGGGAATATCTGATCTACGAAAAGCCGCTGGCCTGACCCCCGCCGCCAAACCCGAACCCGCCGCCAAAAAAGGCCTCCGCCCGTCTTCCGGGCAGAGGCCTTTCGGGATCGTATCACCAGCCGGTTGGACGGGAGGGGGGTCTCGGCGGTGACATAGCCAAAACCGCCCGCCGACGAAGCGGTTCCCAGCCGGGACAAATTTTTTTGACTCATCCCCTGCCCCCATTCATCCTTGGAATTTCGCGCCGAACATGGTTCCAGGGTGGGAACCAATGTGTTGCGGGAACGTTTCGGGCGGGTAATTCAAGGGAAGGGGTCGCATGTCGCTTGGTGATCAGATAGCCGCCAATCTGCCGTATCTTCGTCGTTACGCTCGCGCGCTGACGGGTTCCCAATCCAGCGGCGACGCTTTCGTGCGGACAACGCTGGAAGCCGCGCTGGCCGATCCGAGCCTCAAGCAATCGCTTCAGGATGGGCGGGTCGCGCTCTATCGGGCCTTCACCAAGGTCTGGTCCAGCGCCTGTCTGGAAACGGAAAGCCTCGGCGGCGATAACGCCGGCCTGCACGAAACTCTTGCGCGCGAGCGCCTGGGCGCCATCACGCCGCTGAACCGCCAGGCCCTGCTGCTGACGACGCTGGAGGATTTCAGTTCTACTGAAGCCGCGCGCATCATGGATCTCGATGAGGAAACCGTCGAGGGCCTGGTGCGCGAGGCAGTGGAGGAGATCGACCGCGAATCGACCACCAACGTCCTCATCATCGAGGATGAGCCGCTGATCTCGATGCAGCTCGAAGACCTCGTGCAATCGCTGGGCCATGAAATCTGCGGCACCGCCGCCACCCGCACCCAGGCCCAGCAAGTCGTGGCGGAACGCCGCCCCGGCCTGGTCCTGGCGGATATTCAGCTGGCCGATGGAAGCTCCGGGCTGGATGCGGTGGACGATATTCTGGCGATCGGCAGCGTGCCGGTGATCTTCATCACGGCCTATCCGGAACGACTGCTCACCGGCGACAGGCCGGAGCCGACCTATCTCATCACCAAGCCTTTCCAGGAATTGACGGTGCGCGCCGCGATCAGCCAGGCCCTGTTCTTCGGGTCGAGCCAGCCGCTCGCCTGATCGAACGGGATTCATATCCCGGGCGTCTCCCCTCCGGATAAGTCCGGAGGGGATTTTCATGAGGCCGGACCGGGCCTCCTGCTCTTTTTCCGGATGAGGAATTCCCGCGGCGTGCGCACCGGGATGATAAGGGTGCAACGCACCCCTCCGGGCTCGAACCGCAGGTCCACGGGATGCCCAAGCTCATGGGCCACGATCTTCTCGATCAGTTCCGTGCCGAAACCGCGCTGCCGCTGAGGCGATACGGGCGGGCCATCCAGTTCCCGCCAATCGACCTGGGCCCGGCCGTCCAGCCGCAGTTCCCAGCTGACCCGGACCTTGCCGCCGGCCGCGCTCAGCGCTCCGTATTTCGCGGCATTGGTCGCCAGCTCGTGAATCGCCAGGCCGAGCGACAAGGCATCGTTGGGCGCCAGCTCCACCAGAGGCCCGGACATTTCCAGCATCTGGCCGCCATCCTGGGCGTAAGGCACGAGTTCCGCCTCGATCACCGAGCGGATCGGCGTGGTTCCCCATTCCGACAGGGTCAGCAGGTCATGCGTGGCGGACAGGGCGCGGATACGCCCGCTGAGGCTGTCGGCGAAACTGTCTATATCCTCGGCCCGGCGCCGGGTCAGCGCAACCAGCGACAGCACATTGGCCAGGGTGTTCTTCACCCGATGGTTGAGTTCGCGCGTCAGCGAGTTGCGGATCGAGTTCTGCTCTTCCAGCCAGGCGGCCGTCGCGCGATCCTCCAGCGCCTGCTGGGTGAGCAGGCGGGCAAGGACCATCAGCAGGGTCGCCACGAGCATCCCGAACAACAGCGTCAGCATGGACAGCGAGGACAGCCTCCGCTCCGCCGATCTCTCCACCACGAGCACCCAGGGATGATCGGCCACCACCATGCGCAGGGTCACGGCCGGCCCGCCCATCCTGCCGGGGGCGATCCGCGCCAGAAGGTTCCCCGGAGCGACCGACTGGTCATAGAGCGACACGCCGACTTCCTCCGGACTCTGCAACCGCACCGCCGCCGCAAGGAAATCCTGCGCATTGAACGGGCTGTAGATGAAACCCTTGAGCTGGCGGTCGGCGCCGCGCCTTTCGAAGACCGGCATGTAGATCAGGAAGCCGGGCGAATTTCCCAGCGGTTCCTGCATGAGAATCACCTTGCCGCTGGCCGTGGGCCGCGCGGCCCGCGCCGCTTCGGCCATGGCGTCGCGGCGGGCCGGTTCGGAATACATGTCGAAGCCGACCGCGCGAAGATTGCGCGCCGTCCGGGGCTGCAGATAGGTTACAGGAACGGCGAAGGGCCGATCGGGCGCGAGTTCCGGACGCAAGCGGACTTCGGGCGCATACACCTTGGCAAGTTCGCGATTATAGGCCGCGATTTCCGTTCGCTCCACGCGAGGAGCCCAACCGATCCCTTCCGCCCCGCGATAATCGGTATCGAGGCGCAATTCCGATACGAAATGGCGGAACAGCGGCTCGCTCACCTGATCCAGGGTCGCGAACAGGGCGGCGCCAGCCCGGAGATAGGAAGAGGTCGAGTTCGCCCGCCGCTCTATCGCCGAGGCCACCGACAGGGCTTCCTGGCGCAACATCGCGGTGGAACGCTGGGATTCGACACGCTCGATCGCAAACACGCTGAGCGCGGTCACGGTCAGGGTGAGCAGGAAGATCGCAACGGGCACAGCCCGGGGAAACCGCACCAGCCAGCGGCGAATATCCCGTACGCTTCCGAGTTCCTTCACCCCAATTCGCCCCATTCCAATGCGACGACAAACAACCCCTCGGCGCGCGTCTTGCATCATTTGCCGGTCACGGCAACCGTGGGTTCCGGCAAGGATGATCGTGATATTCGACCGGGAACGAATGGGGGACTGCTTCGTTCCAGCCGAGGCGTGGTGTGAAGCACCGCACCGAACTGTGTTGCAGCAAAGGGTAGCCGAGGGCAAAGTGCCCGGGGGTTTTCATCAAGGGGGCGGTACCTGAGCGCAGATGGCCAAGAAACCGAACAGGAATACCAAGCGAAACATGCTCGAAGGACAACTCGGCAAGGCAGGTAACACCCGCAAGGGGTCCAATCCGGAATGGGCGCAAGGCCTCCGGCAACTATACGACTCGGTCGTGGACGAGCCCTTGCCCGACAGCTTCATGGACTTGCTGTCCAAGCTCGACGACAACACGCAATGAGCGATGCCGGCAAAGACGCGGCAGCCGAGTTCAAACAGGAATTGAGTGCTGTCATTCCACATCTGCGCGCCTTCGCGCGCGGGCTGTGCGGCCGGCCGGACATGGCCGACGATCTGGTGCAGGAAACCATGCTCAAGGCCTGGGCGGCGCGCGAACGTTTCGAGCCTGGCACCAGCATGAGGGCGTGGACCTTCGTGATCCTGCGCAATGCCTATCTTACCGAAATGCGGCGCAATCGCTTTCGCGGCGAATATGACGAAACCGTAGCCGAACGCATCCTGATCCAGCCGGCCAGCCAGGAAGACCCGGTGCATCTGTCCGACATGCATCGCGCGCTGCTGAGCCTTCCGCCGGAACGGCGCGAAGCGCTGCTGCTGGTTGGCGCGGGCGGATTCAGCTATGAGGAAGCGGCCACCATCTGCGGATGCGCGGTCGGCACGATCAAGAGCCGGGTCGGGCGGGCGCGGGCCACGCTGACGGAATTGCTGGCCGAAGGCTCCATTCCGCGCCGTTCGCATGACGACAGCGTCGCGCACAGCGCGATCATGCATGAACTGGACGAAGTTTCCGGCCGGGCCGCCGAATAGGCCCCCAGCGGCCCATGCCACCCCGGAAGCCGTAACGCCGGAAGCCGTCATGGAAAAGCCCGCTCCCGGGAACCGGAAGCGGGCTTTCCTCTCTGGGCAAAGGGCCGGACGATCAGCCCGGATAGGCCCAGGTGGTGCCGCGCGCGAGATTCTCGGCCGCGAAGTCCCAATTGAGCTTTTCGTCCAGCACCGCCTTCAGATAGCCCGGCCGCGCGTTCTGGTGATCGAGGTAATAGGCATGTTCCCACAGGTCGATGACCAGCAGCGGATTACTCTCTGCGTCCGCCAGCGTGTCGGCGTCATGGGTTTCCTCGATCGACAGCTTGCCGTCCTTCTCCGCCAGCCAGACCCAGCCGGAAGCGAAATGGCCGGCGCCACGATCGGCCAGCTTGCTCTTGAGGTCGTCCAGCGAACCGAAGTCGCTTTCGATCCTGTCCGCGAGATCGCCGCTGGGCCTGGTCGATTCGCCGGCCAGCGAATGCCAGTAGAAGCCATGGTTCCATGATTGCGCGGCATTGTTGAACAGCCCCTGGTTGTTGCCCCGGGCCGCGGCGATGATCACTTCCAGGGGCTTGCCGTCCAGTTCGCCGCCTTCGACGGCCGCATTGGTCTTATCGATATAGGCCTTGTGATGCTTGCCATGGTGGAAAGACAGCGTTTCCGCGGAAATCGCGGGTTGCAAGGCGCTGCTGTCATACGGAAGGTCGATAAGTTTGATGGGCATGAAATCTCCATTCCTGCTGAAATTTCCGTCCTCTCCCAACGGGCGGGCCGCAGTCGAGTTGCATGGTGATTTTCGATCATCCATTATCGATTATGCCCCCGGGAGGGCGTGACATTGGCCGCGAACCAAGCCATGTGCCGTCCCGGCCGTTCATGCAAGGGGATGGAACGAAAATCATGGCGCGCAAATTTTTCGGCACGGATGGTATTCGGGGGCGGGCCAATGACGGAATACTGACGGCCGAGCTGGCGATGAAGGTCGGGCAGGCGGCTGGACGGCATTTTCTGCGGGGCGATCATCGCCATCGCGTGGTGATCGGCAAGGATACGCGCCTCTCCGGCTACATGATGGAAAACGCGCTGGTTGCAGGCTTCACCAGCGTGGGCATGGACGTGATCATGACCGGGCCGCTGCCGACCCCGGCGGTCGCGCTGCTGACGCGGGAAATGCGGGCGGACCTGGGCGTGATGATCTCGGCCAGCCACAATCCCTTCGACGATAACGGGATCAAGCTGTTCGGGCCGGATGGCTTCAAGCTGTCGGATGAAGATGAACTCGCCATAGAAAAGGCGCTGACCGAGCCATGCCCGCTGGCCCATGGCGGCCAGATCGGGCGCGCAAGGCGGATCGACGACGCGCGCGGCCGATACATCCATGCGGTGAAGGCATCGCTGGCGGACGACGTCCGGCTCGACGGCCTCAAGATCGTGGTCGATTGCGCCAATGGCGCGGCCTACACCGTGGCCCCTTCGGCCATCTGGGAACTCGGCGCGGAAGTCGTCGCGATCGGGGTGGAGCCGAATGGCCTCAACATCAATGACGGGGTCGGCTCCACCTCGCTCGAGGCGGTCAAGGTCAGGGTGATCGAGGAAGGCGCCGATATAGGGATTGCACTGGATGGCGATGCGGACCGCCTGATCGTGGTGGACGAGCAGGGCAAGGCCGTGGACGGCGATCAGATCATGGCCCTGATCGGCACCCGTCTCGCCGCGACCGGAAATCTGCGCGGCGGCGGCGTGGTGGCCACCGTGATGTCCAATCTCGGGCTGGAGCGCTTCCTGGAAGGACAGGGCCTCAACCTGATCCGCACCAAGGTCGGCGATCGCTATGTCCTGGAAACCATGCGCAAGCTCGGCTGCAATGTCGGGGGCGAGCAATCCGGCCATATGATCCTGCTCGACCATGCTACCACCGGAGACGGCACGGTCGCGGCCCTGCAGGTGCTGGGGGCGCTGGTCCGCTCCGGCAAGCGGGCAAGCGAATTGCTCCATATGTTCGACCCGGTCCCGCAATTGCTCCGCAATGTGCGCTATGCGGGCGGCGCTCCGCTCGAAAATGCCGTGGTCCGGCAGACCATCGCCAAGGCCGAAGGGGAGCTGAAGGGCAAGGGGCGCCTGGTGATCCGCCCGTCCGGCACCGAGCCGCTGATCCGGGTCATGGCGGAAGGCGATGACGAAGCGCAGGTGGAGCGGGTCGTCGACGAGATCTGCGCCGCCGTCGCCGCCGCGGCGTGAGCGCCCCGCCCCGCATCCTGGCGATCGCCGGTTCCGATTCCTCTGGCGGAGCCGGGATTCAGGCCGACATCAAGACCATCACCATGCTGGGCGGCTATGCCATGACCGCGATCACCGCGGTCACGGCGCAGGACACCACCGGGGTTCATGCGGTGGAGGCGCTGTCTCCGGCCATGGTCGCGGCCCAGATCGATGCCTGCGTGGGCGATATCGGCGTGGACGCAATCAAGATCGGGATGCTCGGCTCGCCCGGCATTGCAGAGATCGTCGCCGACCGTCTCGCGCGGATCGAAGCCCCGGTCGTGTTCGACCCGGTCATGGTCGCCACGAGCGGGTCGATACTGGCCGATGCAGCCACCATCGCTTCCTTCGAGCGCCTGATGGGCCTGGCCACCCTGGTCACGCCCAATTTGCCCGAACTCGCGGCACTGGGCGGCGCCGGGGCGCTGGCGGGAAAGGGCTTCACCTTCCTCGCCAAAGGCGGCGATGCGGAAGGGCCGGTGGTGGAAGACAGGCTCACCCGGCCCGGGGTGGAAGACTGCGTCTGGCGCGGCGACAAGATCGAGACTCGCCACAACCACGGCACCGGCTGCACCCTTTCCAGCGCGATCGCGCTCTTTCTCGCAAGGGGCCAGGATCTGGAAAGCGCGATAACCGACGCGCGCCTGTTCGTTCGCAAAGCCTTGCTCAAGGCGCCCGGATTTGGGCAAGGGCATGGCCCGCTGGGCCACCAGGAAGTCAAGCTATAGGCGAAAACGGGCAATCCAGCTTGTAGAAGCCGGTGATTCGCTCCCAGGCCTCCTCCGCCGTTTCGACGATCCGGAAAAGATCGAGGTCGTTCTCGTCGATCACCCCTTCTTCGGCCATGGCGCCAAAATCCACGACCCGGCTCCAGAACTCCTTGCCGAACAGCAGGATCGGAATGGGCTTCATCTTGCCGGTCTGCACCAGGGTGAGCAGCTCGAAGAACTCGTCGAAGGTTCCGAAGCCGCCCGGGAATACCGCGACCGCGCGGGCGCGCAGCAGGAAATGCATCTTGCGCAGCGCGAAATAGTGGAACTGGAACGACAGGCGCGGCGTGACATATTCATTCGGCGCCTGCTCATGCGGCAGGACGATGTTGAGGCCGATCGATTCGGCCCCCGCTTCATTGGCGCCGAGATTGGCGGCTTCCATGATGGCCGGCCCGCCACCGGACGTCACGACGAATTGCCGCTGCCCATTCTCCACCACGGCGCATGTGCTGGCCATGTAGGCGAGCTTGCGGGCCTCTTCATAATAGCGTGCCTTGGCGACGAGGCGCTCGATCACCGCCCGCCCGCGCGGATCGTTGTCGGCATTGGCCAGCATCGCCTCGGCCCGCGCCTGCGAGGGAATGCGGGCCGAGCCATAGAAGACCAGGGTAGAACCCACGCCGGCTTCCTCCAGCATGGTTTCGGCCTTCAGCAATTCGAGCTGGAAGCGCACCGGCCGCAAATCGTCGCGCAACAGGAAATCCGTGTCGCGGAAGGCAAGGCGATAGGCGGGGTGCTGGGTCTGCGCAGTGACCGTAGGAGCCGCTTCGGTGAACGCCGCTTCCTGCTCCGCCTTGTAGAACTTGTTGGGGGTGAGCGAGCGGTCCGCCTGCTCTGGCTTGCCATGCGGACCCGGGACGCCGGGTTGCCGGGGCGGTTGCTTGCGATCGGCCATGTCTCTCCCCGTTACCTTGGGCCTGGGTTGCGCCCGAATCCCTGCCCGGCGGGCCGGATTCCGGGCCAGAAGCCTGAGGGAAGAAATGGATGCCCCGCGATCATCCATATATCGGCCATTAAACGGCAGAAATACGTGCTTTCACGAAAGCTATGTCAAATCGCTCCCACGTTTACTCCCACAGGAGAGCGAAATTTTCATTCCGATAGACGCACAAGGACCCGAGGTCCAGACAGGATCGAACCGTCCTGCTTCGTTGACCTTTCGTTGGAGTGAGGAACTAGCCTGGAATGCAAAATGCTCCATTCGGCCCCTTGCTCAAAAGAATGGTGTTTGGCGCAAGCGCATTACTCTCCGCAAGCTGGCGCTCCACCTCTACTGTGATAGCCTTTGCGGCCGCCTCGCACCGCTCTTTAGTCGGATAGTCGATAACCGTAAGGTTCGATTGATACCACGTGATAATCAGCTTGTACGGTGTGGTTTGCGCGAACGCTGCCGCGCCCAACGGGGCCACAGACAAAAGCACACCAGCGAAAAGCGCCAGTCTCATGATACCTCTCCCCTGTTATGGAGAGGTTATTCACCAAGGCAGCAGGAGTCGAATCCACGACAATCGGATTTGGAGCTATCCTCCTAGGCGGCGTGGACAAATTTCGGTTCAGGAAAAGCCGCTTCGGCTAAGCGTTTGCATGACCGTTAGGCACAGCTGCTATACCAATGGCGTAGAGTGTCGGCGCGATACCGCGATGTGTATGCAATAGGTCACAGTTATCACGCTTAACAGAACCAAGGCTATAGAGACGCGGGCGTTTGCGTCATCAACGACCAGCGACAGAGGCGAAGTGAGTGCCAATGCGGGTGCTGAATAGGCCGTCACGAGCCACCAACCAAGGTCGCCATCATATTGCCAGCCCGCAAGTTGATTGATCTCTAACGCAGCGACTGCTGACCATGCGTATGCCAAAATGGCAGAGAACGCTCGATACAGACATGCTCTGGATAGTTTCATTTTGAGAAGGCTACACTGAAGCTGGCGGACTGCAACAACGGCAACGCTGAATGCAGTTGACGCGGACCAACGGCATTGATTCAAGGCTGCTTTTTGGAGGCAGGCTTGAGCAGGGGCGATCTCACCAAAGCAGAATGGCGCATTCTAAAGGGCTTGTTGCCCATAGAGCCTGAGAACCGTGGTCGAGGCAGGCCGCCCGAGCAGAACCGAGCGATCATCAACGCCATCCGATTGGCGGCCGGTTGTATTCGGGTGATCAGACATGCCACCTCCGGGACAAAAAGTTCGCCACGCCTACCTCGCCATCGGATTGACCAAGCCTGCATCCCTGGCCCCGCCTAGAACGGGCGCCCCGTACCAGTCAGGAAAGGTGGCGTGGAGATGGCCGTCATGGATAAGGAACGATGCGTTCGGTTCGAGCGCCTGGACCTGCTTGCGGAGCCAGCCGAGCGACTTGCCAGGTGGGGGAAGCATGTCGAGCCCTGCCCCGTCGATATGGGAACTGTTTCGCGCAGGATGATAGCCCTGCGCGCGCAGGCTCTCGTTGTATTCGCGCGAACGATAGCCTGACGTAAAGCGAATGCCGGGGATAGCGCGCTGCAGATTCCCCATCACATCACGCTGCTGAACATCCTCGAAGTCCGCCCACTCGTCTTTTGCGGCTGGGGTAGATGATCGGGATTGTTGCGGAACATCCTGAAATTCGGACCATTCATCAGCCGTCGTGGAATGCTTCCCTCCAAACAGAGCCGTTCGCACATCCTTGCGGACCCGGTCCACGATATCCTTGGCGGACTTGGCTTTCGCTTCATCGTCCATCGCCTTCCAGGCCGAGGACTTCACGAGATCGGTCAGCTCTGCATGAGCCTGGTTCCCCGACACTTCCTGATAGCGATCATATTCTTCCGGTGTCAGTTCCCGCCCTGCAACCTTCCTTCGTAGCGGGCTCGGCGCATACTCCGTCTGCATCAACTCATGATTGACCGGATCCTTGAGGGCCTCCGACACCCAGACCGGGGAAAGGAAATCAGGTCCTACCCCGCCTTCATAGACAATCTCCCGGCCCCAGATATCGCGGCGCGGCAGCAGATCGTCTCGCAGGCCGGGAATGCGAGCTTGAAGCGCATCACCCATGGTCTCAATCTCGCGCTCGGTCGGATCAAGCGAACGCGCAGTACTCGCGACCAGATTAGGCACAAGGAACGAGCCAACCAGTCTTTGCAGCAGATTGTCCGCATAGCGGTCAGGTTCGCCTATAGCCTCCACAAGCTGCGATATACCCGAAAGCCACGTCTTGGAGGCCAGATTGCCCATGATGGAAGCGACCAGCAGTGTGGCCTTGTCCTCTTGCTGCCGTTGGCTCATGCCCTCTGGCAGCAGGGCGATATCCGCCGCCACGCCCAGCGTGGTCGAGAAGGGATCGAGCCGCTTGTAGGAATAATAGGTATTCCCGATCTTGATCGAATAGGGTTTCCAGCCGTCTGCATAAAGCAGCCTGGCTTTCTTCGGATCAGTCGGAGCCGAGCCCGTGATGATCCCGCTCAATGCCCCTTCATGGATTGCGATGCCGAAACCCGTTCCTATCAGAGCGCGTGCAACAGCCAGATCGCGGCGCGCTCCACCCGCCATGAAATCCTTCTTCCATTCCTTGAGCAGCGGCGCGGCAGGCGAGCGTTCAGCCGCAAACTTGAGGAGATTGGTCGGCGTGCGAACGAAGGGCAGGAACAGCTTTGCCGTCAGACCCCAACCTGATGGATCGTTCGTCAGACCGGAAATCTTCGATGCAAACGACCCAAGGGGGCGCTGGAATGTCAGGTAGCGGCCATAATCTAAAGCCCGCTCCAGCATCTCATCTGTTGGATTGGCTACCAGCTCCGCAATGCGCGTCTGCGCTGCCTTGCCTTTAAGCCCCTCCCGGTGAGCAATGCGCACCGCCATGCCGTTGATCTCCATCCGGCGCGCAATGCCCTTGAACAATTCATCCTCAGCGGTCAGGAACCGCGTGGGAAGACGGATCGCTTCCCCGATCTTTCCGGGGATGGCTTTAAATTCGTCACCCTCAACCTTGGCGACAAAATCCGAGGCTTCGCCTGTGCGAAGCGCTTGGGCAAACAGCCGCGCGCCTTCCCTGGCACCTTGAACCAATCCAAACGTGCGAGCACCAAGCTCGCCGCCAGTTATCCGATTGACTTGAGCATTGGTGAAAGCCTGTCGAGCCCTGCCAATACCGGCAGCAGCGATGTGTTCGGGTATCTGCGCCATTGCCGTCAGCGTGTTGGACACCATGTTCACGACATGGGTTTGAGGGCCTGACAGTAGGAAATTGATGTAAAGCTCCGATGCACGGCTATGCCACTTCGGTCGCTTGAGCTTATCCGCCAGCACATTGAACACGCCGGCGGATGTCTCGGCGGCGTCCAGCAGCACATTGGCGACATTCTGGAGATTATCTTTCCCGCCACCCTTCTTAACAAGCGCTGCGAGCACATCGCCATGCACAACGCGACTGTTCGCGGCCATTTTGAATTGTGCGAGCACTCGCCCTGCTTCCGCAGTCATGCCAGCAACCTGTTCTTGGATCGCGACATGACGCATCCACTTTTGCTGAAAGTCGGCCAGCAATTGAGAACCGGGATCTTCCATCCCTCGAATGCGCCTAGCGGCGTTCACCAACTCGTTACCCGACTTCGCAAGGAGCTGGCGCGCAGCCAGCGCCTCTTCCGCATTGAACGCCTGACCGGCCCGGCGGGACAGCAGCTTCTCAGGTGTCATGCCCAGATCGGCAGCAAGCCTCTCCGTCTCTGCCTGCGATACTCGCCCACGGGTGGCAGCGTCGAACCCTACACGGCGTTCGGTCTGGTAAAGGGCGCGGGAAATATCCTGAGGGCTTTCCAGCTTCGACAGGTTGATGTTCCCGGCGAAGTCCGGTCCACCGGCTGGCCATTCCTCATAGGCTTGCACGGGCGGGAACGGCTGGGGCTCATCTGCTGCAATCGATCGATCCTGAAACACGGGGCCTTCCGCAAGGCGCTGTTCGAGGTCGAGACGATCCGCACGGGTCGCGTCGAAGCGATCAATCTGCGCGAGGTCTTCCGGCAGGAACCGGCGATTGCGGCCCTCATAGGTATCCCGCAGCGCATCCAGAAATTCGCCAGTCGTCGGGCGCTCGGCATGATCCGGGAAATATCCCGCTTCCCATGCGCGCATGGCGGCATCGTCCAGCGTCATGCCGGTATCGCTCACCAAGGGACCGAAGCGGGTTTCCTGGCCAACGAAATCCAATCCGCGCCGAGCCGCGTTGTTGAGGCCCATATGGGATAGCTCACCGCCCTGATCGGTAAGACCGCCTTGCTGCCGGAGCCAGCCAACCATATCGGTAGGGCCGACCTTCGGCACTTCGCCGCCATTCCAGCCGCGAACCGTGATCCGGTCCAGTTCGGACCTTTCGTCCACGGGACGCGCAGGAGCGAACCGGCCTGCATCCTTGGCAGCCGCTTCCTCAATGCCATCGACCATGTTGGACGGGATCGGCATCACATCCTGAGGCGTGATGTTCTCTGCAATCGCGCGCATCTGCGCTTCGGAAATCGGATCGCCCAGGCGGGGGGCCTTGACCGGCCCCATATCGAGATAATCTGGACGGCGCAGCGGAGCCGACACGGATGGCATGGGATCGGCTGCCATGCCGATTTCGCCCACAGAAGGCCCAGGAGACTCGTCCAGCACGAAACCAGGTGGCGGCGGGGGAATATCCGCCAGATCGCTTGCAGAGCCCTCAGGAGTCAATCTGGGGGCCTTGCTGGTCAGCCGGTCGATAAGTCTGCCCGCATACGGCGCGGTGACTTCCAGCGCTTTGCCCAGACCGGCCCCGAGAACGCCGCCGACAGGAACGCCAACCGCACCGCCAATTGCGCGCTGTCCGATCTCCCCCTCCGTCCCAAGGAACCCTTCCGCACCGCCATAGGCAGCCCCGACGCGGAAAAGCTGCGGCACTGTCCTGGCACCCGCACCGGCTGGCACAAGCAGACCACCGGCCAATTGCCCGCCCAGCGTGGCATAGGGATGAGCTTGCTCATCGTAACCGAGGATCGCACTATTTTGTTGCTGGTTGTTCGACCAGATATCCGCCCAGCGCCGATCCGAGTTGAACACATTCTCTCGGCCTGGGGTCAGGCCAAACATATCCGGGATCGCCCCGGCTTCATCCAGACCACCGGCAAGAAAGCCCGAACCACCACCGCGAACCGCCGCGCCGGTTGCACCGTCGCCCAGATCAGTCAGGATACGGGGCTGATCTTTATACTGAATACCCTGCGCCGCATTGCCCTTGAGGAAGGATTCACGCGCTGCCTTAGCGCTGTCCATGTCCAGAATACCACCGTTTTCCTTGGCGTAGGTAGCAGCGTCTTCCAGCGAAACATTCGGGTCGTAGATCATCCCGAAAAGCTGCTTCTCGACTTCGGGGCGCAGGCCAGCAAACGGCGTGGGCGTGTCCCAGAATTGCGCCACCGTCTCGCGGCTGGGTTGATAATCGGGATTGGCCCGATGCTGTTCCGGTGACTGGTGAAAGGTGTCATGCACGCCGAGACGGTTCAGCCGCGCCAGCCGTTCGGCCTGCATATAGTCCGCTCTGCGCGCTGGCTCGCCTGCCAGAAAATCGGGAGCCGCAAGAGCATTGCCCGTGCGAAGCATCGCGAATCCCACATCTTGCCCAGCCGTCTCCACCGGCGCGACAGTTCGCCCATATGACCGGCCAACCGGCGCGCCAATGATGGATTGCGGAGAAGCGTAGTCCATAAGGGCATTGCGAGCGCTCTCCCCGATCTGGACCGGCATGTAGTCCCGATTCCAGCCTTGCTGGTTCAGTTCAGGGGCATCGACCCCAAAGAGCCGCAAGGCGTTGCCCGAGGCGAGCTGGGCTGTGTCGCCATCATGAACGTTCGTGATGGTGTCCATAGAGGGTGGCGGCGCATCCTTGCCCTTCGCCCTCTTTCTGGATTTGCGCGGCTTGCCGGTTCTTGGCGCATCGTCAAACTCGGCCCATTGATGCGCGCTGGAGGCTACCGGTTCGGCATCCTCAAATTCGCTCCACTGATCGGCCATCGCTACCGGACCTTAACCCGGCCATCAGGTGTACGGAACCGAGTCCCCTGGGGAAGCGCCCGCGCTTCTTCCGGTGTCTTCACCGCAACGATCTGCGCTCGCCCCCCTGCACCGCTCCCACGCGTATCCTGGCCTCGCCTGGTGTCGGAGCTGCGAATATCCTGTCCTCGCTGAACGGTTGCATTGCGCAGTTCATTGTTGCGTCGCGTCTCGGCAAGACGGCCCTCCCGGGTTGCGATCAGGCTATTCGTGTTGCGATCAGCACGGGCATTGTCCGTATCTATGTTCGCCTGCTGCATGAGGTGATCGAGCCGTTGCTTTATGGGCATGGCCTGCTGCAAGAGGCGCTTCACTCCTTCTTCGCCGGGGTATGTCAGGGGAACGGATTCACCGAGGTCAGCCCCAAGGGCGGCGGCGTAGGGCTCCAACCGAGCAAGCCCGCTCTGCCAGCCCGTATCGTCCCTTGCCCTGGACAGCTCATCGACCGCCATGGAGTAGAACTTGTGTTCCGCTTCCATACGCCCGACAAAATTATCCCTTAGTGTGGATTGGATCTTCAGAGCCTTTTCGGGATAGCGCTGAACCATACGGAGAAAGGCGCGGTCCCGCCCGGTCTGAGGTTGACCGAGGAACGATAGATCGGAAGTGTTGTCCGCTGGAGCGTCGGGCGTCATCGGATCGCCTGAGCGGCCCGTGGACGTGACCTGTAGGCTGCTGGTGTCGAAGGTGCCGCCACCATGGCCGGAGATAAGGCCGTGCATGGGTGGCATCTGGCCGGGTATTGCCCCGCCCTGTGGCTGTGTAGTGGGATCAGGCAGATGGGAGAACGCCTGATTGAAGGACTGTTCCTCCTGCGCGGGCGAAAACGGTGCAACGGTAGGCCGTGGAGCCCTTGAAGATGGACCAGCGCCCGACAATCCAAAGCCGAGCAATGCGTTCGTGCCGCCCCCTTCAACTCCACCCCCGGCGACATATTCGGCCAGGGCGTTGCTGAATGCTCGCTTGTCCTGAAATTCGGATAACTTCATCCCCAATTCAGGGCGAACCGCCATAACCCCGGCCAGGGCTTCGGGATCGTCAGGATTGCGTGCGAATTTGGCAAGGGCCTGTCGTTCTCTGATCCCCTCTCCCAGCTTGGTCCCAAGCTGAAAATAGGCCAGTGAGTTATCCTCCGCGCCGGGCGTGTTCCAGTTTACCGCCATGATGTTTCCTCAGTGGATGACCGGCATGAAAAGCGGGCCGGGGAGCCGTAGATATTGGGCAATATATTCAGCCAGCGCTGTCCAACCCTGCGGACTGTCGAGCAGCGAAAGCATGTTGTCCGGAATGCGCGTGAGGATGTCGAAAACATCTGCTTCGCCAAGTCCCATCAGGGGACCAACGCAGTGGGCCAGTTCGCGAGCACAATGCCAATTGGCCCATAAGGCGAAATCTTCAGGCGGGATCGGAGCGACTTCAGGTCGAAGCGCCCAAGTCAACACTGCGGACAGAAAGTCATCCGTGGCCGGAGTGAGGGAGGCGGCGCTCATTGCAGCCCCACCTTCTCGCGAACCACGGAACGGAGACATTCGCTTATCGAAACGCCCGATCTAGCCGCGCGTTCAAGGATGGCGTTTGCCAGCTGATCACTCGCCCGGAAGGAGATGAGATTGGTTTGATGGGTCTGCCTCACGGCGATCCTCCTGCTAGACAGAGGTATTATAATACCTCTTATTTGTCAAGGAATCAAATGCCTTGGCAGTGGGTCAGTTTGAATTAAGGGCGGTGGCCCCTGCCTGAAGGATTAGCGCGATGGCGGTTGCAAAGGCTCCCCATCGACTCCATCGGGATTGACGCTCAATGGTCGCACAGAAATCGCTGCCATCCTCATTCACAATCTGAAACGGCCCCGCGCTTGGTCCGTGAATTTTCTGGTAATCAGCCTCACTTTGGCCGCATTGACCTTCACATGCGTTGAGGCAAGCCAAAGCAAAGCGGAGAAGCCGAACATCACGATAGCACTCCAAGTCAGCAAGTCTTTCCAAGACACTCCGATTACCCCTTTTTGTATGGCTCGCGTTTTGCGGGCTTCGTGGATTTCCTTGTGCGTCAGTCCGATGTCGGCGACTGTGGGGATGCACTCTTCCGCACGGGAAGAGTGGTCGCGCCCCATTCGAGCGAACCTCCCCCGTTCCTGCGCAGCGTCGTATTCTTCTGCGGCATTATGTAGCAAACGCACCAATACGCAGATGGTTATCCGCACTTGTGGTGGCGGGCGCCATCTTTTGCGGTTCGTCGCCTGTTTCAGGCTTTGAGTTCGGGAGTATAATTCCTAGCGGAGCTTGGTTGCAGACGTCCTATCAATCCTTTCTGCCCATTGGAGGAGATACTCTCTCGTTCAGCGTTGAGAGACATGGAAATGTTCTGTCTACGGCCGAATATGTCGTCCCAGCTAAAAGTCACTTCAACCGCATACCAACTGAAACTCTTATCTCTGAGTGCGTTGATGATTTTTTGCGGGATCAATTCCTGCTCGATCCCACCGCCAAATCGAGTCTTGATGGATGAGAAAAACACAGTCGCCCTTTCGGTCTGACTGGCAGGTATTAGCGTGATCCAAGCTTTCTCGTTGCCAAAAAATTCTTGGACTCCACCCTCAAGACCGTTCCGTGCGACCCACAGTTTCACGCGAGTTCGAATTTGCCGCGCATTAGAATTGCCGATATTTTTGAACTTGAGAGTGAAGTTTGCGAAGTTTTCGCCAACTTGGAACTCACCACCCTCACAGATAAGATGGGCGCGGATCTGATCACGGGAAATCTTATTGGCTTCGTTCGCTTCGTCGGCGGTGCGTTTGGTTTCGCGAAAAGTAGTCCAGACCAACCAAACACCTACAGCGCTCAAGGCCATTCCGATTATCGCGGCAACGGCCATGATATAGGCCCACAGAGCACTTTGCCGCTGGGCTACAAGATCGGCTTGGTTGTATTCGTACTCAGCCTGAGCATCTATGGCTTCGTAAAAGCATCTGATGCGTTCGGCGCGGGGGATGCCCACACAGGTCTCAGCTACCTTGTCGCTAGTATGGCGGGAATATTCCTCGGTCTTGGCGCGGGCCTGCCTTTCATAATTGGTGGATTCTAGCAGTCCGTAACCAATCCATAGCGCGCAGTATGTGATAGCGACAATAAGCCCACCGACTAATCTAGCCATAGGATGTTTGATCCAATTGCTTCCAGACATTGAAACAGGAAACACCGCCATGAATTTGCCCCGGCTGATCTTGTTCCTGATATTCGGCTCGGAGTCCATCACGCCAATGTTGGTAAGCCTCCCGCCTAGGCCTGAAGGCCGTGTTCCGCATGGGCGAAGACAAGACTTATCAGACCTTCTGCCACCCTGCGCTTTGCGGGGACTTCGATGTCGAGCGCGTTGGCCTGCGTGCAGACCTTCTAATCATCAAGAATCTGTCAGATTTTTCACGTTGCCGTCAGGTGCGCCATTGTTTGGATTAGAAATGCCGTAGACTCCCTTTCTTAATGCGGCTGCGGCCCTCGTTGCTCCAATAGACTGTACGCCACATAGGATGGCGAGAGCGCCAGGGACGAGCGCCCACCAATGTGATGTGAACCACCAGGTGATCGCCACCACTACGAGCCACCCCCAGAAGGCATGGGCGTTACGCTGAGCCGCATTATCGAAATCAGCAGCCGTTGCCGTGCGTGCGTCCACCATTAGCAAACTCCTCTTTCAGGATGGCCGCGCCAGACCTTTGGAAACCAGTCTGCGAATAGCCTCCGGGCGTCCAGGAGAATCCTCCTGCACAACCGCCCAGGCATCGATTTCGGCAAGCTGATCCGGTTGGAAGCGGACACCAATAAGCCTCCCTACACCAGTAGGCTTAGGGCCGCGTTTCTTTGTTATCACAGTTTCTTGCTTGACCATTAAAACTCTGATAACACAATAACGAGCCGAGTGGAAGCTACCAACGACCACCCGGCTCTGACCACAACGTCTAGTTAGGAGACGATCATGGCTGACCAAAGCCCTACACCCAGCGTGTCCGGGGTCAATGCTGCGCAGGCGGCGAACGAAACCACCGAGTCAATCCGGGACGGAAACCCAACCTTCGATAAGGCTAATACTTCGGAAGGCATTAGGCGATCAGCGCTCAATCGACACCCGTCTAGCGAATCTCCGCTCGATAATCAGCCGAAAGGATCATGCGAAGTGAATATGATGAGCGCCATCCGTCCTGACACCAAGTCGAACCAGGACTGGCTGAAGGAGAAAAGGGAGCCGATCTCGTTCCATCAGGCAAAGAAGCTTTATGAGGCCGCACTGGAACGAACTCGGATAGCAGGTGAAGCCCATGCCGTCTTGGAGCGAATACTTATCGAGGCCGACCAGCGCGCGCCTGAGAAGAAGATCAGATATAAGCTCTCCGTCCCCGGCGTAGGCATTTTGGATCGCGAGGTTCCGCACACCCTGAAACCGCATGATTGCGAACGCCCATCCGCGGAGATGGCGGGGCATCCCGATTTCCCCGAATATTGCGAGCAAGTCGAAGCGTGGCGGCAAAGCGTGCAAGTGCTACGGACAAGCCTCAATGCCGACGCGATCGAGCTGGAATGGGAAGCCGCTACCAAGGACGACCTGAGCGCATGGAAAACTTTGGCCGCTTCCAAGGTCCGAAATAGGGCAGAGATGATCGAGAAGATTCAACTCTGCAGGGGCGCCGACTTGCTCAATGAAACAGAGCTTGAGGATGAAACCTGCGGCTTGCTCGATAGTATCGTCCGGGATTTAGCCCCACCGAAGGATCCGGACCTTACCCAAGCGCAGCCCATTGAGGACGTGCTCAAAGAGCTTGCACCAATGCGCAATGAATATCCGGTGGCCTTCGTCAAGGCGTGCAGGAATTCCGGCATAGATATTACCGTCACGAGAGATGAGAATGGCGAAGACCATTTGATGCTTGGTTATTCATTGGATAACCAAGAAGATCTTCGCCGGGCTCGCCTTGATGCGCTAACCGCTCAACTACGGCGGGGTAGGCACCGCCGAAAAGACGTGATTGCCTTGTTAAACATGCTCGGCCACTTCGCCGATAATCAGCCTTATAACTCGATTGCAGAGGCAGCGAACGAGTATCTAGCGGCGGGTGGGCGCATCATGGTCCGGCCCGATGGGGGCCTCGAAGAGACTATCCCCTATTCCGCAGAAAAATGGAAAGCGGAAGGGTGGACGGGATACCCGCTTCGTCGCCTAATTCACCGCTATCGCTCCACCCTGAGCAAACGTGGAGCCCGAGAGGCGATGATCTCCTACGTCTTTGAGCATGGCACGCTTCACAAGGGAAGCCGCTGGACTGTTCTGGAAGACAAGGAGCGCTCCGATGCCTAGTACCGCCACAGCGCACACCAGCACTTTACCCGCCCTCTCATTAACGGAAACGGACTTCGCTCTGCAGAAGCTGCGGGTGTTCCGCAGTATTCCTGTACATCATCACGATGTTGTTGCCCTACAAGGCTATGTTGTTGTCTATGAGACGGATGGCCTATGTTGTGAAGAAATTCAGGACGGCGCGCTTTACGTCGTTGAGAATCAGCGACCCGTTGGCGGCATGGGCTGGGAGACCTATGACCGGTTCAATCGCGAGCACGAGCCGTGTGAGCCACGAGTCCGCATCAGCACAAGTCGCAGGGTTGTGCGCGTCATAAGACGGGCGGGTGAACCGAAACGCTGGTGGCATGTGCTGCCAACTGGCTATCACGATGGGCCATACGCCGATTGGGGGGTGGCGCATAGCATGGTCGGCAAAGTGGTGGGTATCTATCAGCCCAACCTCAAGACCAATTGCAGAAGGTAAAAAACCCGCCCCGAAACGGATATCTTGCCCGCCCCGCGCTCCACGGCGTTGGGCGGGGTTCTTTCACTCGTGATTGGGGCTCCACAGTGAAATAACAGGCTTCAGATTTGTCCCCGCCCGATGCACCGCGAGATTTTGACTTTCCCACCTCAGATGACAAGGATATGCAGCGGGAAACGGGGGATACAGCTTGCCTGATTTTGCAGCGCGCAAGACCATTTACGAGCAAATCGAGCAAGCTCGCGACAGTCGTGTCATCGCATATGTGACCGGTGATCGGCCTGGCGTAGAAACTCAGGTTTCGCCGGAGATTGTCGATCTATTCGTCGATCATCTTGATGCGATTTGGCCCACCCAGAAAATCTCTTTGGTGCTATATACCAATGGTGGTGATACCGCCGCTGCTTGGCGATTGATCAACCTCATTCGCACCTTCTGCGATGAATTAGAGGTTATCGTCCCGGTCAAAGCGCTAAGCGCTGGCACCCTGATTTGCCTTGGTGCTGACAAGATCGTGATGACCAAGCAGGCCACGCTCGGTCCAATTGATCCCAGTCTGAATAGTCCACTCGGTCCCACCGTGCCGGGCGGAGCGCCGAACTACCGGGCACCAGTGAGTGTGGAAGCTGTGCAGGGGTATCTCGATGTCGCCACCAACGAATTAAAGATCAGCGACGGTCAGGCATTGGCTGGGATATGGACCAACCTTTCGGAGAAAATTCACCCGCTCGTCCTCGGCCAAATTTTCAGAACACGGCAGCAAATTCGCACTCTGGCACGTAAACTATTGGAATTCCAGAAGACTGATGCGGACGTAGTCGATCGCATCGTCTCTTTTCTGTGCAGTGAATCTGGCAGCCACGACCACACAATTAACCGGCGTGAGGCCAGAGGACTCGGGTTGAAAATCGAAAACCCTGACCAGCCGTTTTACGAGATATTAAAGGCTTTGCAGCAGAACTATGTTGAGGCATTATTGTTGCGCTCCCCGTTCAACCCCGACATGCTGCTTGCGGGACAGCCTCAAGCGAATTATGTGGCGTCGCGTGCGTTGATCGAGAGCAGTGCGTTTGGCAGCCACCAGTTTATATCCGAGGGAACGATCTCTCAAGTTCAAGTGCCAGCCCCTGCGGGTGTCCCTGCCCAGATCGGCTTCCAGGATCAAAGGCGGTTCGAAGGCTGGCGAAAGGAGGCATGAGATGATGCAGCAAACGATTAGTTTGAGCACGACTGACGCTAGTTTCGTCCGCTATAGCACTGCCGCTGCTGACAATCCCTACTTCCAGACCACGGCTACTCCGGATTCGCTCGCCGCGCTTATCCGAGGCGGTATGATCATTCGTAATGCTGATACGCCGATTTCATTTCCCTTCGAGGTAGAAGAGGTGACGGGCGTTTACCGTCGCGCGGGCTAAATCTTAGGCGCTAAACTCGCTTAATCGGTTCCAGACTAAACTATTGCACTCCTAGACATTGGTGAGGGTATTCCGCGCCGCCATCAGGATGGCTCGCAACTCCCGGCGTTCCTGTATGGCCTGCGCGGTATAAAGCCCGTGCTTCGGCCAGATACTCGCCAGTGTGCATCACCCAGGAATTGTCGCTAGCAATTCTAATTTCGCGCATAACTACCGCGATTTGCGCTAGCCGCACCCCTCCCATATGTTAGCGGAGTGCAAGGAGGCGAATATGCATCACAAACGAGGGCGAACCCGCAATCGACGGGCTGGCTGCAAGCTCTGCAAGCCCTGGAAGGTGAATGGTGTCCGCACCGAAAGCGGAAGCGGCGAGAAATTCAGCGATCACAGGCGGCGAGTTGTGGCGGTTGAGATGCAGGTAGCCGTGTCATGATGGGCAATCGCGGAACAGTGAACGGCGACGAGTGTGACGCCTTCTCGCGCAAGTCTCGTCGCCTCCTGCATTGGAAGCGCGGCCAGTTGCAGAAGCTCAAGCGCGCGTTCAGTAAGCGAATGCGGAAGCAATCTATTGCTACTGAACGCCTCTAGGGGCAGGCAACTCACTAAAGCCCATTAGCACGCTGGTCTATTCCGAACGTAAGCGGCCAGCGTCAGCCACCAGGATCGGCGATGCTGAACGAAATTGCACGCTCAACATATCTCGATATTCTTGCAGAAATCAAATTGCGGCAAAATGTTGTGCTCCGGGCCTTAAATGGTGAGGTAGCGTTACCCGCCAAGATAATTGAGGAGATATGCACCCTTCAATTTCGCATGATTGCCGAGCTATTGGCAATCGGATGCTTAATCCTTCACGAAGATCTGGTGGCAACGAAAGCAGGCACCCTAACAACATCTACGAAAGCTGGCCAAATTTTTCGTAAGCTTGCACTTCTACATGATGACTTTTTCCCTCAGCCTCTCAAGCTAGAACGTGATTGCGAGAGCAAATTCGTCTGGCGCAATCTAGAAGGGCCTTTCATGACCCGGCAGATGCTTATCAATGCTTATGAGAAGAAAATTGCGCCAGCGCTGCACAGGGGTGACAGCAGGAGAATTTTCAAAGCAGATCGACCGGTCGATTTTGCAAGGATCGCGGGTTGGCACGAAGGCATCTACAGACTGCTGGACAGACACACTGTCATTTCTCCAGACCGACAGCATATCTGCCATTTCAGTATGGGTACTGACGATGAACCACCAGCCTGCACGTTATTCGAGAAGCTTCAAGAAGAGCAGTGGCCTCCACTAGACTTACTTGCAGTCCAGGATTGATCCGACACCTTCAGGAAAGCTCGCAATTTCTCCTGCCCTTGAATTGCTCGGCGTCCGAAAACTCAAAGCAGCCCCAAATCCTCGGGTGTCGTCTCGATGCGCTGCGTTGCCCACCTCAATAATCTCTCCAGTTCATGCATTTTCCGATTGATGACGCGGCGCGCAGATCGATCCTCACAAGCCTGCTTTTCCTCATGCAGTGATGCAAGTCTGTCCTGCAAGGTATGTACAAAATCATTCGGGGATCTAGGCATTGCACATCTCCAGAAGCCGACGCGCCTGCCGCCGTATTGCAAGCGCTTCCAGCGTTTCGCCTCCGTGTTTCCAGTTGCCGTTACGCGCGCCGCGTGGCGCACCAGGGCTCTTTCCCCCGTGCAGCCTACACACTGCGCGGCCCCGAACGGCGGGGGAGCCGCACAACTTTCTCTGTCGGTTTCGAGCTTTGCAGCGTGGCGCATTCCGCAGGTTCAAAGGCTCCGGCTCCTTGGGGTTGTTCGCTATTTTCTCCTCCCCCCCGGTGGTAATGGACATGCTGATGTAGTTCCTTCTTCACGCTGATGGCTTGTTTCACAGTGCGGCGCTGCCCCCTCAGGGAAAGGAGCGCGTCCATCTGGATCGCATAGGTCCGTGCAAGTTTGCCCGCGAGCGCAGCATCCTTCTCCATGATCATTCCGCCATTGTTCAGAGCTTGGGCAGAAAGGCGCATCTGCATCCAATGTATGGCGACCATCTGTGCAGCCAGGGCAGCTTCAGCCTCATTGCGGGGTTTGAGGCTGCCGATCAGCGCAACGGCTGCGTTCAGTTGAATCTCATCCGGCTTCCACCGCCCGGCTCCCGGATCATATGCAGACGAGCACAGCGCCTTAAGCTGATCGATGAAATGAACCATCGCCGATTGCGAGCGCGTTCCGAACGCGTCGGCAAGCTGCAACTCCCAAAGATACTGATCGCTGTGTGGAGAGGTGGGCACATACCCATCGCCGTCATGCGCGGGTTCCATCATTATGCCCGGCGTTACCGAGCGCTTCAGAGCCCTGGCGAGTGCTTTGGGCTTTTCGCTTTGCAAAACAGGGCTCGGGTCCGGCTGGGCTCGTCTGCCGGCGAGGCGCGGCGGCTCTGCCGTATCCATCTGCTTCGGATCAATGTCTCTTTCAGAACGGTGACGTGCCATCGGGCCTCTCCAAATGATACCAATGAACGATAGGCTGAGAGAAGGGCTTTCCAGTTGAATCCAGCCAGCCCTTGCCGAGCCAGAAGCCCTGAACCAGACGCGTGTCATCTCCGAAATCGACATAGCCGAATACACGGTCGGCTGGCACTTCTTCGACCAAATGCGGCACCAGGTAGAGCTTGCCGAGTAGCGGGGTATGCATGATGTGGGTTTTCACGATTGCATCTCCCAGAGCAGCACAAGGCCCGATGATAGCAGCATTGCCGCTGCCCCCTTGTTGAACTGGCCGGGATGTCCAGCATGCGTCCAGAATGCCCGGCAGTCGGTTATCTCCAGATCGCGCGCGCCGCGCAGCCGATCCACGATCCCGCCCCATGCGGGCTTGGAGGGAAGCACCCCGAACAGATCATGGGCTGACCATCCATCCCGGACGGCACGAGATGCGAAGTTCTCGTAGATCCAATGGGCATCCGAAACTGTCCGCGCCCACCATCCAGCAGACACACCGGCAGGTGGAACCGCCATATCCAGGCCAGAAAGCCGGTCGTGCCAATCACGCAGAACACCAACGGGATTGCTCGTTTTTAGGTGTTCCGGGTGTTCTCGGTGTTCCTCTTTATTTTTCAAATTGTTATTGCTGGAGTGAGGTGTTCCGCAAGGTGTTCCCGGTGTTCCGTCGAGGTGCTCCAGAACACCGGGAACACCTTCAAGAACACCGGGTGTTCCATGAAAACTGGCGGATTTCTGCGGCTGCACACCCGGAACACCTAGAACACCCAAATTCGGAATAGCATCAAGCCAATCAAGCATCGTCGCCTCCGAAAATCGACTGACTGACGACATAGAAGCGGGCCTTGCCCATGCCCGGCGCAGTCTCGCTGCGGGATGCTTTGCCGTTGCTATCCGGGATCAAATGGCCTCGCTCAATCAGAAGCGCGGCAACCGACTTGGGATTGAGGCCCCGGCAAACTTCATTGCGCCAGGTCGCAGCCGGGATCAGGTATTCCATCGTGCCCAAGCCGGTTTCACGCTTGAAGCCAGCGCGGTTGTGGATGACCGTGCTGTCCCCGCCGTCCATCGGCTGGAACCGGGAATTACCGTGCGTGCTGATAAACTCGGCAACCTGCTCAATCGCCGTTTTGTCCTCTGCCGCGCCAGCGCCGCCACGGGCTTCAAGCCACCCAGCGAAGATATTGGCCGCAGCAGAAACCGCTTCCAAGCGCTCCCACGGCAGTATGCCGAGTTCGGTCGCGATCTCTCCGGCCATAGCGATCAGGCCAAGCCGACGACAGGCACGAGCAACTTGCCCGGTCGCACCGACTGGCTGATACTTTGCCGCGAACCAGTCAATGCCGATCCTGATACGTGCAGCCGTATCGTCGAGATTGCCGAGCAAGCGCTGAACGAACTCAGGCCCCGCGATCCCGTAATGCTGCGCTGCCTGATCTTTGATCGCGCGGGCCAATGCATCGCCATTCGGAAGATCATGCAGCGTGTCGAACAGGCCCAAGCCCTTTCCTGCATCCGCTTCGATGTCGAAAATGCGGACTTCCTGCCCCGTTGGTGAGCGCCGCCCCCGGCCATCGGATCGAGCGTGCTCGGCAAGGCTGATTTCCCCTGACGACAGGAAGAAGGTTAGCCAGCGCTTTGCCGCACGAGCTTCCCCCGATTGCGAGGCGCGGGATTTCCCGGTTCCATTGGCGAGAAGATAGGCGACGCTACCCGCTTCGCGCGGGTCAAGCTGGGCCAGCTCATCCAGGATCAGCAGGCAGTCATTTGCCTGTTCGGCCACGCCTTCAAGCCCGTTAGCCGTGGCGCGCCACTGGCGAACGAATGTCGGTGAACCCCATACGCTTGCCGCTGCGAGCAACGAAGTGGATTTGCCGATGGATGATGGCCCGCGCAAGTGCAGCCCGCCCCCTTCCGATCCGGTAGCAGCCAGCAAGGGGCCGACGAACGCCGCACACAGCGCAATGACGAGGCGAGTGTTGCCAACCGCCAGCCGCGCCATGTCCTGCCACCCCTCAAGGGTGCCTTGGCGGCGAAACTCATGGTCGAGTGCCGCCGTGCCCTGGTAAACGACCAGATCCCCCGAGCCATCTTCAATGGTGCGATCAGGCAAGGCATAGCTGCCATCCTGCCAGCCCACCCGCGAAACCGCCCGTGCGCGACGGTCGATCCTGACCATCGACAAGAATGTTTGCAGTGCATTGCGATCCTTGGAGACAGGCGAGACATAAAGTCCCCCGTCAAGGAGCATGTGGCGCACTTCGCGACCATCCCCAGCGAGAAGGGCTCGGCCAATCGACAGGCGGTGCGGTTCGCCGTCATCGTCCTGCCATTCGATCAACACCCCCCAAGCCTGACTGTGCCGGTCCCGTGTCTGGGCGATTACATCGAATGCACCTGCGATATGGCGGGGGCCATCGTCAGAATCGAGGAGCAGGCCCTTTGCCGTCATCTTGAATCCTGCTGGAAACCGGGGCTCCGGCATGGCCCTGCCAAGGCTTTCAGCAATTGCCTCGTCGCCCATGTCAGCGCCGACATCCGCGTAATCGCGGGCTGTTGCTGCTTCTTTCATTATGCTGCCCTCCGAGGCGGAAGCGCGACGCGCCCACCGACCGCACGTGCAGCGGCCTGGGCGGCATCGACGCCGATATTTCTTTGGATGGTGGGATGGCTGAGGAGATGCGCATCATCATCGGCCGCAATCACGATTTCGGCATCAGGGAACCTGTCCCGCATGGCCTTGGCCACCGTCACCAGATTAGCGGCGGTGAACGCAACGACGACAGGCAGGGCGGTTGCCCGCTTGATGACCGCAGCGGTGCCATACCCCTCTGCAATGACGAAGCGGTCCATGGGCTCACCCAGAACCATCAGCAGGCCGGTTGCACGTCCGCCCTTGGTGTAGAGCTTCCCGCCATCCGGGCCGATGCTCTGAATGTTCCACAGCCGCCCATCGGCGTCGAACATGGGAACCAGCAGGCGCGGACCGAACTGGCGCAGGCCTTCACCGACGATTCCTTTCGACACCAGGTAAGGGTGTTCAGGATTGACCGGCCTGGAGCGTTCCCAATCCGCGGCACAAGCTTCCGAGACATTGCGCCATTGCGCTTCCTGCTCTTCCTTCCGCTTTGCCGCTGCCTCACGGCGCGCCTTCTCGATTTCGGCGCGCTCCTTCCGGGTCAAGGAACGGTCGTTCGACAGCCGCCATGTCTGGACGATGCCGAGCTTGTAATTGCCGAACGATCCGGCTGGGTGCTCATCGAGATAGAGCTTGGCCCAGCCGGTCTTACGCCCTTTCTTGCTGTCGCAATCGCAACGGAAGTAAATGCGATCAGGCCCCAGCCGGTCAGCGATGGGCTCCACCGGCACAACGCCAGCCGCTTCCATGGCGTCCAGGAACGCCGCAACAGGATCAGAAGTCACAGGCGTTCTCCCGATAGAAGCGCGTCACCCGATCTGACAGGGCATCCAGCCAATCCTGTTGCTTCTCGGTCGGCTTGCGCTGCTGCGCGGCCATCTGTTGAAGAAACCTGGATTCGTGCTCTTTCCAGCGGATCGTGGAAGACAGGCAACGCCGTGCATCCATCTGGTGCGCGCGTGGCGCATCGGCTGGTGACGGATTGATTACCTGCGGGCGAATGATGACGGGCGGGGATTTCAGCATCTCCGTGACATCGCCCCAACCCAATTGCCTGGTTTCGAGGAACTGGCTGGCTTTCCATGCGGCTGCGGCCCGCTCGCCATCGTGATTGCTGGAAAGCAGGCCGAGGATTTTTCCGAAGCGCTCAATATCGCGCGGATCAAGGGCGCTCATTTCGCACCCCCAGTCCTGCGAACCAGACCCGTTACCTGCGCGGTTTCTCGGTCAGAATACCGACGGCCACCACGATATTGAGCGGACCACAGATCGCGGGCACGAAGCAAGGCGTTGC